>NZ_JBDZDS010000003.1:0-412806 GCF_040045035.1 Mesorhizobium sp. KR1-2 | reverse complement strand
GTCGGTCGGCGGATTTCTTGGCATGGGTGAGCACTATGTTGTCGTCAGCCCCAGTGCCTTGAAAATTTTCTACTT
Organism: Mesorhizobium sp. KR1-2; assembly: GCF_040045035.1. NCBI lineage: Bacteria > Pseudomonadati > Pseudomonadota > Alphaproteobacteria > Hyphomicrobiales > Phyllobacteriaceae > Mesorhizobium > Mesorhizobium sp. KR1-2. The sequence continues at coordinate 412,731 of NZ_JBDZDS010000003.1, read as the reverse complement.
GGAAAACGACAAGAAATGGACGGCGACGATGAATGCCACCAAGGAAGAGCTCAAGTCAGCGCCGGAATTCAAGTATGAAGGTCGCTGGAAGCGCTAACTGGCCGGATGATCCAATGCGTGGCTCTCAGATGTGAGCGCGCCAATTTGGGGTAGATGGCACATCAAGGAGGCCCGTCGTCTCAGCCACGGCGGGCTCTTTTCGCCTATCAGTGGCAGCCTCCGCCATGACGCCTTATGATCCGAACGTCTGCTTGTAAGCCTTGTCACTCAAAAGTGGACCGACCGCTAACGGCTCCAATGCGCAATCAGACAGATGACCGCTTCTTCGCTTTCTGATCTAAAAGCGGACCGTCGGAATGCCACCCAAAGCCGCCATTGACGCCATGATAGGAAGGCCATAGATGCCGCAATCAGCAGAAGGAGATTTATGCGCAGAGGCTTCGATTGAACCGCGAGTAGCGGTGTCGCTCGGCACCATAAAGGTGCTGATCCTCTTTGCATGACTTATTCTGCGGAGTTCTAATGAAGAACCAGAATGTGGTGATCCGGCCCTTTGATGCGGCGACGGACATCGAAAAACTGTCGGGCATCTGGCTCAACGCTTCCCTTGTGGCTCATCCTTTCATCGGCGAGCGGCGTCTCATCGAACAGCAGCAGCTGATTGAGGAGAAATACCTACCCAATGCCGAGACTTGGGTGGCCTGCCGCATGGGCGAACCTGTTGGCTTCATCAGCTTGCTGGACACGTTCATCGGCGGGATTTTTGTTGCCCCGAACCAGCAAGGGCAGGGAATCGGGCGCAAGCTGATTGCCCATGCCATGGACCGGAAAGGTGAGCTTTCACTGGAGGTTTACACCCGGAACCAACAAGCCGTGCGTTTCTACACGGCGCTTGGTTTCCACGAGGTGTCGCGCAGATCGACCGACGACGAAGGCCTTCCGTTCGAGAATGCACATTTGCGATTGAACGGCTGAAAAAGCGGTCGGGCAGCGTCGTTCGCTGTCCGGCCACACAACCAATTCGCCGCTTTGCCCCGTTCCCTTGCACAAACGAACAGGCGATGGCGGCTTGGCTTGTCGGTGCTCGACTTGGTCGAAAGATAAAGTTCTCCTTCGGCCAAATTGGCTGGGACCGGCTTGCCACCTGCTCGATTCTTGACCGTTCGAAGGGAACGAATCCGACGCTTGCCCCTTCTCGCTTTCCCTTTGTAAAGATCGAACGGAATGTCATCGATCGGCTGAGGATTAGCGCCGGTGTCAATCAGAACGATGTGGTATGCGGCGTTCAGTGCAACGGTAGTAGCCTCAAGATACGGCTGCGCCTTTGAATGGGTCACGATCGGCCCTAAAAAGGTGCGAAGTTTGCGGTTGCTGACGCCAAATGACCCGCCCCGATATCTGTGTCGAAGAAGTTTTAACGCAACACCGAACTCTTGGTCCTTGTCCAAAGAAAGCTTATTTGAAACGACGCCGTTTCGAACTTCGGCGATCGTAGAACGCATAATAATATCCTCGATATGACGGATGTCTTTCACCGGACATTCTTTGATAAGAGTTTGTCCGATCTCGAAGAGATCAAGATTGTCCTTCAACTCTACCCACAGGCACCGTCGAAGCTCATCGAGCATCTCCAAGTTTCGCCTTACGAATGCCTCGTAAGCGTCCTCCGCGCTCAGGCCTGCAATGTCGAGACGTCCAGCTTCATAACTGAGCGTCGCGAGACATTTGGGTACAACGGAGCCTCGGGCCTCCAACCGCCCCTCCGGCAAAGCAACGGGAACCAATCCTTCGTCCACTAGACGCTCAAGCCCTGCCCGCAGGGCTTCTACCTTTTTGTTTCTGCTAGCCGGCCGATCGGTGTTGATGAACGTCTTGTCGTTTGGATCGAGGATCGCGCCGGTCACGTCTACAACGACCTGCTGCCAGACCCGGACCGGCGGGATGCCAGCATCCGAATCTCGAAAGCACAGCAAGGTTTTGCCCTCTGCTGAACCTGGCTCCGGCACCCCACGCAGAGCAACCCACTCGAAGCATCTCCTGACTGCCTGGAAATAGTTGTACGACGTCTGCCCGTTCTCGAACATTACCGCCTGTTTCCAAGCGTCGGCAAACCTGTCGCAAAACGTCGTGCCGTAATAGGGCACCAAGGATGTCAGATGATAGCGCCTAAAATGTCCGGGTACCTCAAAGAAGTACGTGGGTGGTCCCCGTCTTTCGCGATCAAGGTCAGTCGAATTTCGCGTCACCATTTGACCCCGAACCACGTCGGTGTCTTGAATTAGTTTTCCATGCCGTTGGCGGAAATGCCAATATAGAAGTGTTAATTCAAGACTCCGAAGTTAAAAAAGAAACATATTATGTAATATTATAAATCCAAAAGAAGCACATGTACTCAAATAAATGTAGACTCCAATATGGTGTTCAGAAATGATCGATATGTAGTGTATGGATAATATGTGATTCGTGTCGTGATGCAAACATGGCATAACTTATTCTTTATCATCCGCCATCCTTGTGGATAAATCCGCGGAATATGACGACCGGAGCAGCTCGCGGCACTCGGCGATGAGGATTGAGTTTGAGAAGGGTAATGTCGCGTCTGCGGTGCAAATTACATTATCGATGCGCCGGGTGGCTGGGCAGCCCGTCCGCCCCCTGACGCACAGCTAGCGCCGAACAACTAGGCTCGATTTCGATGTGCTCGAATCGAGGCTATGGCTTCACTGCTTCACATGGCGCGACTTGCGCATCGAGCGGACTAGAAATGAAGTGTCTTCGATCCGCGCAACTATGAACGGACCACGCCTTGGGCATCGGCGAAAAGGATATCAATATCCTGTCCGTAACAGCCGGATTGGCCTTTTATATCAGTGTATTATAGGTGGGATACACTTCGGAATATGGCAGAGAGATTCCTTCCTTGGGCAGGTCCGCCGGCGCCAGGTTGACGGTGACCTTCTTGGGCGGCATCGACAGGCCGGAGGCGTGGAGAGCCGCCTGCACCCGCTCGCGGCTTTCGGCGACCGCCTTGTCGGGCAGACCGACGATGTGCATGCCCATCTTGCCGGGCGCGATCATCACCTGCACGTCGACGGGAACCGCCTCGATGCCCTGGAACGCAACCGTGCGCACGCGCGAAACCATGCCGCCCCCCAAACGCGCCTGCCGGACTTGCCCCTTTCGCATGCCTCCGGGACCGGTTCATTCCCGGGTTCCAAGCATGGCAGCGTCGCGCGCGTCCGGCCGGGCGCCGGCGCTGCAATGCCCGGCTGATCTGTGACGTTACGTCAGACAACCACAGATTTAAAGGCAAATCAAGAACAAGACGGGAACAAACGCGCCGTGCAGATTGCAGCCCGGTTGCGGCCGGTTGCGCGGGCGGAACATCCGCCCGCCGGCGTCAGCGGTTGCGGCGCTTGTCTTCCACCACGTCCCAGAACAGCGAAGCGATGTCGGCGCCTCCAAAACGCTTCACCTCGCGCACGCCGGTGGGCGAGGTCACGTTGATCTCGGTGAGATAGTCGCCGATCACGTCGATGCCGACGAGGATGAAGCCGCGTTCCCTGAGCGAGGGGCCGATGCGGGCGCAGATCTCGCGCTCGCGCTCGGTCAGCTCGGTCTTCTCGGCCCGTCCGCCGACATGCATGTTGGAGCGGGAATCGTGGTCGGCCGGCACGCGGTTGATGGCGCCCGCCGGCTCGCCGTCGATCAGGATGATGCGCTTGTCGCCCTTGCGCACTTCCTTGAGGTAGCGCTGGACGATGAAGGGCTCGCGGAACATCTGGCCGAACATTTCAAGCAGCGCGGCCAGGTTGCGGTCGGCCTCGTGCAGGTGGAAGATGCCGGCGCCGCCATTGCCGTAGAGCGGCTTGACGATGATGTCGCCATATTCGCGCCGGAAGGCCGCGACCTCCTGCGGGTCCTTGGTGATCAGCGTTTCCGGCATCAGTTCCGGGAACTCGGTGACAAAAATCTTTTCCGGGCTGTTGCGCACCCATGCCGGGTCGTTGACCACCAGCGTCCTGGGGTGGATGCGCTCGAGAATGTGCGTGGTGGTGATGTAGTTCATGTCGAAGGGCGGGTCCTGCCGCAGCAGCACCACGTCCATCTCGGTCAGATCGGTGCGCACCGACTCGCCGAGGGAAAAATAATTTCCCTTCTCGTCGCGCACCTGCAGTTCCTCCATGCGCGCGAACACCTTGCCGCCGATCATCGACAGCTTGTCGGGCGTGTAGTGGAACAGACGGTGGCCGCGCCGCTGTGCCTCCAGGGCGAGCGCAAAGGAGGTGTCGCCGGCGATCGAGATCGTGGCGATGTGGTCCATCTGGATGGCGATGTTAAGCGGCATGCGGTGTCTCCGGCGGCAAAGGCTTGAGGGGCGCTTTCATCAGCGCATGTATAGGCTGCGAAGCCCTCTGCCAATCCCGGCCGGTGTCCGGGACCGCCAAGAATTCATCGGTCGAAGACGAGCCGTGAATAGCCCACGAAAGACAGCGTCATGGCCAGGAGGGAGGCGGCAGCGAGTGCCGCCAGCGGCAGCGTTGCCGGCAGGGCGAGCATGACGAGCGAATAGGCCAGATAATTGACCAGGCTGGTGGCGATGCCGACCCCGCCATAGCGTGCGCCTTCCGCGGCGATGTGGCGGCCGCTCGGCCCGAAGGTGAGATGCCGGTTGAGAAGCCAGGTGACGGTCAGGGCGAAGCCGATCGAGACCAGGCGCGCCGCAAAAGGACCGAGCGCCGTGGTCGCAAGCAGCAGGGCGAGTGCCCCGCCATCGGCCAGGAAGCCGACCCCGCCGGCAAACGCGAAGCTGGCGACCCGCCTCATGCCGCTCTTGCGGCTTTGCGTGACGAGGGCGAGGCCTCCGGCGCCGTCAGCCGGGTGGCGCGCGCCGTAGCCCGCATCGAAGTCATGCCGAGATAGAAAATCCGTTTCTGCTCGGCCCGCCCGCGCGACACCGAGTCCAGGATCAGCCCGGCCACTGCCATCAGCATGGACTGCAGCACGAGCGCTACCGACAGCACCCAGGTCGGTAGGCGGGGAACGAGGCCGGTCTGGAAATATTCGACCAGCACCGGCGCCATCAGGACGAGGCCAGCGGTCAGGAAGAGGCCGGAGAACGCGCCGAAGAAGCGCAGCGGCTGCGTTTCCTTCATCAGCATGGCGAACATCCAGAGGATTTTTGCACCGTCCCTGTAGGTCGACAGTTTCGAGGTCGAGCCCTCCGGCCGGCGGCCGTAATCCAGCGCGATCTCGCTGACCGGCAGCTTGAGCTGCGAGGCGTGCACCGACATTTCCGTCTCGATCTCGAAGCCTCCGGAAACCGCCGGAAAGCTTTTGACGAAACGCCGCGTGAAGGCGCGGTAGCCCGAAAATATGTCGGTGAAGTCGTGGCCGAAGAGGCGCTTGTAGAGGTTGTTGAAGAGCCGGTTGCCGAAAGCATGGCCTGCCCGCCCGGCATCGTCGGTGACGCCGCGCCGCGTTCCGACCACCATGTCGGAGCGCTCGGTCAGCAGCGTGTTGATGAGCTGTGGCGCGTCCTCGGGCGCGTAGGTGCCGTCGCCGTCGGCCATCAGATAGATGTCGGCGTCGATGTCGGCGAACATGCGGCGCACGACGTTGCCCTTGCCCTGCCGCGGTTCGCGCACCACGATCGCGCCGGCGGCTCGTGCCTTCAGCGCGGTCAGGTCGCTGGAATTGTTGTCGTAGACATAGATCGTGGCTGCGGGCAGCGTCTCGCGAAAGCGGCGCACCACGTCGGCGATCGTCAGCTCCTCGTTGTAGCACGGAAGCAATACGGCAATGGCGAGGTCGTCCGGCAGGCTATGTGACATTGCTGTCTCCGCAGTTCGGGCTCGGCTCCGGCGGTCCTTTCGGCCGGCGCTTTACTATTTCTTGAAGCTGTTAAGGCTAGGTTTAAGCAATCGCCGCCAGTTCGTTCGGGGACGAAGCAATGGTCGTGGGAAATCGCATGAGTATTTCGGCGCTACGGAGCGACGCTTTGCTGGCTGTCGCCGCTACGCTGCTCGTTCTCGCCCTGCAGGTGTTCAGCGGCTTCAAGACGCTGTGGGATTTCGGCGGCGACAACGACAGCTTGCTGCGGCTTGTCGAAATCCGCGACCTGATCGGCGGCCAGGGCTGGTTCGACCTGCATCAGTACCGCATGGGGCCGGAGGGCGGCTTCGTCATGCACTGGTCGCGCCTGGTGGATGCGCCGCTTGCGGGCATCGTGCTCGTCGTGGCGGCCGTCACCGGCAGCATGGCGACGGGCGAAATCGTCGCGCAGATCCTCTGGCCTGCGCTGCTATTCTGCCTCACTTTGTTCTTCATCCTGCGCATGGCACGGCTGTTCGACGGCGACCGGGCGGTCTTGCCGGCAGCGGTCGTCGGGGCGGCGGCGCTGCATTTCATAGGCGTTTTCCTGCCGGGCGTGCTCGACCATCACAATATCCAGCTCATGCTCGCCTCGGCTGCCCTCTATGCGCTTCTTGAGGCGCCGCAGCACCGCCTCGCCGCGGGCCTTGCTGGCGTGTGCTCGGCGCTGATGCTGGCCGTGGGCATGGAGACTGCGCCTTATGTCGCCACGCTGGGCCTGTGCGTGGCGGGCCTGTTCATCTTGCGCGGCGCCGAAGAGGGCAAGGCCGCGAGGGATTTCGGTCTGGGGTTCGCGGGCGTGTCGGCCCTGGTGTTCTTCGCCACGGTCCCGGGTTCGGAGTGGGGGCAGGCGCAGTGCGACGCCTTTTCGCTGACCCAGTTCGCGCTCGCCGCGCTGGCCGGACTGGGGCTGGCGCTCGTCGTCTCCGTCCGCTTTGCCGCCAGCACGCCTGCCAGGCGCCTGCTGTCGCTCGGTCTGCTTGGTGCCGCCTGTGTTCTGGTCGTCGCCTGGGCCTTCCCGCAGTGCCTGGCTTCTCCCTACGCCGGGCTCGACCCGCGCCTCAAGGCAGACTGGCTCGACCAGGTCTCCGAGGCGCGGTCGCTGTTCCAGCTGATGGTGCGGGAGCCGGAAGTGGTGGTCGCGCGCTACGTAACGCCGCTGCTGGCGATCATCCTTTTGGCTCATCGCCTGCGGCGCTCCGGCTGGCGCCGCCAGGACGTCCTGATCGGAGCGGCGCTGCTCACGGCCTTTGCCGTCAGCGTCTGGCAGGTGCGGGGATCGACCTTCTCGATCGCCTTCGCGGTGGTTCCGCTTTCGGCCTGGGTCGGCGAGTGGCGCCAGCGCGCCGCGACCAATCCGTCGGGCAGGGCCTCCGCGGGGATGGTGGCCGCATGGCTCCTGTCGCTCAACGCTAGCTGGACGGGTGCGGCGGCCGCGGCGTCGCTGGCACTGGAGGACGAGGCGGTGACGCGGCAGAATGTGCTGGCCCAGGCGACATCCTGCACCGCCGCTGCGGACTATCCCACGCTTGCGGCCCAGCCGGCCACCATGGTTCTGGCCAGTTCCAATCTCGGCTCGCCGATCCTGGCCTATAGCGGGCACCGGGTCTTCGCCGGGCCCTATCACCGCAATATCGCCGGCAACCTGCTGGCGCTCGATGCGCTCATGGGGCGGCCCGCCGAGGCCGAGCGGATCGTGCGGGAACATGGCGTCGGCCTCGTGGTCTTCTGCAGGGGCAATCCCGAAAGCCAGTTTCTCTCCGAACGTGCTCCCGACGGGCTGCTGGCCGCGATGATGCGCGGCGCGGTGCCGGAATGGCTCGAAGTGCTGCCCGAAACTGCCGGTCAGCCGCTCGAACTCTACCGGGTCCGGCCTCGCTCCTGAGGTCGTCTGGCCGCTGCCGGCGCGCGGTTTTTGTTCGCCTCGATTTCGGTCAGGTTTCTTTGCCGGAAAAGTGTCGCCTCTCGATACCTTTCCTAAACGGTTTTCTGAAACTGTCCGAAGAATTGCCAGGGGAACGACGGGAATTATTATGCAGCCGCCATACCGCACCGGAAGGTCAACGAGAGAGGGCAACGACCTTGCCTTTACCGACCCGCTTACCGGGCTTGGCAATCATCGACGTTTCTTCGACAAGGTCGATCGCCTGATCAGCGATCGCGCCGAGGACCCCGCGCCCTTCGCGATCGGCATTCTGGATCTCGACGGCTTCAAGCCGATCAACGACCTGTTCGGTCACAGCGCCGGCGACGACATCCTCATCCAGGTCGGCATGCGGCTGCGCGCGGCGATGGAAGGGCAGGCCACGGTCACCCGCATCGGCGCCGACGAATTCGCCTTCCTCTATCCGATGGTGTTCTCGGAGGAGGTGGCTTCCGAAAAGGCGAAGATGCTCATCGAGATCCTGTCGGCGCCCTATGACGTCGGCGAGCGCACCGCGCGTCTTTCCGCCTCGGTCGGCTGCTCGCTGTTCTATTCGGGCGACGAAACCACCGAGATCTTGCTCAACAAGGCCGAGACAGCGCTCTACCAGGCCAAGCGCTCGGGCCGCGGTCGCGTCGTGGTCTACACGCGCGAAATGGAGGAGGCGGCAAAGCGCGTCACCCGCATCGAGCAGGCCCTGCGGCGCGCGGTGTCGGCGGGCGAGGTGGAACCGCATTTCCAGCCGATCGTCGATCTCAAGACGCGGCGCACCATCGGCTTCGAGACGCTGGCGCGCTGGACCGATCCCGATCTCGGCTTCGTGTCGCCGGCGGTGTTCATCCCCATCGCCGAGGAGCGCGGCATCATCGGCCCGCTGTCGCAACTGGTGCTGCGCAAGGCCACGGAGGCCGCTCGCAGCTGGCCGCAGGACCTGTTCCTGTCGTTCAACCTGTCGCCGTCGCAACTCGTCGACCAGAACACCGGCCTGCACATTCTCGCGATCCTCAAGCGCACCGGCTTCGATCCGCGCCGGCTCGAGATCGAGATCACCGAAACCGGCCTGATGACCGATCCGGTCTCGGCCGAGAAGATCGTCAACGATCTACGACGCTGCGGCATCCGCGTGTCGCTCGACGATTTCGGCACCGGTCAGTCGTCGCTCGGGCGCCTGCGCGAATTCCAGTTCGACAAGCTCAAGATCGACCGCGCCTTCGTCTCCTCCATTCTGGAGGACCGGCCGTCTGAACACATCATCCGGGCGATCCTCGCCATGTGCGAGGGGCTGGGCATGGACGTCGTGGCCGAAGGCATCGAGGAGGAGGCGCAGGCCAAGCGGCTCATCGAATTCGGTTGCGCGGGCGGGCAGGGCTACCTGTTCGGCAAGCCGGCCGATGCCGATGCCACGCTCGGCTATCTGCGCGACTCCTTTCGCGGCGCCTCGCGGGTGAAAGCCATCTGAATTCGATCCTTAGCCATCAGCGCAAGCGCGTTCCGCTTCCAGCATCGAACAGGAAGGCGCGGGCCGGGTCGAAGCCGGTGTCCAGCATCGTGTCTTCGCGCAGGCCTCGCACATTCTTCTGCTCTATGACCAGCGGCGCTTCGCCGGACGAGCGCGAATAGGCGTAGGAAACCCCGCCAAGATCCTCGACGACGTCGATCTGCGTGCGAATCCTTATCGCGCCGCCGGGCTCGAAATGCTCGGGGCGTATGCCGAGCAGCAGTTCCTGCCCGGCCTCTGGCCGCTTGCCCGATAATCTTATCGGCACCTGCGTGTTGTCGAATTCGGGCAGCGCGAGGGTGGCGACGCCGTCACTGGCACCCACGAGCCGAGCCTTAAGAAGATTCATCTTGGGCGAGCCGATGAAGCCGGCGACGAACAGGTTGTCGGGATTGTCGTAGAGTTCCAGCGGCGTGCCGATCTGCTCGACCCGGCCGGCGCGCAGCACCACGATCTTGTCGGCCAGCGTCATCGCCTCGACCTGGTCGTGGGTGACGTAGATCATGGTGGCGCCCAGGCTCTTGTGCAGCTTGGCGATCTCCAGCCGCATCTGCACGCGCAGTTCCGCATCGAGGTTCGAAAGCGGCTCGTCGAACAGGAAGACCTTCGGCTCGCGCACGATGGCGCGGCCGATGGCAACGCGTTGACGCTGACCGCCGGAAAGCTGCTTGGGCTTGCGTTTCAGAAGCTCCTGCAGGTGCAGGATGTTTGCCGCCTTGGCCACGCGCTCGGCGACGACTTTCCGGTCGGTGCCGGTCATGCGCAGGCCAAAACCCATGTTTTCCTCCACCGTCATATGCGGGTAGAGCGCATAGGACTGGAACACCATGGCGACACCCCGATCGGCGGCATCCACGCGTGTCACGTCGCGGCCGCCGATGGCGATCCCGCCAGCGCTGGCGTCCTCCAGCCCCGCGACGAGCCTGAGCAGGGTCGATTTCCCGCAGCCGGATGGCCCGACGAAGACGACGAATTCGCCGCTCGCCACATCGAGGTCGACGCCATGGATGACATCGACATTGCCGAAGGATTTTTTGACGCCCTTGAGTTCCAAACCGGCCATGGTTCCTCCCTCCGGTCTTTTGTCCTGTTTTCCCTGCTATGCCTTGGGGCCGAGCCGCGCGGCCATGTCTTCCATGATCGCGGCGGCGGTCTCCCTCACCAGCGGCCCCCAGGCCGTCAGCTGTTCCATGCTGATGCGATAGGCCGGCGCGGTCGCCGAAACGCCCGCCACGAAGTCGCGGTCGCGCGAATGGATGGGCGCGGCCACGCAATGGATGCCGACCTCGTGCTCCTGCCGGTCGAAAGCAAGGCCCGTCGCCCGGATCTCGGCGATCTCGCCGCGCAGCGCGGCAAGGTCCGGCAGCGTGGTTTCGGTGTGGCGCTTGAAGACGATGGCAGTAAGCCGCTTTTCCAGCTCCGCATCCGGCAGGGCCGACAGCGCGGCCTTGCCCACGCCAGTGCAATAGACCGGCGAGGCATTGCCGATCTGCGAATACATGCGCACCGCCTGCCGGCTCTCCACCTTGTCGAGATAGATCACCTCGACGCCCCTGAGCACGCCCAGATGCACCGTCTCGCCGGTCAACTCATGCAAGCGTTTCAGATGCGGCTCGGCAATCGCGCGGAACTGGTTGCCAGACCAGGCGCGCGAGGCGAGCTTCAGCAGCGTCAGGCCGAGCTCGTAGGAATTGTCCCGCCGGACCGACAGCAGCCCTTCCTCGATCAGGTTGGAAATCTGCCGGTGCAGCGTGCCGCGCGGCTGGTCGACGAGCTTCAGGAGATCGGTGAAGCGCAGCGGCTCGGGCGAGGCGGCCACCGCCTCCAGCACGTCGATCGCCTTGCCGAGGGTTCCGGTCCCGGCATGTTCGCTGGCTGCAGTCATTCTCGGTCCGACAGGCTGATCTCTTGACAAGCCGCAAAGCTAAACAAATAATTCTGAATAGTCAAATTGAGTTCCACATAATGGAACTTAAGGGGACTGTGCGGGCTTGCCCGTAGGGCTGGCCCGACCCGCGGAGGAGCTTCCGGTAGCCGGAGGTGCGGGGACTGCCAAACCTTGGGAGGAACCATTTCCATGAAAGTCCTGCTGAAATCCGCATTACTTGGCGCGGCCGCCGGCATGCTGCTCGCAGCGCCCGTGCTGGCCGGCGAACTCGTCATCAACACCGACACCACCGACCCCGCACCGAAGAAGGCCTTCGAGGACCTGATCAGCGACTTCGAGGCGGCCAATCCGGGCATCAAGGTCAAGTGGAACAATTTCGACCACGAAGGCTACAAGAGCTCGATCCGCAACTTCCTGACCGCCGACGCGCCGGATTTGGCCAACTGGTATGCCGGCAACCGCATGGCGCCCTTCGTCAAGGCCGGCCTGTTCGAGGACGTTTCGGACGTCTGGAAGGAAAACGGTCTCGACGACACGCTGAAATCCGCCGCCGCTTCCATGACCATCGACGGCAAGAAGTGGGGCGTTCCCTACACCTACTACCAGTGGGGCATCTATTACCGGAAGGACATCTTCGAAAAGCAGGGCATCGCCGTTCCCAAGACCTGGGACGAGCTGAAAGCGGCGTGCGCCAAGCTCAAGGCCGCCGGCATCGCGCCCTTCGCCATCGGCACGAAGCCGCTGTGGCCGACCGGCGGCTGGTTCGACTATATGGACCTGCGCGTCAACGGCTACGAGTTCCACATGGACCTCACCGCCGGCAAGGTGCCCTACACCGACCCGAAGGTGAAGGCGGTGTTCGCCAAGTGGGCCGAACTGGTCAAGCCGGGCTATTACGTCAAGAACCACGCCGCGCTTGAATGGCAGGATGCCGTGCCGCTCTTCGTGCAGGGCAAGGCGGCCATGTATCTGATGGGCAATTTCGCCGTCGACGTGATGAAGAATGGCGGCCTGAAGCCCGAGCAGATCGGCTTCATGCAGTTCCCCGAAATCACGCCCGGACTGCCGATGGCCGAGGATGCGCCGACCGATACGATCCACATCCCCTCGGGCGCCAAGAACAAGGAAGACGCCAAGAAGTTCTTGGCCTTCCTCGCCAAGCCCGAGACCCAGACCAAGATGAACGCCACGCTCGGCCAGCTGCCGGTCAACAACAAGTCGGAAAAGCCGAACGACCCGTTCCTCGAACAGGGCTTTACCATGCTGTCCAACGCCTACGCGCTCGCCCAGTTCTATGACCGCGACGCATCGGCCGAGATGGCCAAGGCCGGCATGGAAGGCTTTCAGCAGTTCATGGTCAAGCCGGACAATGTCGACAAGATCCTCGACAAGCTGGAAAAGACCCGGGCTCGCCTGAACAAGTGATGTCATTGAACCAAGGCGTCCGGGCGGCCTGACCGCCGTCCGGACCACCCTCGACCCGCAGATGCTGGAGGAAATGCGGTGGCGAATTCGGCGACGATTGCGCTTCCCGATGTCAGGACGACGACCTACTGGCGGCGCAACCAGCGCAGGCTCGCCCCATGGCTGTTCCTGGCGCCGGGGGTTTTCATGTTCCTCGTCTACGTGATTGCGCCGATCTTCCAGTCGATCTGGATTTCCTTCTACGACTGGGACGGCATCGGCGCGAAGACATGGATCGGCATCGGCAATTATGTCGAGCTGTTCGACGACGACGCCTTCTACACCTCGCTCCAGAACAACATCCTGTGGCTGGTGCTCTACATGCTGGCCGTGCCGGCGGGGCTGTTCATCGCCATCTTCCTCAACCAGACGGTCACCGGCATCTGCATCTACAAGTCGCTGTTTTTCTTCCCCTTCGTCATCAGCCAGGTGGTGGTAGGGTTGATCTTCTCGTGGTTCTACGCGCCGGGCTTCGGCCTGTTCTACCTGTTCCTGGAAGAGGTCACCGGCACGCCCATCGCCATCCTCGCCGACGAGCGCTTCGTCACCTATGGCATCATCGCCGCTGGGCTCTGGCCGCAGATCGCCTATTGCATGATCCTCTATCTCACCGGCCTCAACAACGTCTCGCCCGACCAGATCGAGGCCGGCCGGCTCGACGGCGCCAAGGGCTGGCGCATGCTCTGGCACGTCATCCTGCCGCAATTGAAGCCGGCTACATTCATTGCCGTGGTGGTCACGGTCATCGGCGCGCTGCGCTCCTTCGACCTCGTTTCGATCATGACCGACGGCGGACCCTACGGGTCGAGCCGCGTGCTGTCCTTCTACATGTATGAGCAGGCGCTGTCGGAATATGGCTTCCGCATGGGCTATGGCGCGGCGATCGCCGTGGTGCTCTTCGCCATCATGATGGTGTTCATCTCCGGTTTCATCTGGCGCATGGTGCGCGACGAACGGTCGGGAGGCTGAGAAACATGTTTCCCACCCCCGTCGAACGTTCCTCGCCGCTTGTCCGCTATGGCTACCATATCGCGCTGCCGGTCGCGCTGGTGCTGTGGCTTTTGCCGCTCATCGGCGTTGCCGTCACGTCGCTGAAACCCACCGGCGATCTCGCCGCCGGCAATTATTTCGGCCTGCCGTCCTACATCGCCTTCGAGAACTATGCCGGCGTCTTCCGCAACTCACCGCTCGGCCAGTACATATTGAACTCGTTCAAGGTCACGATCCCCACCGTCATAGGTGCGGTGGCGCTGTCCTGCCTCACCGGCTTTGCGCTGGCGGTCTACAATTTCCGTTCCAACCTCATCGTCTTCTTCATGTTCGTGGCTGGCAATTTCGTGCCCTTCCAGATCCTGATGGTGCCGGTGCGCGAGCTGACGCTGAGGCTCGGCATGTATGACACCACCGCCGGCCTGGTGTGCTTTCATGTCGCCTTCCAGACCGGCTTCTGCACGCTTTTCATGCGCAACTTCATCAAGGCGCTGCCGCCTGAACTGATCGAGTCCGCGCGCGTCGAGGGCGTCTCGGAATTCCGCATCTTCTGGTACATCGTGCTGCCGCTGATGCGCCCGGCGATCGCAGCACTTTCGGTGCTGATCTTCACCTTCATCTGGAACGACTATTTCTGGGCCACGGTGCTCGTGCAGGGCAGCCATGCGCTGCCCGTCACCGCTGGGCTCTATGCGCTCAACGGCCAGTGGATCGCCGCCTGGAACCTTGTCTCGGCCGGCTCCATCGTTGCCGCCCTGCCGCCGGTCCTCATGTTCTTCCTGATGCAACACCATTTCATCGCCGGCCTCACGCTCGGCGCCACCAAGGGCTGACGACATGACCGGAAACCCGAAAATCGCCTTCATCGGCGCTGGCTCCACGGTGTTCATGAAGAACATCATCGGCGACACGCTGCAGCGGCCCGCACTTGCAGGCGCCACCGTCGCGCTGATGGACATCGACCAAGGGCGTCTTGCCGAGTCCGAACTGGTGGCCAAAAAACTCGCGCGCTCGCTTGGCGTGCCGGCGAAGATCGAGACCTATACCGACCAGCGCCGGGCGCTCGAAAAAGCCGATTTCGTCGTCGTCGCCTTCCAGATCGGCGGCTACGAGCCGGCCACCGTCATCGACTTCGAGGTGCCGAAGCGGTTCGGCCTGCGCCACACAATCGCCGACACGCTCGGTGTCGGCGGCATCATGCGGGGCCTGCGCACCGTGCCGCATCTGTGGAAGATCTGCGAGGACATGCTTGAGGTCTGCCCCAATGCCATCCTACTGCAATATGTGAACCCGATGGCGATCAACACCTGGGCGATCGCCGAAAAATATCCGGCGATCAGGCAGGTGGGTCTCTGCCATTCGGTGCAGGGCACCGCTGAGGAACTGGCGCGCGACCTCGACGTTCCGGTCGGCGAAATCCGCTACCGCGCCGCCGGCATCAACCACATGGCCTTCTATCTCAACTTCGAGCACCGCCAGCCCGACGGCAGTTTCCGCGATCTCTACCCGGCGCTCAGGCGCGGCTATCTGGAAGGCCGCTTCCCCAAGCCGAGCTCGTGGAATCCGCGCTGCCCCAACAAGGTGCGCTACGAGATGCTGATGCGGCTCGGCTATTTCGTCACCGAAAGCTCGGAACATTTCGCCGAATACACGCCCTATTTCATCAAGGAGGGTCGCGACGACCTGATCGAGAAATACGGCATCCCGCTCGACGAATATCCAAAACGCTGCATCGAGCAGGTCGAGCGCTGGTACGCCCAGGCGGAAGAGTATCGCAAGGCTGCGACCATTACGGTGCAGCAGAGCCGCGAATACGCTTCCTCGATCATGAATTCGGTGTGGACCGGCGAGCCGTCCGTCATCTACGGCAATGTGCGCAACAATGGCTGCATCATATCTTTGCCGGCTAATTGTACGGCCGAAGTGCCCTGCCTGGTGGACGACAACGGCATCCAGCCCACCATCATCGGCCAGCTCCCGCCCCAGCTCACCGCACTAATGCGCACCAACATCAATGTGCAGGAACTGACGGTCGCGGCGCTGATGACCGAGAACCCGGAGCATGTCTATCACGCCGCGATGATGGACCCGCACACCGCCGCCGAGCTCGACCTCGAACAGATCTGGCAGCTTGTCGACCAGCTCATCGCCGCCCATGGCGACTGGCTGCCCGAATGGCTGCGGCCGAGCGGCAAGAGAAGGGCGGCATCGTGAGAGCATCCCACTTGGCCTTCTCCTCTGCGTCGTGCATTCCATGGCGCATAACAAACGATCGGCGAGGGGACCTGATATGATGCCATCGGCGAAATTTCCAGACCTTGAGGGCGCCTCGGTGCTGATCACCGGCGGGGGCTCCGGCATCGGCGCCGCGCTTGTCGAGGGGTTTGTCCATCAGGGCGCCAAGGTCGCCTTTATCGACATTGCCGACGCCGCAAGCCAAGCCGTTTGCGATCACGTCGAGCAAAAGACCGGCGCACGGCCGCTGTTCCTGAAAGCCGACCTGCGCGATATCGAGGTGCTATGCTCTGCGGTGAGGCGCGCGGCCGAAGCGCATGGCCCGGTGACGGTGCTGGTCAACAATGCCGCGCTCGATGACCGCCACGCGATAGAGAACGTCACCGCCGACTTTTGGGACAACAACCAGTCGATCAATCTGAGGCCGCATTTCTTCACCGCGCAGGCGGTGGCGCCGGGCATGAGAGAGGCCGGGCGCGGCTCGATCATCAACTTCACCTCTACCTCCTTCATGATCAACCACCCCAACATGCCGTCCTACACCACGGCCAAGGCCGGCATCATTGGCCTCACCAAGGGACTGGCCGGCGAGCTCGGCCCGCATGGCATCCGCGTCAACGCGATCGCGCCGGGCTGGGTCATCACCGAGCGCCAGCGCGAGCTGTGGGTCACCGACGAGTCGCTCGCCACCCATGTCTCGCGCCAATGCATCAGGGAGGTGATGCAGCCGGCGGACATGGTGGGTCCCTGCCTGTTCCTGGCGTCGGATGCCTCGCGCATGCTCACGGCGCAGACGCTGATCGTCGACGGAGGTTTTTTGTGACATCGCATATCAGCCCGGCGGTCGCGGCGGTCGACTGGGGCACTTCGCATTTCAGGCTCTGGCTGCTCGATGCGGCAGGTGCGGTGCTCGGCGAACGGCGCAGCGCCGAGGGGCTTTTGTCGGTGCCGCCGCAGGGTTTTGCCCCCATTCTGGAGAGGCACTTGGCGGAGTTGCAGGCGCCGCCGTCGCTCCCGGTAGTCATCTGCGGCATGGCCGGTTCGCGCCAGGGCTGGGTGGAGGCGCCCTATGCCTCAACGCCTGTCGCTTTGGACGCGGTGCTGGCCGGCGCGGTCGAGGTCGCGAGCAGCGCGCGAAAAATTCGCATCGTGCCCGGCATCGCCCAGCAGCGGCCCGACGCGCCAGACGTGATGCGCGGCGAGGAAACCCAGCTTGCCGGCATCACCGCGCTTGCCTCGGGCAGCCATCTCGTCTGCATGCCGGGCACGCATTCCAAATGGGTCGAGCTGCGCGACGGCACGGCTGTTGGCTTCTGCACCTGGCTGACCGGCGAACTCTTCTCGCTGCTGTCGAGCCAGTCGATCCTGCGCCATTCGGTGGCCGGCGCCGACAAGTCCATCTCGCCCGACGCCACACCGTTTCGCCAGGCCTGTATGCAGGCCCTGGCGCAGGGCGGCGATATCGGCGCGCAGCTTTTCCGCATCCGCGCCGCCGGCCTGCTGGCCGGGCTTTCGCCGCAGGACTCGGCAGCCA
The DNA here is from genome assembly GCF_040045035.1 of Mesorhizobium sp. KR1-2. Classification (NCBI taxonomy): domain Bacteria; kingdom Pseudomonadati; phylum Pseudomonadota; class Alphaproteobacteria; order Hyphomicrobiales; family Phyllobacteriaceae; genus Mesorhizobium; species Mesorhizobium sp. KR1-2. The sequence continues at coordinate 395,324 of NZ_JBDZDS010000003.1, read as the reverse complement.
CGCTGTCCGGCCTGCTGATTGGAGCAGAGATCGCCTCGGCCACGCGCCGTTTCGCGGCGGCGGACAAAAAGCCGGTCACGCTCGTCGGCTCCGCCGCTCTGGCACCGCTCTATCGCGCCGCGCTGGAACTGGCTGGTCATGAGGTTCGCATCGCCGATGGCGATGCCGCCGTGCGCGCCGGGCTGTTCGCAGCCGCCCGGCAGCTCGGCATGGTCGAAAGAAAGGATAAGGCCACGGCATGACCGGTATTCCATTTCCCAAACTGAGGCGCGGCCTTGTCGCCATATTGCGCGGGCTCAAGCCCGATGAGGCGGCCGGGATCGGCAGTGCGGTCTTCGAGGCCGGCATCGAGGCGATCGAGGTGCCGCTCAATTCGCCCGATCCCTTCGCCTCCATCGAAGCGCTGGTGAGCCTGCTGCCCAATGCGCTGGTTGGTGCCGGCACAGTGCTCACACTGCAGGATGTCGATCGCCTGCACGACGCGGGTGGCCGCCTGCTGGTCAGCCCCAACATCGATGCTGAAGTGATGCAGCGGGCAAACCATCACCGCATGGTCACCATGCCAGGCGTCTTCACGCCTACGGAGGCGCTGCAGGCGCTGCGGCTCGGCGCATCGGCGCTAAAATTCTTTCCGGCAAGCGTGCTCGGACCTGCCGGCATTGCCGCCATCCGCGCGGTGCTGCCGGCGGATGCGATCGTAGGCGCGGTGGGGGGAGTCTCCGAGGCGAATTTTTCCGATTACAAAAGGGTCGGCGTGCGCACATTCGGCCTCGGCTCCAGCCTGTTCAAGCCGGGCATGACCTCGGCTATGGTGCGCGAGCGCGCAGAGGCTGCGGTCCGCGCCTATGATGCGGTTTTCGGGGAGGAATGAATGGAAGTAGGCGTTTCGATCCTGTCGGATCACATCTGCCATCTGGGCGAGGGACCGACTTACGATCCCGGCACCGACACGCTGTTCTGGTTCGACATTCTGGGCCAAAAACTGCTCGAAAAGCGGATCGGCGGCGGCGAGACGATTGCCCGCGACCTGCCCGAGATCATGAGCGCGCTGGCGGTCGTCAATGAGGGCAACCAACTCCTGTTCGGCGAAAACGGCCTCAGCCTGCGCGACGTGAAGACCGGCGCGATCACCCCCTATTTCGCCATCGAGGCCGACAATCCCGTCACCCGCTCCAACGATGCGCGCGTGCATCCCTGCGGCGCGTTCTGGATGGGCACCATGGGCAAGAAGGCCGAGACCGGCGCGGGCTCGATCTACTGGTTCTTCAAGGGCGAGTTGCGCAAGCTGGTCGCCGACATTTCGATCCCCAATTCGATCTGCTTTTCGCCGGACGGCACGGCCGCCTACTACACCGACACGATGGTGAACCATCTCTACCGCATCCCTTGCGATCCCGAGACGGGTCTTCCGAATGGGGAAAAGCAACTGTTCTTCGATCACAGCGGCCAGCGAGGCGGGCTCGACGGCTCAGTCGTCGATGCCGAGGGCGTTCTGTGGAACGCGCGCTGGGGCGCGGCCTGCCTGGACGCCTATTCGCCTGATGGTCGCCGGATCCGCACCATTTCCCTGCCCACCCGCCAGCCGTCCTGCCCGGCCTTTATCGGCACCAATGCCGGTCGGCTGGCCGTCACCAGCGCCTGGGAACATATGGACGAGGCGGCGCGCAAGGCCGAACCGCAGGCGGGTATGACCCTGCTGCTCGACCTGCCGGTGAAGGGACGTTTCGAACCGCGCGTGCTGATCTAGGAAAAAACCGCCATGACCACCGGCCAGAAACTCGGCGTTTGCTACTACCCCGAACACTGGCCGCCCGAACGCTGGGCCATCGATGCGCGCATGATGCGCGAGGCCGGCATCGCCTACGTCCGCATCGGTGAGTTCGCCTGGTCGCGGCTGGAGCCGGAGCCCGGCCGCTACGAATTCGACTGGCTGGCGCGCGCCATCGACACGCTGCATGGCGAGGGACTGCAGGTGGTGCTGGGCACCCCCACCGCCACCCCGCCCAAATGGCTGGTCGACCAGATGCCCGAAATGCTGGCCGTCGATGCCGAGGGCCGCGTGCGCAAATTCGGCTCGCGCCGACATTATTGCTTCAGCCACCAGGGTTTTAGGCGCGAATGCGCCCGCATCGTCTCAGCCCTTGCCCAGCGCTTCGGGGAGCACCCGGCCGTTGCCGCCTGGCAGACCGACAACGAATTTGGCTGCCACGATACGGTGGAGAGCTATTCGGCGGCGGCACTTGCCGGTTTTCGCGACTGGCTCTCGCAAAAATACCAGTCGCCCGATGCGCTGAACCGCGCCTGGGGCACGGTGTTCTGGTCGATGGAATATCGCTCCTTCGACGAGGTCGAACTGCCCAATCTCACCGTTACCGAGGCAGCACCCGCCCACCGGCTCGATTTCCAGCGCTATTCGTCGGACCAGGTGGTCAGCTTCAACCGGCTGCAGACCGACATCATCCGCAAGCATTCGCCGGGCCGCACGATCCTGCACAATTTCATGGGCTCGTTCCTGGCCTTCGACCATTTTGCCGTCTCGGCCGATCTCGATGCGGCGTCGTGGGATTCCTATCCGCTCGGCTTCCTCGACCGCGATACGACCGACCCCGAGCGCAAGCAGCGCTATATGCGCGTCGGCGACCCCGACCTGCAGGCCTTCCATCATGATCTCTATCGCGCCTGCGGGCGCGGGCGCTGGTGGGTGATGGAGCAGCAGCCCGGCCCGGTGAACTGGGCGCCGCACAATCCCGCGCCCGCGCCGGGCGCGGTGCGGCTCTGGGCGTGGGAGGCCTTTGCGGCGGGCGCGGAAGTGGTCAGCTATTTCCGCTGGCGTCAGGCGCCCTTCGGGCAGGAGCAGATGCATGAGGCACTGCTCTTGCCGGACACAACGCCCAACGAGGCCTATCACGTGGTCAGTGCGGTTTCGCGCGAGATCAAGGCGACAGGGGCGGTGGTCGCCACCACCAAGGCTGCGGCGGCGATCGTCTTCGACTATGAAAGTGCATGGGCGTGGCAGATCCAGCCGCAGGGAAAATCCTTCGACTATCTGCGGCTGGTGCTTCTGTTCTACCGGGCGCTGCGCGCGCTCGGCATTTCGGTCGACATCGTGCCGCCGCGCGCCGACGCGGTGCAAGGCTACGGGCTGGTGCTGCTGCCGGGACTGTTCTCGCTGTCCGACGACCTTGCCGATGCGCTTGGCGCGGACGGGCAGGTGGTGGTGGCCGGCCCGCGCACCGGCTCGCGCACGCCGGATTTCCGTATCCCCGACACGCTGCCGCCGGGGCAGGGGCTTCAGGCGCGCATGCATCTAAAAGTGCGGCGCTCCGAGACGCTGGCGCCGCCTTTCGCCGTAGGTATCGACGAGTCGGCCAATGTCTGCGCCTTCGAAACCTGGCGCGAATTTTTGTCCCTGGGCGAGGACGTGCGCGTCATCCACACCACGCAGGACGGCGAGCCGGCCTTCTGCTGTGACGCCACGGAAAAGTTCCACTATCTCGCCGGCCAGCCCAACGCGGCCTATGCGGCGCGCGTGGTCGAGCATCTGTGCGGCAAGGCCGGCATGGCCGTCCACCGCCTGCCGCGCGACATCCGCATCCGCGACAACGGCCCCACCCGCTACATCCTCAATTATGGGCACGAACCGGTCGACGTAACGCAGTGGACGGAGGGGCGCACGCTGCTGCTGGGCACCGAGATCCTGCCGCCCTGCGGCGTGGCGGCGTTCAGACGTTAGGCCGATGTCGCAGCAGGGCTTGGCCGAGGTCGATTTCGCGCAAAACCCGTTGCGGCGATGATGCGAAGCTCAATCAACCGGCAGAAGCCTTGAAGCCGGTCGAGGGGTAAGAAAAATATGACGGACCAGTCGCCGACGCTGCTTTTCGTCTACGAGCCCGAGCGCGCCTGCTTCGACCGGCTGGTGGCCGAGGGCAGCCCGCCCACCCGCGCCGCCGAGATCGCCTCCTATCTGGCGCAGTCGACCGATATCGAGCCGGAATTCGACGCCATGGCGCAGGCCTGCGCCCGGCGCGGCCTGCGTTTCGATCCGGTGACGCTGGACGACGCGCCGCAAGTGCTCGCTGGCCGCGATCCCGAGCGCAGCCTTGTCTGGACGATCACCGACGGCATCGCCTATTTCCGCGGCGGCGCCGGCCCGGCGTTGGCGCGGCTGAACGGACTGCCAACGCTCGGCGCCGACGACTCGCTCTTCGCGCTGTGCCAGGACAAGTTCCGCTCCGGCGCCGTGCTGCGCGCGCTCGGGCTTCCGGTGCCCGAGGCCGGGCTGGCGCGCAACGGCGAGTGGCTGGCGGAGCCGCCGGCTTCCGCTTCGGGTTATTTCGTCAAGCCGAACCGGCTCGGCGCCAAGATAGGCATTTTTTCCGACTCGCGCTGCCATTCCTTGGAGCATGCGCTGGATCTCAGCCGGCGCGTCTTTGCCGCCTATCGCGACGATGTCGTGGTCCAGCCCTATGTGGCGGGACGCAATGTGCGGACGAGCTTCCTCGCCGTGCAGCCCGAGGCGGGGGTGGAGGCGCTGGGCACCTTCTTCGTCGACTCCGGCGGCGATTTCCAGACGATGGAGGACAGTCTGGCGCTTTATGGCGAGACGGGCGCCGAGGCGAGGGCGGCAGGCACCTATGCCGAGCCGGAGCTCGTGCCGGTGGCGGCCAGCCAGCCGCTGGCGGCGGAACGCATCGGTGCCTCCGCGAGCCGGCTGATGCAGGCGCTAGGCCTGCGCGACGTCTTTTCGATGGATTTTCGCGTGGAGGCGGACGACACCGTCCACCTCATCGAGTTCGAGGTCTGCCCCGGCCTTCCCTGCTTCGATTTTCGCGCCTATTGCCAGGCGCAATGGGGGCTGGGGTTGGCCGAGGCGGTGGCCGAGACGGCGGCCAGACGTTTTAGCTCTCGCGGTTGAGGCAGATCGCGGTCTGGCCCGAACTGACGAAGCCGAGCTGCTGCGCGGCTCCCTTCGAAAGATCGAGCACGCGGCCACGCACGAAGGGGCCGCGATCGTTGATGCGCACCACGACGCTGCGGCCGTTGCTCTGATTGGTGACGCGGACTTTGGTGCCGAATGGCAGGCTGGGGTGGGCTGCGGTCAGTGCGGAAGGGTTCATTCGCTCGCCGGACGCCGTCTTGGAGGTGAGGGCGTACCAGGAGGCGCGGCCGCACTGGGCCGAGGCGGTTGCGGTGGAGGCGGCAATCATCAGGCCGGCCGTCACCGTGACCGCGGTGACCGCAGTCTGAAAATTCTTCATCTTTCGGTTAGGCTCCGTTAATCGGTGCCCAAGCGGGTACGGACGAAATGAGGCGCCAAACGCGGCGAACTAAGGCGGTTCGGTGGCCGCAGGACAACTTTGGAGTCTCTTGGAAACAGTTTGTCAGACGACTGCGCTGTTTCGTAACACCTGCATCATATAGCAGATTAGCCTTGCGTTAACCTATTCGGTTATTCGGCTAAGTTTGGCCCCGCAGCCTATACTTGGATAAGCCATCGGTCGTAGGTTTCTGTCCGGGCGCGCCGGACATCGATCTTCGAAGGACAAGACGCGCCGGCCTCACGCGCGGGCGCGAGGCGGCGTTATCTATCCGCGGGCCGTTTCGGGATTGGTCGTGCGCGCCAAGCGCGTCAGGGCAAGACGTCTGCCTCTTCCTCGCGCTTCGTGGCCTGCCGTGCCACGGCCCAGCCGAGCAGTGCGGCGCACAGCAGCACGAAGGAAGCGATCAGGAACGAAGCGCCCGGATAGGGCAGCCACGATCCCTCCTTCAGCGTGAAGGAATAGACCGCGCCGAAGAACAGCGGCGAGATCACGCCGGCAATGCTCGCCACGCTCATATTGGCGCCCTGCAGCTGGCCCTGCTCGGATTCGGAGACGCGCTGCGTCATCAGCGACTGGATCGTGGGCATGGCGAGCCCCCACAGCGCGTTGGGGAACATGGCAAGCGTGAACAGCAGGCCCGTCGGCGCGAGCCCCATCCAGGCGATGCCGATGGCGCCGCCGAACAGGCCGAACACCATGGTGGCGCGGTCGCCGAAGCGCTTCACCGTGGGGCCGACCACCACCCCCTGCACGATCATGTCGAGCACGCCCACCATCGCCAGCAGAATGCCCACTTCCCAGGCGTGCCAGTTGAAGCGGTAGGCGGCGAAAAGAACGAAGACGGCCGAGAAGACATGATGGGCGAAGTGCAGCAGGAAGGTCACGATCGCGAGGCCCGTGAGCTCGGTGTGGGAGCGCAGCAGCATCATCGCGCCGAACGGGTTGGCGCGCTTCCACGAGAAGTTCATGCGCTTTTCCGGCGCCAGCGATTCCGGCAGGATCAAAAGCCCGTAGAGGAAGGCCAGCCCGCTCATAGCCGCCGCCACCCAGAACGGCGCGCGCGGCGAAATCTCGCCCAGCACGCCGCCCAGCAGCGGCCCGGCCACGAAGCCGGCGCTGAAGGCCGCGCCGATCAGCCCGTAGCCGCGCGCGCGGTTCTCTGGCGCGGTGATGTCGGCCATATAGGCAAAGACCGTGGTGAAGCTGGACGAGGTGATGCCGGCGATGATGCGGCCGAGCGCCAGCCACCACAGGTTCGGCGCCACGGCCATCAGCACATAGTCTGCCGCCAGGCCCACCGTCGAAAGCAGGATCACCGGACGGCGGCCATATCGGTCAGACAGCGAGCCGATGATCGGCGAGGCGACGAACTGCATGCCCGCCCACAGCGCCACGAACACGCCGTTGATCCAGCCTGCCTCGGCATTCGAGCCGGCGAATTCCTCGATGAGCGACGGGAGCACCGGAATGATGATGCCCATCGCCACGACGTCGAGCACCGCGGTCACGAGGATGAAGGCGATGGCCGCCTTGCGGCGGGAGCCGGATATGGACATGGCGGTTGCTCGCTTCGAAAGGGAGCGGACTTATACAGGCAGTTTGTGACAGTGCAATCCCAAGGCGAAAAGTATCCTGACAATCGCCCGGCAGGATTGCTTGGCGCTGGCCTAGTCGTTTTCCGGTCGCGTCCGGTTTGAATGGCCTCGTCTTCGTTGCTACTTATTGGGCAACCAATCTCGTCGTAATCATCGCGGAAAGACGGGCGGCAAAGCGCTACGTCTGCCAAGACTGCCGTTGCAAAGGAGAGTTTTATGCTGCGCAAGACCGATTTCTTCATCGACGGACGCTGGACCGCGCCGGTTACGCCCCGGGAGCTCGAGGTCATCAACCCGGCCGACGAGCAGCCCTTCGCCGTCATCTCGCTTGGCTCGGCCGCCGATGTCGACAAGGCCGTTGCCGCCGCCCGCAAGGCCTTCGAAAGCTGGAGCCGCACCAGCCGCGAGGTGCGCCTCGAATATCTCGAAAAGCTGCTCGCCGCCTACAAGCGCCGCCTGCCCGACATGTCGCAGGCGATCTCGAGCGAAATGGGCGCGCCGATCAAGCTCGCCACGGAATCGCAGGCCGCCGTCGGCGCCAGCCACATCAAGAACTTCATCCGCGCGCTGAAGGAATTCGAATTCGAGCACCAGCTCAGCGAGATCGCCCCCAACGACCGCATCGTGCATGAGCCGATCGGCGTTTGCGGCCTCATCACGCCGTGGAACTGGCCGATGAACCAGGTCACGCTGAAGGTGGTGCCGGCGCTCGCCGCCGGCTGCACCGTGGTGCTGAAGCCGTCCGAGATCGCGCCGATGTCGTCCATCGTCTTTGCCGAGATCATGGAAGAGGCCGGCTTCCCGGCCGGCGTGTTCAACATGGTCAATGGCGATGGCCCCACCGTGGGCGAGGCGATGTCGCGCCACCCCGGCATCGACATGATGTCCTTCACCGGCTCGACCCGCGCCGGCGTCGCCGTCACCAAGGCGGCGGCCGAGACGGTCAAGCGCGTGACGCTGGAGCTCGGCGGCAAGTCGCCCAACATCGTCTTTGCCGACACCGACGTGACGGCTGCGGTCAAGCGCGGCGTGGCCCACTGCTTCGAAAACACCGGCCAGTCCTGCAATGCGCCCACGCGCATGCTGGTCGAACGCTCGATCTACGACCAGGCCGTCGAGGTGGCCCGCGAGGCTGCCGAGCAGACGGCGGTCGGCAACCCCTCCGAGGATGGCGACCATATCGGCCCGGTGATCTCCGCCTTGCAGTTCGACAAGATCCAGGGCCTGATCGAGGTCGGCATCAAGGAAGGCGCGCGCCTTGTCGCCGGCGGCACCGGACGTCCGGAAGGGTTCAATCGCGGCTACTTCGTGCGCCCGACGATCTTTGCCGATGTCTCCAACGACATGCGCATCGCCCAGGAAGAGGTGTTCGGCCCGGTGCTGGCGATGATCCCCTTCGACACCGAGGAAGAGGCCATCGCGATTGCCAACGACACGCCCTATGGCCTGTCGGGCTACATCCAGACCGGCAGCCAGGAGCGCGCCCACCGCGTGGCGCGCCGCCTGCGCTCGGGCATGGTGCAGCTCAACGGTTCCTCGCGCGGCCCGGGCAGCCCGTTCGGCGGCTACAAGCAGTCGGGCCTCGGCCGCGAGGGCGGCAAGTGGGGCCTCGAAGACTTTCTTGAAGTGAAGTCGATCTCCGGCTGGAACACCGGGGCCTGAGCCTTCTGGCGGGGCTCTGCTCAACAGGAAGAAAATGCCCCGTTTGACGGGGCATTTTTGTTTTGGTTGGGGATCACGGACGGCAATTGACGCGGTCTGTGTCGGCCGAATCCCGTCGACGGCTCTGGTCGCGCGACCGTCGAGGCCTGGATCCCCGCAACCCCTCGCTGCTCGCTTCGCTCACTGCTCGGGGCGCGAGGATGACGGGAAGGGTGGCGCCGCGGTGCAAATCTTTGACGTCACGTGCCCCCCGGAGATTGGCCGGACGGCGCTGAACCCCGCAGATTGGCGGGGGACGCCCCCAAACCTCCGTCGTTCTCGGGCCGGAGCGCGAGCGCAGCGAAGTGCGGAGATTCCGGGGACCCATGCCTCGGACTCCCAACGGGCAGTCTGGGGCAGGGTGAAACTTGAACTGAACCCACGCATGGGAGATTCGCGGGGGCGACACCAAACTTCCGTCGTCCTCGGGTCGAATCCCGTCGACGGCTCTGATTGCGCGACCGTCGAGGCCTGGACCCCGCAGCCCCTCGCCGCTCGCTTCGCTCACTGCTCGGGGCGCGAGGATGACGGGAAGGGGCGCGGCGGCGCAAATCTTTGATGCCGCGTGCAACCGCGCAGATTAGCGGGACGGCGTTCAGCCCCGCAGATTGGCGGGGGACGCCCCCAAATTTCCGTCGTCCTCGGGCCGGAGCACGAGCGCAGCGAAGTGCGGAGGTTCCGGGGACCCATGCCTCGGATTCTCAATCGGCAGTCCAGTGCAGGGGAGAAGCCCAAGCTGGATGCAAGCATCAGCGCTTCGCTTGTCCTGGCCAACGCCGCCCAGCTCATGCCCCCGCGCCGGCCAGATAGCCGTCAATGATCTCGCGCATGCGTTTTGCATCAAAGCTCGGCCCGTGCCCGCCGTGGCCGATGCGGATCGGCAGCGTCTTCAGGCGCTCCATGGTCCGCCGGTAGACGGCCTTGTCCGATCCCGGAATGTCGTCGAGCAGCTCCTCGTCATAGATCGCATCGCCACCGAAGAAGACGCCGTTCTTCTCATCGAACAGGCCGATGCCGTCGGGCGAATGGCCGGGCAGTTCCAGCACGGTGAAGCGACGGTCGCCAAGGTCGATCACGTCGCCTTCGTCAAGAATGCGCGTCAGCGGCGCGGGCGTCAGCCGGTAGTCGGCGGGCGTCCAGCCGGGGGAGGGGAGCCTCGTCACCGGCTGCTCGATTTCGCGGTATTCGTCGGCGAAGGTCAGTTCGTCGGGCATGGTGGCAAAGGCTTCGGCCGACTGGCGCGGGCCCAACCGGTGCTCGAACTCGTGAAGCCCGCCGACATGGTCGAGATGGATATGCGTGGCGAGCGCCAGCACCGGCTTGCCCGGCGTCAGGTCGAGCACGGGCCGTAGTGGCCTCAGCCCCATGCCGGTGTCGACCACGAGATCCGCCTCGGCCCCGCGCACGAGCCAGATATTGGCGCTGTAGAAGGAGTCGACATAGGGCTCCGTCACCAGCGTGATCTGCCGGTCGATCGGCTTCTTCACGAACCAGTCGTCTGTCATCGGCCGTCCTCCCCAGCCGCGTCGGGACTAAGCGGCCGCTTCCTTCTGCGCTTCGGCGAAGGCAGCCTTCAGCGCGTCGGCGCCGGCGGTCACCGTTTCGGCATGCGGCGAGAAGCCGGCGCCCAGCATCTTGCGGCCGAGCATATGGTCGGCCGGGCGGTTGACGGATTCGATCGCGATCAGCCGGGTGCCGAAATAGTGGTAGACGGAGAACTTGTTGTCGACCACGTCGCCCACCACCACGGTGCTGTCGCTGGTGCCGGCCAGGCCGACCATCTGCAGCTTCATGTCGCCGATGTCGGACCAGAACCACGGCACGCTGTCATAGTGGCCGTCATGGCCCGTGATGGTGCGCGCGGCGAGCTTGGCCTGGTCGGTGGCGTTCTGCACCGATTCCAGCCGCACGTCGGCGCCGGAGAAGAGGTGGCGGTAGTTGGCGACGTCGCCGATGGCGAGGATCTCTGGCCGCGAGCTGCGCAGCTGCCCGTCCACGCGTACGCCGTTCGACAGCGTCAGGCCGGTGGCCTGCGCCAGCTCGACATTGGGCACCACGCCGATGCCGACGATGACCATCTGCGCCGGCAGCCGCTCGCCATGAGAATTGAGGGCGGCCGAGACATGGCCATTGTCGCCTTCCAGCCGCTCGATGGTGGTCTGGGTCAGGACCCGGATACCCATGGTTTCGAGGCGCTGGCGCACATGCGCCGAGATGGAAGGCGCCACCGCGCGGCCAAGCAGGCGGTCCTGCGCTTCCACCACGGTCACGTTGCGGCCGCCGAGCCGCAGCGTGGCGGCGATCTCGAGGCCGATGAAGCCGCCGCCGAGGATCACGACGTCCTCGATCGCCGCGCTCAGCTCGCGGATGGCGCGCGCGTCGGCCACCGAGCGCAGCGACAGCACGCCGGCGAGTTCGGCGCCGGCCAGCTTGAGTTCGCGCGGGCGCGAGCCGGTGGCCAGGATCGCGGCGTCGAAGGGCAGCGTTGCCCCGCCAGCCAGCTCCAGCCGCCGCGCCGAAAGGTCGATGCGCTCCACCGAGGCGCCGAGCCGCAAGTCTATGTGGTTGTTGGCGTAGAAAATCTCGGCGCGCAGCATCTGCGGCTGCGCGGCCGGATCCTTGATGAAGGTCTTGGACAGCGGCGGCTTGTGATAGGGCAGCTCGTTCTCGTCGCCGACGAGCGTCACCGGCCCGTCATAGCCTTCTTCGCGCAGGCTGGCTGCAGCCTGCACCCCGGCATGACCCGCACCGACAATGACAACGCCGTTCTTCATGGGATTTTGGCCTTGCTTCTTCGAAGCCACAATAAGGTTCCGAGCGGCGGGCAAGTCGTCTTGTTCCGACGCTACGGTTCGCATTTGGGTCGCACCTGAGACATGCCGGTGTCAAGCCGAGACGCAGCGACCGGGACCTTCCGTAAGGGCACCGGATTGCCGGCAAAAAGCCATAAACTTGACATTGTTAGTTTAGAATTATTCTAAACTATTGATTTATATAGCTTTTAATCAGGATTTTTGTTGACTCCTCGTGCCCGTGTGCGCTTTATGGCAGCGCGCCCGAGGGCGTAACCTTTGATGTTTGGGCCTTGAACCCGTTCGATTGGAGGAATTCGGTGTCTGGTTTTTTCAAGTCGCGCTCGCGCGCGGCCTTTATGCAGCAGACTGCAGGCTGTGAGACGGCCTGCTGATGTCGCTGCGAATTCAAGATTTTAACGGTCACGACGGCTGTGGTTTCGGGGATGCTCCCGCAGCCTGCGCGGCGCGTGCCAGCATTCATTGAGGAGAGGGCGGATGAAGGTTTCCACGATGGCGGCGCGCGGCGGGCGGCTGGCGGCAATCACGGCAATGGCGGCGGCGGTCCTCGTTCTGCCGGCGCGGGCCGAGGCCGACGCCAAGGCGGTGATCGCCACCTATTCCGACGTTGCGCTGGCCAAGTATGAGGATTCGCTGGTCACGGCCAAGAAGCTCGACGAGGCCGTGTCGGCGCTGATCGCCAAGCCCTCGGTGGAAACGCTGGAAGCCGCCCGCACCGCCTGGAAGGCCGCGCGCGTCCCCTATCAGCAGACCGAGGTCTACCGCTTCGGCAACGCGATCGTCGACGACTGGGAAGGCCGCGTGAACGCATGGCCGCTGGACGAGGGCCTGATCGACTATGTCGACGCTAGCTACGGCACCGAGTCCGATGACAACGTGCTCTATACGGCCAATGTCATCGCCAACAAGTCGATCGAGATCAACGGCCAGAAGGTCGACGCCTCCGAACTGACGCCGGAGTTTTTGTCCGGCACGCTGCAGGAGGCCGGCGGCATCGAGGCCAATGTCGCCACCGGCTATCACGCCATCGAGTTCCTGCTCTGGGGCCAGGACCTGAACGGCACCGGCCCCGGCGCCGGCAACCGGCCCCATACCGACTACGACCTCGCCAACTGCACCGGCGGCAATTGCGACCGCCGCGCGCAGTATCTGGCCTCGGCCTCGAAGCTGCTGGTCAGCGACCTCGAAGAGATGGTCGCCAACTGGGGCCCGGAGGGCGCGGCCCGCAAGGCTCTGGCTGATGGCGACGAGAAGGCGGGTCTGTCGGCGATCCTCACCGGCATGGGCTCGCTGTCCTATGGCGAGATGGCCGGCCAGCGCATGAAGCTCGGCCTTCTGCTGCATGATCCGGAGGAAGAGCATGACTGCTTCTCCGACAACACCCACAATTCGCACCTCTATGACGCCGTCGGCATCCGAAACGCCTATCTCGGCAGCTACACGCGCATCGACGGTTCGGTCGTCGAAGGCGCGTCGCTGTCGGAACTGGTCAAGGCCGCCGATCCGGCCGTCGACGCCGAGCTCACGGGCAAGCTCGACGCCACCGTCGCCGCCATGGAGGCGATAGCCCAGCGTGCCGAGAACGGCGAGGCCTACGACCAGCAGATCGGCGAGGGCAATGCCGAAGGCAACGCCGCCGTGCAGGCCGGCATCGACGCCCTGGTCGACCAGACCAAGTCCATCGAGCGCGCGGTCGCGGCGCTCAAGCTCGACAACATCGCCTTCGAGGGCTCCGACAGCCTGGACGCTCCCGACAAGGTTTTCCAATGAGGCTCCCCGCGCGGGGCCGTTCCTAGCCAAGCGGCGCCAAGGGGCGCCGCCAGCAACCAAGGCAAGACATGCTTGTATGCCACTGTAACCTGATAACGGAGAAAGAAGTCGAGGAGGCGATCATCGACCTCCTTGAGGCCGATCCCTGGCTGCTTATCGTGCCGGCGAAGGTCTATCATTACCTCCAGAAGCGCGGTCGTTGTTGCGGCTGCTTTCCAAATGTGGTGGAAACGATCATTCGGGTCACCGAGCATTATCATCGCAGCTCGGCAACGAACGAGGCCGATATCGTTTCACACCTGGATCGCGTAAGGGAACTGCGCGACCAATATGGGAGCAGAAGCAATGAAAGGCGAAGTGCAGGTCATAGAGCGGCTTAACGAAGCGCTGTTTCTGGAACTCGGTGCCGTCAACCAATATTGGCTCCACTACCGGCTGCTGGAGGACTGGGGCTACGACAAGCTGGCCAAGAGGGAGCGTGAGGAATCCATCGAGGAGATGCACCACGCCGACAAGATCGTCCAGCGCATCATCTTCCTAGAAGGGCATCCCAACCTGCAGACGGTGGCGCCGCTGCGCATCGGCGAAAACGTCAAGGAAGTGCTTGAGGCCGACCTCGCCGGCGAATATGACGCGCGCACGTCCTACAAAAAGTCGCGCGAGGTCTGTCAGCAGCTTGGCGACTACGTGACCATGAAATTGTTCGAAGAATTGCTGAAGGACGAGGAGGGTCATATCGACTTCCTCGAAACCCAGCTCGATCTGCTGGCGCAGATCGGCGAGGAAAAATATGGATTGCTCAATGCCGCCTCGGGAGACGAAGCGAAATAGTCATTCCAACAGGCGGCGCGCCTCGACGCGCCGCACCCCTTCCTTCTTGATCAAGACAGGCGGCCTGCTCGCGGGTCTGGTCGCCTCGCTCATCGCGGCAACGGCCAGCGCCGGCGAGGCCGAGCCCGCCGGCCTTGCAACCTCGCGCGGCGACCTCAGCAGCAAGGATCTGGCGCGCGTCATCGCAATCACCCGGCCCACCACCGATTTTTCCAAGCCCGAGCCGTTCGAGTTGATGCAGGGCGGGGCCGGCACCTCGCGCAAGCAGGTCAACCGCGATTCCTTCTCGCAGTCCTCGGCCAACATCACCTTCGAGGAAGAAGGCACCTTCAAGATCGGCAACGGCTTCTTCACCAAGCTCTGGGTGTCGGCGCCGTCGTCAACGCAGGCCTCCGACGGACTCGGGCCGCTGTTCAATGCCCGCGCCTGCCAGAGCTGCCACCTCAAGGACGGCCGCGGCCACCCGCCGGAAGGCAATCCCGACGCCACGTCCATGTTCCTGCGCCTTGCCCGCTCGGCCGAGACCGAGGCGGAGAAGGCCGCGCTGGCCGACAGGCAAGTGCTGAATTTCCCCGACCCGGTCTATGGCCACCAGTTTCAGGACCTCGCGGTTCCCGGCCTGCGCGCCGAGGGCAAGATGGTCATTTCCTACCAGCAGGTCCCGGTCCGGCTGGCCGACGGGACCAGCATGGTGCTGCGCTGGCCGAGCTATTCGGTGAGCGACCTTGGCTATGGTCCGATGCATCCCTCGACCACGCTATCGCCGCGGGTGACGCCGCCGATGATCGGTCTCGGCCTGATCGAGCAGATCCACCCCGCCGACATTTTCGCCAATGCCGAGGACAAGAACGCCGACGGCGTGGCGGGAAAACCGTCCATCGTCCGCGATCCCAAGACGGGAGAGCTCACGCTCGGCCGCTTCGGCTGGAAGGCCTCGGTGCCCACCATTCGCCAGCAGTCAGCCGAAGCCTTCGCCGGCGATCTCGGCATCTCCACGCCGGACAATCCAAAACATTGGGGCGACTGCACCGAGGCGCAGACCGAATGCCTCGCCATGCCCGTCGGGGTCCACGAGAGGCTCGGCGACACCGAGGCTCCCGACCCGATCCTCGGCCTCGTCACCTTCTATTCCCAGAACCTCGCCGTGCCGGCGCGCCGCGACATCGACAAGCCGGAAGTGCTGGCCGGCAAGAAGGTGTTTTACGAGATCGGCTGCGTGTCCTGCCACACGCCGAAATTCGTCACCCGGCGCGACACGCCCAACAAGGCGCAGTCCTTCCAACTCATCTGGCCTTATTCCGACTTCTTGCTGCACGACATGGGCGAGGAACTGGCCGACGGGCAGCAGGTGGGCGACGCCACCGGCCGCGAATGGCGCACCCCGCCGCTGTGGGGCATCGGCCTGACGCAGGTGGTCAACGGCCACACCTTCTTCCTGCATGACGGCCGCGCCCGCAACCTCACCGAGGCGATCCTGTGGCATGGCGGCGAGGCCCAAGCCGCGCGCGACCGCTTTGCCGGCCTTCCCAAGCCGGAACGCGAGGCGCTGGTGAAATTTCTGGAGTCGCTGTGATGCTTCGTTCCCTGTTCGCCGCCGCCGCGCTGGTTCTCGCCCAGCCCGCCGCCCACGCCGCCGAACTCGACGCGCCGGCCATCATCGGCAAGGCGATCGACGGTTTTGTGCGGCCCGCCTATCGCGATTTCCACGCGGCCACGGCGCAGATGGCGTCGGGCGCCAAGGCGCTCTGCGCCGCGCCGTCCGAGGCCAATCTCGAGGCCGCGCGAAAAGCCTTCGGCGCCACGGTGGACGCCTGGTCGCGGGCCGAAATCATTCGCGTCGGTCCCATCACCGAGCAGAACCGGCTGGAGCGCGTCCTGTTCTGGCCCGACCGCAAGAGCACCGGTCTGAAGCAGGTGCAGGCGGCAATCGAAGCCGGCGACGAAAGCGCATCCGACCCGGCCGGGCTCGCCACCAAGAGCGTTGCCATGCAGGGGCTCGGCGCACTCGAATATGTGCTGTTCGGCACCGGTGCCGAGACGCTTGCCGGGCCCGAGGGTGCACATCGCTGCGGCTTCGGCGCGGCCGTCGCAGCCAATCTCGACAACATGGCCGGCGAGGTCGAGGTCGCCTGGAACGCGCCCGACGGCTTTGCGAAAACCTGGGCGACACCGGGCGAGGGCAACGCCCTCTATCGCAACGGCAACGAGGCGCTGAGCGCGCTGTTCAAGATCTTCGTCAACGGCCTGGAGCTCGACCGGGACGTGCGGCTGGGCGGCTTCCTCGGCAAGACGGAAGCAGAAGACAAGCCGAAACAGGCGCTGTTCTGGCGCTCGGCCAAGACGGCCGACACGCTCGCCGGCAACATGGCGGGCATGAAGGCGCTGTTCGAAGCCTCCGGCCTCGGCGAGCCGCTGGGCGCCGACGAGCGCTGGATCGCCGGCTCCATCGGCTTCGAGTTCGGCAACGCCATCGGCGCGGCGGAAGCGGCGAGGGGGCCGCTGGCCGACGTGCTGGCCGATCCGGCCCGGCGCGGCAAGCTTGCCTATCTCGGCATCGTCACCTCGAGCCTCAGCGAGCTCTTCGGCATCCGCTTTGCCGACGCGCTTGGCCTGAGCGCCGGCTTCTCCTCGCTCGACGGGGATTGACCGTGCGCGCGCCGCTGGTCGACCGCCGCGATTTTCTCAAGGCTGCGGGCGCGGCTTTCTTCGCCGCGCTCACGCCGCAGGCGCGGGCAGCCACCCTTGCAACGGATGCGGTCTTCGCCACCGCCTATCAGAAGCGCGACGGCACCTTCGGCGCGGCCGTGCTGTCGGAAGTCGGCAAGGTGCTGCATCTGGTCTCGCTGCCGGACCGCGGCCACGACGTGACCTTCGATCCGGTTTCGGGCCAGTCGGCGGTCTTCGCCCGCCAGCCCGGCACCTTCTTCGTCGTCTTCGACCACACCGGTCGCCGCGAGCCGCTGACGGTGAACAGCATTGCCGGCCGCCATTTCTTCGGCCATGGCGTGTTCTCGCAGGACGGCGCGCTGCTCTACGTCACCGAGAACGACTACGACAATGCCGCCGGCGTGGTCGGCATCTACGACGCGCGCGACGGCTTGCGCCGGCTGGGCGAGTTCCCCACCTATGGCGTCGGCCCGCACGAGCTTTTGCTCCTCGCCGACGGCCGCACGCTGGCGATCGCCAATGGCGGCATCGAGACCCATCCCGATTTCGGCCGCGCCGAGCTCAACCTGCCGACCATGAAGCCGTCGTTGGTCTTCGTCGACCGCATTTCCGGCGACCTGCTGGAGCGTCATGAGCTGCCGCCGGCGCTGCACCAACTCTCCATCCGCCACATGGACGCCGACGCTTCCGGCACAGTCTGGTTCGGGTGCCAGCACAGGGGCCCAGCCACCGAAAAGCCGCTGCTGGTCGGCAGCGCCCGGCGCGGCAGGGACCTCAAGCTGCTCGACATGCCGGAAGACGTTCTCGCCGGTTTTCGCAACTACATCGGCTCGGTCGCCGCCAACCCCGATGCCGGCACTGTGGCGGTGTCGTCCCCCGAGGGGAATGTCTTTGCCGTCATCGAGGCGGCCAGCGGCAAGGTCATCGCCCGCCATGACGTGCAGGAAGTCTGCGGCCTTGCGCCCGACCATGCCGGTTTTCGCGCCACCACCGGCACCGGCGATATTCTCGGCCCCGACGGCGGCGATGTGCGCGAGCCCGACTATGTCTGGGACAACCACATGCTCCGGATCGGCTAGGAGATTCAGTGGGCGTCCGTTTGGGGCGGAGGGGGGACATTCCCGCCGGTCCGGTCCCCGGAAGCTGTCGTTCTGCTCGCCAATGCCGATATGGAACGCGCCCGGTGCACCCATTGGCATTTGCCCTGCGCAGCCTTGGCACAAGCCGCATCGCCACCTGAAGTGTATCAGGTTTGATGTTGGTGATGCTCTCAACCGGAAAATTCGCATGTCCCGGCCAGATTTCGACTTTCAACCTGAACTGGTTGGCGACACGCTTCGTCTCAGGCCCTTGAAGCACGACGACTTCGCAGGTCTCTATTCTGCGGCAAGCCACCCGCAAATATGGGCAGGGCATCCCGCGAAAGATCGCCACAAGAAAGAGGTGTTTGAGCCCTACTTCCTCTTTCTGCTGGAAAGCGGGACTACGCTCGTCATCATCGACCAGCAGACCGGTCAGATCATCGGCTGCTCACGTTACTACGTGTCGCCCGACCAACCCGACAGCATCGCAATCGGCTTCACTTTCCTCAACCACGCCTACTGGGGTGGCACAACGAACCTCGAGCTCAAGCGTCTGATGCTCGACCACGCATTTGAGCAATTTCCCGAAGTCTGGTTTCACATCGCTCCGAGCAATGTCCGCTCGCAAAAGGCGACGGCCAAGTTGGGTGCAGAACACATTTACGATGCGACCGTCGACTTGTCCGGAGCGCCTGCTGCCTGGATGTGCTTTCGCCTGAAGAAGGACGTTTGGAGAGAGAGGCACCAGACGCGGCTGCCCTGACCTGGAGCGGTTCCCGCCACCCGAAGCCGCTGCTGCCATCATTTGCGTAAGGCGGCCTGACGACAAAAAGTGCAATTTCGGCCGCGAACGCCGAACTTGCACTCTTGTACATGCCCCAGCGCAGGGACCGGCGGCTAGAACCGCCCCACATCGGCGAAGGCGATCGCCTTGCGGATGATCGCAACAAAGCGCTCGCCGGCGATTTCCTTCTCGCCGCTGTTGTCGATCGTGGAAACGCCTGGTCCCGACAGCTCCACCGCGCTCGCGCGGGCGAGGCGCGCCAGCACCTCGCCGCGCGATTCGCGACCGCGTGCGGCCAGTCGCTCGGCGAGAATCTCCGGCCGCGCGGTGATCTCCACCACGGCGACATTCTCGTAGCGTGCCCGCAGCGCGGGGATAGCCCCGCGCGAGGCATTGGCGATCGCCACGCGGCCGTCGGCGATGGTCGTGTCGACGCTGGCCGGAATCCCATATCTCAGCCCATGCGCTTCCCAGGACAGCGCGAATGCGCCATCGGCCTCGGCCTCGAGGAAGGCGGCGTCGGCCAGCGTGTCATGATCTTCCGTTGCGCCGTCGGACGGGCGGGTGATCACGCGGCGGACGAATTCGACGCTGTCCTCGCCCGCGAAACGCTCGCGCGCATAGGCCATGATCGTGTCCTTGCCGGCCCCGCTCGGGCCGACCACGGCGATGAACACGCCGCTGCGAACAGGAAAGGCGCTGCTTGCCTGCTCGCGTTCGATGAGGGCCGAGACCATCATGCCACGCGGCGCCCTTCGCGCCACACGGTGCGCACCACCGGCACGTGCTCGTCCACCCGCACCCGCACCAGGTCGGCGCGACGGCCAGCCTCGATCACGCCGCGGTCGGTGAGGCCGACGGCCTCGGCCGGCGTCTTCGACACCATGGCCACCGCCTGCGGCAGCGAGATCGCGTCCACCACTTCGCCCAGGAAAAAGGCCGACTGGATCAGGCTGAAGGGGATGTAGTCGGAGGACAGAATGTCGAGCAGGCCGTTTTCGGCCAGCTCGCGCGCCGAGACGTTGCCGGAATGCGAGCCGCCGCGCATCACATTGGGCGCGCCCATCAGCACGCCAAGCCCGGCCTGCTTGGAAGCGCGCGCCGCCTCCAGCGTGGTCGGGAATTCGGCAACGCGGATGCCCTGCGCGATCGCTTCGTCGACATGGGCGGTGGTGGCGTCGTCATGGCTTGCCAGCACGATGCCGCGCTCCTGGCAGGCGGCGGCGATCGCTTCGCGGTTCGGGGCGGAATTGGCGGCCGACTGCGCCATGCGCTTTTCGCAATAGGCGCGGAACTGCTCCTCCGTCATCTTCATCTTGCCCATGTAGTAGACGGCATAGGCTTCGAAGCTGGCGAACTGGCGCTGGCCCGGCGCATGGTCCATCAGCGAGGCAAGCCGCACGCGCTCGTCGCCGCGGAACAGCTCGAAGCCGCTCTGGCAGTCGGGCGCCGAAACCTCGCAGCGCAGGTGGATGAAATGGTCGGCGCGCAGGCGGTCGTTGCGCACGCTGTCCTCGATGGCGTCGGCCAGCTTGCGCATGTCGACGGCCGTGATGTCCGAATCGATGTCCAGCCCCACGCGCAGCGCGTCGAGCACCGTAGTGATGCCGGCCGTGGCGATCTGGGCATCGTGGGCCAGCACCGAGGCAATCGGGTTCCAGCGCACCTTCGGGCGCGGCGCATAGTGGCCTTCGAGGTGGTCGGTGTGCAACTCCACCAGGCCGGGGATGACATAGTCGCCTTCCATGTCCTCGCCCGCGCGGGTGGTGCCGGCCGAAATGTCTGCGATCTTGCCGTCGCGGATCAGCACCGAGCCGTCGACGATCTCGTCGGCAAGCACGATGCGGGCATTGGTCAATGTCGTCTCGGTCGTCATCTCAGGCTTTCTTTCTTTCGGTCTGGCGGCCGAGCGCATAGTGGGAATGTACTATGAAGGGGGCGCCGGGCTCGCGCTCGACAAACAGCGCCAGCCCGTCCACGGCGAAGGGGCGGTCGAGCTCCTCGGCAAACATGTCGTCGATGGCCGCGCGCAGCCGGTGGGCTTCTTCGGCGCCGACGCGGCCGGTCAGCGTCATGTGGAAGCGGAAGGTGTCGAAGACGTAGGGATAGCCCCACTGGCACAGGTTCTGGAACTCGACCTGGCTCAGCGCGTCGGGGTTGCGGCGCTCGATTTCCCTTTCCGTCAACGGCGCGCGGAAGCGCTCGAAACCCGCAACGATGTCGCCGGCGAATCGATTGAGCTCGGGCGAAGTCCCGCTGGGCACCAGCGCGAAGAAGCCGTCGATCTGCCCCACCACGAGGCGCGGCAGTACCACCGGCTCGAGCGTGGCGGCATAGTTCGCCATCGCTTCGTCCAGCGCGGCTTCGCTCTCGCCCTCGGCCAGCCGGAACGGCGCCTTCAGCGTGGCATGGAAGCCGTAGCGGCGCGGGGCGGCGGTGTGGAAGGCGATCTCGGTCGCCGACAGATGTCCGTTCGCCGGAGCCTCATGGGTGGCGCCGGTGAAAGGGTCGCGGCCGAGCCAGTTCGCCGCGATGCGGGTCAGCGCATCGTCGGGGCCGGGGGTGAAATAGATCGCATAACGCATCGGTGTTATCCTCTCCTGCAGCGATGCCTTAGGCGATTTGCATGACGGATTGACGAAAGCCCGAATGATTTGTCGGAAATATCAGACAAGTCGTTGCAAGTCATCCGTCGATGGGGAAGGGCCGGCGGCTGCATAACTCTCCAACTCGTCGTCTTTCACGGCGAAGTGAGGGCGTGCAGCAGCCCAGGCCCATTGACCGGCTTTCGCCCAGAATGCTCAATCGCTTGCGGGAAATGCCAATTGGACAGGGGGACTGCAATGAATCGACTGCTTCTGGCTGCCGCATCGCTGTTCGCGCTGACGCTTCAGGCGCTGGCCGGCAATCCCGATGCTGCCAAGTGGGACGAGGTGTTGGCGCAGGCCAAGGGCGAGACCGTCTATTTCAACGCCTGGGGCGGCTCCGAAAACATCAACGCCTATCTCGAATGGGCAGGCGGCGAGCTGCAGAAGCGCTACGGCGTGAAGCTCGTCCAGGTGAAGCTCGACGACACCGCCAATGCGGTCGCCAAGGTGGTGGCCGAGAAGGCCGCCGGTCGCAATGACAACGGCACCGTCGACCTCATCTGGATCAATGGCGAGAACTTTGCCGCCATGAAGCGACAGGATCTCCTGATGTCGCCGGGCTGGGCCGAAAAGCTGCCCAACTGGAAATATGTCGATGTCGACAACAAGCCGACCATCCGCACCGACTTCACCGTTCCCGTGGACGGGCTGGAAAGCCCCTGGGGCATGGCCAAGCTGGTCTTCTTCTACGACACCGCGCGCACCGATCCCACCGGCTTGCCGAAATCGGCCAAGGAACTGCTCGCCTGGACAAAGGCGCATCCCGGCCGCTTCTCCTATCCGCAGCCGCCGGATTTCATGGGCCTGTCCTTCCTCAAGCAGGTGCTGTCCGAGCTGGTGGCCGACCGCTCGGTGCTGCAGAAGCCGGTCGACGAGGCTTCGTTTGACAAGGTCACCGCGCCGCTCTTCGCCTATCTCGACGAACTCAAGCCGGTGCTCTGGCGCGCGGGCCGCGCCTATCCGCAAAACTATCCGGCGATGAAGCAGCTTCTGGCCGATGGCGAGCTCGACATCATCTTCGCCTTCAATCCTTCGGAGGCCTCCAGCGCCATTGCCAATGGCGAACTGCCCGACACGGTGCGCTCCTTCACCTTCCCGGCCGGCACGCTCGCCAACACGCATTTCGTCGCCATTCCCTACAACGCCGCGGCCAAGGCCGGCGCGCTGGTGACGGCCGACTTTTTGCTGTCGCCCGAAGCGCAGGCGCGCAAGCAGGACGCGAAGGTGTGGGGCGACCCGACGGTGCTTTCGATGGCCAAGCTCGACGCCGCCGACCGCGCCCGTTTCGAAGCGCTCGATCTTGGGGTTGCCACGCTGAAGCCGGACGAGCTCGGCCCCGCCATCGACGAGCCGCATCCGAGCTGGATGGTCCGGCTGGAGGCGGAATGGAAGCGGCGTTACGGAGTGGGCGACTGATCGCAGCGGAGGGCCGTACTTTGCCGACCCGCAACAACCTCGCATGCTAGCCCGGCTCGGCCCGCCGCTGGCGATCCTGCTCCTCGCCGGGCCGATTCTTGCCGGGCTTGGTGGCACGTTGCTGCCGGCTTTCGGCTACCTGCCGGCACTGGGTGGCGAGGCTTTCACTCTGGCGCATGTGGCAAAGCTGCTTGCCCAGCCCGGCCTTGCAACCTCGATGCTGCTCAGCCTCGTCCCCGGTCTGATCACCACCATTGTCTCTCTGGGCATGGTCGCCTTTTTCATCGCCGCCTTTGCCGGGACCAAGACTTTTTCGCGCATCCAGCATTTGGTGTCGCCGCTCCTGTCGGTGCCGCATGCGGCGGCGGCGTTCGGGCTGGCCTTCCTCATCGCGCCGTCGGGCATGATCGCGCGGCTGGTTTCGCCCGGTCTCACCGGTTGGCAACAGCCGCCCGACCTGCTGATCGTCAACGACCCGCTCGGCCTGTCGATGATGGCCGGGCTGGTGATGAAGGAAATTCCCTTCCTGCTGCTCATCGCGCTTGCGGCCCTGCCGCAGATCGATCTTTTTCGCACGCGACGGCTGGCGGCCGCGCTTGGCTATGGGCGCATCGCCGGCTTTATCTACGGCGTTTGGCCGCCGCTCTATCGCCAGATCAGGCTGGCGGTGTTCGCGGTCATCGCCTTTTCGAGCTCGGTGGTCGATGTCGCCGTCATCCTCGGGCCCACCACGCCCGCGCCGCTTGCCGTGCGGCTCCTGCACTGGATGAACGATCCCGAACTGTCGATGCGCTTCTTCGCCTCCGCCGGCGCGCTGCTGCAGCTGGCAGTGACGGCCGTAGCCATTCTCGTCTGGATCGGCTTCGAGCGGCTGGGCGCATGGCTGCGCGACCATGCCTGCGCGCGTGGTTTGCGCTTTCGCCGCGATGCGTGGGCAGGCCGCGCCGCCTTTGCCGGCATGTCCCTTGCCGCGCTGCTCACCTTCGCCGGCCTGGCCACGCTGGCGCTGTGGTCGGTCGCAGGGTTGTGGCAATTCCCCAATGTGCTGCCGGACAGTTTTGCGCTGAAAAGCTGGATCGCCGCGGCGCCGCGCATTACCGGCCCGCTTGCCACCACGCTTCTGGTTGCCACGCTGTCGACGCTGATTGCTGTGGCACTCACAGTGCTTTGCCTCATTAACGAGAACCGCACCGGCCGCATCGCCGGCCGCCGCGCCATGTGGCTCATCTATCTGCCGCTGATCGTGCCGCAGGTCGCCTTCCTGTTTGGGCTGCAGCTTTTGTTCGTCTTCACCGGTACGGTCGCCAGCCTGCCGGCGCTGGTGCTGGTGCATCTCGTCTTCGTCATGCCCTATGTGTTCCTGTCGCTGGCCGACCCCTGGCGCGCCTTCGACCCGCGCTACGAGGCCGTCGCCGCCGGCCTCGGCAAGTCGCGCACGCGCACGCTCATCGCCATTCGCCTGCCGATGCTTTTACGGGCCATTCTGGTGGCCGCCGCCGTCGGCTTCGCCGTCTCCATCGGGCTCTACCTGCCCACCGTCCTCATTGGCGCCGGCCGGCTGGAAACCATCACCACCGAGGCGGTGGCACTGGCATCTGGCGGCAACCGCCGCATCATCGGCGTCTACGCCTTCGTGCAGATGGTCCTGCCAGCTATCGGCTTTGCGGTTGCAACAGTCGTGCCCGCGCTGATATTCCGGCACCGCCGCGCCATGCGGGTGTGACAGCCTCCGCGACGGGCGCGAGAGGACAAAAACCGGTTGGGGTGATGGCCGAAAACGGGCTCTTTCTGGACGACGTGACGATCGCGCTGAACGGGCAAACGCTCGTTTCGGTGACGCATCGCGTCGCGCCCGGCGAAGTGCTCACCGTCATGGGGCCGTCCGGCTCGGGAAAATCGACGCTGCTCGCCTACATCGGCGGCTTTTTGCCGCCGGCCTTCGAAGCGTCGGGCCGCGTCTTCTCCGGCGATGTAGAGCTCACCGCCCTGCCGGCCGAGGATCGCCATGCCGGCATCCTGTTCCAGGACCCGCTGCTGTTTCCGCATATGTCGGTCGGCGGCAACCTCGTCTTCGCCATTCCTGAAGCGGTGAAGGGCAAGGCCGCGCGCACGGCGCTGGCCGAAGCCGCGCTCGAAGGCGTCGGCCTCGCCGGGATGGCCGGGCGCGACCCCGACACGCTGTCGGGCGGGCAGAAGGCGCGGGTTGCGCTGGCGCGGGCGCTTCTGTCCTCGCCGCGCATGCTGCTGCTGGACGAGCCCTTTTCCAAGCTCGACGCAAACCTCCGCGGACAGATGCGGGAGCTGGTGTTTTCCAAGGCTCGCGACGGCGGCCTGCCGGTTCTGCTGGTGACGCATGACGAGGCGGACGCCGAAGCAGCCGGCGGCGCCGTCATCCGGATCGGGGCCGAGTAATGCCGAGCTTACCCGAGCTTCCCGTCACAGCCGTTCTGCCGGCGCTTGCCGATGCGCTGGCAGCCAAGTCGAGCGCGGTGCTGGTCGCGCCGCCAGGTGCTGGCAAGACCACGCTGGTGCCGCTGGCGCTGCTCGATGCGCCGTGGTTGGGCGACGGAAAGATCCTGCTGCTCGAGCCCCGCCGCCTGGCCGCCCGCGCCGCCGCGCGCCGCATGGCCCAGCTTCTGGGCGAGGAGCCCGGCGGTACGGTCGGCTATGCCATGCGCATGGAGCGCAAGCAGTCGGCCCGGACAAGAGTCCTCGTGGTCACCGAAGGCATTTTGGCGCGCATGATCCTCGACGATCCCGAGCTGACGGGCATCGCGGCGGTGATCTTCGACGAGTTCCACGAGCGCTCGCTTGACGGCGACTTCGGCCTTGCCCTGGCGCTCGACGTGCAGGGCGCGCTGAGGCCCGAGCTCAGGCTGCTGGTGATGTCGGCCACGCTCGACGGCGCACGCGTCGCCAGCCTGCTCGGCGACGTGCCGGTCATCGAAAGCGAAGGTCGCAGTTTTCCCATCGATGTTCGCTATCAGGAGCGGCCGGCCGGCACGCCTATCGAGGATGCCATGGCCAGGGCCGTGCGCGAGGCGCTGGCCGACGAGCCCGGCAGCGTGCTTGCCTTCTTGCCCGGCCAGCGCGAGATCGAACGCACGCGCGAACGCCTCGAAGGCCGCGTCGGTGCCGACACCGACATCGTGCCGCTCTACGGCATGCTGGATGCGAAGACGCAGGACGCTGCGATCAAGCCGGCGCCTGCCGGCCGCCGCAAGGTGGTGCTCGCGACCGCGATCGCCGAAACCTCCATCACCATCGACGGCGTGCGTGTGGTGATCGATTCCGGCCTGTCGCGCCTGCCGCGCTACGAGCCGGCCAGTGGCCTCACCCGGCTGGAAACGGTGCGCGTGTCGCGCGCCTCGGCCGATCAGCGTGCGGGCCGTGCCGGCCGCACCGAACCGGGCGTCGCCGTCCGCCTCTGGCGCGCCGAGCAGACGGCCGCACTTCCCGCCTTCACGCCCCCGGAAATTCTCGAGGCCGACCTGTCGGGCCTGATGCTCGATTGTGCCGCCTTCGGTGTCGCCGATCCGGCAAGCCTCGCCTTTTTGGACGTGCCGCCCGCGCCCGCGCTCTCGGAGGCGCGCACGCTGCTCACCGAACTCGACGCCATCGACGCCGACGGCCGGCTGACCGAGGCCGGCGCGGCGATGCGCAAGCTGGCTCTGCCGGTGCGGCTCGCGCATATGGTGGCCGAGGCGGCGCGGGAAGGGCAGGGGCTGGAAGCCGCTCAGCTCGCCGTGCTGCTCACCGAGCGCGGCCTTGGCGGGGACAGCGTCGACCTGGAGCGGCGGCTGTCGCGGTTCATGTGCGAAAGATCGCCGCGTGCGGTGGCGGCGAGACAATTGGCGGAGCGGCTGGCGCGGGCTGCAAATGGTGGCGGCCGAGCCTCCGCGCCGGAAGCGGCGGGCGTCCTTCTCCTCCGCGCCTGGCCCGACCGCGTCGCCAAGGCGCGCGGCGAGCGCGGGCGCTTTGTGCTCGCTAATGGCAGCGGCGCGATGCTCGACGCCGCCGATCCGCTTGCCGGCGAAACATTTCTCGTCGTGGCCGACATGCAGGGCAAGGCGCAGAATGCGCGCATCGCCGCCGCCGCTCCCGTCTCCGAGGCCGAGATTCGCTCCGTGCTCGGCCACCACATCGAAAAGAAGCTGGAAAGCGCCTTCGACCCTGAAAAACGCGCGGTGCGGGTGCGCGAAACGGTGCGGCTTGGCGCCATCACCCTTTCCGAGCGCATGCTGCCGGCGCCTTCCGGTCCTGACGCCGACCGCGCCATCATCGAGGCGCTGAAGGCACACGGCCTGTCGCTGCTGAACTGGGGCAAGGAAGCCGAGATCCTGCGCCATCGCCTGCAATGGCTGCACACCGGCCTCGGCGCGCCTTGGCCCGACATGTCGGACGAGGCGCTGATCGCCTCGCTCGACGACTGGCTGCTGCCCTTCCTCACCGGCGAGGCCAGCTTTGCCCGCATCGGCGCCGGCGTGCTGCACGATGCGTTGCTGTCCCAGGTGCCGCATGATTTGCAGCGCAAGCTGGGCGCGCTGGCGCCCACCCATTTCGACGCGCCCTCCGGCAGCCGCGTGCCGATCGACTATGAGGGCGAGTGGCCGGTGCTGGCCATCCGCGTGCAGGAACTTTTTGGCCTCGACAAGCATCCGTCCATCGCCGGCGGCACGGTGCCGCTGACGCTGGAGCTCTTGTCGCCAGCGCACCGGCCGATCCAGACCACGCGCGACCTGCCGGGCTTCTGGCGCGGCTCCTGGGCCGATGTGCGCTCCGACATGCGCGGCCGCTATCCGAAACATGTCTGGCCCGACGATCCTCTGTCGGCGCAGGCTACGGCGCGGGCAAAACCCCGCGTCAAATAGCGCTTGGCGCTCCGTGCCTGTCCGGCGCATAAACCCTTCATGGTCAAGACAAAGAAGATGCCCGACTTCCTGCAGACCGCACGCCTGCGTCTCAACACGCTGATCCGGCTGCGCTGGCTGGCCATTATCGGCCAGAGCATTACCGTCGTCGTCATCGCCTACTGGTTCCAGTTTCCGCTGCCGGTCAGCCTGTGCTTCACGCTGATCGCCTGTTCGGCCTGGCTGAACCTGCTGCTCACCTTCCGCTTTCCGGCCGCCCACCGGCTGCAGCCGCTGCCCGCGCTCGGCATCCTCACCTTCGACGCGCTGCAGCTTGCCGGCCTGCTCTACATGACCGGCGGGCTCACCAACCCGTTCTCGCTGCTGATGACGGTGCCGGTGGTCATTTCCGCCACCTCGCTGCCGCTCAGCCTCACCGCGATCCTCGGCGTGTTCGTGATGGCGCTCACCACGCTGCTCGCCTTCTTCCACCTGCCGCTGCCCTGGTTTGCCGGCACCGAGCTTGCGATGCCGTTCCTCTATGTCGCCGGCATGTGGGTGGCGGTGGTGTCGAGCATCGCCTTCACCGCCATCTATGCCTGGCGCGTGGCCGAGGAGGCGCGGCTGCTCGCCAATGCGCTATCGGCCACCGAGCTGGTGCTGCAGCGCGAGCAGCACCTGTCGGCGCTGGACGGGCTGGCCGCGGCCGCCGCCCACGAGCTCGGCACGCCGCTGGCCACCATCACCCTCGTCGCCAAGGAGATGGAGCGCGCGCTGGGCAAGGATCCGAAGTTCCACGAGGACGTCACGCTGCTGCGCACGCAGAGCGAACGCTGCCGCCAGATCCTCAAGCGCCTCACCAGCCTGTCGTCGGAAAGCGAGGTGCATCTGGCGCGCCTGCCGCTCACCTCGCTGGTGGAGGAGGTGATCGCCCCGCACCGCGATTTCGGCATCGCCATCAAGCTGGAGCCGGGCGAACAGGTCGGCCCCGAGCCGGTCGGCCACCGCAACCCGGGCGTCATCTACGGCCTCGGCAATCTGGTCGAGAATGCCGTCGACTTCGCCGTCAACACCGTCACCATCCGCTGGAGCTGGAACGAGCGCGACGTGATCTTCGAGATCATCGACGACGGGCCGGGTTTTCCGCCCGAGATCATCGACCGCATCGGCGAGCCCTACATGACCACGCGGCAAGGCGGCGGCGAGCAGGGCGGGGGCCTGGGCCTTGGGCTGTTCATCGCCAAGACGCTGCTGGAGCGCTCCGGCGCCACTTTGACCTTTTCCAACGCCAATGAACGCGGCAAGGGGGCCGTCGTGAGGATCGAATGGCCGCACGACGTCTTCCTCAATCCGAGGTCTGCGGCCTCCTCCATGTTCGACACCGCCTGACGCCCGCCCTATGGGTGGAAAAATGCGCTCTTGACGCCTATATTGGTCGCAAAACAAGCAGCAAAAACAGATAGAACGGACCAGACGATTATGAACGGCGACGAAGTGGTTGATGGCAGCATTACCGGCGGCGACACCTCTCTGCTGATCGTGGATGACGACAAGCCGTTCCTGACCCGTCTTGCACGCGCCATGGAGCTGCGTGGCTTCCAGGTCGAGACCGCCGAAAGCGTCGAGGAAGCCGTCGCAAAGGCGCGCGCCAATGCGCCGGCCTATGCGGTGGTCGATATGCGGCTGGGCGACGGCAACGGCCTCGACGTGGTCGCCGCGATCCGCGAGAAGCGAGCCGATGCCCGCACCATCATCCTCACCGGCTACGGCAACATCGCCACCGCCGTCACGGCCGTGAAGCTCGGCGCTGTCGACTATCTGTCCAAGCCGGCCGACGCCGACGACGTGTTCGCGGCGCTGACGCGCACCTCCGGCGAACGCGCCGCGCCCCCGGAAAATCCGATGTCGGCCGACCGCGTGCGCTGGGAGCACATCCAGCGGGTCTACGAGATGTGCGAGCGCAACGTCTCGGAAACCGCGCGCCGGCTCAATATGCACCGCCGCACGCTGCAGCGCATCTTGGCCAAGCGCGCGCCGCGGTAAGCCTTCGACCCCCACTCCGGTTTGCTTCGCAAACCACCGTTCCGGGGCGAGCCACGGGTCTCGCCCGTCCTTGGGACCCCCCGATCGACGGGGGAGAGGAAGCGCCGTCCGCAAGCTTGACACCCTTCCTCTCCCCTTTTGAGGGGGAGAGGTGCCGAGCGAAGCGAGGCGGAGTGGGGGTAATCCGCGCCATAGGCAATTGCACTGTCCTTGCGAGAGGGTAGCAGCCCTACTCGCTTTCCCCATCCAACGCTGGCACCGAAACGCCAGCAAGCTCGGCCGCCAGCAGGCGGGCGGCACCGGCGCGTGCAATGCGCAGCATCAGCGCCTTGCGGGTGGCGGCGGCAATGCGGTGCTCCGGCGCCTCGCGCAGGATTTCCGCGCCGTAGCCGTCGGAAAGGATAAAGCCGCAGTCCTCGGGGAAGATCTCCGCCGGCACCTCGGGATGGGTGGCGAAGAAGAAGCGGTCCGAATGCAGCCGGTAGTCGGGCCATTTGCGGTCGACGCGAAAATCCTCGACCGACGACTTTATCTCGATGATCCAGATGTCGCCCTTGCGCGTAAGTGCTACGAGGTCGGCGCGCCGGCCAGTTGCCAGCGACAGTTCGGGCAGCACATGCGCGCCCATCTGCATCAGGAGGCGCTGCACGCCGCGCCGCACGATCATGGCGCGCTCGGACTGGCGCCCGTCGACGAGGGGATTGGCGGGGAGGGGGGAAACGATAGGCATGGCCGCACCATGCCACGTTATGTTCTCGTTTTGAACCCGTTTTTGCAGCCACCTGTCCTAGTGACGCTTCCTGGGCCGCAGTGACCACCCATGCCTACTGTTGCCGAAAAGCCATAGCAGCGCGGCCCTTGCTTGCATCCGGCCCTACTTGATCCGACCAAGCACTTGGCAAGCAACAAAATGCTCACATACAAATAACGGCGAAAAAGCGGCCTGATTCGGGCCGGATGTGGTCGGGATCGGAGCTGCGGATATTCTTATGCGCATGAAGACACTTTTCGTCGCCGCAAGTCTTGCACTTGCGATTGGCGTCGCTGGTTGTACCAGCGATGGCACCTTCAAGATGTTCTCGTCCGATTATGGCGCGCGGGCGGATGCCGGCTACCAGTTGCCGCCCATCCCGATCAGCAAGGTCGACAGGAAATACCATCGCCAGATCGTGCGTTACGACACGCCCGAGAATCCGGGCACCATCGTTGTCGATACCGACAACAAGTTCCTCTATTTCGTGCTGCCCGAGGGCAAGGCGGTGCGCTACGGCATCGGCGTCGGCCGCGAGGGCTTCGAATGGCATGGCACCGCGCGCATCGCGGTCAAGCGCGAATGGCCGACCTGGACGCCGCCTTCGGCGATGGTCGGGCGCCAGCCGGAACTCGCCAAATGGCGCGGCGGCATGCCGCCCGGCCTGACGAACCCGCTCGGCGCCCGCGCCATGTACCTGTTCAACAAGAACGGCGATTCCGGCTATCGCCTGCATGGCACGCCCGAATGGTTCTCCATCGGCAAGGCCATGTCGTCGGGCTGCATCCGCCTGATGAACCAGGACATCATCGATCTCTACAATCGCGCGGAGGTCGGCGCCAAGGTGATCGTCATTTAGCCGTCCTGGCCCCCTCGCGTCGCGGGAGCCTCGGAAAAAAAGATTTTACGCGAGCCGTCTCGGCAACAAGGGCGTCGCAATGAAAAACCGGGCTTATGGGCCCGGTTTTTTGTTGTCTGCAAACTCCAGGGGATGCGGCTCAGGCGACCTGTTCGACGTGCTCCACCTCGGGCACGAAGTGGCGCAGCAGGTTCTGGATGCCGTGCTTCAGTGTCGCGGTCGACGAGGGGCAGCCGGCGCAGGCGCCCTTCATGTGCAGGAACACGGTGCCCTTCTCATAGCCGCGGAAGGTGATGTCGCCGCCATCCTGTGCCACAGCTGGGCGCACGCGGGTGTCGAGCAGTTCCTTGATGGTGGCCACGATCTCGGTGTCTTCCTCATCGTAGAACTCGCCGTCGGCATGTTCGGCGGCGGCATGGCTGCCGGCGGCCATCACCGGCGCGCCCGACATGAAGTGTTCCATGATCGCGCCCAGGATCGCCGGCTTCAGGTGCTGCCAGTCGGGGCCGCCGTCCTTGGTGACGGTGATGAAGTCGTAGCCGAAGAACACGCCGGTCACGCCGGGAATCTCGAACAGGCGTCCGGCGAGCGGCGAGGCCTGTGCTGCCGCTTCGGGGTCGCGGAAGTCGGCCGTGCCCTGCGTCAGCACTTCCTTACCGGGCAGGAATTTCAGCGTTGCAGGATTGGGGGTCGCCTCGGTCTGGATGAACATGGCCGCATCTCCGTGCGTGTCTGGGTAGTTTGGAATGGTTCTAAATAGGCCCTGCGTCGCCGATGTTCAAGCGAAACCGGCCGGCCGTGTCTGACAGATGATGAGCTCAGGCGAGACTTTCAATGTCCTCGTCGGACAGATTTTGCGGCACCACCGTGACGGGAATCGGAAAAGCCGCGCCCTTGCCGGCGATGGAGGCGACCAGCGGCCCCGGCCCTTCCTTTGAAGCGCCGGCGGCAAGCACCAGGATGGCGATGTCCTGGTCCTCCTCGATCAGCTGGTGGATCTGCTCGGCGGGCTTGCCCTCGCGCACCGCCAGTTCCGGCTCGATGCCGAGCTTTTCGCGCACCTTGGCGGCATAGCCGTCCAGCGCCGCATTGGCGGTGGCGGTGGCCTCCTCGCGCATGATCTTCTCGACGCCCAGCCAGTGCTGGAAGTCGCTCGGCTCGATCACGTAGAGCAGCACCACGCCGCCGCCGGTGTTCTTGGCGCGGTAGGAGGCATAGGCCACCGCGCGCTCGCATTCCGGCGTATCGTCAATGATCGCCAAAAATTTGCGTCGGTGTCCGGCTTCGCGACTGAGACGCTTAGAGACCATGTTCCAACCTTGCTGAGGGCCCGCCTGTTCCGGCGCAATCTGCCATTGGCGCCGGAACTCGGCAAGCGGTCAGGTCGGAAAGGCTCAATTGTTGAGCAGGCCGATGATCTGATGCACGCTCTTCATCGTGCCTTCGGCGATCACGCGCGCACGGTCGCCGCCGTCGCGCAGCACGCTGTCGATGTAGCCGGGGTCCGCAATCAGGCGGCGCATCTCGTCGGCGACCGGTGAGAGCTTCTCGACCGCGAGATCTGCCAGCGCCGGCTTGAACACCGAGAACTGCTGGCCGCCGAACTCCTTGAGCACGTCCTGCTTCGACATGTCAGCGAGGCCGGCATAGATGCCGACCAGGTTTTCGGCCTCGGGGCGGCTGGCAAGTTCGTCGACCTCGCTCGGCAGAGCCTCCGGATCGGTCTTGGCCTTCTTGATCTTCTTCGAGATCGTGTCGGCGTCGTCGGTCAGGTTGATGCGCGAAAGGTCCGAGGGGTCCGACTTCGACATCTTCTTGGAGCCGTCGCGCAGCGACATGATGCGCGCCGCCGGGCCGCCGATGATCGGCTCGGTGATCGGGAAGAAGCCGTTCACCTTCTCCTCGCCCATCATCATCTCGACGCCGAGGCCGAGCTCGGCGATACGGGCGGAGAAGTCGTTATTGAACTTCTGGGCGATGTCGCGGGTCAGCTCCAGGTGCTGCTTCTGGTCTTCGCCGACCGGCACATGGGTCGCGCGGTAGAGCAGGATGTCAGCCGCCATCAGGCTCGGATAGGCGAGCAGGCCGAGCGAGGCGTTCTCGCGGTCCTTGCCGGCCTTGT
Source organism: Mesorhizobium sp. KR1-2 (assembly GCF_040045035.1). Classification (NCBI taxonomy): domain Bacteria; kingdom Pseudomonadati; phylum Pseudomonadota; class Alphaproteobacteria; order Hyphomicrobiales; family Phyllobacteriaceae; genus Mesorhizobium; species Mesorhizobium sp. KR1-2. The sequence goes on along the minus strand of NZ_JBDZDS010000003.1, from coordinate 362,071 downwards.
CCTTGAACTGCGTCATGCGGTTCATCCAGCCGATGCGCGCCACGCAGTTGAAGATCCAGGCAAGCTCGGCATGCTGCAGCACGCGGGCCTGGTTGAAGACGATGTGCTTCTTCGGGTCGATGCCGGATGCCAGGAAGGCCGCGGTGATCGAGCGCGTCTGGCCAGCCAGGTCGTCATGGACGAGCTGGGCGGTCAGCGAGTGCAGGTCGACGACGCAATAGACGCAGTCGTTGGTTTCCTGCAGGGCGACGAATTTGCGGATCGCACCGAGATAATTGCCGAGATGGAGATTGCCCGTTGGCTGGACGCCGGAAAAGACGAGCGGCTTGAATTCGTGCATGATGTCCTCGTGGCTTGTGGAGGGCCGTTTCGCGCGCGGCGAAAATCGATGCGCGCTTATGAACGATGGCGCGGGCGAGAGCAAGATGCCTGTATCGCACCTGATTGATCCCTATGACGTTATGCGTTATAGGGTAGATCATGATCGGGAGCTTCGCCGACGTCGAGACGGAAAAGATCTGGAACGGCGTTCGAAGCCGAAAGCTTCCGCCGGGCATACAGGACAAGTCCCTGGTCAAGCTCAGGCTACTCAATCAGGCGCGCCGCCTCGATGAGCTGAAAATTCCACCGGGCAATCGCCTCGAAGCCTTGAAAGGCAACAGGAAGGGCCAATTCTCGATTAGGATAAACGACCAATGGCGCATTTGCTTCCATTGGAGCGACGGAGTGCCGAGCAATGTCGAAATCACCGACTACCACTGAAGATTTGCTCCACAACCCCCATGCCGGCGAAATCCTGCTGTCCGAGTTTCTTCAACCCATGGGGCTGAGCCAGAATGCGTTGGCGCGTGCCATCGGTGTTCCGCCGCGCCGCATCAACGAGATCGTATTGGGCAAGCGCGCCGTCACCGCCGACACCGACCTGCGGCTGGCTCGCTATTTCGGCGTCTCCGAGGGTTTTTTCCTTGGCCTGCAACACGACTTCGAGCTGATGGAGCAGAAGCGCCGCCTTGGCGACGAACTTTCAAAAATCCAACCGCACGCCGCCTGAAGCGGCGCGCCTACTCCCCCGCCTGCGAGCTTGCCGCGCCACGCTTGATGTTGCGGCGGATCATGCCGAGGCTGGCGCCGCCGATGCCGAAGGCGACGGCGAAATAGATCACGCTCCCGGCGGAGACCAGAACGGCGAGCGTCAGCGCCTGCGTATGGAGCGGCGCGGAGGAGGCGAGGTAGGGCTCCAGCCTGGCCACCGCCATATGGAGCACGCCGGCCATCACGGCCGCCGCCAGGACCAGGCGGGGAATGCGGGTCAGGAGCGGAATGTCGGCGCCCCAGTGGCCGCGGCGGATCAGTACGGCAAGCAGCATGGCCGCATTGACCCAGCCGGCCACGGCCGAGGCAGTGGCGATGCCGGGCGCGCCCATGGTCGGGAACAGGGCGAGCGCCAGCGAGATGTTCACCGCCACCGAGACGGCCGCAAAAATCATCGGCGTGCGCGTGTCCTCCCGGGCAAAATAGCCGGGCGTGAACGCCTTGATCAGAACGAAGGCCGGCAGGCCGAGGCCGAAGATGGCGAGGATCGCTGCAACCGTCGGCGTGCTGTTGCTGGCCGCGAACTGGCCGCGCTCATAGAGCACGCGCACGATCGGCTCCGACATCACCAGCAGCGCGGCTGCCGCCGGCAGGGTCAAGAACAGCGTGAACTCGACCGAACGGTTCTGCAGATTGGCCGCTTCCTTGAGGTTGCCGGATTTTAGCGCGCGCGCCAGTTCCGGCAGCAGCACGATGGCGACGGCAACGCCCACCACGCCGAGCGGTAGCTGGTAGACGCGGTCGGCAAGCGCCAGCGAGGAAACGGCACTGTTCTGGCCGGAGGCGATGGCCGTGCCGATGAGCTGGTTGATCTGGGTGATGCCGCCGGTGATCGCCGCCGGCAGGGCAAGGATCAGGAGCCGCTTGACGTTGGGCGTCAGGCGCGGGCGGCGAAAGCCGATCGAGATGCCGGCATGGCGCACCGCGATCCAGACGATGGCAAGCTGCACGATGCCCGCCGCCAGCACGCCCCAGGACAGCGCATAGCCGACCGCCAGGCTGTCATGGCCCCTGTACCAGCCATTGGCCAGCACTGCGATCAGGATGATGTTGAGGAACACCGGCGCGATCGCGGCGGCGAAATAGCGGCGCAGCGAGTTCAGCATGCCGCTCATCATCGCCGCCAGCGACATGCAGATGAGATAGGGGAACATGATGGTGGCGAGCGCCACCGTCAGGTCGTGTTTCTGCGGGTTGTCCGAGAAGCCCGGCGCAATGAGAAAGCGCACCAGAAGCGGCATGGCCAGTTCCATGACGATGGTCAGCGCCAGCAGCGCCGTGAACAGCACGCCGAACACTTCTTCCGAAAAGCGCTTGGCGCCTTCCGTGCCGTGGGCCTCGATCTCCTTGGCGAAGAGCGGCACGAAGGCGGCGTTGAAGGCCCCCTCGGCAAACAGCCGGCGGAAGGTGTTGGGAAACTGGAAGGCCGCATAGAAGGCGTCCGCCACCGGCCCGGTGCCGATCGCCGCCGCCATCAGCATCTCGCGGACGAAGCCGAACAGGCGGCTCATCAGCGTGCCGGATGCGACGGTGGCGAATTTTTTGACCAGGCTCATGCGTGCGACGATCCGTTTTGATCGAATGGTGTTGTTGGGCTGACTTGCTGCCGTGCAGGGGTAACGAACAGCGAGCTTCGCTCGACGCTGGCCGCAGCCCTCTCTCCGGTTTGCTTCGCAAACCACCTCGCCCCGATCTCATGAGGGAAAGGCAGGGCAGACTCGGCTGCGAAATTCGAATCCATGGCCTCCACTACACAGTCGCCTTGGCCTTGGCGCCGCGCTGGGCGGCCTCGCCCTGCAGCGTCGCCAGCAGCCTGTCGCGAATGGCCTGCAGCCGCGTCGGGTTGTCGATCTTCTGGCCGGTCAGGTCGGTGACGTAGAAGGTGTCGATCACCTTCTCGCCGAAAGTGGTGATGTGGGCGGAAGCGATGTCGAGCGACAGGTCCGACAGCGCTCCCGTGATCTCCGACAGCAGCCCCGGCCGGTCGAGGCAGTGCACGTCGATGACCGTGAAGCGGTTGGACAGCGTGTTGCGGATGTCCACCCGCGGCTCGCGGCGGAAGGCCTTGGCGCCGCGCTTCTGCTTGGCGCGCTTTTCGATCATCTCGGGCAGCCAGGCCCGGCCCGCCAGCACGTCCTCGATCAGCTGGCCGACGCGCTCGGCGCGCCGCCGCTCGTCCTCGTCGCGGTCGAATTCGCGGTTGATCAGGATTGTGTCCAGCGCGCGACCGTCGGAGGTGGTGAAGATCTGCGCGTCGACGATGTTGCCGCCGGCTGCGGCGCATGCGCCCGCGATCACCGAGAGCAGGCGCGGATGGTCGGGCGCCAGCACGGTGATCTCGGTCACCGCCTCGAATTCGTGCGTCTTGACCATGGTGGCGAGCTTGCGTCCCTCCACGTCGGCCACGCGGATGAAGTTGGCGTGCCGGACCTGGTCCCTGGGGTCGACGGCCAGCAGATAGTTTTCGTAATGAAGGTCGACGAGCCGCCTGCGATCGGCTTCCGGCCAGTCCGAGAGGGCGGCGGCCAGCGCCTCGCGCGCCTCGCCGGCGCGCTGCGCCCGCGAGACTTCCGAGAAGCCGCCGGTTAAAAGCAGCTCGGTCTCGTAATAGAGCGTGCGGAGGAGCTGGCCCTTCCAGCCGTTCCACACGCCCGGCCCAACGCCGCGAATGTCGCAGACGGTCAGCACCAAAAGCAGCTTCATGCGCTCCACCGACTGCACCACGTCGGCGAAATCCTCGATGGTCTTGCGGTCGTTGAGGTCGCGCGTCTGCGCCGTCATGGACATGACCAGATGCTTCTCCACCAGCCAGGCCACGGTCTCGGTGTCGGCGGGCGACAGGCCCATGTGCGGGCAGATGCGCCGGGCGATCTTTGCGCCTGCCTCGGAATGGTCCTCTGGCCGGCCCTTGGCGATGTCGTGCAGGAGCACGGCCACGTAAAGCGCCTCGCGCTTCTTCTTCAGCCCTTCCATCAGCGAATGGGAGAGCGGATGGATCTTCTCGCCGCCGCCGCGCTCCAGCTCCGACAGCACGCCGATGCAGCGCAGCAGGTGCTCGTCGACCGTGTAGTGGTGATACATGTTGAACTGCATCATCGCGACGATGCGGCCGAAATCCGGGATCAGCTTGCCGAGCAAGCCGGCCTCGTTCATGCGCCGCATGTTGAGCTCGGGGTTGCGGTCCGACGTCAGGACGTCGAGGAACAGCCGGTTGGCTTCCTTGTTGCGGCGCAGCGTCTTGTCGACCAGCGAAAGCGAGCGGGTGAGCAGCTTCAGCGCGTCGGGGTGGTATTCCAGCCCGTGCTTGTCGGCGAACCAGAACAGCCTCAGCAGGTTCACCGGATCGCGCACGAAGACCTGGTCGTCGGCCACGTTGATGCGGTGGTTGTCGACGATGAAGTCGCTGGTGCCGGCGAGCTTGCGCTGGCGCCGCGTGAAGGTCGGGAACAGGTGGTTGAGGCCCGGCACGTGCTTGGCCTGCTCCTCCTCCAGCCCGGCGCAGAAGATGCGGGTGAGGTCGCCCACCGTCTTGGCGATCAGGAAGTAGTGCTTCATGAAGCGCTCGACCGCCGACAGGCCGGGATGGCTGGTGTAGCCGAGCCGTTCGGCGATGTCGCGCTGGATGTCGAAATGCAGGCGTTCCTCGGCCTTGCCGGTCAGGAAGTGCATGTGGCAGCGCACCGCCCAGAGGAAGTCCTCGGCCTTCAGGAACTGGTTGTATTCGGCGCGGGTGAGCACGCCCTTGTTCACCAGCTCCTCGCCGCTGCGCACACGGTAGAAATACTTGCCGATCCAGAACAGCGTCTGCAGGTCGCGCAGGCCGCCCTTGCCGTCCTTGACGTTGGGCTCGACCAGATAGCGGCTTTCGCCGGCCTTGGCGTGGCGCTCGTCGCGCTCGGCGAGCTTGGCGTGGACGAATTCGGGGCCGGTGCCCTTCACCACCGACTTGTCGAAGCGGGTGAGCAGCTCGCGGTAGAGCTTCTCCTCGCCCCACAGGAAGCGCGCGTCGAGGATCGCGGTGCGGATGGTGATGTCGTCCCGCGACAGGCGCAGGCATTCGTCGATGTTGCGGGTGGCGTGGCCGACCTTCAGGCCCATGTCCCACAGCATGTAGAGCATGTACTCCACCACCTGCTCGCCCCAGGGCGTCTGCTTGTAGGGCAGCAGGAACAGCAGGTCGATGTCGGAGCCCGGCGCCAGCGTGCCGCGCCCGTAGCCGCCCACCGCCACCACCGCCATGCGCTCGGCCGAGGAGTGGTTGCGGGCGTGATAGACATGGGTGGCGGCAAAGTCGTAGAGCGCGCGGATGATCTCGTCCATCAGGTGCGAGAGCCGGGCCGCGCAGGCCGTGCCGCCGCCGTCCTCGCGCAGCATGCGTTCCACCACCGCCCGGCCGGCCGCGTTGCGCTCCTTCAGAAGCTGCAGCACGCGCCTGCGCACTTCCGCGCTCGCCCCGTCGCCGCCGGTTTCGTCCGTCAGCGCCGCCAGATCGCGGCGCAGCTGTGCACCGTCGATCAGTTCGTCGAGCTTCAGGGGTATCTTCGCCATGCCTGATTAAAAGCCTCGCTTTCAGGGCGGCGTCTATAGCTCTTTTTTCACCCCCTGGGTATGGGGCGTGCGTTTGCGGCGCTTTTTGGTCGCGCAGAAAAATTGGCCGGCCGCCTCGACATTGCCGCGCGGCTTGTGTAACCGCCTCTCTCCCCCGCGCCGGGCCGTCATCTCGCACAAGGAAAATCCCATGAAACCGATCAGCGGTGGCATCGACTTTGGCACGTCCAACTCCACGGTCGGTTACATGCACGGCGGCCGCCCGAAGCTGGTGCCGCTCGAAGGCGAGCATGTCGCCATGCCCAGCGCCGTCTTCTACAATTTCGAGGATAACGGCACCTATTTCGGCCGCCGCGCGATCGCCGACTACACCGAGAATGCCGAGGGCCGCCTGCTGCGCGCGCTCAAAAGCGTGCTGGGCTCCTCGCTGATCCACGAGAAGACGCGCATCAAGGCGCGCTATCTCGCCTTCTCCGACATCATCGGCACCTTCATCGCCAACCTGAAGAACCAGCTGGATGCCGAAGTCGGCGCGGACATCGAAAGCGTCGTGCTCGGCCGCCCGGTGCATTTCGTCGACGAGGACGAGGCCGCCGACCGCGACGCGCAGAACCAGCTGGAAGCGGCCGCCCGCGCGCAGGGTTTCAAGCACATCGCCTTCCAGTTCGAGCCGATCGCCGCCGCACTCGACTACGAGCAGAGCGTCACGCGCGAGGAGCTGGCGCTGATCATCGACATCGGCGGCGGCACCTCCGACTTCTCCATCGTGCGCGTCTCGCCCGAGCGGGCGCGCGCGGCCGACCGCAAGGACGACATCCTCGCCAGCACCGGCGTGCATATCGGCGGCACCGATTTCGACCGGCTGCTGTCGGTCGCGCATCTGATGCCCGAGCTCGGCTACAAGACCCAAACCAAGGACGGCAAGCGCAACCTGCCCGCCGGCTATTTCAACGACCTCGCCACCTGGCAGCGCATCAACATGCTCTATACGCCGAAGGCCATGACCGACCTGCGCCAGATCCGCTACGAGGCCGCAAAGCCTGAGCTGGTTGACCGCATGATCGACATCGTCGCCAACCGCCAGGGCCACGCGCTGGCCGGCACGGTGGAGCGCGCCAAGATCGACCTCACCGACCGCGACGACACCTCAATGACCGTGAAACTGACCGAGGAGACGCTGTCGCTGCCGGTCACGCGCGCCGGCCTCGACGAGGCGATCGATGCGGCGGTCGAGCGGGTCGCGAACACGGTGCAGAAGACGCTTGCCGACGCCGGCGTCGAGGCCCAGCGCATCACCACGCTGTTCCTCACCGGCGGCTCGACGGCCATTCCAATGCTCAAAAACCGCCTGCTGTCGCTTTTTCCGGGTGCAACGGTGGTGCAGGGCGATATGTTCGGCTCGGTCGGGCTCGGGCTGTCGCTCGATGCGGCCCGCAAATTCGGCACCGCCTGAGAGGGATTTTAGCAGGCATGGAACTTCCCGCAGCCCTTCGCCAGGCGGTCGACAAGGCGCTCGAAGGCGTGCCGCTGCCGACGCTCAAGCAGGCGGCGGAGGTGCTGTCGCGTCGCTACCGCGCCGAGACGCGCGACGGGCGGCTGCACCTGTCGGACGATCTGGCGGCAAAAGCCTATCTGGCGACGCGCCTGCCGGCGACCTATGCGGCGGTGCGCGCCAGCCTTGAAAGCGTTGCCGAAGTCCGCGCGGACTTCGGCCCGCGCAGCCTCATCGATGTCGGCGCCGGTCCCGGCACGGTGTTCTGGGCGGCGCGCGACTGCTGGGACAGCATTGAGGATGCCACGCTGGTCGAGGCGAGCCCGGCCATCCGCGCCGTGGGCGCGGACCTCGCCCGCCACGCCGAGCCCGTCACCGCGCGCTACCTGGCCGCCGATGTGATGGGGAAATTTCCGGACCTAAAACGCGCCGATCTCGTTACGCTCGCCTATGTGCTGGACGAGTTGCCACCTGAAAAGATCGAGCCGCTGGTCGACCGGCTATGGGCGCTGACGGGCGACACGCTGGTCATCGTCGAGCCCGGCACGCCGGCCGGCTGGCAGCGCATCTTGCGCGTCCGCGCACGGCTGATCGAGGCCGGCGCGCATCTCGTCGCGCCCTGTCCGCACCGGCAGGCATGCCCGCTCGTCGCGCCCGACTGGTGCCATTTCTCCCGCCGCGTCGCCCGCTCGCGCCTGCACCGTCTGGCCAAGGGCGGCGAGGTGCCGTGGGAAGACGAAAAATTCATCTACGTCGCCGCCTCGCGGCACGCGGGCGAGGTGTTTGAGGCGCGAGTGCTGGCGCCACCGCATGCCTCAAGCGGCATGGTGCGGCTAAAGCTGTGCGACGCCGAGGGCACCGCCGGCGACCGCCTGCTCACCCGCCGCGACGGCGCCACCTTCAAGGCCGCACGCAAGCTCGATTGGGGCGATGCCGTGTGGACGGAGTGAGGGTCGAAATCACCCCCGCGCCGCCAGTTCCTTCAGCCGATAAAGCTCCTCCATCGCCTGGCGCGGGGTCATCTCGTCGAGATTGAGTGCGGCAAGCGCCGCCCCCACGACATCGACCTTCGCCGGCGCCGGCGGTTCCTTCTTCATCGCCGCCGAGAACAGCGGCAGGTCGTCGACCAGGCGGTCGGCCTTGCCGGAGGTTTCACCCGCCTCGAGTTGGTGCAGCACGTCCTTGGCCCGCTGCACCACCGCGTCCGGCAGGCCGGCCAGCCGCGCCACCTGCACGCCGTAGCTGCGGTCGGCCGCGCCCTTGCCCACCTCGTGCAGGAAGACCACGTCGCCTTCCCACTCCTTCACCCGCATGGTGACGTTATGCAGGCGCTGCAGCTTCTCGGCCAGCGCCGTCATCTCGTGGAAATGGGTGGCGAAGATCGCGCGGCAGCGGTTCTTCTCGTGCAGATATTCCACCGCCGCCCAGGCGATCGACAGGCCGTCGAAGGTCGCCGTGCCGCGTCCGATCTCGTCCAAGATGACAAGCGCGCGCTCGCCCGCCTGGTTGAGGATCGCCGCCGTCTCCACCATCTCGACCATGAAGGTCGAGCGTCCGCGCGCCAGGTCGTCCGAGGCACCGACGCGGCTGAACAGCCGGTCGACGACACCGATATGGGCGCTTGCCGCCGGGACGAACGAACCCATCTGGGCCAAAATGGCGATAAGCGCGTTCTGGCGCAGGAAGGTCGATTTACCGCCCATATTGGGGCCGGTCAGCAGCCAGATGGCGCCGGCCTTGGCGCCGCCTTCGGGCGACAGGTTGCAGTCATTGGCGACGAAGGCGTTCTCGGCCGCCGCGCGCAGCGACTGCTCCACCACCGGGTGGCGGCCGCCGACGATCTCGAAGGCGAGGCTGTCGTCCACTTGCGGCCGGCACCAGTTCTCGCTGGTAGCCAGCACCGCAAGGGCTGCCGACACGTCGAGCGAGGCAAGGGCCGCCGCACCGGCGCGGATCGTCTCGGCCTCACGGACTGCTTCCGCCACCAGCGTGTCGAAGGCTGCAAGCTCGATCGTCAGCGCGCGGTCGGCGGCATTGGCGATCTTGGTCTCCATCTCGGCCAGTTCGGTCGTGGTGAAGCGCATGGCGTTGGCCATGGTCTGGCGGTGGATGAAGCGCGCCTTGGCCTCGTCCGTGCCGTTCATGATCGCCTGATGGTTCGCCGTCACCTCGATGTAATAGCCTAGCACATTGTTGTGCCGGATTTTTAGCGAGCGGATGCCGGTTTCCTCGATCAGGTCGCGCTCCATGCCGGCAATCACGCGCCGCGACTCGTCGCGCAGCGCGCGCATTTCGTCGAGCTCGGCATGATAGCCGGCGCGGACAAAGCCGCCGTCGCGCTTCAAGAGCGGCAGGTCGTCGTCCAGCGCCCCGGTGAGATGCTCGGCAAAGGCAACGGGCAGCGCCGAAATCGCTTCCAGCGCTTCGGAGACTTCCGCCGGAACTTCGACTTCGGCGAACAGCGTGCGTATCGCCAGCGCCGCCTCAAAACCCGAGCGCAGCGCGCCGAGATCGCGCGGGCCGCCGCGGTTCAGCGCCAGCCGGGTCAGCGCGCGCGGCATGTCGGACACGCCCTTCAGGCAGGCGCGCAGAGCTTCGCTCACCCGCCGCTCGGCGAGGAAGAAGGCGACCGAATCCAGCCGCTGGGCGATGGCCTTCGGATCGGTCAGCGGCGACATCAGCCGGTCGGCCAAAAGCCGCGCACCGGCACCTGTCACCGTGCGGTCGATGGCCTTCAGCAGCGAGCCGTCGCGGCCGCCGCTGGTGGTGCGCAAGAGTTCCAGATTGACCCGCGTGGCCGGATCGATGAACAGCGTCGCGCCTGACTGCTCGCGCTCGGGCCGCGACAGAGGCGGCCGCTCTGCCTTCTGCGTCTTCTCCACATAGGCGATGACGCCCGAGATGGCCGAAAGCTCTGCGCGTGAAAAGGTGCCAAAGCTGTCCGGCGTCGCGACCTCGAAGAAGCGCGCGATGCGGCCGGGCGCCGAGGCGGAGTCGAACAGGCTCGACGGCTGCGGATTGGCCACGCGCCCAACAAGGTCGAACACCGGCTTCAGCTCGGCATCATAAAACACCGGCTCGGGCAGGATCAGCTCGCGCGGGTCGATGCGGAAGATATCGGCCAGCAAATTGTCGGCGCTCGTCTCGGCCACGCGAAAGATGCCGGTCGACAGCTCGATCCAGGCCAGCGCATAGCTGCCCGCTTGGTTCCCTGTCGCGCTAGCGCGCTCCCCGCCTCTTGTGTCCGCTCCGCCCTTCACGCGCCCCAGCGCCATCAGGAAATTCGATTCCGCCGGCGCCAGCAGCTTGTCCTCGGTGATGGTGCCCGGCGTCACCAGCCGCACCACGTCGCGCTTGACCACCGATTTCGAGCCGCGCTTCTTGGCCTCGGCCGGGTCCTCGATCTGCTCGCAGACGGCGACGCGGTGGCCGAGCCCGATCAGCTTCTGCAGATAGTCGTCGGCCGCATGGATCGGCACGCCGCACATCGGGATGTCCTGGCCCTGGTGCTTGCCGCGCTTGGTGAGCACGATGCCCAGCGCCGCGGCGGCGATCTCGGCGTCCTCGAAGAACAGCTCGTAGAAGTCGCCCATGCGGTAGAACAGCAGGGAATCCGGGTTCGCCGCCTTGATCTCCAAAAACTGTTCCATCATCGGCGTCGCGCCGCTGCTGCCTGGGGCCGGCGTGCTTGCCTCGGTGCGGATCGGCGTTTCGTCGTTCACTGTCTCGTCCAAAAAAGAGCTTTGTCCTGATTGGCGGTTTACAGGGCCGAAGTGTAGCCTTAATCCCGAACACTCCACAAAAAACGGCTTGGGAAGGGACCGCGCGAGACCATGGCATCCGGCAACAAATCAGACAACGCAGGTCCGTCCATCGGTGCCCAGGAAGCGCTGGATTTCCACGCCATGGGCCGCCCCGGCAAGCTGGAGATCAGCCCCACCAAGCCCATGGCCACGCAGCGCGACCTGTCGCTCGCCTATTCGCCGGGCGTCGCGGTGCCGGTGAAGGCCATCGCCGAAGACCCCAGCCGCGCCTTCGACTACACCGCCCGCGGCAACATGGTGGCGGTCATCTCCAACGGCACGGCCATCCTCGGCCTCGGCAATCTCGGCGCGCTGGCCTCCAAGCCGGTGATGGAAGGCAAGGCGGTGCTGTTCAAGCGCTTCGCCGACGTCGATTCCATCGACCTCGAGGTCGACACGGCGGACGTCGACGAATTCATCAACTGCGTGCGCTATCTGGGCCCCTCCTTCGGCGGCATCAACCTTGAAGACATCAAGGCGCCCGACTGCTTCATCATCGAGCAGTGCCTGCGCGAGATCATGGACATCCCGGTCTTCCATGACGACCAGCACGGCACGGCAATCATCGCCGCCGCCGGCCTCATCAACGCGCTTGAGGTCACCGGCCGCGATCTCAAGACCACGAAACTCGTCTGCAACGGCGCAGGCTCGGCCGGCATCGCCTGCATCGAGCTCGTCAAGTCGATGGGCTTTGCACCTGAAAACGTCATCCTCTGCGACACCAAGGGCGTGGTCTACCAGGGCCGCACCGAAGGCATGAACCAGTGGAAGTCGGCGCACGCGGTGGTCACCGACGCCCGCAGCCTGGCCGACGCCATGGACGGCGCCGACGTGTTCTTCGGCCTTTCCGCCAAGGGCGCGCTGACCACCACCATGGTCCAGTCCATGGCCAAGAACCCGATCATCTTCGCCATGGCCAATCCCGATCCGGAGATCACGCCCGAGGAGGTCGCCGAGATCCGCACCGACGCCATCATGGCCACCGGCCGTTCGGACTATCCGAACCAGGTCAACAACGTGCTCGGCTTCCCCTACATTTTTCGCGGCGCGCTCGACGTACGCGCCACGACCATCAACGACGAGATGAAGATCGCCGCGGCGCGTGCGCTGGCCGATCTCGCCCGCCAGGACGTGCCCGACGACGTCGCCGCCGCCTACCAGGGCAATCGCCCGAAATTCGGCCCCAACTACATCATCCCGGTGCCGTTCGATCCGCGCCTCATCTCGGCGATTCCCGTCGCCGTCGCCAAGGCGGCGATGGACACCGGCGTCGCCCGCCGGCCGATCCTCGACCTCGACCGCTACGCCAACGAGTTGTCGGCCCGGCGCGACCCCATCGCCTCCACGCTGCAACGCATCTATGACCGCGTGCGCCGCCAGCCCAAGCGCATCGTCTTCACCGAAGGCGAGGAAGAGCAGATGATGCGCGCGGCCGTGTCCTATGTGAACCAGAAGCTCGGCACCGCCATCCTGCTCGGCCGCGACGACGTCATCAAGGAAAACGCGCGGCAAGCCGGCGTCGACCTCGACAAGCCCGGCATCGAGATCATCAATGCGCGCCTGTCGCGTCGCAACGCCATCTATGCCGACTTCCTCTACGAGCGCCTGCAGCGCCAGGGTTTCCTGTTCCGCGACTGCCAGCGCCTGATCAACAACGACCGCAACCATTTCGCCGCCGCCATGGTGGCGCTGGGCGATGCCGACGGCATGGTCACCGGCGTCACCCGCAACTACTCCACCGCGCTGGAAGACGTGCGCCGCGCCATCGACGCAAAGCCCGGCCACCGCGTCATCGGCGTGTCGATCGCGCTCTGCCGCGGCCGCACCGTTCTGGTGGCCGACACGGCCGTGCACGACATGCCGAACGCCGAGCAGATCGCCGACATCGCCGAGGAAGCCGCCGGTTTCGCGCGCCGCATGGGCTACGAGCCGCGCATAGCCATGCTCGCCTATTCCACCTTCGGTCACCCGGCCGGCGAACGCTCCGAGCGCATCCAGGAAGCGGTAAAAATCCTCGACAAGCGCCGCGTCGATTTCGAATATGACGGCGAGATGGCCGCAGACGTCGCGCTCAACCCGCGCCTCATGCAGCAATACCCGTTCTGCCGCCTGTCGGGCCCGGCCAACGTGCTGGTCATGCCGGCATTCCACTCGGCCTCGATCTCGACCAAGATGCTGCAGGAGCTCGGCGGCTGCACGGTCATCGGCCCGCTACTGGTCGGCCTCAACAAGCCGGTCCAGATCGTGCCGCTGAATGCCAAGGACTCGGACATCGTCAACATGGCGGCGATCGCGGCGTTTACGGCGGGAGCGTGAGGGGGAGTCTCACGCCGAAGCCGCGGTTCCTCGCCCCTGTGAAGCGGGGGAGAGGTGCCGAGCGGGGCGAGGCGGAGGCCAATAGCTTGGGCCGCTCTCGGCCGAGAGACACTTTATGCGAGCTCCAACGCCATCAAACGATCCCGGAATGTACTCGAAAATGTCTCTGAGCGGATGGTGTCGCGAATTCGTTCTTGACTTAGGACACCCATTTCCTTCAGTCGGTCCTGTATAACCAAAACTACCTGCTCAACAGCCGCTTTGAAGGCCTCTTCATCTCGACATAGAGCGATAATTGACTCTGCAACACTGGCCAATTTTCCTTTCTTCATCGCAAACACGTGCTTGCCACCAGTCATTTGCAGGCCGATTCCCGCTAAAATGTAGTACCTAAACGTCTTGTAGCTATTCGGTATTCTCTGGTTCCGCCAAAGAAACTCAAGCCGATAATACAGATATGCGACGGCATGATATACGCGAACATCGTGATCATCGAGGAAGATAGAATCCTCGTATTCGGAAAGAATGCCGCGATAGTCTCTGGCTGCACGCTGCGGTTGGAAAAGCAGGCAAGCCGCCACCGCTTTCATTAGGACCGACGGCTGCATAACGCGGGTTCGCTCGACGTTTTGATTTCTATACTGATTATCTCTTCTTTCGAAATATATAATTTCTTCAGGGTCCAGATTTCTACAGTACTCTTCAAAGCTTTTCATAAAAGGTCGAAGAGCCCAGAATTGTTCGTCCCTAACAGGATTCTGTCGGTTCGTTCCGACGATAATCGATGAAACAAATTCGTCGTCCTTTGATCCGATGAGGCGAAACGGAACCTGAATGTCCTGAATCAATTCAGTATTTCCATTGCTTCCCGCGTCATCATCTCCGTATACGAGGTCAAATATAACGTTGCTTGTTTGGCATCCGTTGACAATTTGGAAGTCCTCGAGGCGGAATTTGTCTCCGGTTCGATCAATGCTTTTTGATACCACAGTTATTCCATTATTTCGAAAAACAAATTCGGCCCCTCCGCTTGACCTCACGCCGGCTTTTATGCCTAAATTTATTTTTGACTTTGAATCATAGTCCCGAATGTTGTCGAAGAAAACCGACCTGTTAATTCCTAAAACATTTCCATCAGAGTCTTTCAACGAGTACAATTTCAATAGATTATTAGCATCTATATATCTGATGTAAGCTTCTTCTACGTGATTATTGTTTGGCATAACAACATTTCGCGGGAAATCTATTTCGACTTCCACTGCGCTGACGGCCGCACGATACCACTGTTGAAGCTCGCGCGCGCCTACAAACTCAATGGATATTGTGGCGGCGTCGAATATGTTTTGCTCTTGCAGAGTGATCCGAAAATTATCTTTTAGTTTTTCCAATTTGTATGGCTGCTCATAGTTGCCCGTTGCAACGTAGTAGCAGCTTAACTTCGGATTGCGCTTTCCGACGCCCCTTTCATATATGACCTCCATCGCACCGATGAGATCATCAATCGCGTCACTTTCACCTTTGAGATCGCCGTCAAAAAAGCCTGTTATGGCGTCGAAAAACTTGGAAATGTCACCATAATCGTAATTGGTGCTTATTTTGGATTGGAAGAAAATAAACTCGATGGACGGGTTATTTATTGCCGCTAGTTTTTCTTCTGCTTCTTGACGATTGCGAACCGCCTCACCCTGAATTATCACGGCAGTCCCATCGAGACCGAACTCATCGCCCTGCAAATGAGCGTCATAGGCATCAATGTTCTCGCCGAGGAGCCCTGTCAAAATTGAGAAAATAGAATATATTTCAAACTGTTTCTCCTGATTTTCGGTGAGTATTGAGTTGGCTTTAGAAAACTCTCGCAATTGGGCACGAATGACAGGATTCATGAAGGTCCTCTAACATTAACCGAATCGAGTTGCAGGCGATAAGTTGACGTTGATTAAGTATCCGGGTCAACGAATAAGTCGGCATTCTTACTCCGTGGTGTTGCTACATTTCAGACCAGGCCGCGTGATCAGAGCGTTGCGCCAACGCTTTCCTTCTCCTTCGATGGTGCCGCGAAGCGGCCGGGAGGGGTAGGTCCAAGCCGCGCGCGGCCGAAATGACCCCTCCCGCATCCTTCGCTGCGCTCGGATGCGACCTCCCCTCAAGGGGGAGGTGGCGCCGGCGCCGTCCGCAGCCGAGTGGATAAACCCGGCGCCATCCCAACCCCAACTGCCTGAAAACATTGAGGCGCAGACAAAAACGTCTCTGCCTTTCTCCCCCACCCCAAAACCTTCCCGTAAAATTCCCGGCAGTTTCTCCTGCGGGAACGCCGGTCGCGACGGTGATTGCGTGGGGAGGAACCGGCGCTTCCGGTCGTGGGCTAACGTGGTCCATGGCCCCGGGGAGGCTCCGTCCGAGGGTTCCCCTGCGGGTACTACGGCCCGTGCGTGCTGGACGAGCACAGAGGACGGGAACCCTGCAGTCCCGGCTTGTCCGCGAAAGGCTTTTTTTGCGGAAACGGCAGGGCTTCAGGGATTTCGTCGCAGCGGAACGGACGGGGACAGAAATCGCCGGCGGGTCGCGAGGTCGCGCCGCATAAAAATTTCTCGGAAGGCCCGGCCTCGCGCCCCGCTTCCCGAACTCCCGCAAAAGGGGAGGGTTCTTGGACAATAGCCAGACCGGCAACGGGGCGTGGCGATGAATAGGTGCGTGCCCTGAGCCGGTCGAAGGGCGAGGCTCGCCCTGCGGGCGAGCGCCTCAGGATGAGGGAAGTTGCGCTGACCTCAGGATGAGGGAGGTTGGCGCGGCACTTCAGAATGAGGGAGGCGGGCGCCAGCGGTAGCCCTCATGGTGAGGTGTGTAGTGAAGCGAAGCGGAACGGAGCCTCGAACCACGAGGGCGGGATGAAGCGCGCAGAGCAATCTCATAGGGCACGGCTTACCCCCACTCCGCCTCGCTTCGCTCGGCACCTCTCCCCCTCAAAAGGGGAGAGGAAGGGTGCCAAGCTCGCGGACGGCGTTTCCTCTCCCCCGTCGATCGGGGGAGAGGTGGCTCGGCAAAGCCGAGACGGAGTGGGGGGGGCGAATTCTATATCGCTCGGCGCTTGCGGCAGGGAGCCGAACTACAGCAACCCGAACTGCTCGGCCTGCTCGCGCAGATTTTGCCGCGGGCGCGGGCCGATCTGCTGGATGACCAGGCCGGCGGCCAGCGAGCCGAGCTTGCCGCAGTCTTCCAGGCTGCGCCCGGCGGTGTAGCCGAACAGGAAGCCGGCGGCGTAAAGGTCGCCCGCGCCGGTGGTGTCGACCAGCTCGGCGATCTCAATGGCGTCGACGGCAACCGTCTCGTCGCCGCGCACGATGACCGAGCCGAGCTCCGAGCGGGTGACGGCGGCGAGCTTGCAGTCCTTGCGGATCAGCTCCAGCGCCTGGTCAAAAGATTCGGTCTGGTAGAGCGACTTTGCCTCGCTCTCATTGGCAAACACGATGTCCACCGTGCCCGAGCGCATCAGGTCCAGAAATTCGTCGCGGTAGCGGTCGACGCAGAACGGGTCCGACAGCGTCATCGACACTTCGCGGCCGGCGGCGTGGGCATGGGCGGCGGTGAGGCGGATGGCTTCCTTCGCGAGCGGCGGGTCCCACAGATAGCCCTCGAAATAGGTGACCTTCGCGCCCGCCGCCTTGTCGGCCTCCACGTCCTCCGGCCCCAGCTCCACGCAGGCGCCGAGATAGGTGTTCATCGAGCGCTCGCCGTCGGGCGTGACGAAAATCATCGAGCGCGCGGTCGGCGGCGTGCCGCTCAGCGGGCTGGTGTCGAAGGCCACGCCCTGCGCCTTGATGTCGTGGGTGAAGATGCGGCCGAGATGGTCCCGGCTGACCTTGCCGAAATAGGCCGCGCGCCCGCCGAAGCTCGCCACGCCCGCCGCCGTGTTGCCGGCGCTGCCGCCGGAGGCCTCGATGGCCGGGCCCATGCGGCTGTAGAGCAGCTCGGCGCGCTCGGCGTCGATCAGGTTCATGGCGCCCTTGATGATGCGGTTCTCCACGAGGAAATCGTCGTCGCACTGGGCAATGATGTCGACAATGGCATTGCCGATGCAAAGCACGTCGTATTGGCTCATGAAGGTCTCCGCAAAGCCGGGCAGATAGGTTTTGGCACGCAGGCCGCCGGCGGGTCTAGCCGTTCGGGCAGATTTTGCAAAGCTGCAAAAGCGCATTCTTGCGGGGGCGCCGGCGCCCGCCTATCTGTGGGCGGCAACGGCCCCGACGTGAAAGGAGACGCCGCCGATGATCTTCGACGCCGCCCGTGCCGCCGCCGGCAGGCTGTTTTCGCCCGAATTCCGCGCCGTGTTCCTGAAGACGCTGGGCATCACGCTGCTCGCGCTGGTGGCGTCGTGGTTCGGGCTCTACAAGCTGTTCGACGCGCTCGCCCTGCCGTGGATCGACGCGCTCCTGCCCGGCTTTCCCGCCTGGGCCGGCTGGCTCGGGCTGATCGCGGCGATCTTCGCCGGCGTCGGGCTGGCCCTTGGGCTGGCCCTGCTGATCGCGCCGGTGACGGCGCTGGTTGCGGGCCTGTTTCTGGACGACATCGCCGAAGTGGTCGAGCGCACCGACTATCCGGCCGATCCACCCGGCCGCGCCCTGCCCATCGTGCCGGCGATCGTCATGACGCTGAAATTTCTGGGCGTGGTCATCGTCGCCAACATTTTGGCGCTGTTTCTGCTTCTGGTGCCGGGCATCAACATCGGCGCCTTCTTCGTGGTCAACGGCTATCTGCTCGGCCGCGAATTCTTCGAATTCGCCGCCATGCGCTTTCGGCCTGAAGCGGACGCCAAGGCGCTGCGGCGCAAATATGCCGGCACGGTGTTCATGGCCGGGCTGGTGATCGCGGCATTTCTCGCAGTGCCGCTGCTCAACCTTCTGACGCCGCTCTTCGCCGCCGCCATGATGGTGCATCTGCACAAGGCCGTCGCTGCGCGCGAGCTTTCACTGGCGCGGCCCGAGCGGGTGGCGGTGGGAGCCGGGGTAGGGCTCACCGGCTAGAGAACATGGCCTGCATGGTGCCAAATGGGACGCCGTCGCGCGAAAATTCGAACGTGCCTTCCTCCAGCATCTCGCGCGAAGCCTTCTGCAGCATGCCGAAGGCGTAGGTCGTCAGCTTGGAGCCCAGCGAGATGCGCTTGGCGCCGGCGTCGGCAAGCGCGGTGACGCTGAAGCCCGGCACCGCGAGCACGTTGACCGGCTTCGACACCGCCGAGCAGATCCTGCGCACTGTCTCGATGTCGGTGATGCCGGGCGCATAGAGCACGTCGGCGCCCGCCCGCTCGAAGGCCTGCAGTCGCGCGATGGTGTCGTCGAGGTCCGGGCGGTCGTGCAGGAAATTCTCGGCCCGGGCGGTGAAGACGAAATCGCGCCGCAGCGCCCGCGCGGCTTCCACCGCCGCCGTCACCCGCTCGGCGGCATGCGAGAACTCGTAGATGGGCTTGTCCGGGTCGCCGGAAAAATCCTCGATCGAGCAGCCGGCAAGTCCGGCGGCGCCGGCCGCGAAAATGGTCTCGGCAGCGCTTTCCGGGCTGTCGCCCTGCCCTTTTCGAGATCGGCCGAAACCGGCAGGCTGGTCGCTGCGGCCAGCTCCCTGCAATGCGCGATCATCATGTCAAAGGGTACGCCCCCGTCGGGCAAGCCGCGCGAAAAGGCAAAGCCAGCGCTGGTGGTGGCCAGGGCCTTGAAGCCGGCCGCGGCGAGCAATTTCGCCGTGCCGACGTCCCAGGGATTGGGGATCACGAAGGCCCCCGGCGCCTCGTGAAGCCTGCGAAAGACCGCGCCCTTGTCCATTGCAACGTTCCCCCAGCTCGAACCGAATGGTGCCAATTCTAGCGGGCGGAATGTGGCGCGGCAAATCCGATTCGATCGGAACGCGGTTGATTGCTGCCAGCGATGCTGTTCTCCAAGCGTCGCCGCCGGGTCTCGTTACGGCCCGCCTGGCCTGGCGGCATCGAGCCGACGGGGTCTCCATGCGGGCGGTATGAGAATACCTATATAATTCAGCCGGTTAAACTGAGTGATCAAAAAGTGATCGCGGCCCTCGCTCTCGCCGCAATATCCTGTTGACATAGAAATGTCCTTGTGGCCTGATTGCATCAGGTGAAATATTTTTTCTTAATGTGAATGGCAGGCGGAGAAATCCGTTTCACCTGGCGCACTGTGGCTCTTTGATTGATCGCTCGTAGGTAATCGAAGGAGAGAAATGGATGACAGATTGAAAGTGGGCATCCATAGCTTGCTGGAACCGGTTGTCATGCACTAGCCAGCGTGCCGCCGCGAAGAGCAAGAAAAGCAGGAAAAGACCCCTTGGGGGCTCCTGGAATCCCACTTTGATCGTGTCAGGCATGGCGCATATAGCTTGGCTGGCCACACATCAGATCGCACAATTCACGACATCGGCAGGGCCCCGGTCGGCGGGGCGCAGGACGCGCCTGACAGCTGACCAGATATCGCGCAAATGCGTGGGGAATGCCGGATTTCGAACCCGGCTCGAGTGCTCGCAACAACGTTGGGGCGCTGCGGGCTCGGCTGTTTCTGAATCCGGGCGATGGCTGCGGTTGGCGGTCGCACAAGGATGATTTCGGAGTTCCGGGCGGTGGCCAACAGAGCCCGGGCATCCACCAGACCAGGTAGACAAAAAACAAACCGGTCCAACAAACATACAAGTCAAGAGGAGGAGGAAACTCGATGACTTCTACTGAACAAAAACGTGCCGCTTGCATGGCGGCACCTGGCCGCCGGGTCGGAATCGACCCGTCAATGCAGGCCGGAACGGTAGGGGAGGGCGTACAATGAGCCAAGGAGGGGCTATTGACGTCCTTGAATACGAGCAGGGCAATCTTCAAACCGGGACGAATTGGTGGGGAGCCTTCGTCATCGGTCTGGCCGGAACCATTCTCGTAACCGGGGCTGCGCCGGCGTTTCTGACGGTGTTTGGCGCATCCTACATTCCATTCATCACCTTCTTCACACTGACGGGCGTCGTGCTGTGCCTGCTCCTGGCGGAGCTGTCGGCGATGATGCCCGGGCGCACCGGCGGTTCGCCGTCCTACGCCTATCCGGCCTACAAGGACCGCTGGCCGCGGCTGGCGCCGCATGTCAACGGCGTCACGGCCTGGATGTACTGGGTCGGCTGGATGCCGGTGGCGCCGCTCAACATGATCCTGGCGTCGTTCTACATCACCCACCTGTTCGGGCTGGACGCCACGCATGGCATCACGCCGGTCAGCACCTTCATCCCGTACTGGACGCTGGGCATCACGGCCGTCGGCCTGATTGTCCTGTCGATCCCGGCCTATCTGGGCATCCGCTTCGGCACCTCGATGGCGACGATCCTGGCGGTGCTGTCGATGATCCCGCTCACCTTCCTGTCGATCGGCTTCATCTTCAATCTCGACGCCGCCAACTGGAGCGAGCTTGCCGGCTTCCCGCATCTCGACGGAACCAGCTTCTTCGATCCCGTCGGGGGCTATCCAGCCTGGGTCATGTACATTGCTTACGCATTCCCGCTGCTGTGGACCGTGATCGCCTATGAGGCGGCGGCCTGCTACATCGGCGAGTGCAAGCATCCCGGCCGCGATGCCAAGATCGCGATGACGCTAGAGGGCGGCTACGGCGTGTTCGTCTACACGATGCTGCCGATCTCCTTCGTGGTCGTGCTGGGCGCGCAGGCCATCTCCGACCCCGCGCTTGTCGACCCCAAGACGATGTTCGTCACCTTCGCCAGCAACATCTTCCCCGGCGTGGCCGGTGCGGTGATGGAATGGCTGATGGCGATCATGCTGATCATCGCCCTGGTGCTCTCGGCGCTGAACTCGCTGATGGGCTGTTCGCGGTCGCTCTACCAGATGTCGCTGGACGGGCAGTTCCCCCGCTTCTACCAGCATCTGAACAAGCACCACGTGCCGGATCGCGCGATGATGACCAATGTCGGCGCCAGCCTGCTCATCGCCTTCATGGGCGGTGCGATCGAGATCTACTCCTTCTCCAACGTGGGGTATCTCGGCTCGTTCGTGCCGGTGCTGATCGCCTACTACCTGCTGCGCAAGGACCGGCCCAACGTGCATCGCCCGTTCCGGCTGCCGGAGTATTTCAAGTATATCGCGCTCGCTCTGGCCGCGCTGTACTTCTTCGTTTGGCTGGTCGGCGGCATCATCTACTCCTACATCGGCGGCCAGGCGATCTACTACTTCCTCGGCATCGGCGCTACGTTCATGTATCTGCCGCTCTACTGGTACCGGAAGTGGGAAGACCGCCGGGACGGGTACGTCTCCACCGAGATGGCCGCGTAACGGCAACTGAGGAGCAAGGCGCATGATCCGGAATCTTTTCGGACGATCGCAGCCGGCGGGTGATGCCCAGGTCGCGCACAGCGTGCTGATCGCCTCGGAAGGGCGAAGGTTCAGCAAGGATGTGATCGACCTGGCCGTGCGCATGGTGCGGGCCCAGGGCGGCCATGCCCGGGTCCTGACCATCGCGCGGCTCTGGGGCACGGGCTTCGGCCTGCCCAATCCGGGTCTGCGCCCCAGCAAGCGCGAGATGGCCGAGCAGCAGGACAACGTCAGCTGGGCCATCGAGCAACTGGAGAATGCGGGGGTGAGTGCCGATGGTCACATCGTCACTACCCGCAATCCCCGCAAAAGCATACTGAACGAGGCAAAGCGCCAGAAGTGCGAGGCCATCATCATGGGCGCCGATCCGCGCCGTCCCTGGCTCATCCGTAGTATGATGTGGAGCCAGGAGCCGTATCGGGTACTCGCGCGCACACGCATTCCGGTGCATCTCGTCTGTCCCACGGGGCAGCACTAGGCTTTTCGTCGCGCCGGCGCACTCATAACCGGGGAGCGCGTCGGGGGACGGAAGGCGAATTGGCCGGCTTCGACGCTGTCGGAGCCGGTCTTTTTATCTTGGATAGCCTGGAGCTGGCGGTCAGGCGCTGCCGGTCGAGCCGAAGCCGTTGGCGCCGCGGCCGGTAGAGCCGGCGAGGCTCTGCTCTTCCAGCTTCACCTGCGTCACCGGCGCGAAGACGATCTGGGCGATGCGCATGCCGCGCTCGACGTAGAAATCCTCGTCGCCATGGTTGATCAGCAGCACCTTCACCTCGCCGCGATAGTCGCTGTCGATGGTGCCGGGCGTGTTGAGGCAGGTGATGCCGTGCTTGAAGGCAAGGCCCGAGCGCGGCCGCACCTGGCCCTCATAGCCCTCGGGGATTTCGAAGATCAGGCCGGTCGGCACCAGGGCGCGCCGGCCGGGAAGGATGAGCAGCGGCCGGTCGTCCGGCACCGCCGCGCGCAGGTCCATGCCGGCGGCGCCGGCCGTCTCATAGGCGGGCAGGTCGAGGCCGTTGGCTTCGGGAAGTCGGACGACGCCGACGATGGGGGAGTTTTGGGAGGGCGTGTTCATGGCGGCGTTCTATCCTCCGCTTCTCGGCGTTCGTCAATTCGCAAGCTATGCATAGGCGGCGGTTTTGGCTAGGCGAGCCATTCTGGCATCTGAGGCGCATCTGCGGCGGCCCGTGCCATTTCTGTTCGACTTGACGCCGCGTCGCCGCTATAAGCCCGGCCAACAACAGGATCATCACGACATGGCCGAAGACATAGCCAAGGCGGTCGCGCGCCGCCGCACCTTCGCGATCATCGCGCACCCGGACGCCGGCAAGACCACGCTCACCGAAAAGCTGCTGCTGTTCGGCGGCGCCATCCAGCTCGCCGGCGAAGTGAAGGCAAAGAAGGACCGCATACAGACCCGCTCGGACTGGATGAAGATCGAGCGCGAGCGCGGCATCTCGGTCGTCACCTCGGTGATGACCTTCGAATATGGCGACAACGTTTTCAACCTGCTCGACACGCCCGGTCACGAAGACTTCGCCGACGACACCTATCGCACGCTGTCGGCGGTGGACGCGGCCGTCATGGTCATCGACGCCGCCAAGGGTATCGAGCCGCGCACGCTGAAACTGTTCGAGGTCTGCCGCCTGCGCGACATTCCCATCGTCACCTTCGTCAACAAGATGGACCGCGAGGCGCGCGACACTTACGAGATTCTGGACGAGATCGAGCAGAAGCTGGCGCTCGACACCGCGCCCATCACCTGGCCCATCGGCCAGGGCAAGACGTTTGCCGGCACCTATCATCTCGCCGAAAACGCGGTGCGCCGTAGCGACGAGGAAAAGGAGCGCACGCTGGTCCACGGGCCCGATTCCAACCGCGCCGCAGGCCTTTTGCCCGACAACGATCGCCCGGCCTTCATCGAGGAGCTGGAGCTGGCGCGCGAGGCCTGCCGGCCCTTCGATCTCGAAGCCTTCCGCCAGGGCCACCTGACGCCGGTCTATTTCGGCTCGGCGCTGCGCAATTTCGGCGTGCGCGACCTGATCGAGGCCTTGGGCGACTATGGCCCGGCGCCGCGCGCGCAGGAGGCCGATACGCGCAAGGTCGAGGCGACGGAAGAGAAGATGACCTCCTTCGTCTTCAAGATCCAGGCCAACATGGACCCCAACCACCGCGACCGCATCGCCTTCGTGCGCGTCTGCTCCGGCACGCTCCAGCGCGGCATGAAGGCCAAGCTGGTACGCACCGGCAAGCCGATCAGCCTGTCGGCGCCGCAGTTCTTCTTCGCCCGCTCGCGCATCACCGCCGACGAGGCCTATGCCGGCGACGTGGTCGGCATTCCCAACCACGGCACGCTGCGCATCGGCGACACGCTGACCGAGGGCGAGGAGATCCTGTTCCGCGGCGTGCCGAACTTCGCGCCGGAAATCCTGCGCCGCGTGCGGCTGGGCGACGCCATGAAGGCCAAGAAGCTCAAGGAAGCTCTGCAGCAGATGGCGGAAGAGGGCGTGGTGCAGCTGTTCCAGCCGGAAGACGGTTCCCCGGCGATCGTCGGCGTGGTCGGCGCGCTGCAGATCGATGTGCTGAAGGAACGGCTCAACATCGAATACACGCTGCCGGTCGATTTCGAGATGTCGCGCTTCTCGGTCTGCCGCTGGATCGACGCCGACGATAAGGCCGACCTGCAGCGCTTCGTCGAGAGCCATCGCGGCGACATCGCCCGCGACCTCGACAACGACCCGGTGTTCCTGGCCCAGCACGAATTCTCGCTGAACTACGAGGCCGAGCGCTGGAAGGCGATCCGCTTCACGGCGGTGAAGGATTATCAGGTCCGCGACAGGGCGGCCTGATCACCAGAAACAAGAAAGGCCGGGAGAGTATCCCGGCCTTTCATTTTCGCCCGTGGGACATAAACTACCGTTCCGCCGAGCGGGCCCACAGATTGATGTCGGCCTCGCGCGCGTACTGGTCGATCTCGGCGAGTTCCGCATCGGTGAAGTGCAGGTTCTTCAACGCGCCGACGCAATCCTCGACCTGTTCCGGACGGCTGGCGCCGATCAGGGCCGAGGTCACGCGGCCCTTGCGCAGCACCCAGGCGATGGCCATCTGCGCCAGCGTCTGGTCGCGCCGCGCCGCGATCGCGTTCAGCGCGCGGATGTTGGTGAGCGTCGCCTCGTTGAGGAAATTCTGCTTGAGCGACTTGCCCTGCGCCGCGCGGCTGTCCTCGGGCACGCCGTGCAGATATTTGGTGGTCAGCATGCCCTGCGCCAGCGGCGAGAACACGATCGAGCCGACGCCCAGCCCGTCCAGCGTGTCGAGCAAGCCGTCGTCCTCCACCCAGCGGTTGAGCATGGAATAGCTGGGCTGGTGGATGAGGCAGGGCGTGCCGAGCTGGCGCAGGATGTTCGCCGCCTCGCGCGTGCGCTGCGAATTGTAGGACGAGATGCCGACATAGAGCGCCTTGCCCGAGCGCACGGCATGGTCGAGCGCCAACATGGTCTCTTCCAGCGGCGTTTCGGGGTCGAAACGATGCGAATAGAAGATGTCTATATAGTCCAGCCCCATGCGCTTCAGGCTCTGGTCGAGGCTGGCGAGCAGGTATTTGCGGCTACCCCATTCGCCATAGGGTCCGGGCCACATGTCGTAGCCGGCCTTGCTGGAGATGATCAGCTCGTCGCGATGGCCGGCGAAATCGGTGCGCAGGATCTCGCCGAAGGCCGTCTCGGCCGAGCCGGGCGGCGGGCCGTAATTGTTGGCGAGGTCGAAATGGGTGATGCCGAGGTCGAAGGCCGTGCGGCAGATCGCGCGCTTGGTTTCGTGCGGGGTATCGCCGCCGAAATTGTGCCACAGCCCCAGCGAGACGGCCGGCAGCTTGAGGCCGGAGTGTCCGCAGCGGTTGTAGAGCATGTTTTCATAACGGTTTTCGGCGGGAACGTAGGACATGAAACCTCCTTGAAACGGGCTCCCCAACCCGGCCGTGGCTTCGCTCGGCAGTCCTCTCCGCGAGTGGGAGGAATCCCGACCTTGCGGCCAGCCCGTTCTCCCCGCCGGGGAGAAGGTGGTCGCGAAGCGACCGGATGAGGGGGCAATTCGAGCGGCGACGATGGCTCAAGCCGCAGCCGTTGTCGACTGCCTGCCGCGTTATTTCTTCGCTGGCAGAAGCCTGGTTTTTGCCCGCGCGCTCAGCCGCCGTCCGCCCACGGGCCGTGGAAAGCGCCTTTCGCATCGATGCGTTCGAAGCCGTGCGCGCCGAAGAAGTCGCGCTGCGCCTGGATCAGGTTGGAGGTGCCGCGCCCCTGCCGGTAGCTGTCGAAATAGGCGAGCGCGGCGGACAGCGCCGGCATCGGCAGGCCCGATTCGGCCGCCCGCGCCACGATGCGGCGCAGCGACGGATGCGCCTCCTTCATCATCTCGATGAAGGCCGGCGCCATGAGCAGGTTGGGCAGCGAGCCGCTTTTCTCGAACGCCTCGGCCAGCGTGCCGAGGAATTGCGAGCGGATGATACAGCCGGCGCGCCAGATCTTGGCGATGGTGGGCATGGGCAGCCGCCAGTCGAACTGTTTCGAGGCGGCGTCCATCACCGCAAAACCCTGCGCATAGGCTGCGATCTTGCCGGCAAACAGCGCAAGCTCCAGGTCGCGGAAGATCGCCTGCCGCTCGCCGGGGAAGTTTGCGAGGCTGGCGGAGTCGTAAGCCTTCTCGGCCGCCAGCCGCTCGTCCTTCAGCGAGGACAGGATACGCGCCGAAACCGCCGCCTCGATCGCCGTTGCCGAGACGCCCAGCGTCTGCGCCTCGATCGCCGCCCATTTGCCGGTGCCCTTCTGGCCGGCGCGGTCGAGGATCATGTCGACCATCGGCTTGCCGCTCTCGGGGTCGTCGGCAGCCAGCACCTTTGCGGTGATCTCGATCAGGTAGGAGTTCAGCCGGCCCTTGTTCCATTCGGCGAAGACAGCCCCGATTTCCTTCGGCGCCATGCCCAGCCCGTCGCGCAGCACGCCATAGATCTCGGCGATCATCTGCATGTCGCCATATTCGATGCCGTTGTGGATGGTCTTCACGAAATGGCCGGCGCCGTCCGGCCCCATCAGGGCCGCGCAGGGCTCGCCCTCGTATTTGGCGGAAATGTCGATCAGCACCTTTTCCACCCGCGCATAGGCGTCGCGCGTGCCTCCCACCATGATCGAGGGGCCGTGGCGGGCGCCTTCCTCGCCGCCCGAAACGCCCATGCCGATGAAGGTGAGGCCCGAATCCTTCAGCTCCGAAAAGCGGCGGATCGTGTCGCGGAAATTGGCGTTGCCGGCGTCTATGATGATGTCGCCGTCCGACAGGACGCTGCGCAGCGCCGCGATCTGCTCGTCCACCGGCTGGCCGGCCAGCACCATGATGATGATAGGCCGGGGCGGCCTTATCGACGCGGCCAGTTCCTTCAGCGTGCTGCACGGCACGATCATCTCGCGCAGGCTGCCGGCGTCCTCGAAGAAGGTGCCGGTGCGCGCGGTGGTGCGGTTGAAGACGGCTACGGGGTGCCCCTTCTCGGCGATGTTGAGGGCCAGGTTGGAACCCATGACGCCAAGGCCGATCAGGCCGATTTCAGCTTTTTCCATTGCTGTGTCCCGCGTGAGAATTGACTAAAAAGACGCTCCCCCCGTGACGCGGATGATCGACCCGCGTCGTCGCCGCGTCAACCTTTCGCTTTGGGGGAACGGCCTTGCGGGCTCAGCCGGTCTTGCGCTTGCGGCCGTAGAGTTCGAGGCGATGGTGGATGATGTCGTAGCCCAGCGCTTCGGCGATTTCGTTCTGCAGGTGCTCGATGCGGTCAGACTTGAACTCGATCACGTCGCCGGTGTCGATGTCGATCAGATGGTCGTGGTGCTCGCCGCCGGCCTGCTCGAATCGCGACGGGCCGCCCTCGAAGGCGTGGCGATGGATGGCACCGAGACCTTCCAGCACCTTCATGGTGCGATAGACCGTCGACAGTGAAATGCTGGAATCGACCTCGGCCGCGCGCCGGAAGATTTCCAGCGCGTCCGGGTGGTCTTCGCAGCCCGTGAGAATCTCCACGATGACGCGGCGCGGCCGAGTGATGCGTATCCCCGCCTTGCGCAGCATCTTCTCGTAGTCGGGCTTCTGATTCTTCTGCGTTGCCATGGCCGCAACTATGCGCCAGATGACACTCAGTTGCAAAGATTGTTGCAGTTCATGCTCCACTTCAATGCGTCGGCGTGGCCACATATCCGCAGGTTTGCGGCGCGGCGCCGCTGTCGCGCTTTTCATCCCCGCTGCCC
Organism: Mesorhizobium sp. KR1-2; assembly: GCF_040045035.1. Classification (NCBI taxonomy): domain Bacteria; kingdom Pseudomonadati; phylum Pseudomonadota; class Alphaproteobacteria; order Hyphomicrobiales; family Phyllobacteriaceae; genus Mesorhizobium; species Mesorhizobium sp. KR1-2. The sequence goes on along the minus strand of NZ_JBDZDS010000003.1, from coordinate 334,189 downwards.
TGTGGCACATCGGGCGCGTGATCTCAGGCAACCGACATCGGCGCCTTCCGGCGAAGGCATTGCGCGCCGCCGCGCTGGCGTCGTCGTCCGCAATCTTTTCCTGCCTCGGCGCAAGCCAGGCGCTCGCCCACGCTGGCGAGCGCGGCTATGTGCTCCTGCTGCCGACGGGCTACTATATGGCGGGCGGTGCGGCGGCGGTGACGGCAAGTTTTTTGGTGCTGGCGCTGCTGCCCCCGAGGGTCTTGGAGCGCGTCGCCACGCAGCGGCTGGCGCTTTTCTCCATTGGCGAACCCTTCGGTGAAAACGCGCGCATCGTCGTCAGCCTGCTTTCCTTCGCCGTGTTCGCCATGCTGGTTGCCGCCGGCTTCCTCGGCAGCCGCGACCCGCTGTCCAATCCACTGCCGCTCGTCGTTTGGACGATGCTGTGGGTCGGGCTGACGCTTCTGCAGGGCCTGTTCGGCAATCTCTGGGCCTCGATCAACCCATGGTACGGGCCATGGCGCGTCGTCTCCGCACTTCTGCCGTCGGCGGTGCAGGGCCGGCGGCTGCCGGTCAGGCTCGGCTATTGGCCGGCGGTGTTCCTGTTCTTCGGCTTCGCCTGGTTCGAACTGATCGATCCCGCGCCGGACGATCCGGCCCGGCTTGCCTGGGCGACCGGGGCCTACTGGCTTTTGGCCTTCGTCCTGATGCTGGTCTTCGGCTACGACGAGTGGAGCCGGCGCGGCGAGTTCCTGTCGGTCTTCTATCGCATGGTGTCGCGCTTCGCCGTCGTCGAAGCGACCAGCACGGACGGCCGCTCGCGGCTGAAGCTCTGTTGGCCGGGCGCGAAGCTTTGGGGCGAGGCCGCGTTGCCGGCAAGCGGCATGTTCTTCCTCATCCTCACCCTCAGCTCGGTCTCCTTCGACGGCCTGTCGCACACCTTCTTCTGGCTCGGGCTCAATGGCATCAATCCGCTGGAGTTTCCTGGCCGCTCGGCTGTCATGGGCATCGGCACGGCGGGTTTGCTCGGCATGTTCGCAGTGCTCTCGGGCGCCTATCTGCTGGCGGTGTTTTTGGGCGAACGCCTTGCCGGCAGCCGCCGCCCGTTCTGGCAGACGGCCGGGCTGCTGGTGTGGTCGATCGTGCCGATCGCGCTCGCCTACCATTTTTCGCACTATCTGACCGCGCTGCTGGTCAATGGCCAATATGCGCTGGTGGCGCTCTCGGATCCCTTTTCCAACGGCTGGGACCTGTTCGGCACGGCCGGCTTCGAGGTCGGCGTCGGCCTGGTCGCCGGCTACGAATCGGCCTGGATGCTGTGGAACGCGCAGGCCGCGGCGATCATCGGCGGCCATGTGCTGGCGGTGCTGATCGCGCATGCCTTGGCATTTCGCCTGCATCCGACGCCGTCGCGCGCCATGCTCGGCCAGTTGCCGCTCACCGTGCTGATGGTCGGCTACACCGTCTTCGGCCTGTGGCTGTTGTCGACACCGACGGCGGGTTGACAGATTTTATCTGGAAAAGGAAGCCATCTTCCCTTACGGAAGCCACCATCGTCAAGCATCTGCCTTGATGATCTCTTTCAGAGGCGCGAATTCGGACGCAGCGGTCGAGCAACTCCCATCGACGGCCGCCACTCAGCAGGACAAGGGAAACAGGCATGACCAGCAAGACCAGGATTTTGGGGGCGAACGGCCCGCGTTTGAATCGGCGCACGGCGCTGAAGGGGCTCGCCGCCTCGGCCGGTCTCGCCGCGGCGCCCGGTTTCGTGCGCTATGCGCAGGCGCAAAGTTCGGCCCCGGTCAGGATCGGCTTCCAGTCGCACCGAACCGGCATCGGCGCTGCCTACGGTCGCTGGTACGAGCGGACGACAGCCGCCGCCGTGAAGCTCATCAATGAGGGCGGCGGCATCAATGGCCGCCCGGTCGAGATCGTCATCGAGGACGATGGCACCGACGCCAAGCGCGGCGCCGAGGTGGTGGCCAAGTTCGCCAGCCAGCACAAGACCGACATCGTCTACGGGACGCTGTTTTCCCACGTCGTCACCGGCTCGGCCCCGACCGCGGGTGAGCTGAAGATCCCCTACTACGTGGTCAGCGAGGGCTATCACGTCGCTTCCGGCAAGCTGAACCGCTACTGCGTCCAGCCCGGCATCACCGACGTGCGCAGCCAGGTCACTTCCGTGGCGCCGTGGATCGCCGCCAATGCCGGCAAGAAGGTCACCATGATCTTCCCCGACTACGCCTTCGGCTACGACCACCGCGACTACCTGCCGCCGGCGCTTAAGGCGCAGGGCGCCGAGGTGATCGCGCAGATCGCCATCCCGCCCACGGAAAGCTCGTTCACGCGCTATTTCCCGCAGATCCCGGCCGAGACGGACGTGATCTACCACGTCATGGTCGGGCCGGCCGTGCTCACCTTCGTTAAGGAGCTCGGCGAGTTCTACGGCTCCGGCGGGCCGCAGCTGTTCGGCTTCATCGATTCGCTGGAAGCGGTCGACATCAACAGCCCCGGCCTGGAATTCCTCGACGGCAGCCATTTCTGGGAAGGCTCGCCGCGCTATGCGCAACCTGACGATTCCGACGCCCAGAAGGCCTACCGCGCTGCCGTCGGCATCGACGACAACGGCGCCGCAATCGGCGACCCCAAGGACGTCTCCACCGCCGCCCATATGTTCGGCTGCTGGGAAACGCTCTTCGTCATCAAGAAGGCGATGGAGGACGCCGGCTATCAGGGTCCGGCCGACCGCGCCAAGCTGATCGAGGCCACCGAAGCGCTGAAGGAGTTCAAGGAAGGCATCGAGCACCCGCAGGGCGACAAGATCTTCAATGGCAAGATCCATCAGGTCTTCGGCCACCAGAACATCTCCAAGCTGGAGAACGGCAAGCTGACGGTCGTGCACCGCACCAAGATCGAGGACGGCCTCTACGAGCCGGAGGCCGACTACACCACTCAGCCGTTGTAAGGCGCTTCGTTGCCGGAAGGGTACTGACGGCGTATAAACGTCGTCAGTATTTTCGGGAGCTGCCGCGCCGGTTGATTCCCGTTAGTGGGCCGCGTTGCCGGGATACGGAAAATTCTCTCTCATCGACATTATCGAATCGTCTATTCGATGATTGGCGATACGATCCGGATGGAGGCAATCGTCGACACCTCCCGCCAATGGCCGCCCATCGAGGACGAGACCTGAATGTCCTTCGGCCCGCATCTTTTCCTCGCCACGCTCGAAGGCCTCGTCACCAGCGCCGTGCTGGCGCTGATGGCGCTCGGCCTGTCGCTGGTGTTCGGCGTCATGCGCGTGGTCAATGTCGCGCATGGCGAGTTCTACATGCTGGGCGCGGTGCTGGCCTGGTGGGTGGCTTCGCTGGTCTCGGGCCATCCGGCCGTCGGCTTCCTGCTCGCGCTGGTCATCAGCCCGCTGATCGTCGGTGCCATCGCGCTGGTGGCCGAACGGCTGGTGCTGCGGCGGCTGAACTACGACCCGGAAGCCACCATCGTTGCCACCATAGGTCTGCTCTACATCATCCAGCAGCTGGCGCTCACCTTCTACGGTCCCCAGGCGCGGCCGGTGGAGGCGCCGTTCACCTACCGCGTGCTGTTCCCCTGGTTCGGCTATTCCGGCTACAAGCTGTCGATCATCGCCGCCTCGATTTTTGTCCTGCTCGCCACCTGGTTCGTCCTTTCGCGCACGCGCATCGGGCTCATCATGCGCGCCACACAGTATGACCGCGAAACCGCGCAGGCCTTCGGGATTCCGGTGGGCCGCGTCTATGCCGGCGTCTTCGCGCTTGGCGCGATGCTGGCGGCGGTCGCCGCCGTGCTCATCGTGCCGATCAGCCAGGCGCATTACCTGATGGGCCTCGACCCGCTGCTTCTGTCCTTCATCGTCGTCATCATCGGCGGGCTCGGCTCGCTGCGCGGCACGGTGGTGGCGGCCCTGCTGATCGGCGTTTCCGACGGCATCATCTCCGCCTTCTTCTCGCCGACGCTCGCCAAGATCATCGCCACCCTTGCGGTTGCCATGGTGCTCGTGTTCCGCCCGCAGGGTCTGTTCGGGACCCAGAGCCGATGAGCGGGGTCACCTCGAAGACAGTTCTCCTGCACGTGGCGGTGATCGCCGCGCTCTTCGCGCTCGCCTTCGTGCTGCCGGAATATCATCACGGCGTGCTTGCGCGCGTCATGGTGCTGGCCGTCTTCGCCATGGGCTACAACCTGCTCTTCGGCTACACCGGCCTGCTCAGCCTCGGCCATGCCATGTTCTTCTCGGCAGGCCTCTACGGTGCGGGGCTTGCCATCTACCATCTCGGCTGGAATGCCGCCGCCGGCTTCGCCGCCGGACTTGCTTGCGGCGCGGCGCTTGCGCTGGTCATCGGCGCGTTGGCGCTACGCACCACCGGCGTCGCCTTCATGATCGTGACCATGATGTTCGCGCAGGTTTTTTATCTCCTGACCTTCTATTTTGGGGAGTGGACGGGTGGCGATGACGGGCTGGTGCTCGACGCCGCCGCACGCCGGTTTGCCGGTCTCGATTTTACCGACCCGATGACGCGCTACATGGCGGCACTCGCGCTGTTCGCAATCGTCCTCTTCGCAACGCTTGCCATCGTGCGCTCGTCGTATGGCCGCGTGCTGGTCGCCATACGCGAGAACGAGCAGCGGACAAAGATGCTCGGCTACGACACCTTCGCCAACAAGCTCTCGGCCACGGTCGCCTCCGGCGTCATCTGCGCGGCGGCGGGGGCGGCCTATGCGCTGCTGTTCGGCTATGTCGGCTCCACCTTCGCGGGCGTGCAATATTCCATCCTGCCGCTTCTGTGGGTGCTGCTCGGCGGTGCTGCCACCACGGTCGGGCCCTTCCTCGGCACGCTGTTCATGTATTACGCCATCGACGTCACCTCGAGCTACACCTCGGCCTATATGCTGGTCGTCGGCGTGGCTCTCATTCTGTTGGTGCTCTACTTCCCCAAGGGCGTGCTGGGCAGCGTGCGTCAGCGCTGGGCGCGGTGGCTGCCATGACGGTGCTTCTTGAAACCCGGGCCCTGACCAAGGACTTCGGCGGCCTCCACGCCGTGAACCATGTCGATTTTTCGCTGCGCGCCGGCGAGATCCGCGCCATCATCGGTCCCAACGGCGCGGGCAAGACCAGCTTTGTCAGCCTCGTCTGCGGGCGCATCGCGCCGACCTCCGGGAGCATCGTCTTCGACGGGCACGACATCACCTGCCTGCCGGCGCACCGCCGGGTGCGGCTCGGCATCGCCTACACGTTCCAGATCACCTCCGTCTTCGCCAATCTCAGCGCCTACGACAATGTCGCGCTCGCCGTGCAGCGCACGCTCACCGACGGCCGCGGCCACGGGCGGCTGCATGCGGGGGTGATGGAGGCGCTGGCGCGGACCGGGCTCGCCGCCCGTGCCGACACCCCGGCCGGCAGTTTGTCCTATGGTCACCAGCGTCTGCTGGAGGTCGCCATGGGGCTGGCGCTGAAGCCGCGCCTGCTCATCCTCGACGAACCGACGCAAGGCCTCTCCGACGGCGAGATAGCGGGCTTCATGGCCTTGGTGCGCGAGATCGCCGCCGACGCCACCGTGCTTCTCATCGAACACAACATGGACGTGGTGATGGGGCTAGCCCACCGCATCACGGTCATGGATGCCGGGCGGATTCTGGCCGAAGGCACACCGGCGGATATCCGCGCCGACGCGGCCGTGCAGCAGGCCTATCTGGGGGCGGAGCCGGCATGAACCACGCCTCCGCCACGGATGTCCTCACCGTCGCCGGCCTCGACTGCTTCTATGGCGACGTGCAGGTGCTGCATGGGCTCGATCTGTCGCTTCGCAAGGGCGAGGTGCTGTGCGTCGTCGGCCGCAACGGCGCGGGCAAGACGACCACGCTGAAGGCGATCATGGGGCTGGTTCCCGCCCGTGCCGGCTCGATCCGCCTCGGCGAGCGCGAGCTCACCGCGCTTGCCCCGCACGAGGTGCCGCGCACGGGCATCGCCTATGTGCCGCAGGGAAGGCGGCTGTTCGCCGAAATGACGGTCGCCGAAAATCTCGAGATCGGCCTGATGACCCGCCATAAGGGCAGGGCCGTGCGCGACGCGGTGCTGGACCTTTTCCCGCTGCTGCGCGAGCGGCTAGGCCAGCGTTCCGGCACCCTGTCGGGCGGCGAGCAGCAGATGCTGGCCATGGCGCGCGCGCTCTGCCTGGAGCCTGAGGTCTTGCTGCTCGACGAACCTACTGAAGGCCTGATGCCCTCGATGATCGCGAAGATCCGCGACACGGTCGCGAGGCTGCGCGAGCGCGGCGTCTCCACCATACTGGTCGAGCAGCGCGTGGATGCGGTGCTTTCCCTGGCCGACCGCGTCGCCTTCATCGAAAATGGCCGCTCCCGCGAAACCCTCGCCGTAGAGGCCGTGCGTGCCGATCCCCACTTGCTGCAGCGCTATGTAGGTGTAGGCTAGGCGCCTGCCTCCTTCATTCGAAGGAAGCGGGGCAATTGGAGATATGGCAAAGTCGCCGGCGCTCTGCCCGGCGGCAGGGGACGGGGGGAAATGATCATGATTTCACCTGGGGCATGCTGGCATTTGGGGATCGGCCTTATGATGGCCGTGACAATCGCCTTCGGCGCGGACCGTGCCTTCGCGGCCGACATCGAGGGCGGCAAGGACCATCCGCTTGTCGGCCGCTACGACGGGGCGGAGATAGTCGGATACAGCACGTCCGACTATGACGAGGCTACGGTGCTCGACGGACCGTTCGATCCGGTCGATACCGATACGCGAAGCGGCGGCGGCTTCGCCACGCTCGAAGGCAAGACCTTTCTCATTTACTACTCGCTTCCCGCGGGGCGCTCGACGCTGGAGGTGCTGCGCAACTACCAGGCCGCGCTGAAGGCGAAAGGCTTCAACGTCGTCTTCATCTGCGCCGCTGGCGACGGCACGTGCTTTGCCAGCAAGTCATCCGACGCCGCCTATTTCGTCGGCAGCAGCATCGGCGATCCGCTGACCTTGCCCCGGCTGGCGGACGACTATGTGCACAACTGGTTCGAGAAGAACGCGCGCTACATTCTTGCCCGCCTCGACCGGCCGGAGGGTGCGGTCTACGCGGCGATCTGGCTCGGCGAAAGCGGTCGCGGTTCCGTTGCCGTGGTCCGCGTGGTGGAAACCGCGCAGATGGACGCCGACAAGATCGTGTTCGTCGATGCCAGCGCGATGGAGCAGGCCATCGACGGCACCGGCCGGGTCAACCTCTATGGCATCCAGTTCGATTTCGACAAGGACGTCCTGCGGCCGGAATCGAAGCCAACACTGGACGAGATCGCCAAGCTGCTGGCGACGAACCCGCAGCTCAACCTCCAGGTCGTCGGCCACACCGACAACCAGGGCTCATCAGACTACAACATGGACCTGTCGCGCCGGCGCGCTGCCAATGTGGTGGCGGCGCTGGTCAACGATTATGGCGTCGGCTCCGGGCGTCTAACTTGGGAGGGGGCGGGCTTCTCCAAGCCCATTGCCTCCAACGACGACGAGGAGGGGCGCGCGAAGAACCGCAGGGTGGAGCTGGTTTCCAAATGAAGACGATGACGAACGGAAGCGCCGGCGCGGCCTCTCGCGCCATGGCAGCCGGCTGGCTGCGGGCAGTGTTCGCAGGGGGCGCTGCCATCGCGCTTGCTTCGAGCCTCGCGCTGCTCCCCGCGGCCGCCGAGTTTCAGGCCTATCCTGGCGCCGCCCCAAGCCCCGAGCTTGAAGCCGCCGTCGGGCGGGAGGAGGTGCAGATCGGCATCGATCCCGACGAGGGCACCGTGTCCTATGCCGCATCAGCCGATGGGTTCGAGGACGTGCTGGCTTTCTATCTGCAGCATGGCCACGAATTCGTCATGCCGCCGATGCCGGGGCTGGACGATAACGGCCATGATCGGGGCCTTGCGGCCGAGATCACTTTCGGCGCCCAGGGGCTGAAGGCGGTGCCGACCGGGGTGCGCGTCAATCAGGCCTTCGTCATCTTCGACGATGCCGAGGACATCAGCGATTCCAGGGACTGGCTCACCATCATCCACCCCATCGTCTTCGGAGCCAGGACAGGCAACGGGATGGGATGGCATTTCACGCCGGTCAGGACCGAGAACGCAACCGCCATCGTTCGAATGCGGAGACAATAGCCCGGTTCTCAGTTATTGTGCGGACGGTAATTCCGCGTGATTGAACCGGAGAAGCGATGGACGATTTCCCGCCTCCTCAGAGACTGTCGGAAATCATTGGCATCATCTACGACTGCGCGCTCGATCCGGGCCGATGGGACGATACGCTCGACCAGATCAGGACGCTGCTTCGCTGCCACAATGCCCAGTTGCACGTGTACGATCTGGAACGCCGCAGCGCGACGCTTCGGAAAAGCGTCGGTGTCGATCCCTACTGGCTGGCGAAGCAGGCGGAGTATGCGTCGGAGATCGCTGGATGGGAGCGCCGGCCCCGGGCGATAGTTTGGCCGCTGGACGAGCCGCAAGTGTTCTCGCGTCATCTGCCGCCGGAACTGCGGGAAGGCTCGCGCTATTTTGCCGAGTGGGTGGCGCCGCAGGGCATCATCGACGCCATGGCGCTGGTTCTCATGCGCAGCCCCTCCCGGCACGCGCAGATCGGCATGGGCCGGCACGCATCGGCTGGCCTCATTTCCGAGCGGGAGGTCGAGCTGGGGCGGCTCCTCGTGCCCCATGTCCGGCGGGCTGTGATGATCAGCGACATTCTCGATGTGAGGACGCTCGAGGCGGAAGCGGCCAGGGAGGTGTTCGACACGCTGCATGCCGGCGTCGTGCTCACCGATGGCAATGCGCGCATCCTGCATGTCAACGCCGCCGCAGAAGCCATGCTGCGGGCAGCCAAGCCGATCCGCAACGTCGGCGGCATCTTGCAGACCAACCTGGCTTCCGCGACGGCGGAGCTTCAGGCCGCGATCGGCATCGCCGCGCGAAACGAGGCGGAAATCGGCAAGACCGGGCTTGCCGTGCGGCTGACCAATCCCGGGCTGGCGCCGGTGCTGGGCAGCGTCCTGCCGATGCGGGCCGGCGCCCTGCGGCAGTACCTGGTGCCGCAGGCCGTGGCCGCGGTCTTCGTCAACCCGGTCGGCAACGACGCCAACGGCGCCGAGGCCATGGCGGTCGCCTTCGATCTCACCCGCATGGAAACCCGCGTACTCGCCGCCCTGCTCGCCGGCCAGACGCTGGTCCAGGCCACGGAGGCGCTCGGCGTCGCGGTGACCACGGCCAAGACGCATCTCGCCAACATCTTCGTCAAGACGGGGGTGTCGCGTCAGGTGGAACTCGTGCGGCTGGCCGCGCAGATCATTCCGCCGGTCCGGCGCGGAGACACCGGGTCGGCCCAACCGGACGCGTGAAAGGGGCATCGTCACGCGCGCCCGCGGCGTGCGCCGCGGGGCAGGGGACGCAATCAGCCGACGAAAGCGCGCTCGACGACGAAGCTTGCCGGCTGGGAGAGCGAGCCTTCCTCGAAGCCGAGGCTTTCGGCCAGTTCCTTGACGTCCTTCAGCATGTGCATCGAGCCGCAGATCATGACGCGGTCGGTCTCGGGGTCGAGCTTGTCGATGCCGAGGTCGGTGTAGAACTTGCCCGAGCCGATCAGCGTGGTGATGCGGCCCATATGGGGCGACTCTTCGCGCGTCGTGGTCGAATAGAGCGTCACGCGGCCATGGGTCAGCTCGCCGATCAGCGGGTCTTCTGCCAGCGCCGACACCAGCTCCTTGCCGTAGGTCAGCTCGGCCACGTCGCGGCAGGTGTGGGTAAGGTAGACCTGCTCGAACCTCTCGTAGGTGTCGGGGTCGCGCAGCAGGCTGGCGAAGGGCGCGATGCCGGTGCCGGTCGAGATCATGAACAGCCGCTTGGCCGGCGTCAGGGCGTCAAGCACGAGCGTGCCGGTGGCCTTCTGGCGCATCAGCACCGTGTCGCCCGGCTGGATCTTCTGCAGGTGCTGGGTCAGCGGGCCATCCGGCACCTTGATGGAGAAGAACTCCAGCTCCTCGTCCCAGGCGGGGCTGGCCACCGAATAGGCGCGGAACACCGGCTTCTCGGCATTGGGCAGGCCGATCATGACGAACTCGCCCGAGCGGAAGCGCAGCGACTGCGGCCGGGTGATGCGGAAGGAGAACAGCCGGTCGGTGTAGTGCTTCACCGACACCACGGTCTCGGCATAGACATTCGCCGGAATGGGGAAGGCAAGCGGCTTCGCCTCGGCCGTGTTGAGGGCTGCTGCGGTGTTCATGAAAAATCCGGACCTTTCGCCAAAAGGCGGCGCAAACCTCGTCGTTGCGAAGCCGGACCTCTTCGTCCCGCGCGCTGCCGCAAATCCCGAAAACGGTAATTCTGTGTGCCCCGTTTATTAGTATGCAAACGATATTGACGTCAATATCGGGGCGTGGAACAGCTTTCCAAACTGCTTCCGATCCTTGGTCCTGCGTTTCGGGTTTCGAACATGGCTGAGAATTATCAGGCAAATGCAGGAAATGTGGTGGCCGGCATCGATGTCGGAGGCACCTTCACCGACCTGATCATGATCGACGCAGCCGTGGGCGGCGTGCGCATCGCCAAGACCCCCACCACCGTGGACAACCAGGCCTTCGGCGTGGTCGCCGCGCTGGCCGAGACCGGTTTTCCGGTCGCCGACATCGACCTCATCGTGCACGGCACCACTACCACCACCAACGCGGTGCTGGAGCGGCGGCTGGCCCGCACCGGCATGATTACCACGCGCGGCTTTCGCGACGTCATCGAGCTTGGCCGCCGCACCCGGCCGCAGGCCTATGGCATGACCGGCGTGTTCGTGCCGGTCATTTCGCGCGATCTGCGGCTCGAAGTGTCCGAGCGAGTGGAAGCCTCGGGCGCCGTGCGCGTGCCGCTCGACGAGGACGAGATGCGCGCGGCGGTGCTCCAGCTTCTGGAAGCCGGCTGCGAGTCGCTGGTCATCCATTTCCTCCATTCCTACGCCAATCCGGCGCACGAATTGCGCGCGCTGGAGATCGCGCGAAAACTCTGGCCCAACGGCTACATCACCGCCGGCCACATGCTCTTGTCGGAGGCGCGCGAGTTCGAGCGCGGCGTCACGGCTGCCGTCAACGCCTCGGTGCAGCCGATCCTGGAGCGCTATGTCGAGCGGCTGCGGCGGGAACTGGGCGAGCGCGGCTACGCCCGCGACTTCCTCATCATGAACGGCAATGGCGGCATGATCTCGGCCCGCAATGTCACACGTGAATCGGCCAAGACGGTCATGTCCGGCCCGGCCTCGGGCGTCATCGCCGCCGCTTATACGGGCCGGCGCGCCGGCTACGAAAACCTCGTCACCTACGACATGGGCGGCACCTCCACCGATGTCGCGCTGATCCGCAATGCCGAGCCTGCGGTCTCCAACGAGATCGAGATCGAATACGCCATGCCCATCCATGTGCCGATGGTGGCCGTGCACACGGTGGGCGCGGGCGGCGGCTCAATTGCGCGCGTCGACGCCTCCGGCCTGATCCAGGTCGGTCCGGCAAGCGCGGGCGCCGACCCCGGCCCGATCTGCTACGGCCGCGGCGGCACCGAGCCCACGCTGACCGACGCCAATCTGGTGCTCGGCCGGCTTGACCCGAAGCGGCTTCTTTCGGTCGACAATCCCGTCACGCCCGACCATGTGCAAAAGATCTTCGCCGAAAAGATCGGCCGCGCCACCGGGCTCGACGGCGTTTCGGCCGCTGGCGCGGTGCTCAAACTCGGCAACCTCAAGATGGCCGGCGCGATCCGCATGGTTTCCGTCGCGCGCGGCCACGACCCGCGCGACTTCGCGCTGTTCGCCTTCGGCGGCGCGGGGCCGCTGCACGCCTCGGCCCTGGCCCGCGAGCTCGGCCTGCCGAAAGTGCTGGTGCCGGCGCGGCCGGGCATCACCAACGCGCTGGGCTGCGTGGTGGCCGACCTGCGCCACGATTTCGTCAACACGGTCAACCAGCCGGTGGCCAGCCTCGACGAGCGCCGTATTGCGGAAATCCTCGCCGCGCAGCGCGGCGAGGGCGAGGCCCTCATCGCGAGGGAGGCGGTGAGGCCACAATCGATCCGCGTCGCGCATTCGGCCGACATGCAGTTCGTCGGCCAGACACATATCCTCAATGTGCCGCTGCCCTCCGGCGCGGTTTCCCGCGTGGAACTGCAAACCCTGTTCGAAAAGGCCTATTTCGCCCGCTTCAAGGTCGAGCTGCCGGAAATCCGCGCCAATCTGGTCAACCTGAACACCTCGGTCACCGGCGTGCGCGCGGCCGTCGATCTCTCCGGCCTCATCGACCCGGCAGGCCGGGCGGCGACGCTTGAAGGGGCGCTGCACGAGCTTCGCCCCGTGTGGTCCGACGGCCGCTGGCGCGAGACGCCGGTCTATGCCCGCGAAAAGCTGCCTCTGGACGCCGTGCTCGAGGGCCCTGCGATCCTCGAACAGATGGACGCCACAACCGTGCTCGAGCCCGGCGACCGCGCGCGCGGTGACGCGGACGGGAATATCGTGATCGAGGTGGGCGCGTCATGAAGGACTGTATCGGCTCGACAAGCGTCAAGGGCTTTGATCGCACCGAGTCCGAGGCATGGAATCCCGACACTCTCCGCTCCCTGCGGTCGCTCACGAGATCGGGAATGACGGATTCCATTTTGCGCCTCGGCAAATCCCTCACGCTGGAGATTGGCGAGGCGGGAAATGAAGTCCGTCATTCTCGACCTCGGAGCGAGTGCGAAGCGCGAGCGGAGAGTGTCGGGAATCCATGCCTCGGACTCGGTGAAGCCAGAGCGGGCGAAAAAAATCGCCGTGAGGATGCCAAGCCAAAATGACCGCCCTCGATGCCATCACCCTTTCGGTCATCCAGGCCGCGCTCCAGCAGGCCTGCGACGAGATGGACCTCACCTTCAGCAGAGCCGCCTTCTCGCCCGTTATCGCCGAGGCCAACGACCGCTCCGACGGCATCTATTCGGCCGAGGACGGTTCGCTGATCGCCCAAGGAAGCCAGGGCCTGCCGGTGTTCGTCGGCGTGATGCAATATTCCACCCGCACCATCATCGAGATGATCCGCGACGGCCGCTGTGCGCCCCCGCAGGAAGGCGACATCTACATCGTCAACGATCCCTATCTTGGCGGCACGCACCTGATGGACGTGCGCTTCGCCATGCCGGTGTGGCGCAGCGGACAAATCTTCTGCTGGCTGTCCAACACCGGCCACTGGCCCGACATTGGCGGCGCGGTGCCGGGCGGCTTTTCGGCCTCGGCCACGTCGGTCGAGCAGGAAGGCCTGCGCCTGCCGCCGGTAAAGCTCTTCAAGCGCGGCGTGCTGGACCCCGAAATCTACGCCATCATCTGTTCCAACATACGCGTTGCCGACCAGCGCATCGGCGACATCAAGGCGCAGGCCGCGGCGCTCATGGTCGGGCGCGACCGGCTCCTGGAAATCCTTGATCGTTACGGAGACGAAACCGTTGTCCACGCCATCGCCGAGCTGCGCCGCCGCGCGGCCGAGCAGATGCGCGCGCACATCGCGCCGATCCCGGATGGCGTCTATCACGCAAAAGCCTTCGTCGATTCCGACGGGGTGGTGGACCGGCCGCTCACCATCGCGCTCGCGGTCGAAAAGCGGGGCGACACGCTAACCTTCGATTTTGGCGGCTCCAGCCCGCCTTGCGCGGGACCCATGAACAGCGTGCACGCCACCACGCTGTCGTCGGTCTATCTGGCCATGCGCCACATCTTCCCGGACGTGCCGATCAGCGCCGGCGCCTTCGAGCCGCTGGTGGTAGTGCGGCCGGAAGGCACCTTCCTCGACGCCCGCTATCCGCGGCCCGTGTCGGGCTGCGCGGCCGAGGTGTCGCAGCGCATCGCCGAGGCCGTCTTCGCGGCCATGGTGCAGGCGCTGCCCGATCGCGTTACCGCCGCGCCCGCCGGCTCCAGCGGCAACTTTGCCCTTGGCGGCCATGATCCGGCGCGCGGCCGCGACTATGTCATGTACCAGATCTCCGGCGGCGGCTATGGCGGCAATTTTTGGCACGACGGCCTGTCCAACGGCTGCTCCACCATCGGCATCTCGAAATCGCCGCCGGTGGAAATCATGGAACAGGCCTATCCGGTGCTCTACCGCCACTATGCGCTGCGCGAGGGCTCCGGCGGTGCGGGCCAGCATCGCGGCGGCTTCGGGCTCGCCTACGAAGTGGAGCTTCTGCGCGGCGAGGCGCGCGCTTCCTTCGTCATGGACCACGGCCGAACCGGCCCGCAAGGCGTGCGCGGCGGCAGTGACGGCGCGGTCAACGAGGTCACCGTGTTCCGCGACGGCGCAGCCCACGTGCCGCCGCATCTGTCCAAGGAGCAGGACATTTTTCTCCGGGCCGGTGACCGCGTGTGCGTCGGCACGCCCGGCGGCGGCGGCTATGGCGACCCGCTTTGCCGCGACCCCGAACTGGTGCTGCGCGACGTGCGGCTGGGCTACTACACGCCGGCGCAGGCCGCCAAGCTGTTCGGGGTCGTGCTCGACGGCTCCGGCACTGCAATCGACCGCGAGGCGACGGAGAAGCGGAGGGAAAGCGCTGCGCCACTCCTCACCCCAGCTTGCGCATAAGCCTCATCAGCGTCGCCGCTTCCTTCTGCGTCAGCGGCGTCAGCGTCTCCTCGGTGATCTGGCGGGCCAGCGGAATGAGCTTCTCCACCGCCGCGGCGCCTTCCGCTGTCAGGCTGACCAGGAGCCGGCGCTTGTCGACCCCGTGCGGGGTAAGCTCCACCAGCCCGCGCGCCCGCAGCCGGTCGATCACGCCCTTCACGGTGGCCGCATCCATGGCGATCAGGCCGCCGAGCTGGTTCTGCGAGGTCGCGCCGGTCTCGTGGAGCTTGGCCAAAGCTGCAAATTGCGGCGGCGTCAGGTCGGCGATGTGCGCGGCGAAGATCGCCACATGGCGCTGGTGCGCCCGCCGCAGCACGAAGCCGATCTGGTCCTGCAGACGATATTTCGGCGGCTCCCCGGCAGGGGTCGGTGTCAGAAGATCGTCTTGACCGCTCATGCCTCGCCTCCGAAGCCGGCGCCGCGGGGCTGCCCTTCCACGGGCGCGCCGAATCGCGGAAAGGCGCCCGCTTCGCTCCGGTCGAACGCCAGTTGCCCGCAGACCCGCGCCTGGCCGGCGAGGAACAGCGCAGCCGCCACGATCAGCCCCTCGCGGCAGAATTCCTCGGCAAGCAAAAACCCCGCGCCGAGCGCCTGTCCGACCGCGGCCGACGACAGCGGTCCCACTGCGCGGGTTACGGGGCGCTCGCCGAGATCGCTTTCGGGAGCAAGCTCGCAGGCCGGCACACGCGTAATGCCCGGATGGCCGGGCAGGTCGACGGCATTGGCGATCAGCGTGGCAGCGGCGTCGGCCTGCGCGGCTGTCGCTGCCAGCACCGTCACCGCATCGGCGATGCCGAGCGACAAGGAGCGCCCGCGCCAGCCGGAAGTAGCGATGCCGCCCACGCCGTCGCCTGCGCGCACCGCCAGCCGATCGGCAAAGCCGTGGCCGGTGCCGGCCACCGCCGCCGAAATCGTCTCGCCGGGCGCGAGATGCAGCGCGATGTCGCCGCCATTGTTGACATAGGCCTTTCGCAAGCGGCGCCCGGCAAGCATGGCGGCGAGGATTTCCTCGGCAACCGCGCCTGCCACCGCCGCCATGGGCGTGATGAAACGGGTCGACAGCGGCGCAACCGCCGCTTCCATGCGCCGCGCCACCGGCCCGGCGAAGGCGCGTGGCTCCGGCCCGGCAGGCTTTCGCAATTCGGCCAGCTCGCCCACCAGTTCGGGCAGCACGGTCCGAAAATGCGCGACCGCCTGCGCATAGGCCGCGCGCATTTCGTCGGGCGGCCCAAAAGCCTCGACGATCAGGTCGATCGGCCCATGGTTGAGGTGCAGCCGCCGCCCGTCCGGCAGCCACGTCGCCTGCGGCCCGGTCACGGCCGGCCGCCCGGCCAGCGCCGCAACTGCTGCAGCGGCGGCCATGGATTGCCGGTCGGCGCCGGGCGGTTCTGACGCTCGTTGAAATATTCGCCGCCTTGCGCCAGCACGTCGTCCACCGTGCGGATCGCGCCGGCATAGCCGCCGAGCCGGAGATAGTCGTCGCGGCGCAGGGTGAATTCGATCGGCGCCACGAGCGCGGGTGTTGGCACATAGCCGAAGGCGTTTTCCGGCACGCGGGTCACGTCGACCATCAGCGTGATGCCGCCGCCCGGCCAGACATAGACCGGCGCGCCGCCGACGGTGACATAGGTCTGCAGTCCCTGCACCGAGCGGGTGAGGTTGACCGGGTTTTCCACCACCCCGGCGCGAAGGGACCCGCCGGCCCCGCCGACGAACAGCACGGTGCACAGCGCCGGCTCGCAGTTTTCCTCGATCAGCCGGACCGATTTTTCCAGCCGCTCGGGAAACGGTTTTTCGACCGGCCGCAGCTCCTCGTCGAGCTCGTAATAGGCGAACTGCTCGCCGGTGGTCGAAACCATGAGCAGCGACAGGCCGGCGCGCGCGCCCTTGGCCGGGTTCCACGGGCCGAGGATCGACAGCGGGTCGGAAATCGTGGTGCCGCCCCAGCCCAGGCCCGGTTCGGAGACCTTGAAATATCGGCCGGGCGTCGAGCGTCGGCCGCTGATTTTTATGCCGGTGTCTGCCCAGCCCAGCACCTTACCGGCCTGGTGCTCCGAAACCACGCCGGTGATGTGGTCATCCACCACCACCACCTCGTCCACCAGCCCGCGCCACTGGGTGGCGAACATGCCGATGGTGGCCGAGCCGCAGCCCACGCGCATGCGGTGCTCGACCTTGCCGTCGATGACCGGCGCCTTGCCCGCCTCGACGATCACGCTGGCGCCGCCGTCGATGGTCAACTCCACCGGCTTGCGGTTGCACAGGTCGAGCAGCGTGGCGCAGGTGACGCGGCCTTCCGCCTTCGAGCCGCCGGTCAGGTGATGCACGCCACCCAGCGACAGCATCTGCGAGCCGTATTCACCGGTGGTCACATGGCCTACGGCCTCGCCTTCGGCGCGCACTGTCGCGGTTTCGGGGCCGAGATGGCGGTCGGTGTCGATCTTTACCTTGACGCCGCAATAGGAAAAGATGCCCTCGGTGACGACGGTGACCAGATCGACGCCCTCGACCTCCTGGCTGACGATAAAGGGGGCGGGTTTGTAGTCGGGGTAGGTGGTGCCGGCGCCGATGGCGGTGACGAAGCGGCGGCCGGGGTCGATCAGCTCGCCGGTCCACGGCTCCTCGGCGGCCGCGAAGTGCACGACCTCGCCGTCGGTCTCTATGTGGTGCTCGAGGATGGTCAGCGGGTCGCAACGCACGATGCGTCCGCCGAAATTGCCGTAGCGGTCGCAGGCGCCGGTGCGGCCCTCGGCGATGTAGCACATCACCGGGCAGGCATCGCAGCGCAGCTTGTCGCCCTGCCGCTTATCGCCGGGATCGGAGGAAACGAAGCGTTCGGAAAGCTCGCTCATCGCCCTGCCTCGGCTTCTGCGATGGCCGCGCGGATGCGGCTTGGCGTGGCCGGCAGCTTCGTCACCAGCACGCCGGTGGCGTGGCGGATGGCGTTGAGGATCGCCGGCGCGGTGGGGATCAGCACATGCTCGCCCAGCCCCTTGGCGCCGAACGGTCCTTCCGGGTCCGGAATTTCCACCAGAATGGTCTCGATGGGCGGCACGTCGCCGATGGTGGGAATGAGATAGTCGTGCAGGTTTTCGGTACGGCCTGGGATGTATTCCTCCATGAGCGCCATGCCGATGCCCTGCGCGATGCCGCCCTCGATCTGCCCCTCGGCCAGAAGCGGGTTGATGGCGCGGCCGACATCGTGCGCGGCGGTGATTTTTATCAGCCTGACCGTGCCGAGCTTCATGTCGACCTCCAACTCGGCGATCTGCGCGCCGTAGCCATAGACGGCATAGGGCTTGCCCTGGCCGTTTTCGTCGAGCGGGGTGGTCGGCGGGTCGTAGGTTTCCTGCGCCGAAAAGACCAGGCCGTCGGCATCCGGGACGAGCGCGGCAAGATCGATGTGGCGCACGGCCTGACCCTCGCGAACGACCAGCGTGGAGCCTTCCAGATGCAGCGTGGCAAGCTCCGAGACATTGGCAAAGCGCAGGATTTTTTCGCGCAAAGCCCGGGCCGCCTTCTCCGCCGCCTTGCCCGAGACAAAGGTCTGCCGTGAAGCCGAGGTCTTGCCGGCATCGGGCGAGATCGCCGTGTCGGCGCCTTTCAGCCGCACCAGTTGCAGCGGCACGCCGAGCGTGTCGGCGACGATCTGCGCGATCACCGTGTTGGAGCCCTGGCCGATGTCGACCGCGCCCTGATGCAGAACCACATGCCCGTCGGGCGAGAGGCCGAGCCGGATGGTCGAGGGGTTGGGCAACGAGGTGTTGCCGCAGCCGTACCAGCAGGAGGCCACGCCGACGCCGCGCCGGCGCGCGCCGTTGCCGGCATTGAAGACTTCCGTGTCGGCCAGCGCGCGCTGCCAGTGGGGTTTCAGCGCTTCGAGACAGGTGGCGATGCCGACGCCTTTCTCAAGCTCGTGGCCTGTCACCGTTTCGGAGCCGTTGCGAAGGCAGTTTTTCAGGCGGAATTCCAGCCGGTCGAGCCCCGCCTTTTGCGCCAGCTCGTCGTAGAGCGTCTCCTGCATGATCGTGGCCTGTGGCACGCCGAAGCCGCGAAAGGCGCCGGAGATCGGGCCGTTGCTGTGCAGGGCGCGGCCGAGCGCGCGGTAGTGCGGCGTGACATAGGGGCCGGAGGCATGGACCGGCACGCGGTTGGCCACTGTCGGCCCCCAGCTTGCATAGGCGCCCGTGTTGAAGTCCCCGGAAAATACCATGCCGGCAATGCGGCCTTCCGCGTCGGCGGCAATGGTCGCGCGCATGGTGGCCGGGTGGCGCTTGGTCGACGCGGCCATGGATTCGCCGCGCGTGTAGACGAGTGCCGCCGGCCGGCCGGTCTTCAGCGCAACGAGACCGACCAGCGGCTGCACCGAAAGATCGAGCTTGGCGCCGAAGCCGCCGCCGGTCGCGGTGGGCACGATGCGCACGCGCTCGGGCGGGAGGCCGAGCACCTTGCCCATGTCGTCACGGTCCATATAGGGGGCCTGCGTGCAGGCCGTGACCACCAGCGTGTCGCCGTCCATATGCGCGAAGCCCGCCTCCGGCTCGATATAGGCATGCTCGACATAAGCGGTCTCGATCTCGCCCGACGCGACATGAGCAGCATTGGCAATCGCTGCTTCCGGCTCGCCACGCCGGACGAAGCCCTGTGTGAGCAGATTGCCCGGACGCTCGGCATGGACGAGGTCGCTGTCCTCGCAGGGCTCGAGCCGGTGCGGCAGTTCGGTCCAGGCGATCGGAAATCTCGCAAGGTCGAGATCGCGGATCGCCTCGCGCTCGCCGGCCACCACCGCCACCGCCTCGCCACGGAAGCGCACCTCGCCTTCGGCCAGGGCAGGCTGGTCGGCGAAGGCAGGGATGACGCCGAAGCGGTTTTGCCCGGGAATGTCAGCGGCGGTAAAGATGGCCGCGATGCCGGGGTTTTGCGCGCGGTAGGCGTCGAGGTCGCCGAAGGCAAAGCGCGCGTGATAATGGGGCGAGCGGATGACGGCGACGGCCAGCGCATCGGCCGGGAAGGAATCCGCGCCGAATTTGTCCGCGCCCGTCACCTTGGCGATGCCGTCGAGCCGCACCGGCGAGGCGCCGATCGCGTGGCCGGCGGCGGGGAGCCGGGGGTCCAGTTCGCCGGCGTGGCGGCCGGCCTCCATCACCGCCGCGATGATTTTTCGGTAGCCGGTGCAGCGGCAGAGGATGCCGCCCAGCGCGTCCTTCACCTGGCCCTCGGAAGGCGAGGGCGTCTGTTCCAGAAGCGCGGTTCCGGCGACCAGCAACGCGGGTGTGCAGATGCCGCATTGCGCCGCGCCATGTGCGAGAAACGAGGCCTGCAGCGCCGAGAGGCTGCCATTGGCGAGCCCCTCAACCGTGCGCACCGCCGCACTTTCCACCGATGCCGCCGGCACGAGGCAGGCGCAGACCGGCTCGCCGTCGACCAGCACGGTGCAGGCGCCGCAATCGCCGGCATCGCAGCCGACCTTGGTGCCGGTGAGCCGCAGCTCGTCGCGCAGCACGGCCGATAGGCGCCGGAGAGGTGGGACGTGGATTGCGACGGCGGCGCCATTGAGCTCGAAGTTCAAGGCGATCCGCACCGTGCTCATGCCGCTGCCGCCCTTGCATTGGTCGGATCGATGGTGGCCAGCACAGCCCGGGCAACGATCTCGCGCGCCGCAAGGCGCCGGTAGTCGGCGCTGCCGCGCACGTCGTCGATGGGCGCCAACTCATTGAAAGCCGCTTCCGCCACGACTTCAGCGAGAGTCGGGCCGACGGGTAAACCACGCAGGCCGGCCTCCAGATTGTGCAATCGCTTGGCCACGGCCGAGCAGGCGCCCACCGCCACCGCGGCTTGCGTGACGATGCCATGCTCGACCGCGATGCGCGCGGCCGCCATGACGATGGAGATGACGAGATAGCGCCGGCTGCCGAGTTTCTGGAATGCGGATGCACCGGCGACTGCACGTTTCGGCACGCGGATCGCCGTGACCAACTCGTCTGGCTGCCGGACCGTGCGGCGATTGCCGAGGATGAAGTCGGAAAGCGGCAGATGACGGGTCGAGCCCAACGCCCGCAGATCCACCTCGGCGTTGAGCACCAAAAGCGCCGGCACGCCGTCGGCGGCGGGCGACGCGTTGCAGAGATTTCCGGCTATCGTGGCGCGGTTCTGGATCTGGATGGAGCCGACCTCGCGGGCGGCCGCCTGCAGCGCGCCGAATGCCGGCGGCAGGTCGTGGCGGGCGATTTCGGCCCAGGTCGTTCGCGCGCCGATGACGAGATGCGTGGCGGTTTCGGAAATGCCCCGGAGCTCGGCGAGACCGTTCAGATCGAGCACATTGCGCTGCAGCGGACGGTCGCCGAGGGCCGGGTAGACGTCGGTGCCGCCGGCCAGCAAAAGCCAGTCGTCATCCCGTCCGAGAAGGGTCAGCGCCTCTTCGAGCGCCGTCGGCTTTGCGTATCGGTGCACGCCACGCCTCCCAAGCATGACCGGTCGCAGAAATCATTTGTATGCGAATGGTATCAGGCGACCGTTGGTTTGCAAGGCGCAGTTTCGGCGCCGCCGCCTGTTTGCTTCATGCGTGGTTTCAGAGGCTTATGCAGCAAAGGCTGTTGACTGTGCACCTGCTTCTGGCCGAGGCTCGATGCCGCGATTTGGGAGATGGAATTGAAATGGCCGAAGAAGCGCTGATCGTCATCGACATGCAGAATGATTTTTGTCCGGGCGGCAGCCTGCCGGTGGCCGAAGGCGACAAGATCGTGCCCTTGATCAACGAGATGATCGGCGACTTCGAGCATGTGGTGCTGACGCAGGATTGGCATCCAGCCAACCATTCCAGCTTCGCCTCGAAACATCCGGGCAAGCAGCCGTTCGAAACCGTCGAGATGCCCTATGGCCAGCAGACCCTGTGGCCCGATCATTGCGTGCAGGGCTCGGGCGGCGCGGCCTTCCATCCCGCGCTCAAGTGGAGCAAGGCCGAGCTGGTCATCCGCAAGGGCTTCCGCAAGGGCATCGACAGCTATTCCGCCTTTTTCGAGAACGACCGCAAGACGCCGACGGGCCTCGCCGGCTATCTGAAGGAGCGCGGCATCGGCAAGCTCACGCTGGTCGGGCTGGCGACGGATTTCTGCGTCGCCTATTCGGCGCTCGACGCAGTCGAGCAAGGCTTCGAGACCACGGTGCGGCTGGATGCCTGCCGTGCCATCGATCTCGGCGGCTCGTTGGAAACGATGCTGGGCAAGATGCGCGACGCCGGCGTGACGCTGGCCTGAGGGCTGACCGGGGATAGGCCTTACTGTCGGGCTCCGGCAAGGCGACCCTTGCGCTGTTGACGGCGAGGGGTATCTTCGTCGCATGACGAAGCTTCTGCTGTCTTTGCCTGGAGCGAGATCCTGCCGGAGCGCCCGCTGATGGGCGCCTTTGTCTGCGCTGTCGACGTCGGCACCGGCAGCGCGCGCGCCGGCATTCTCGACGCCGCCGGCAATTTCCTCGGCCGTGCCGAACACCGCATCGCCATGCAGCAGCCGGAACCGGATCATGCCGAGCATGACTCGGAGGATATCTGGCGTGCCGTCTGTGCAGCGGTGCGGGCGGCGCGGGAGAAGGCCGGCATTGCGGCGGACGAGGTCGCCGGCATCGCCTTCGACGCCACTTGCTCGCTGGTGGTGCGCGACAGTGGTGGCCACCAGCTCTCGGTTTCGACCGGAGGCGAGGATCGCTGGGACACAGTGGTCTGGCTCGACCATCGCGCGATCGCCGAGGCCGAGGAGTGCACGGCAACCGGCCACCGCGTGCTCGAGCACATCGGCGGCGTGATGTCGCCCGAGATGCAGCTTCCCAAGCTGATGTGGCTGAAGCGGCATCTGCCGCAGCAGTGGGCCAAGGCGGGCTATTTCTTCGATCTCGCCGATTTCCTGTCCTGGAAGGCATCCGGCTCGCTCGCCCGGTCGCAATGCACGCTCACCTGCAAATGGACCTATCTCGCCCATGAGACGCCGGGGTGGCAGGCCGATTTCCTCGAAAGGGTCGGGCTCGACGATCTGCTGGAACGCGGAGCCCTGCCGCAGAAGGCCAGCCCGGTGGGCACCGATCTCGGGCCGCTGCTGCCGGAGGCCGCGGCTGCGCTCGGCCTCTCCACCGCCTGCCGCGTCGGTGTCGGGCTGATCGACGCCTATGCCGGCGCGCTTGGCGTTCTGGGTGGCTTCGTCGGCGATCTTGCCGGCATCGACCGGCATCTGGCGCTGATTGCAGGCACGTCGAGCTGCGCCATGGCATTGTCGCTGCAGCCACGCTCCTTCCCCGGCGGGTGGGGGCCTTATTTCGGCGTCGCGCTGCCCGACTGCTGGATGAACGAGGGCGGCCAGTCCGCCACCGGGGCGCTGCTCGACCACATCATCCGCTGGCATGGCGCCGGCGGCGAGCCCGACGCGGCCGCGCATCGGCGCATCGCCGAACGGATAGCGGCGCTGCGCGCGCAGGAAGGCACGAGCTTTGCCACGCGGCTGCATGTGCTGCCCGATTTCCACGGCAACCGCTCGCCGCTTGCCGATCCGCACGCTGTCGGCGTGATCTCGGGGCTGACGCTCGATGCCTCCTTCGACAGCCTGTGCCGGGTCTATTGGCGCACCGCCGTCGGCATCGCGCTTGGCGTGCGTCACATCGTCGATGCGCTCAACGCCAGCGGCTACGCCATCGACACGCTGCATGTCACCGGGGGCCACACGAAAAACCCGCTGCTGATGGAGCTCTATGCCGACGCCACCGGCTGCATGGTGATCGAGCCGGTTTCGGACGAGGCGGTGCTGCTCGGCACCGGCATGGTGGCCGCTCATGCCGCCGGCCTTTACCCCTCGCTGGCGGCGGCCTGCGCCGGCATGCAGCAGCCGGGCCGGGAGCACCGGCCCGACCCCGCCGCTCGTGCCGGCTACGAGCGCGACTACCGAATTTTCCTCGAAATGCATCGTCAACGGCGGGCGCTGGAGTTGATGTAGGCGCCAAGAAAGCCCCTATATCCGCACAGTCCCCGGCTGCCTGGCTCAACCGTTGCCAGGCGTGAACACTTGTTTGCCACGGGTGTTTGGTTCAAGTAGGTGGGAAAGATTCGGAAAGACCATTCCGTTTTTCCGCGAGAACGAGGCCGGTGGCGCAGTCTTTGCCGCCGCCCACTCCTGAAAGTTGAAACAGATGTCTGCGATCGAAGCCGGCGCACAGGCGCCGGCAAGTCTTTGGCGTCACGAATTTCGGGCAATGCTGGCGCTCGCCTGGCCGATGGTGCTCACCAATCTCGGCCAGACCGCGATGACGGCGACCGACGTGATGATGATGGGTCGCCTGGGCCCCGATACGCTCGCCGCCGGCGCGCTGGGCACGAGCCTCTATTTCGCGCCCATGATCTTCGGCCTGGGCCTCATCCTGGCAACCTCGCCGATGATGGCCACCGAGCTCGGCCGCAAGCGCCACTCGGTGCGCGACATCCGGCGCACGGTGCGCCAGGGACTATGGCTGGCGGTGTGCGTCAGCATCCCGATCTGGGTCTTCCTGTGGCAGGCCGAGGCGGTGCTGGCAGCGATGGGACAGGACCCGGAGTTGGCCGCGCAGGCGGGCGTCTATGTGCATTGGCTGCAATGGGCGGTGCTGCCGTTCTACGGCTATATCGTGCTGCGCTCCTTCATCTCGGCGCTGGAGCGACCGGGCTGGGCGCTGGCCATCGTGTTCATCGCTGTGGGCTTCAACGTCCTGGCCAACTGGTGCCTGATGTTCGGCAATCTCGGCTTTCGGGCCATGGGTATTTCCGGATCGGGGCTCGCCACCACCCTGTCCAGCCTGTTGATGTTTGTCGGCATGGTCGCCGTGGTGACGCTGCAGTCGAACTTCCGGCGCTACAGCCTGTTCGGGCGCTTCTGGCGCCCCGACTGGCCGCGCTTCATGGGCCTCTTGAAGCTCGGCCTGCCCATTGCCGGGATCATGGCCTTCGAGGTCACCATCTTCAACGCCGCTGCGATGGTCATGGGGCTGATTGGCGCGGCTTCGCTCGCAGCCCATGCCATCGCCATCCAGATCGCCTCGATCACCTTCATGGTGCCGCTGGGACTGAGCCAGGCGGTGACCGTGCGCGTGGGGCTCGCCTACGGCGCACGCAACCGGGACGGCATAAGCCGCGCCGGCTGGACCGCGCTGGTGCTGGGCGTCGGGTTCATGGCGCTGGCGGCCCTGGTGATGGTGCTGCTGCCCGAAATGCTGATCGGCGCCTTCATCGACCTCGACGATCCCCGCAACGCCACGGTGATCGGGCTGGCGGTGTCGTTCCTGGCCTTTGCAGGACTGTTCCAGGTCGTCGACGGTGCGCAATCGGTGGCCGCAGGCATGCTGCGCGGTCTGCACGACACCAGGGTGCCGATGATCTATGCTGCCCTCGGCTACTGGGGCATCGGCCTGCCGCTCGGGATGCTGTTCGCCTTTCCGCTCGGCCTCCAGGGCGTCGGCATCTGGATCGGCCTGTCCTCCGGCCTGGCTGCGGTGGCAGCGCTGCTCCTCCTGCGCTGGATGCGACGCGACCGCCTCGACCTGACCAGGGCTCTGGCCGGATGATCCTGCCAGCCGGTTGCCGCGCGCGACCGGCTGGCCTGCCGCAACGGCATTTTTTGTCGGTCCAGAGCCGCAATGATGAGGCAAAGAACCCATTTCGATGCTAAGAGGCTGCTGGACAAGCAGAAAGCGGCACCAAAAGGTTCTCTGAATGACCAAGACCGATATTGCGCGGCGCGTCTACAACCACACCTGGAAGCTCGACCCGATCGTCCGCAGCCTGCTCGACACCGATTTCTACAAGCTGCTGATGCTGCAGATGATCTGGGGCATGTACCCCAATGTCGACGTCACCTTCTCGCTGATCAATCGCAACACCTCGGTCAGGCTGGCCGAGGAGATCGACGAGCAGGAACTGCGAGAGCAACTCGATTATGCACGCACGCTGCGCTTCTCCAAGAAGGAGATGATCTGGCTGGGCGGCAATACCTTCTACGGCCGCAAGCAGATCTTCGAGCCGGAATTCCTGGCCTGGCTGGAGGACTTCCAGCTGCCCGAATACGAGCTTTCAAAGCGCAACGGCCAGTATGAGCTCTCGTTCCACGGGCCGTGGATGTACACGACGCTGTGGGAGATTCCCGCACTCGCCATCATCAACGAGCTGCGCTCGCGCTCGGCGATGAAGCCGTTCGGTCCCTTCGCGCTCGACGTGCTCTATGCTCGCGCCAAGGCAAAGCTGTGGTCCAAGATCGAGCGGCTGCGCCAGCTTCCCGACCTGAAGATCTCCGATTTCGGCACGCGGCGGCGTCACTCCTTCCTTTGGCAGCGCTGGTGCGTCGAGGCACTCAAGGAAGGCATCGGCCCCGCTTTCACCGGCACATCCAACGTACTCCTGGCCATGGACACCGATCTCGAGGCGCTCGGCACCAACGCGCACGAACTGCCGATGGTGCTGGCCGCATTGGCCGATAGCGACCAGGAACTGCGCCAGGCGCCCTACCGGGTCCTGCAGGACTGGCAGCGCTACTACGGCGGCAACCTGCTGATCGTACTGCCCGACGCCTTCGGCACAGCCGCCTTCCTGCGCGATGCGCCCGACTGGGTCGCCGACTGGACTGGCTTCCGGCCGGACAGCGCTCCGCCCATCGAGGGCGGCGAGAAGATCATCTCATGGTGGCGCGAGAAGGGCGTCGACCCGCGCAAGAAACTGCTGATCTTCTCCGACGGGCTCGAGGCCGAGACCATCGAGGAAACCTATCGCCATTTCCGCGGCAAGGTGCGCATGTCCTTCGGCTGGGGCACCAACCTGACCAACGACTTCGAAGACTGCGCGCCGATGGAGACCAAGGGCCTCAACGCGATTTCGCTGATCTGCAAGGTCACCAAGGTCAACGGCCGCAACGCGGTGAAGCTGTCCGACAATCCGGCCAAGGCCACAGGCGAAGAGCGCGAGATGGAGCGCTACCTGCGCATCTTTGGCGAAACGGACCGCGTCAAGCATCTCGTCAAGGTGTGAGTCTGGTGCTGATCCGCTGGAGGGACCATGCGCTCCCTTCGGCGCAGGGTCTGACCGAGTAGATGCTCCCCAAAATTCGGCTCGCGGTGTCCTCCGGCCATAGCGATGGCGAGGGAGTCAAGCTCTTGAAGCTTTCCTTTCTGTTATTCGCCCGATGCAAGTAGCACGGAGTTTGGGCTTGGCCACGAGCCTGTCCGGCTCAACGCCTGCCCTCGAAACATGCGTCCGGAGAGGGTGAGCTCGCTTTGTCGAGCCCGCCGAAGTCTGCCTTTACAGGCTACTCCCAAAAAAACTCGGAGCTTGTGCGTCAGTTTTGCGCCTCCTCCGGCGCATCTGTCCTCGTCCGCAAAACCTCCAAGGCGATCTGCCGCTACCACGGCGCCTTCGCCATCAATGCAACTGCAAACGATTTGCAATTGCATTGACATGTTTCGCCTCGCTCTCTATCAGGGGAAGCCAAGGTCGGCGTTTTCGCTCGGCTGCATGCATCAAAGCGGGGTTCTCATGACACGAATGCGTAGTTTCTTCATATCAAGCCTTGTCCTCGGCCTCGCCGTCTGGAATGCGGGCGCGGCCCAGGCCGCCGAGAAGATGCAGGTGGTGACGACCTTCACCGTGATCGCCGACATCGCCAAAAATGTCGCCGGCGATGCGGCCCAGGTGGAATCCATCACCAAGCCCAACGCCGAAATCCATGAATATCAGCCGACGCCTCATGACCTGATCAAGGCGCAGAAGGCCGATCTGATCTTGTGGAACGGGCTGAACCTCGAGCTCTGGTTCGAAAAGTTCTTCGCCAATCTCCACGATGTGCCTAGCGCTGTCGTGTCCGAGGGCGTCGAGCCCATGGGCATCGTCGAGGGCCCTTATACCGGCAAGCCCAACCCGCATGCCTGGATGTCGCCCCAGGCCGCGCTGATCTATGTCGAGAACATCCGCAAGGCGTTCGCGGCTCAGGATCCGGCCAATGCCGAGATCTACGCCAGGAACGCCGCTGCTTATTCCGAACAGATTAAGGCACAGGTCGAGCCGATCCGCACCGCGCTCGCCAGCATTCCCGAGGAGCGGCGCTGGCTGGTCACCAGCGAGGGCGCCTTCTCCTATCTGGCGCGCGATTTCGGCCTGAAGGAGCTCTATCTCTGGCCGATCAATGCCGACCAGCAGGGCACGCCCCAGCAGGTGCGCAAGGTGATCGACGCGGTGCGCGCCAACAACATTCCGGCCGTATTCTCCGAAAGCACGGTGTCGGATGCGCCGGCGAAGCAAGTGGCCCGGGAGACGGGGGCGACCTATGGCGGCGTGCTCTACGTCGACTCGTTGAGCGACCCGGACGGCCCCGTGCCGACCTATCTCGACCTGCTACGCGTCACCACCGAAACGGTCACCAAGGCACTGGTCAAATGAATATCGCTCCCCGGGCAATGACAGTTTCTGGTGAAGGCGGCGGGCTCAGGGTCCAGAATATCACCGTCACTTATCGCAACGGTCACACTGCGCTGCGCGATGCGTCCTTCGCCATCCCCACCGGCACCATCGCGGCGCTGGTGGGGGTGAACGGCAGTGGCAAGTCGACCCTTTTCAAGTCGATCATGGGGTTTGTGCCGCTGGCAACCGGCAAGGTCGAGATTTTCGAAATGCCGGCCGCGCAGGCGCTGAAGCACAACGTCGTCGCTTATGTGCCGCAAAGCGAGGACGTCGACTGGAACTTTCCGGTTCTGGTTGAGGACGTCGTGATGATGGGCCGCTACGGGCACATGAATTTTCTCCGCATGACGCGCCCGGTCGACCGCGAGGCGGTGGATGCCGCACTTGAGCGCGTGGGCATGAGCGCCTATCGCAAGCGCCAGATCGGCGAGCTGTCGGGCGGGCAGAAGAAGCGTGTGTTCCTGGCCCGCGCACTGGCGCAGGAAGGTAAAATCATCCTGCTCGACGAGCCCTTCACCGGCGTCGACGTGCGCACCGAGGAAGCGATCATCGAGCTTCTGCAGGCGCTGCGCGCCGAGGGCCGGGTGATGCTGGTTTCCACCCACAATCTCGGCAGCGTGCCGCGCTTCTGCGACCGCACGGTGCTCATCAACCGCACGGTGCTGGCTCACGGCCCGACCTCGGAAGTCTTCACCAAGGCCAATCTGGAAAAGACCTTCGGCGGCGTGCTGCGCCAATTCATCCTCGGTGGGGCCGATCTCCATGAGGACGCCGACCCGCGCGAGGTCACGGTGCTGACCGACGACGAGCGGCCGCTGGTGCTCTACGGCGAGGAAGCCGGCAGGGCAGGGGCGAGATGATGCCGGCGCTGCTCGAACCCTTTTCCTATGGCTACATGGTGAACGCCATGTGGGTGTCGGCGCTGGTCGGCGGCGTCTGCGCCTTCCTGTCAGCCTATCTGATGCTCAAGGGCTGGTCGCTGATCGGCGACGCGCTCTCGCATTCCATCGTGCCGGGCGTCGCCGGGGCCTATATGCTCGGCCTGCCCTTCGCCATGGGCGCCTTTTTGTCCGGCGGTCTTGCCGCGGGAGCCATGCTGTTCCTCAACCAGCGGACAAAACTGAAGGAAGACGCCATCATTGGGCTGATCTTCACCTCCTTCTTCGGCCTCGGCCTGTTCATGATCTCGCTGTCGCCGGCAGCGGTGAACATCCAGACCATTGTGCTGGGCAACATCCTCGCCATCACGCCGGCCGACACGCTGCAACTCGTCATCATCGGAGGTGTCTCGCTCGTCATCCTGCTTGCCAAATGGAAGGACCTGATGGTCGCCTTCTTCGATGAAAGCCATGCCCGCTCCATCGGGCTCAATCCCGACCGGTTGAAGGTGCTGTTCTTCACGCTGCTGTCGGCCTCCACCGTGGCAGCACTTCAGACGGTGGGCGCCTTCCTGGTCATCGCCATGGTGGTGACGCCGGGCGCCACCGCCTATCTGCTGACCGACCGCTTTCCGCGGCTGATCGCCGTCTCGGTCACCATCGGTGCGGCGACCAGTTTCGTCGGCGCCTATGCCAGCTATTTCCTCGACGGCGCGACCGGCGGCATCATCGTGGTGCTGCAGACGTTGATCTTCCTTGCCGCCTTCGTGCTTGCGCCCAAGCACGGCATACTGGCGGCGCGCAAAAGGGCGCGCGAAGCACTGGAGGCGGGGCTATGAGTGATTTCTTCCAGACGCTGGCGGCGCCTTTCGACTTCGTCTTCATGCAGCAGGCCTTCGTCATCGCCGTGCTGGTAGCGGTGCCGATGGCGATGCTGTCCTGCTTCCTGGTGTTGAAGGGCTGGTCGCTCATGGGCGACGCCATCAGCCATGCCGTTCTGCCGGGCGTTGTGCTTGCTTATCTTGCCGGCCTGCCTCTGGCCTTCGGCGCCTTCGTCGCCGGCATGTTCTGTGCACTCGCCACCGGCTTCCTCAAGGAAAACAGCCGGATCAAGGAAGACACGGTCATGGGCATTGTCTTTTCCGGCATGTTCGGGCTGGGCATCGTGCTCTACACCAAGATCGAGACCGACATTCACCTCGACCACATCCTGTTCGGCAACATGCTGGGGGTCACCTGGGCGGATGTCCTGCAGAGCGGCATCATCGCAATGGTTGCTGTCGGCGCCATCGGCATCTTCCGGCGCGACCTGCTGCTGAATGCATTCGATCCGCAGCATGCACGTGCCATCGGCTTGCCGGCGCGACTGTTGCACTACGGCCTGCTGGCGGTGCTGTCGCTGACGATCGTGGGCGCGCTGAAGGCGGTGGGCATCATCCTGGCGGTCGCCATGCTGATCGCGCCGGGCGCCATTGCCTTTCTCATCACCCGCCGCTTCTCGCAGATGATGGCGATCTCGGTGCTGGTGGCGGTGGTGGCGTCGTTCCTCGGCGTCTACCTCAGCTTCTTCATCGACAGCGCGCCGGCACCGACCATCGTGCTTTTGATGAGCCTCGCCTTCGTCGCGGCGTTCCTGCACGCGCGGGCGAAGACGGCGCGCGCCGAAAGGGAGCTGGCCTCGGCCGGCTAGAGCATGATCCCGGAAAGTTGCAGCCTTTCGGGATCATGCTTAAAAAACAAAAGCTTTGAGCGATATGGCGGTTCAGGGGAAAGCCATCTCGCTCAAAGCCGCCGTGGCCGCGGCACCATTGCGGGCGAACGACCTGCCGTCCTCGCCGAAGATGTGCAGGTTGCCTGGCTCGGCCGCGAGCCGCATAACCGTGCCGCGCTTCACGGCCGCGCCGCCAGGCAGCTTGGCAACCAGCGGGCCGTCGCTGGAGCCGATCTCGACATAGACGAGCTGCACCTCGCCAAGCTGCTCGACATAGTCGACGGTGCCTTCGAACAGGTAGTCGGCCCCGGTGCCGATCCGCAGGTCCTCCGGCCTCACGCCGAAGCTGATACTTGCGCCCACGGCTGCGACAGGGGTGGCGACCGGCACCTCCACCTCACGTCCGTCCGCCAGCAAGACGCTCGTCGGTTGACCTGCCTGCTCGATGGTTGCCGGCAAGATATTCATTGCCGGCGAGCCGATGAATTGCGCCACGAACAGGTTGCCGGGATGGCAATAGAGGTCCATCGGCGAGCCGACCTGCTCCACGCGGCCGTCCTTCAGCACCACGATGCGGTCGGCCAGCGTCATCGCCTCCACCTGGTCGTGGGTGACATAGACCATCGTCGTGTTGGGCATGCTTTCCTTGAGCTTGGCGATCTCGATGCGGGTCGCGACGCGAAGCGCGGCATCGAGATTGGACAGCGGCTCATCGAACAGGAACACTTTCGGGTTGCGCACGATGGCGCGGCCGATGGCCACGCGCTGGCGCTGGCCGCCCGAAAGCGCCTTGGGCAGGCGGTCGAGATATTTGGTCAGTTGCAGGATCTCGGCTGCCTGGCGAACGCGCCGGTCGATCTCGGCCTTGCTTTCGCGGGCGATCTTCATGCCAAAGGCCATGTTGTCGTAGACGGTCATGTGCGGATAGAGCGCATAGGACTGGAACACCATGGCGATGCCGCGTTTCGACGGCGGCACGTCGTTCACTGTTTCGCCAGCTATCTGCAGGGTGCCGTCGGTGATGTCCTCCAGCCCGGCGATGGTGCGCAGCAGCGTCGACTTCCCGCAGCCCGACGGCCCGACGAAGACGACGAATTCGCCCGATTTGATGTCGAGGTCGATGCCGTGCAGGATGTTGAGGTTGCCGTATGCCTTCTTGACGTTGCGCAGCGTGAGATTGGCCATCCATCTCCTCCCGTTTGCTGTCCGCGGCGATCAGGCCCGGCGCCCGAACCAGGCGCCATAGGCTCCCAGCCTGACTGTGCCCGCTTCGGCCTTGCCCGAAAAGCCGTGCCCCGTAAGCGGCTGCGGCGCGGCGGCGCCAAGGTCGACCGTGGCCGGTTGGGCGCCGAGGTTGAACACGCAGACGATCTCCTCATTGCCTGCGCGGCGCGTGAAGGCGACCGCTTCGCCCTCCGCCGGCAGGAAGGCGATGTCGCCCTTGGCCAGCACGGGATGTGCGTGGCGGAAGGCCAGGAAACGCCGGTAATGCTCCAGAAGCGAGGCCTGGTCGCCCGCCTGGGCATCTACCGCCAGCGACAGATGCTCGGCCGGCACCGGCAGCCATGGCTTGGCTGTTGAGAAGCCGCCATTGGCCGTCTTGCTCTCCCACACCATGGGCGTGCGGCAGCCGTCGCGACCCTTGAAATCCGGCCAGAAGCGGATGCCGTAGGGATCGCGCAGGTCCTCGAAGGCAAGGTCGGCCTCGCCAAGGCCCAGTTCCTCGCCCTGGTAGATGCAGACCGAACCGCGCAAGGACATCAGAAGCGCCGACAGCACCTTAAGATAGGCTATGCGGTCGGCCTCGTCCGCGCCCCAGCGCGTGGCGTGGCGCATGACGTCGTGGTTTGAGAATGCCCAGCACGACCAGCCGTCGCTGGCCTCGCGGCCGAAGGTTTCCAGCACATCGCGCACCTTGGCGGCGGTGAGCTTTTCCGGCCCGAGAAAGTCGAAGGAGTAGCACATCTGCACGCGGCGATCGCCGGCCGTGTAGGCAGCCACTATGTCGAGTCCGCGCTGCGCGTCGCCCACCTCGCCCACGGCGGCCGCGGCCGGATATTCGTCGAGCAACGCCCGGAAGCGCTCCAGGAAGCCGAGGTTTTCGGGCCGGCTCTTGTCGTACAAATGGTCCTGATAGTTGTAGGGATTGACTGAGGGCGCGATGGAATCGTTGCGCTCGTCCTTCGCCAGCGGCGGGTTGTCCTCCAGTCCGAGCGAGTGGAAGTAGAAATTGATCGTGTCGAGGCGGAAGCCGTCGACGCCGCGCTCCAGCCAGAAGCGGGTGGCTTCCAGAACCGCGTCCTGCACCTCCCTGTTGTGGAAGTTGAGGTCGGGCTGCTCGGCCAGGAAATTGTGCAGGTAGTATTGGCGCCGCCGCGTGTCCCACTGCCAGGCCGAACCGCCGAAGATCGACAGCCAGTTGTTGGGCGGCGTGCCGTCCGGCTTGGCGTCGGCCCACACGAACCAGTCGGCTTTCGGATTGTCGCGCGAGGAGCGGCTTTCCTTGAACCACGGGTGCTCGTCGGAGGTGTGGGAGATGACCTGGTCGATCATCACCTTCAGCCCCAGACGGTGCGCCTCGGCCAGCAGCGCGTCGAAGTCTGCGAGCGTGCCGAACATCGGGTCCACGTCGCAGTAGTCCGAGACGTCGTAGCCGAAATCCTTCATCGGCGACTTGAAGAAGGGCGAAATCCAGATCGCGTCGGCGCCGAGCGAGGCGATGTGCGGCAGGCGGCGGATGATGCCCCGGAGGTCTCCGATGCCGTCGCCGTCGCTGTCCTGATAGCTGCGCGGATAGATCTGGTAGATCACCGCGCCCCGCCACCAGTCGCGGTCCACCGCCGGTTCGGGTCGTTCGATCTTGCGTGCGGCTTGCATGGCGGTCAGCCTCCCTTGACGGAACCCGCGAGCAGTCCGCGGACGAAGTAGCGTTGCAGTGAGAAGAACACGGCAAGCGGCACCAATATGGTGACGAAGGCCGAGGTTGTCAGGATTTCCCAGTTGCCGCCGCGCGAGCCGAGCAGGTTGTTGAGCCTGGCCGTCAGCACCATCTGGTCGGCGTCCGTGCGCAGGAACACCATGGCTACCAACAGGTCGTTCCACACCCACAGGAACTGGAAGATGGCGAAAGATGCGAGCACCGGGAAGGACAGCGGCAGCACGATCTTGACGAAGATCTCGAAGTCGCTGGCGCCGTCGATGCGCGCCGATTCCATGATCTCGCGGGGCAAGCCGGCGATATAGCTCCTCAGCAGATAGATGGCGAAGGGCAGGCCGAAGCCGGTATGCGCCAGCCAGATGCCGAGATAGGTCTTGGCCGGTACGCCGAAGAAGGCGCCCACGCCGTTGTACATCTTGAGCAGAGGTATCAGCGACATCTGCAGCGGCACCACCAGCAGGCCGATGATTGTGGCGATCAGCAGCGCGCGGCCGGGAAAGCGCATCCAAGCCAGAGCATAGGCGGCGAACGCAGCGATCAGGATCGGGATGACGGTGGCCGGCACCGTCACCGTCAGCGAGTTGATGAAGGAGCGGCCGATGCCCTCGGAAAACAGCACCGTCTTGTAGTTCTCGGCCGTGAAATGCGGCGGCATCGACGCCGCAAAATAGACGCGTCGGCCGCGATCGCCCTCGAAGGCCACTGGAGAGGACATGACATAGGAGCCGTCGCCATTGACCTGAAGCGTCACGCCGTCGACGAGACCGGCGGTCGAGCCGGCGGGGAACTCGGCCGGCGCCTGGGCCTTGACGCCGAAGGCGGAGAGCGTGCGGCTGTCGCCTCCCCCGAGCAGATTGCCCATGATGAGGAACTTGCCGTCCTTTTCGACCTGGTAGGCGGCTCCCGCAAGGCGGACGGCATCGGTCCGCGTCGAGGTGGTCAGTGCCGTCCACCAGCCCGAGGCGACGATCTGGTCCTTCTGGCGCAGCGATGAGACCAGGATGCCGAGGGTCGGGATCGTCCAGATCACGACGAAGGCGAGCACGGCGATGTGGACGCCGAAGCGGCCAAGGAAGGACTTTCCCGCCGAACCGGCCATGTCAGTGTCCTCCGCCTTCGCGGGTTGCCTGGCGGATGTTCCAGATCATGATCGGGACCACCGCCAGCATGATGACGATGGCGATGGTGGCGCCACGGCCGTAGTCGGTGCCGCGGAACATCCAGTCAAACATCAGGTTCGCCAGCGTGTTCGTGTTCCACTGGCCGTTGGTCATGGTCAGGATGATGTCGAACACCTTCAGCACCAGTATGGTGATGGTGGTCCACACCACGGCGATGGTGCCCCAGATCTGCGGCACCATGATCTTCCAGAAGATCTGGAAGGGGCTTGCGCCGTCGATCGTCGCCGCCTCGATGGTTTCTTCCGGGATGCCGCGCAGCGCCGAGGACAGGATGACCATCGCAAAGCCGGTCTGGATCCAGATGAGGATGACCATGAGGAAGAAATTGTTCCAGAACGGCGTCGAGACCCAGACCTGCGGGTCACCGCCGAAAAACTGGACGAGGGCATTGAGGATGCCGATCTGGACCTGCCCGTCGCCGCGATATTCGTAGACGAATTTCCAGATGACGCTGGCGCCGACGAAGGAGATGGCAAGCGGCATGAAGATCAGGCTCTTGGCGATGGTGCCCCACCAGATCCTGTCGGTCAGCACGGCGATCACCAGCCCCAGGAAGGTGCAGGCGGCCGGCACCACAAGCAGCCACAGCAGATTGTTGAAGATCGCCTGGCGGAACTCGCGGTCGCCCAGCGCCCAGGAATAGTTGGAAAGGCCGACGAAGCTCTGGCCGCTGCGATCGTGCAGCGAGTAGTAGAACGTCGCAATGACGGGATAGATCAGATAAACGGTCAGGATGACCAGCGCCGGCCCGACGAACAGCCAGGGCCGGATGTAGCCCTGCCGGCGAAGATTGTCGATTGCGGCGTCGCCGGAGACGCCGCGCGAGGGAAACACGAGGTCGAGCAGGCGATTGGCGCCCCAGAAATAGACCACGCAGCCGCCGACGCCGATGAGCACCGTTATGATCGCCGAGAGTATCTGTGCCGTCATGGGATCGTTCCCTGTTCAACGGACTGGTTCGTTACGTCACCGGAAAAAAATGCCCCCTCATCCGGCCGCGGCGCCTGTCCTCGGGCTTGCCAAGGCGGACCCGGAGGCGGCCACCTTCTCCCCGGCGGGGAGAGGGAGCCTGAGCGCAGCGGAGGGCCGGTGAGGGGGCATGGGCGGGAGGATGCCGCCGCTACTTGATCGCGTCCCAGCTCTTCTGGACGTCGGCTGCGACGTCGGCCGCTGGCTTGCCGCCGACCAGGTCGACCATGCCGGTCCAGAAGGTTCCGGCACCGATCTTGCCCGGCATGAGGTCCGAGCCGTCGAAGCGGAAGGTGGAGGCCGTGGCCAGGATCTCGCCCTGCTTCTTCAGGGCTTCGCTGGCGTAGGCGTCCTTGTTGACCGACTTGAACGGGGTGACGAAGCTGCCCTGTGCCATCCACAACTCATGCGCCAGCGGCATCTTCAGGAATTCGATGAAGGCGCGAGCGGCCTTCGAATCCTTGGTGATCATCACCAGCGTTCCGGCACCCTCGACCGGCATGCCAAGCTCCGGCTTCGAGGCATAGGCGGGATAGTAGAAAAAATCCGCGTCCTGGCCGAGCTTGGTGCCCTCGGGGAAGAAGGAGGGGATGAAGGAGGCCTGGTGGTGCAGATAGCACTTCGGCGGCACCGCAAAGAGGCCCTTGGGGCTGTCGCGGAAGTCGGTTGCCGCCACGGCGGCCGCGCCGCCGTCCACCATCTTGTCGTCGGTCGCGATCTTGGCGAAGATTTCCAGCGCATTGACGATGCGGGGGTCGGTGAAGGGGATCTCGTTGGTGGTCCACTTGTCGTAGACATCCGCCGGCTGGGTGCGCAGCATGATGTCCTCGACCCAGTCGGTCGCCGGCCAGCCGGTGGCGCCGCCCGAGCCGAGGCCGATGCACCATGGCTTGTGGCCGTCGGCGACGATCTTCTGCTCCAGCTCGGAAAGCTCTTCCTGCGTCTTCGGAACCTTGTAGCCGGCTTCCTCGAAATTGTCGGGCGAGTACCACACCAGGCCCTTCACGTCGGCCTTGAAGGGGAAGGCGAAGAAGCCCGGCTTGCCGTCCTTGTCCTTGTAGGTGCCGAGATCGGCCCAGGACTGGCCTGCGGCGTAGTTCTCCTTGATCCAGGCGGCGGTGTCGTCGCCGAGCGGCGTCAGGAAGCCCTTGGATGCAAGGTCCTGGATCAGACCCGGCTGCGGCAGGATAGCGATATTGGGCGGGCTGCCGGCCTGGGTATCGATGACGATCTGCTGCTCGTAGTTTTCCGAGGAGGAGTATTTCAGTTCGACGCCGGTGGCGTCGGTGAAATATTCGAGCACGCTGCGCACCAGCGCCTCATCCTCGCCGCGCCACGGGCCGAAGATGGTCAGCGTCTCGCCCTTCAGGTCGACCTTCTTCAGCTCGTCCAGGTCGGCCCAGTGAAAGCGGGCGTCCTCGCCCGGTTTGAACTTCAGTTCCGCATGCGCGGGCGCGCCGAGAGCAAGTGCTGCCAGAGCAACGCCCAGAAAAAGGCACTTCTTCATCGATTGTCCTCCCGTTCGGTCATTCCCTCCGGACGAACTCCCCTTCGTCCTGCCGACACCGCCCCGGGCGTCCCGCAATGGCGGGCTCGCAGGCTTTCGAACGAACTTTCTTTCGAAAGTCTCCAAAGCGCTTTGGCTGACAGTAATCATCG
The DNA here is from genome assembly GCF_040045035.1 of Mesorhizobium sp. KR1-2. Classification (NCBI taxonomy): domain Bacteria; kingdom Pseudomonadati; phylum Pseudomonadota; class Alphaproteobacteria; order Hyphomicrobiales; family Phyllobacteriaceae; genus Mesorhizobium; species Mesorhizobium sp. KR1-2. The sequence goes on along the minus strand of NZ_JBDZDS010000003.1, from coordinate 296,776 downwards.
CTGTCAAAAAAGGGACGAGTCAAGCGCCATGTTATATAAATCGGTTTAAATCTGCGATCTTCCTGCGTTGCAGTATGTTTTTGCGCTGCAAATGCAAATTCCGCTTCGGAAATGGTGGCGTCCGGCCTATGCTGCTTCGCGTTAACCACAATGTAACTTCCAAATTTTTGAAAGCGCTTTGGGACGCGGAGAATCGGTGAACCTCAAACAGCTCGCCCGCATGCTGGACCTGTCGCAGACCACGGTCAGCCGGGCTCTCAACGGCTATCCGGAGGTAAGCGAGGAAACGCGGCGGCGCGTGTCCGACGCGGCGCGGCAGCATGGCTATCGACCCAACCCCAGCGCGCGCCGGCTGGCCACCGGCAAAGCCGGCATGATCGGCTATGTCATGCCGACGGGCGCGAGCGTGGACATCGATCCGCATTTCGTCGAGTTCCTGTCGGGCCTCGGCGACTATGTGCGCGCGCATGAGCTCGACCTGGTGCTCTCCCCGGCCGAGGCTGATGACGAGGAGACGACCTATCGCCGTATCGTCGCCAATAAGCTGGTCGATGCTCTCTATATCTCTGCGCCGCGCCATGCCGACAGCCGCATCGCGCTCGTGCAGGATCTCGGCATCCCCTATATCGTGCACGGCCGCAGCGAGGGGCTCGATTTCGACTATCCCTTCCTCGACATCGACAACGAAGCCGCCTTCCATGATGCGACACGTCTGATGGTCCAGCTTGGCCACAAGCGCGTGGCGCTTTTGAACGGCGAAGAGGCGCAGACCTTCGCGATCTGCCGAGAGCGCGGCGTGCGGCGCGCGCTCGAGGCCAGCGGCCTGGTGCTGCCGCCGGCCATGCTTCGCTCGGTGGCGATGACGGAGGAGAATGGCTACCGGGCCACACGCAGCCTGCTGATGCAGAGCGAGGCGCCGACGGCGATCGTGTGCTCCAGCCTGATCATGGCACTGGGCGTGGTGCGTGCGGCGCGCGACCTGGGGCGCAGCATTCCGCGCGACCTGTCGCTGATCGCCCATGACGACGTTTTCCCCTGGTTGAAGCCCGAGAATTTCTCGGTGCCGCTTACGACCACGCGCTCCTCCATACGCGCCGCCGGCCAGCGCATCGCCGAGCGGCTGGCGGCGCGCATCGCCGGACAAGAGGCGGGTGCGCTCGGGGAAGTCTGGCCGGTCGACCTCATCGTGCGTAGCTCCATTGCGGGTGCGCCGGCCTGAGGTCGGAATTGGCTATCGACATTCGTAGCGTGGCGCATTAGGGCGGGGGAAATTCCTGCGAGCTCCCACCTTGAAAGGCCCGGACATGACCGCAAAAACCCTGATCGCGCCCTCGGTTCTGTCGGCGGACTTTTCCCGCCTTGGCGACGAGGTCGAGGCGGTGGCAGCAGCCGGCGCCGACTGGATCCACCTCGACGTCATGGACGGGCATTTCGTGCCCAACATCACCTTCGGCCCGCAGGTCATCAAGGCGATCCGCAACCGCACCGACAAGGTGTTCGACTGCCACCTGATGATCGCCCCGGCCGACCCGTATCTTGCCGCCTTCGCCGACGCCGGTTGCGACATCATCACCGTGCATGCCGAGGCCGGCCCGCATCTCGACCGCTCGCTGCAGGCGATCAAAAACCTCGGCAAGAAGGCGGGTGTGTCGCTCAACCCGTCGACGCCGGAAAGCGCCATCGAATATGTGCTCGACCGGCTCGACCTCATTCTCCTAATGACGGTCAACCCCGGCTTCGGCGGCCAGGCCTTCATCCCGGCGGTGGTCGAGAAGGTGAAGCGCGTGAAATCGATGATCGGAAACCGGCCGATCGATATTGAGATCGACGGCGGCGTGACGCCCGAAACCGCGCCGCTGGTCACGGCCGCCGGCGCCAATGTGCTGGTGGCCGGCTCGGCCGTGTTCAAGGGCGGCAGCGCGGACGCCTATGCCCAAAACATCGCAGCGATACGGACTGCGGGTGACGGGGCGCTGGGATAAGTTTACTGCATCACCTGACGTGGAACCGGACTGCCCGTTGAAAGTCCGAGGCCTGGGTCCCCGGAACCTCCGCATCTCGCTGCGCTCGTGCTCCGGCCCGAGGACGACGGAGATGTGGTGGCTTCGGCTGCAGCGAAACTTCAATGCAACTCGCGCCTGCTTGGCGACTTCCAGCAAGACACGGAACAGGGGGACCTATCAAGTCTCCATGTTCACAAGACTTGGCTCGGCATCTATTGCTCCGTCGTCCTCGGGCCCGGAGCCCCGCAGGAGCGAAGGGTTCCGGGGACCCATGCCTCGACATCTCCCATAGGTTTAAATCGGGGACGGAAGGCGCGGGCTGCAAGCCCTCTGCATCAAACTGTCGAAAACACCTTCTCCCCCTCGATCCAGACGTCGCGCACGTCGAGATCGTCGGACAGATGCACGATGTCGGCCGCAGACCCCGTGATCAGCCGGCCGAGCCTGCCGTCCTGGCCGACGGCCTCGGCCGGATAGAGCGAGGCCATCTTAAGCGCCTCTTCGAGCTCGAGGCCGATGGTCCGATGCATGAAGCGCACTGCCGAGATCATGTCGAGATCGGCGCCGGCGAGCGTGCCGTCCTCCAGCCTCAGACTGCCATTCTCGCGCTTGATAAGGCGGCCGTTCAAGGTGAACGACTTCATGTCAGTCCCGATGGTCGCCATGGCGTCGGTGACGAGGAAGATCTTTCCGTCACCCTTCTTGGCTTTCAGGGCAATCTTCATCGCCGCCGGATGGACATGGATGCCATCGGCGATCAGCCCCGCGTAAAAGCTGTGTCCGTCAATCGCGGCGCCTACTACGCCGGGCTCGCGGTTGCCGATCTGGCTCATCGCGTTGAAGAGATGCGTGACCATGGTCGCGCCGGCTTCGGCGAATGACTGCGCGGTCTGGTAGTTGCTGTCGGTGTGGCCGAGGCTGACCACCACATCCGCCTGCTTGAGGCGCGAGACACGGGTTGGGTCGACGGATTCGGGAGCGATGGTGGTGAGCAGCACCGGCATTTTTTCCCGCGCGGCGATCAGCGCGGCCTCGTCGGCGTCGGTCATCGGCCGGATCAGCTTCGGATCGTGCGCGCCCTTTCGCGCAAGCGAAAGATGCGGGCCTTCTAGGTGGAGGCCGAGGAAGCCCGGAACCTTTTCCCGTGCCGCGTCGGCGCCTGCCACCACCGCCGCCGCGGTAAGCTCGGGCGTGTCGGTGATCAGCGTCGGCAGCAATGCGGTGGTGCCGGACCGCGCATGGGCCGCGCAGATGGTGCGGATCGCCTCCACCGAGGGGGCGTCGTTGAGCATGACGCCGCCGCCGCCATTGACCTGAAGGTCGACGAAGCCGGGCGCGATCATGCCGCCGTCGAGTTCGACCACCTTCATCCCGGCCGGCACCTCGCCACCGGCCTCGATGCGCTCGACGACGCCGTCGCGCACGACCAGGGCCGAGCGGTTGTGCCAGGCCTGGCCGTCGAAGATGCGTGCGCCGGCGATGGCGAAGCTGTCGGTCATAGCGTCTCGGTCACTTTCCTCAGATTTGGCGGCTCGTCGGGGTTGAGGCCGCGATGGCGCGCGAAGGCCTCGACGAAGGCGTAGAAGGACACGATCAGCGCCAGCGGATCGGCAAGCGGATGACCCGTGGCCACGAAAGGCAGGTGGATGGCCTTGCCGATCGTATCGGAGGTCAGGAACACCGTCGCCCCCTTGTCGGCGAGGCGGCCGGCGGTGTCGACCACGGAAGCCTCGGAAGCGTCACGCGAGGCCAGCGCCAGAACGGGGAAGCCGGAGCGGACTAGCGCCATCGGTCCGTGCATCACTTCGGCGGCGCTGTAGGCCTCCGCATGCATGGCGCAGGTTTCCTTGAACTTCAGCGCCGCCTCGTTGGCGATGGCGAAGGAAGGGCCGCGCCCGAGGATGAACAGCGAGCTGGCGCCGTCCAGCGCGGCTGCCATCTGCATCCAGTCGCAACTCACCGCCTTGCGCAAATGGTTCGGCAGTTCGGCCAGTGCCGCCAGCAGAGCCTGGTCGTTGGTGCAATGCGCCATCAACGCCACCGCCGCCACGGCCGAATTCACGAAGGTCTTGGTCGCCGCCACGCTCTTCTCGACGCCGGCAAGAATGTCGATGGTGTGTTCGCAGGCCTTGGCCAGCGGCGAGTCGGCCGTGTTGGTCAGCGCGATGGTGAGCGAGCCTGCCCTGCGTGCGGCCTCGGCCATCGCCACGATGTCGGGGCTCTTGCCGGATTGCGAGATCGCCACGCAGGCCGAGCCGGAGAGTTTCAGCGGCGCATTGTAGATCGAGGCGACCGAAGGACCGACAGAGGCGACCGCCAGACCTGCCGTCAGTTCCACGGCGTATTTCAGGAAGGTGGCGGCATGGTCGGAGGAGCCGCGCGCGACCGTGACCACGAAGCGCGGGTCGCGCTTGGCAATGTCGCGGCCGGCCTCGGCAAGCGCTGCCCGGGAACCGTCGAGCAGCCGCGCCACCGCATCGGGGATCTCCTCGATCTCGCGGCGCATATGGGTCATTTCAGTCAAGTCTTGCCTCCGAAGTCTTCGCCTGGACCCGCCAGCCTGAGTTCGGCGACGAAGTCATAGGCATCGCCGCGATAGATGGAGCGGGTGAATTCTATCACCTTGCCGCTGGCAAGGTAGGAAATCCGCTCGATGTGCAGGCAAGCCGAACCGATCGGCACGTCGAGCAGTTTGGCGTCCGCGGCGCCGATATTGATCGCCGAGATTCGCTGTACGGCTCGTACAGGGCGATTGCCGGTCTTTTCAAGCGTGCTGTAGAGCGAGGAGCCAACGGTCGCAGGGTCGGGGAGGACGGTGAGCGAGAGCGAGGCGCGCTCGATCGCCATTGGCGTGTCGTTGGCAATGCGCAGACGGCTGACGCGCGCCACCATCTCCTTGGCCGAGAGGCCGAGTATCATGATCTCGTCAGGCGAGGGCGGGTAGATGCCCTTGTCGAGCCAGGCGGAGCTTGCCGTCATGCCGCGCCGGGCCATGTCGTCGGTGAACGAGGTCAGGCGCGACAGCGACTGCTCCACGCGCTCCATGCGCGGTGCCACGAAGGTGCCGGAGCCGTGGCGCTGCACCAGTATGCCGCTCTTGACCAGATCCTGCACCGCCTTGCGCACGGTGACGCGCGAGACGTCGGCCTTGAGCGCGATGTCGCGCTCGGAGGGCAGTGCGTCGCCCGGCCCGATGACGCCCCGCTCGACAGCGTCCTCGATGTTCTTCTTCAGCTGCAGATAGAGCGGCGCGCCGCTGCCCTCGGACGCCTTGACGATCGAGAAGATCTGCTCTGCCGCCTCAGACATGGGCTGGGGCTCCGGCGGTGCCGAACAGTCTTGCCGCCATGGCCACCGCGCCGCCCAGCGCGTCCTGTTCCGGCGCGTGCAGCATATTCTGGTAGCGGGCCGACAGATGCGGTGCGGCCAGGCCGGCCAGCCCGCCGAGCACGCAAAGCCGCTGGTCGGGCGAGAGCTTCAGCGTGTCCAGCGCCTCTTCGATGTCATTGACGGCGCGGGCAAGCACCAGCTTGGCCACGGCATCGCCGTGCGCGGCGTAATCAAAGACCATCGGCGCGAAGGTGCCGAAATCGGCAGGTTTGGAGACGGCCGCGAATTTGACGATCTCGCGCGGGTCCCCGTGGAAACGCTCCAGCACGGCTTGGGTGAGCGGCGAGGCCGGATGGATGTCGTCATGGGCAAGCAGCGTTTCCTGCAACAGGTCGCGGCCGATGCGCGCTCCGCCGCCGAGGTCGCCGAGCATGAAGCCCCAGCCGCCGATCGTCTGCATCGCCGCCCCCTTGCGCGACATGAAGATCGAGCCGGTGCCGATGATGGCGATGGCGCCGTCATGGTCGCCCAGCGCGCCATTGAGCGCGATCACCGCATCGCTTTCGACCAGGCTGCGGCGGAAGGGCAGGATATCCAGAAGCTGCTGCTTGTAGCCGCCGACATTGGTGCCGGCCAGGCCCAGAACGGCGTCCGTTTGTGGAATGAATTCGGCGTCGCGTCCGGCTTCGACGAAAGCCAGCCTTGCTGCCTCGACGATGTTCTGGCGCGCGCTGTGAAGATCGGTCATGATGTTCGCCGGACCACTTTTGCCGCGGCCGAGGACCGTGCCGGAAGCAGTTGCTAATGCGGCCCTGCAGCTTGTGCCGCCGCCATCTATTCCGAGCACCAGATCCACGTGAGCGCCTCCCCGCGACAATGATACCAATAAAATACCAATAGCCAAGGGGTTAATTTCCCGAACCGACCTGGCGATTGGATATCCGTTGATTAGAAGGTGATTTAGTGGGTCTGGTACCCGCTGGTACTGCAAATTCGTTAACGCGGGTGGACAAGTGGTATTTTTTTGGTATGGTTTTTGAACGGGAGGGGTTTTGATGGCTGAAGCAGCGCGCGACAGTGCCGGCAGGCTCGGTATGAAGCCGCCAGTGGCCATGCTTACTTACTTTCATGACATCGATGACGCAGTCGCCCGCATCCGGGCGGGCGACACCATATCGCTCGAAGTCGCGGGGCTTTAAATGCATCCTGCGCCTTCGGACATACGAGGGGGCTGCAGGCAGGTGCCTCACTCCCGTCAATACCGAACCTGAACGGGTCAATAGGGAGAAACGACATGAAAACCCAGGCACTGACAGCGCTTTTGATGGCGTCCAGCATCCTCGGCTCTGCGGGCATGGCCTTGGCCGACGACGCCACGCTGACCATCGAAAGCTGGCGCAATGACGATCTGCCGATCTGGCAGGAAAAGCTGATCCCGGCCTTCGAGGCCAAGAATCCCGGCATCAAGGTGGTGTTCTCGCCCTCCGCACCGACCGAATATAACGCCGCCCTCAACGCCAAGCTCGATGCGGGCTCCGCCGGCGACCTCATCACCTGCCGTCCGTTCGATGCCTCTCTGGAGCTCTACAACAAGGGTCATCTTGCCGACCTGACCAGCCTGGCCGGCATGGAGAACTTCTCCGACGTCGCCAAGTCCGCCTGGACCACCGACGACGGCAAGGCCAGCTTCTGCGTGCCGATGGCTTCGGTGATCCACGGCTTCATCTACAACAAGGAAGCCTTCGACCAGCTGGGCATCACGCCGCCGGCCACCGAGGCCGAGTTCTTCGCCGCCCTCGACAAGATCAAGGCCGACGGCAACTACGTCCCGATGGCCATGGGCACCAAGGACCTCTGGGAAGCCGCGACCATGGGTTACCAGAACATCGGCCCGACCTACTGGCACGGCGAGGAAGGCCGCCTGGCCCTCATCAAGGGCGAGCAGAAGCTGACCGACGCGCAGTGGGTCGAGCCCTTTGCCACGCTCGCCAAGTGGAAGGACTATCTCGGCGACGGTTTTGAGGCGCAGAGCTATCCGGACAGCCAGAACCTGTTCACGCTCGGCCGCGCGGCGATCTATCCGGCCGGTTCGTGGGAAATCTCGGTGTTCAACACCCAGGCCCAGTTCAAGATGGGCGCATTCCCGCCGCCGGTTAAGAACGCCGGCGACACCTGCTACATCTCCGACCACAACGACATCGGCATCGGCCTCAACGCCAAGAGCAAGAACGCCGATGCGGCCAAGACCTTCCTGTCCTGGGTCGCCTCGCCGGAATTCGCCACCATCTACGCCAACGCCCTGCCGGGCTTCTTCAGCCTGAACTCGGCTGCGGTGAAGATGGAAGATCCGCTGGCGCAGGAGTTCGTCTCCTGGCGCGAGAAGTGCAAGCCGACCATCCGCTCGACCTACCAGATCCTGTCGCGCGGCACGCCGAACCTGGAGAACGAGACCTGGGTGGAATCTGCCAACGTCATCAACGGCACCTCGACGCCGGAAGACGCGGCCAAGAAGCTGCAGGAAGGCCTCGAGAGCTGGTATAAGCCGGCAAAGTAAACGCATAGCATGCACATGCCGGGCCGCCATCGGCGGCCCGGTTCCTTTATCCGGGGACAAGACAGCGCATGGCGGAAGACACCCAACGCAAACGGCGACGCTGGCACATTGCCGTATTCCTGGCGCCTGCCGTCCTCGTCTACACCGCGATCATGATCCTGCCGCTGTTCGGCACGCTGCAGCTCTCGCTGTTCACGGCTGACGGCCAGTCGCGCGTCTTTGCCGGACTTGCCAATTTTCGTCAGCTGTTTTCGGATCCGCGCTGGTCGGCCAGCTTCTGGAATGCGCTCGGCAACAATGTCTGGTTCTTCATCATCCACATGCTGGTGCAGAACCCGATCGGCATCCTGCTCGCCGCACTTCTTTCCAGCTCCAGGCTGCGCTTCTCGGCCTTTTACCGCACCGCGATCTTCATCCCGACCATTCTGTCCTTCGTCATCGTCGGCTTCACCTGGAAGCTGATCCTGTCGCCGCTCTGGGGCGTGGCGCCCAACCTGCTGGACCTCATCGGCCTGAAAAGCCTGTTCGTGCCATGGCTGGGCAAGGAGCAATATGCGCTCACCACGCTCGGCCTGATCTCTGTCTGGCAGTTCATCGGCATCCCGATGATGCTGATCTATGCCGCGCTGCTGTCGATCCCCGACGAGGTGATCGAGGCCGCCGAATGCGACGGCATCACCGGCATGGCGCAGTTCTGGAAGATCAAGCTGCCGCTGATCCTGCCCTCCATCGGCATCATCTCGGTGCTGACCTTCGTCGGCAATTTCAACGCCTTCGACCTGATCTATTCGGCGCAGGGCGCGCTTGCCGGGCCGAACTATTCGACCGACATTCTCGGCACCTTCCTCTACCGCACCTTCTTCGGCTTCCAGCTGCAGACGGGCGATCCTTATATGGGCTCGACCATCGCCTCGATGATGTTCTTCATCATCCTGGCCGGAGTGTGCCTCTATCTCTTCGCCATCCAGACGCGCCTGCGTCGGTATCAGTTCTGAGGCGCGCGATGGCCAAGGCGATTAATTCACTCCCTCGCACCATCGCAGCCCATGCGATCCTGCTTCTTTACACGGTCATCGCGCTGGCCCCGGTGGTGGTGATCGTCATCAACTCGTTCAAGTCGCGCAACGCGATCTTCCGCACGCCGCTGGCGCCGCCCACCGCCGAGACATTCGACCTGATCGGCTACCAGACCGTGCTCGGGCAGGGCGACTTCCTGCTCTATTTCCAGAACAGTTTCATCGTCACCGTCGGCTCGCTGTTTCTGGTGCTGCTGTTCGGCGCCATGGCGGCCTTCGCGCTGGCCGAATACCGCTTCAAGGGCAACACGCTGATGGGGCTCTATCTGGCCCTCGGCATCATGATCCCGATCCGGCTTGGCACGGTCGCGATCCTTCAGTTGATGGTGGCGAGCGGCCTGGTCAATACGCTGACGGCACTGATCCTGGTCTATACGGCGCAAGGCCTGCCGCTCTGCATCTTCATCCTGTCCGAATTCATGAAGCAGGTTTCCGACGACCTAAAGGACGCGGGCCGCATCGACGGGCTTTCCGAATACCGCATCTTCTTTCGCCTCGTGCTGCCGCTGGTACGGCCGGCCATGGCGACGGTGGCGGTGTTCACCATGATCCCGATCTGGAACGATCTGTGGTTCCCGCTGATCCTCGCGCCATCCGAGCCGACCAAGACCATCACGCTCGGCGCGCAGCTTTTCATCGGCCAGTATGTCACCAACTGGAACGCCGTGCTGGCGGCCCTGTCGCTGGCCATCCTGCCCGTGCTCATCCTCTATGTGATCTTCTCGCGGCAATTGATCCGCGGCATTACCTCCGGAGCCGTCAAGTGAGTGGAAACAACGAAAAACCCCTGCGCGTTCTCGTCGCCGGCCTCGGCAATATGGGCCGCAGCCATGCGCTGGCCTATCACCGCAACCCGGGCTTCGAGATCGCCTCGCTGGTCAATCGCTCGCAGGTGGAACTGCCGCCAGAAATGTCCGGCTACGAAATTCGGCCGTCCTTTCTGGAAGCGCTGGCTGAGCTGAAGCCGGACGTCGCCTCGATCAACACATATTCCGACAGCCATGCCGACTATGCGGTCGCGGCACTCGAGGCCGGCTGCCATGTGTTCGTGGAAAAGCCGCTCGCTACCACCGTTGCCGACGCCGAGCGCGTCGTCGCAGCCGCCAAGGCCAATGGCCGCAAGCTGGTCATCGGCTATATCCTGCGCCACCACCCGTCCTGGGTGCGCTTGATCGCCGAAGCGCGCAATCTCGGCGGGCCCTATGTGTTCCGCATGAACCTGAACCAGCAGTCGAGCGGCCACACCTGGGAGACGCACAAGCAGCTGATGAACACGACCTCGCCGATCGTCGACTGCGGCGTGCATTATCTCGACGTCATGTGCCAGATCACCGACGCCAAGCCGGTCGAGGTGCGCGGCATGGGCCTGCGCCTGTCGGACGAGGTCGCGCCCGAGATGTACAATTACGGCCATCTGCAGGTGCTGTTCGAGGACGGCTCGGTCGGCTGGTATGAGGCCGGCTGGGGCCCTATGATGTCGGAAACCGCCTTCTTCGTGAAGGACGTGATCTCGCCTAATGGCTGTGTCTCCATCGTCATGGACGAGAAGGCAAAGTCGGACGACGTCGATTCCCACACCAAGACCAACATGATCCGCCTGCATCGCGCGGCGACCGGACCGGACGGTCGCTTCGCCGCGCCCGACGAACACCTGTCGATGACCGGCGAGCCGGGCCATCAGGAGCTGTGCGAGCTGGAGCAGGCCTTTCTGCTGAAAGCCATCCGCGAGGACATCGACCTCACCCGCCACATGAGCGACGCCGTAAAATCGCTGGCCGTCTGTCTCGCTGCGGACGAAAGCGTGCGCACCGGCAAGGCGGTGCGGCTGTGACGCGCGAAAGAACGGTCTTTTCCATCGGGAGTAGCGCATGGGCTCGCTGAAGATCGAGAACGTGAAAAAATCCTTCGGCAATGTCGAGGTGCTGAAGGGTATCGACCTTGAGGTCGAGGACGGCGAGTTCGTCGTTTTCGTCGGCCCCTCGGGCTGCGGCAAGTCCACGCTGCTGCGCGTCATTGCAGGGCTTGAGGACGCGACCTCGGGCAATGTGCTGATTGACAACCGCAAGGTCGACGCCGTGCCGCCGGCCGACCGCGGCATCGCCATGGTGTTCCAGACCTATGCGCTCTACCCGCACCTCACCGTGCGCAACAATATGAGCCTGGGTCTCAAGCAGGCGAAGACACCGTCCGACGAGATCGCGCGGCGCGTGACGACGGCGTCCACAATGCTGTCGCTAGAGCCCTATCTGGAGCGCCGACCGGCAGAATTGTCGGGCGGCCAGCGCCAGCGCGTCGCCATCGGCCGTGCCGTGGTGCGTGAGCCAAAGCTCTTCCTGTTCGACGAGCCGCTTTCCAACCTCGACGCCGCTCTGCGCGTCAACACGCGACTGGAGATCGCCCAGCTGCACCGGCGCCTGTCGGCGACGATGATCTATGTCACGCATGATCAGGTCGAGGCGATGACGCTGGCCGACAAGATCGTGGTGCTGAATGGCGGCCGCATCGAACAGATCGGTCGACCGATGGAGTTATACAATTCGCCGGCTAATGAATTCGTTGCCGGCTTCATCGGCTCGCCCAAGATGAATTTTATCGATGGTGCGCGGCTGAATGAAGCCAGGGCGAAGACGATCGGCGTGCGACCGGAGCATCTCACTGTGGATGCGAAGTCGGGTACCTGGAAGGGAACGGTGGTGCATGCCGAGCATCTCGGCGCCGACACCAATCTCTATCTCGACACAGAACAGGCAGGGCTGCTCACCGCCCGCATCTTTGGCGTCTATGATGCCGAGCCGGGCGCGACGCTCTACGCCACGCCGCATCCGGACAAGACCTATCGCTTCGGAGCGGACGGCCGGACGTTGGCTGCGTAAGCGGGAGCCGTTTTCAAGTGGGGAGTGACGCGCATGGTCCTCGCGCGTCACTTTTGGAATGATTGCAGACGCCCTCAGGCGTCGGCCTTGACGTTCTGGCGCTGGGTGCCGAGGCCTTCAATGCCGAGCTCGACGACATCGCCGGACTTCAGATAGCGCGGCGGCTTCATGCCCATGCCGACGCCCGGCGGCGTGCCGGTCGAGATGATATCGCCAGGATGCAGCGACATGAACTGGCTGAGATAGGAGACGAGGTATTTCACGCCATAGACCATGGTGCGCGTCGAGCCGTCCTGCACCTTCTCGCCATTCACGGTCAGCCACATGGACAGGTCCTGCGGGTCCACGACCTCGTCCTTGGTCACCAGCCACGGGCCGGTTGGGCCGAAGGTGTCGCAGCTCTTGCCCTTGGTCCACTGGCCGGAGCGTTCGGTCTGGAACGCGCGCTCGGACACGTCGTTGATCACGCAGTAGCCGGCCACGTAGTCGGGCGCCTCGTCTTCGGAGACGTATTTTGCGGTACGGCCGATGACGACACCGAGCTCGACCTCCCAGTCGGTCTTTTGCGAGCCACGCGGGATCAGCAGGTCGTCGTCCGGACCGACGATGGCCGAGGTCGCTTTCATGAAGACGATCGGCTCGGGCGGCACGGCGGCACCCGTTTCGGCGGCATGATCGGAATAGTTGAGGCCGATGCAGATGAACTTGCCGGTGCCGGCCACGCAGGGGCCGATGCGCTGCGCGCCATGCACCAGCGGCAGCGTGGCCGGATCGACATGGGACAGCCGCTCGAGCGCTGCCGGGTCGAGCGTCTCGCCGCCGAGATCGGCGATGTTTTGCGACAGGTCGCGGAGCTTGCCCTCGGGATCGATCAGGCCCGGCCGCTCCCGGCCCACCTCGCCATAGCGCAACAGTTTCACGTGATTTCCCCCTCTGATGAAATCGCCAGCAATTGGAACGGTTTCGTTCTGTTCTACAAGGCCTGCCGTCGCGATAGCAAGGCGAGGCCGCGCGTCCGTGGGCGGGGAAGCTGGCTCTATGCGCTTGCCTTGCCGAGCGAAGCTGGCACCGCCGTCAGCAGCCAGTCGCGGAAGGCACGGATCTTGGGCACGTTGCGCCGCGCCTCGGGATAGACGAGCCAATAGGAGTTGCCGTCATTGGCGACAAGGTCGAAGGGCTGGATCAGCCGCCCGTCGGCGAGCTCGTCGGCAAAGAGGGTGCGGGCGAGGATCGCCACGCCGTGGCCGGCCATGGCCGCGCTCGCCTCATAGGCCTGTGCGCCCATGCTGCTGCCCGTGCGAGTGGCCAGCGCATCGGTCGCCAGGCCAGCGGCGGTGAACCACTCCCGCCACCAATGGTCCTGCGGGTCCAGGATGGGCAGGCGCAGCAGGTCGGCCGGCACCTTCACACCGCCGATACTTGCCGCCAGCTTCGGGCTGAGCATGGGGGTGAAGTCGGGCGTGAACAGCAGATGCGCCACCAGCCCCGGCCATCTGCCGCTGCCGGAACGGATAGCGACGTCGACGTCTTCGCGGGCGAAGTCGATCAGCCGCATCGAGATGTCGAGACGGACGGCCAGCGCGGGATGCTGCATCTGGAAGGCGCCGAGATTGCGCGCCAGCCAGCTGGAGGCGAAGGTCAGGATGGTGCTGACGCACAGCACGCCCTCGGCGCCGGAGCGGGCCGCGGCATAGGCCTCGCCGATCAATGTGAAGGCTTCGGTGAAGGTCGGCGCCAGGCGCTGGCCAAGCTCGGTCAGCGTCACCTGGCGCGGCTTGCGCAGGAACAGCGGCGCGCCGACGCGCTCCTCAAGGAGCTTGATCTGGTAGCTCACGGCGGCCTGGGTCATGCCCAGCTCTTCCGCGGCCTTGGTGAAGCTGCCGTGACGCGCGGCCGCTTCGAAGGCCCGGACGGCGGGAAGAGGAGGCAGCGCGTGCGCCATGATGGATCAATACACCTTATGCATGCCAATCGACATTCGATTGGAAAATAACGCCTTTCAGGCCCAATTAGAAGGCCATCACATCAATTGGGAGCGGCCTCGTCGCGAGGCCGGAAGGTGCCGCCATGGTCTGCGCGGATGTGCAATGCATTGGAACGCCGGCGCCACGCATGAGCGTCTGGCACAGGATTCGGACGGGCTGGCGCCGCAGGCGCGTGATCGACATCAGGACACTGCCGGAACATCTCCAGCGCGATATCGGCTATCTGGACGGCATCGATCCCGCCGGGCGGCGCCAATAGGGCGGGCGGCCTCGCAATCGCAAATCCTTTGGCGCGCAGCCGCGCACGGTGTAGCCTGCTGGCGGATCGACGCGGCCATTGACATCGGCCGCGTCGTCCTCCACGTCAGTCGCAAATGACTTTCGCGAAGAGGCTGCCGGCAATGACCGGATATTTTTCTTCCCCCTTTCCCCGCCGCCATTCGGTCGGCGTCGATGTCGGCGGCGTGGTCGTCGGCGGCGGCGCGCCGGTCGTCGTCCAGTCGATGACCAACACCGACACGGCCGATATCGACCAGACGGTGGCGCAGGTCGCAGCCCTTCATCGCGCGGGCTCGGAAATCGTGCGCATCACGGTCGACCGCGACGAGAGCGCGGCCGCCGTGCCGCATATCCGCGAGCGACTGGAAAGGCTCGGCCTGAACGTGCCGCTGGTGGGCGATTTCCATTATATCGGCCACAAGCTCCTGGCCGATCATCCGGCCTGCGCCGAGGCGCTGGCGAAATACCGCATCAATCCGGGCAATGTCGGCTTCAAGGACAAGAAGGACAAGCAGTTCGCCGACATCGTCGAGATGGCGATCAGGCATGACAAGCCGGTGCGCATCGGCGTCAACTGGGGCTCGCTCGACCAGGAACTGCTGACCAAGCTGATGGACGACAACCAGGCCAACGGCTCACCGCTGACCGCGCAGGAGGTCACGCGCGAGGCCATCGTCCAGTCGGCGCTGATTTCGGCCGACCTTGCCGAGGAGATCGGCCTGCCGCGCGACAAGATTATCTTGTCGGCCAAGGTCAGCCAGGTGCAGGATTTGATCGCGGTCTACACCATGCTGGCATCGCGCTCCGACCATGCGCTGCATCTCGGCCTCACCGAGGCTGGCATGGGCACCAAGGGCATCGTCGCTTCGTCGGCCGCCATGGGCATTCTTTTGCAGCAGGGCATCGGCGACACGATCCGCATCTCGCTGACGCCGGAACCGGGCGGCGACCGCACGCGAGAGGTGCAGGTGTCGCAGGAACTGCTGCAGACTATGGGCTTCCGCCAGTTCATCCCGATCGTGGCGGCGTGCCCCGGCTGCGGCCGCACCACCTCGACCGTGTTCCAGGAACTGGCGCAGAACATCCAGGCCGACATCCGCAAGAACATGCCGGTCTGGCGCGAGAAATATCCCGGCGTCGAGGAATTGAAGATCGCGGTGATGGGCTGCATCGTCAACGGGCCCGGCGAGTCCAAACATGCCGACATCGGCATCTCGTTGCCCGGCACGGGCGAGACGCCAGCCGCCCCGGTCTTCATCGACGGGCGCAAGGCCACGACCCTGCGCGGCCCCGGCATCGCCGAGGAATTCGAGAAAATGGTCGCCGACTATGTCGAGCAGCGCTTCGGACGTGGCGGCAAGCAAGCGGCCGAATAGGCCATGCGGAGCCTCGCCAAAGCGGCGCTGCTGCTTTGTGCGACGCTCTGGAGCAGCGCTTCGTTCGCCGATCCGCCAGGCCGCTCGCGGCCCGTCACCATCGGCCGTATCTGCGACCTGATCCAGGCCGAGGCCGACCGCAACGGCGTGCCGCGCGATTTTTTCGCGCGGTTGATCTGGAAAGAAAGCCGCTTCGACGCCGGCGCGGTGAGTCCGGTAGGTGCTCAGGGCATTGCCCAGTTCATGCCAGGTACCGCAAAGCTGCGCGGCCTGGCCGATCCTTTCGACATCGACCAGGCCATTCCGGCTTCGGCCAGATATCTGGGCGACCTGAAGCACAGCTTCGGCAATTTCGGGCTAGCCGCGGCGGCCTACAATGCCGGCGAAAACCGCGTGACGCGCTGGCTTGCCACCGGCGGTTTCCTGCCGCTCGAGACCGAAGGCTATGTTCTCGACATCATGGGAGAACCGGCCGACACCTTCACCAAGCGCGACTACGCCGGAAATTTCCCGCCGCTGGACAAGGGCAAGCCCTTTCCCCAGGCCTGTCGCCTGCTGCCGATCATCCGGTCGGCTACCATTCCGATGGCCCGTATAGTGGTCAAGCCCTGGGGCGTGCAGGTGGCGGGCAATTTCCGCCGTGCCGCCGCGGTCAGCCAGTGGCAACGGGTGAAGGCGCAGTTCCCGGCCTTGCTGACTGCCTATGAGCCGGTGGTGAGCCGCGTGCGCACGCCGATGGGACGGGCCGGCGTCTATGCGGTGCGTATCGGTGCAGACAAGCGCGCCGATGCCGACAAGATCTGCCAGAAACTGCACACCGCCGGCGGCTTTTGCGTGGTGATGCGCAACAACTAGCCTTCCCGGCTGCCCGCTTTCACGCCGTCCGCCGCGCCAGTTCCGTCGTCTCGCTCAGCCAGGCGCCGATCTTGCGCCCGAGCCGATCGGGGGAGACAGGCTTGGGCAGATAGTCGTCCATGCCGGCCTCGATGCACTTCTCGCGGTCGCCCTTCAGCGCATGCGCCGTCACGCCGATGATCGGCGTGTGCACGCCGGAGGTGGCTTCGATCTCGCGGATGGCGCGGGCCGCTTCATAGCCGTTCATTTCCGGCATCGACACGTCCATCAGCATCAGGCGCGGCTTGAAGCTGCGGTACATCTCCACAGCCGTACGGCCGTTGGCGGCGATCTTGTAGGAAAGGCCGAGCCCGTCGAGGATCTGGCCAAAGACCAGCTGGTTCACCTCGTTGTCCTCGGCGACGAGGATGTCGAGCGGAACGACGGCGGCTGCAGGTCCGGCCTCGCGCTCAGGCGTGTGCACCACTGTGAAGGCAGCCGCGGCCGGCTCTGGCCGCGGCAACGCGGACGGAGCGGACGGCACCGGCTCGCGCACGAACTCCGCCTTGCCGAGCTGGACGCGCGCCTTCTGGATGGCGCCGATGACGGTGCCGAGCAGCACGGCCGAGCGCGCCGGCTTGGTCAGGTGCGCGGCAATGCCGAAATCGATGACGAGGCGGCCGAAGTCGATCTGGTCGACCGAGGTCAGCAGCACGATGGGAATCGCCGAAAGCCGGCTGTCGGACGACATCGCCTTGGCCACGTCGGCGCCGTTCATGCCGGGCATCTGGTAGTCGAGGATGACGCAGTCCACCCGCGCGCCAAGCTTGAAGGCGCGGTCGAGGAAGGCGAGCCCCACCGCCCCGCTTTCGGCCGCGGCGCAGTCGAAGCCCCAACTGCGCAGTTGCTCCAGCAGGATCTCGCGGTTGACCGGGTTGTCGTCGATGACCAGCACGCGCGCGCCGGTGACGTCGGTGGGGACGTTCTCGGACCGGTCTTCCATGGCGTGCACCGGCAGCGGCACGCTGAACCAGAACACGGAACCCCGTCCCACCTCGCTCTCGATGCCGATCTTGCCGCCCATCAGGTCGACCAGCCGCGCGGCGATGGCCAGTCCGAGGCCGGTGCCCTCGTGGCGGCGCGTGGAGGAGCCGTCGACCTGGGCGAATTTCTCGAACACCGTCTTGAGCTTGTCGGCAGGGATGCCGATGCCGGTGTCCTCGACGCGGACCCTGAGCTGCACAACGGCGTCGACGGTTTCGCCCGTGACGTCGACCAGCACGTGGCCCCTTTCGGTGAATTTCACCGCGTTGCCGAGCATGTTGGTGACGATCTGGCGGAAACGGCCGACATCGCCGACCACGCAGGCCGGAAGGCGCGGATCGACGCGCACGATCAGCTCAAGGTTCTTCTCCGCCACGCGGGCCGACACCAGCGTGGCGACGTCCTCGACGGCCTCGGCGACGTTGAACGGCGCGGGGTCGAGCGTGAGCTGGCCGGCATTGATCTTGGAGAAGTCGAGGATGTCATTGATGATGGTCAGAAGCGCATTGCCCGACTTCACGATGACATCGGTGAAGGTCTTTTGCCGTGGCGTCAGCTCGGTGCGCGCCAAGAGTTCGGCCATGCCGAGCACGCCGTTCATGGGCGTGCGGATCTCGTGGCTCATATTGGCCAGAAACTCGGACTTGGCCCGGTCAGCGGCCTCAGCCTGCTGCAGCGACGCGGCCGACTCCGCGAAGGCGCGGCGGATCGCCTTTTCCATAGGCCGGAATATCCAGAAGCCGACCAGCGCCAGAACCGCGACCATCAGCACACTGGCGTAGGAGAGCAGCCGGTCGCCGCGCTGCTCGGCCAGTGCGCGCTCCTGGTCGAGCGCTGCGCGGGCGCGGATCAGCATCGGCTGCACGAAGAGGTCGTTCTGGTTGCGGATCTCGCGGTTGCTCCATTCGTCGATCTTGCGGATGCCGGCCAGCAGGCCAAGATTGCGCACGATGTCGCGCGCGGACCAGAAGAGATCGCCGTTGACGGAGGCAGAATCGAGCTCGTTGACGGTCTTTTCCGAAAGGTCGGAGCGGATCTCGGCGAGGGCGTCCGTCAGCGACTCGATCTGGGTCGAGAGCCTGGCCGCGTGTCCGATAGCTGCATTGGTCAGATCCGCGCGGGTCTCGTCGCGCCAGGCAGTGGAGGTCGTTTCCGAAAACGTGGTAGCATTGCGCAGGTCGCGTGACAGTGCCGTGAGTTCGCCGCCGATACGATCGACCTCGTTGCGGAAGGCGTTCATGCTGTTCAGCGCGTAAAGGATCGTCCCAGCTGCCAGGGCGAAGATCAGCAGACCCGATAGATAGCGAATCCGGATCGAGCGGATGAAGAGGGAATAATCGGGCACGCGGAGCACTCCGAACGCAGTGGGTACAATTTTACCGCGCTGGATTACGCTCGATTTACATTAAAAATTCGTTCAGCTGCCGAAGTCGAATGGGCTGTTCTACTTCATCTGTCCCGTTCAGCGATGAAATTTGCAGCCCGTTTCAGCATCGCGGCGCGTTCGCCATAGGGTTCGAGCAGGGCGTGGGCCTGGTCGACGAGACCGGAAAGCTGAGCGCGCGTCCAGTCGATGCCATGCAACGCCGCCAGCGTGGCCTTGCCGGCGGCGGCGTCCTTGCCGGTGGCCTTGCCCATGGTCTCCGCATCTGCGGTGAGGTCGAGCAGGTCGTCGGCGAGCTGGAAGGCGAGGCCTATCGCCGAGCCGAATTCGGCCAGTCGCTCACGGTCCTCCGGTGCGGCGCCGGCGAGGATGGCGCCTGCCTCGCAGCCGTAGCGGATCAGCGCGCCCGTCTTCATTGCCTGCAGCCGGATGATGCCGGCCTCGTCGGGGGCCGTGCGCTCCGCTTCCAGGTCCAACGCCTGGCCGCCGGCCATGCCGCCCAGCCCCGCTGCGCGGGCAAGGCCGAGCACCAAGGCCAGCCTGCGCTCTGCCGGCAGGACAGTGGCTCCGTCGGCGAGGATGTCGAAGGCGTAGGTCAGGAGGCTGTCGCCGGCGAGAATGGCGCTCGCCTCGTCGAAGGCGCGGTGCACAGTCGGCTGGCCGCGGCGCAAATCGTCGTCGTCCATGGCGGGCAGGTCGTCATGGATCAGCGAATAGCAGTGCACGCACTCCAGCGCCGCCGCGACCCGCAGGGCGGCCTCGCCGTCGGCCTCGAACAGGGCTGCGCTTTCCAGCACCAGGAAGGGTCGCAGGCGCTTGCCGCCGTTCAGCACGCCATGTCGCATTGCCGCCAGAAGCGTGGCCGGGCGGGCGATTTCGCCGGGCAGGAGCCGGTCGTCGAGCAGGCGCCGCAGCAGCGCCTCGACGGCTTGGGCGCGCGCCTCGAGATGCGCTTCGAACGGGAGGGCGTCATGTTCCATCATGGCGGCACGGTTTACGACAATCGGCGGCGCGGTCAAGCTGCGGCACCCAATTCGCGGCGTGACGGTGCAGTTGCACAGCCGCTTGGCGGCTCAGGCGTTGCGCAACGGGCCAAGCCCCATTATTCCGAAGGGAAGGAGACCGAGGGGCAGACCGCTTGGACGAACCGATCACCAATCCCGAGGCGCAAGAACTCGCAATGGCACCGAGGCGCAGGACAAGATTGCGCGACGGCGCGAGCGGATGGATTCGCCGTGGCGCCGTTGTCCTAGGCTGCCTTGCGCTGGTGCCCGCTGTGCTGACCATCCTCTACCTGCCGCCCTTCGTGCACCCGATCTCGACCCTGATGCTGAAGGACCTGGCCACGCTGAGGGACTATGAGCGCCGGTGGGTGGCGATCGACGACGTCGCGCCGGTGCTCGCCCATTCGGTCATCATGTCCGAGGACGGCCAGTTCTGCTCGCACCGCGGCATCGACTGGGGAGAGATGCGCGCGGTGGTCAATGATGCGCTGGCGGGCGAGGCAACGCGCGGCGCCTCGACCATTTCGATGCAGACGGTGAAGAATCTGTTTCTGTGGCACGACCGTTCGCTCATCCGCAAAGGGCTGGAGGTGCCGCTGGCGGTGTATTTCGATGCGGTGACGTCGAAGCGACGAATCCTGGAAATCTATCTCAACATCGCTGAATGGGGGCCGGGCATCTATGGCATCGAGGCGGCCTCACAGTATCATTTCGGCGTCTCGGCCAAGCGGCTGAACGCCCGCCAGGCGGCCCTGCTGGCGGTGACCCTGCCCAATCCCATCGACCGCAATCCCGCCAAGGCCGGGCCCGGCCTGAAGCGACTCGCCAACCTCATCCAGCGGCGCGCGGCGCGTTCGGGCGCCTATGTCCAGTGCCTGGACTAGGATCCGGATCGCGCCGGCACGGTCTATTGTCTGCCAGCAGGGCCCCGGGGGCGAAAAAAAATCGCGGCGGCGCTGGCCTTTTGTGGCACAGCCGTGTATAGGCACGCCCACTTATCTCAGATTTCGGCCCATGACGTGTGGCCCTTTCACGAGGGCGAGCGGGGTCTTTACGATGGATGGAGCAATTCCATGGCTGTGCCAAAACGAAAAACCTCGCCGTCCAAGCGCGGCATGCGCCGTTCGGCCGATGCGCTGAAGGCCCCGACCTATGTCGAGGACAAGAACTCGGGCGAAATGCGCCGCCCGCACCACATCGACCTGAAGACCGGCATGTATCGCGGTCGCCAGGTCATGACGCCGAAGGAAAGCTAAGCAGCTTTTCCGACGCCTCGGCGAATTCATAAAAAAGACCGGCCTCGCGCCGGTCTTTTTTTGTGCTCGTGTCTGACTGGAGCCGGATGCCGCCGCGCGCCAAAAGGCGGCGCAGCGGTCCGGCGCGGCATTCAGCCCGCGTCGGCCTCGAAACCGGCTGCCTCGATGCCGGCGACCGCCGCCATCTCGTCATTGTCGGACGTATCGCCGGTGATTCCGACCGCGCCGATGATCTGACCGCCGGAGCGGATGAGCACGCCGCCGGGAACCGGCACCACCTTGCCGCCGGTCACCCCGGACAGGCCTTCCATGAAGTGGGGGCGCTCCTTGGCGAGCACCTCGATCTTGCGCGAGCCCATGCCGACGGCGAGCGCGCCGAAGGCCTTGCCCGAGGCGATCTCGAACCGCATCATCGAGGAGCCGTCCTGCCTCTGGAAGGCGGTGACGTGACCGCCGGCATCGAGCACGACCACCGAAAGCGGCTTTAGGCTGGCCGCTTTTGCCTTGGCGAAGGCCGCGTCGATGATCTGGTTGGCTTTGGCGAGCGTGAGCGAGGTCATGAGGTTCTCCAGTTGGCTTCCATCAGCAGAATCGCTTGTCTGACGTAGCGATACCCTGATCTGCGTCGAAGCTGATTGCAAATTCGCGACCGGATCGGTCGGTAACCGCTGCTCGCGCCAGCGGTCACAACGCCAAGGCGCCGACGCTTGAGGAAAGCGTTACGGAGATGTCGGCTTTTGATTGGGCGCTGGCCCTGCCGGGTCGCCGCTGCCTCCGGCAGCGTCCCGGCGTTCGCATACTTCGAAACGTCCACCGGAGTTTGGAATCGGTACATTCTGAGATGCGCCCGGCCCTCCGTTGGGGCTCCGGGCGTTCGTCGCTTCAATCGACAAATCGTTGTCGATTGATCGCCCGCGGCGACCGCTCCTCACCCCATCGAATCGATCTTGCGCTGCATGGCGGCGATCTGTTCCTTCAGTTCCTGAAGGTCGTCGGTCTTCTCGGAGCTCTTCTTCTCGGATTCTGGCTGCGGGGCAGGGCTGCCTTGCGGGAAGGTCGTGAACATCCGCATGGCGTTCTGGAACATTTCCATGTTGCGCCGCGTCTGCTCCTCCAGTGCCTTCATCGGCGCCAGCTTCATCATGTCCATCGGCGTCTTGCCGAGAGCGGACTTCATCTGCTCGCGAAAACGCTCCTGTTCCTTGGCGAAGGCGATCATCGACTGTTCGAGGAAGCTCGGCACGATCATCTGCATCTGGTCGCCGTAGAACGCGATGAGCTGGCGCAGAAACGGGATCGGCAGCATGTTCTGGCCGTCCTTGTTCTCCAGCTCGAAGATGATCTGGGTGAGCACGGAATGGGTGATGTCGTCGCCGGTCTTGGCGTCCTGGACGCTGAATTCCTCGCCCTTCTTGACCATTTCGGCCAAGTCCTCGAGCGTCACGTAGGTGCTGGTCCCCGTGTTGTAGAGGCGGCGGTTGGCGTATTTCTTGATCACCACTGGATCATCCTTTGTGGGCATCGACAACCTCCCCCAATGCCAGTGGGCCCACGATTGGGCCGCCGGCAACGATTGCGCCTGGGACAAGGATATGCGCAAAGCCAACGCAATTCCAAGCTCTTTGTGCAGTGCGGGATCATTCGGATGGGGAACGACGTTTTCGTTTGCTGGCCGCGCCTCAGCCGGTCTTCTGCGGCGCCGATAGCGCCTGCCGGCCAAAGCGATTTCCGATTTGACTCGGCCCGGTGAAAGGGCAAGAAAAGTCGGTGGAGAGAGAACCTGGCGGCAACCCTGCCGCGAACCAGTCTGGAGACGAAGATGTCCGCCTCGAACGCAATCGTAATCGCCAGTGCCGCCCGCACCCCGGTGGGCTCTTTCAACGGCTCTTTCGCCACCTTGCCCGCCCACGAACTGGGCGCCGTCGCCATCAGGGAAGTGCTGGCCCGCGCCTCGGTCGAGGGGCAGGAAGTGGATGAAGTCATCCTCGGCCAGGTTCTGCAGGCGGGACAGGGCCAGAATCCGGTTCGCCAGGCATCCATGGCCGCCGGCCTGCCCAAGGAGACCACGGCCTGGAGCCTCAACCAGGTCTGCGGTTCGGGCTTGCGCGCCATCGCGCTCGGCATGCAGCAGATCGCGACGGGGGATGCGAAGATCATCGTCGCCGGCGGCCAGGAATCAATGTCGCTGTCGCCGCACTGCCAGTATCTGCGCGCGGGCGTGAAGATGGGCGACTATTCCATGATCGACACCATGATCAAGGATGGGCTGTGGGATGCCTTCAACGGCTATCACATGGGCATCACCGCCGAGAACGTGGCGCGCCAGTTCCAGATCACCCGCGACGAGCAGGACCAGTTCGCGCTCGCCTCGCAGAACAAGGCCGAGGCCGCCCAGAAGGCCGGCAGGTTCAAGGACGAGATCGTCGCCGTCACCATCAAGGGCCGCAAGGGCGACACCGTCGTCGACCAGGACGAATATATCCGCCACGGCGCGACGCTGGACGCCATGCAGAAGCTGCGCCCGGCCTTCGACAAGGAAGGCACGGTGACCGCCGCCAACGCGTCCGGCATCAATGACGGCGCGGCCGCCGTGGTGCTGATGACCGAGGCCGAGGCGAACCGCCGCGGGATCACGCCGCTGGCCCGCATCGTTTCCTGGGCGACGGCGGGCGTCGATCCGTCCATCATGGGCACAGGGCCGATCCCGGCTTCGCGAAAGGCCCTGGAGAAGGCCGGCTGGAAGGCCGAGGATCTCGACCTCGTCGAGGCCAACGAGGCCTTTGCCGCGCAGGCCTGCGCGGTCAACAAGGACATGGGCTGGAACCCGGACATCGTCAACGTCAATGGCGGCGCCATCGCCATCGGCCATCCGATCGGCGCTTCGGGCGCGCGCATCTTCAACACGCTGGTCTATGAGATGCGCCGGCGCGGCGCGAAGAAAGGGCTCGCCACCCTGTGCATAGGCGGCGGCATGGGCGTGGCCATGTGCGTCGAGGCGCTTTGAGAAGAAGAGTTCGACGGGCGGCTTCAGCCGCCCGTTTCGTTTCGGGCCCCGCACAGGGGCGGCTATCGGCACAACAGGAGGGGAAGGCAACGGGCATGACCAGAACTGCAATCGTCACTGGTGGGTCGCGCGGCATCGGTGCCGCAATCTCGGTCGCGTTGAGGGATGCCGGCTATCACGTGGCCGCCAACTATGCCGGCAATGACGAGGCCGCCTCGAAGTTCAGCCAGGAAACCGGCATCCCGGTCTACAAATGGTCGGTAGCCGATTACAACGCCTGCGCGGCGGGCATCGCGAAGGTCGAGGCCGACCTCGGTCCCGTCGACGTCCTCGTCAACAATGCTGGGATCACCCGCGACGCCATGTTCCACAAGATGACCCGCGAGCAATGGGATGAGGTGATCGGTACCAACCTCAACGGCGTCTTCAACATGACGCATCCGCTGTGGAGCGGCATGCGTGACAGAAAATTCGGCCGCGTCATCACCATCTCCTCGATCAACGGGCAGAAGGGGCAGGCGGGCCAGGCCAACTACTCCGCCTCCAAGGCCGGCGACATCGGCTTCACCAAGGCGCTGGCGCAGGAGGGCGCGCGGGCCGGCATCACCGTCAACGTCATCTGCCCCGGCTACATCGCCACTGACATGGTCATGGCGGTGCCGGAGAAGGTGCGCGAATCCATCATCGCCCAGATTCCCACCGGCCGGCTCGGAGAGCCGTCGGAGATCGCGCGTTGCGTCGTGTTCCTGGCCTCGGACGAGGCCGGATTTATCACCGGCTCGACCATCACCGCCAATGGCGGCCAGTATCTGGTCTGACACAAGCGACCCTGGACAATGAGCAAACGGCGCCGCGAGGCGCCGTTTGCTTGTATGCTGGGGGAGTCCGATGTCGGAGCCCGGCTTGCGGCTTGATCCTGTACTGAAACGGCACGTGTTCGTTAATTTCGGGTCTTCACGCATCGTTGTTTCGCGTGCGCTTGTCCTCTCGATTGGTAGCCTGAGATTTTAGCGGCACCACATGTAGCGGTGAACAAAGCAGGAATTTGGCCGCAGCGCTGATTCGTCTGTGCTTCGTTCCTCGTTTGGGCGGAACGTTAACGCGAACGACGATCACGGTACGCGGAGGGGTCACTTCTGCTTAATCAATACTGACGCTTTGCTAATGCCCGGTGCTCGGCACGGAATCCGCCGGTCGGTCCGCACCCAACTGTTAACGCCGATGGCGAAAATGGGGCGGCCGGCGCCCGCTGCGATTCAACATTTACGCGCCGAGTTCCTGTCAAGGACCGCATGTTGTGGTGAACGAAACGGGAATAAGGCTGAATCAGCGATTCGTCGCCGATTCGTTCCTCCTTTGGCCAGAGCGTTAACGGGGAGAAAATGCGTGGGCGGCGGACGATAAGGAAAGCGACGTGATTTCAACGTGTTCCTTGATTTTGACCTGGTGTTCCTGTCTCCTCTGGTCAAAGGTTAACGCGCTTCCGCGAAGCCTGCCGAGTTGGCGCATTAGAGATTCAGCATATAGAGAGGCAGAGCCGGCTGCGGACTACATCTAGCCGTGAACAAAAGCTGAATCGCTTGGAGTCAGCGATTCGTCTCCGATTCGTTCCAGACTCGTTCCAGCCGTTAAATTGTCGAAGATTTAGGGCTTTTGTTTCTGTGTCCAAACCCCTATCTGTCGAGGCAAAGCGACCAGATCATGAGTTCACTTCGCCCGCATAATGCCGACCGACCCGCCGCGCCGGGTATCCGCGAACTGCCGAGCCAGAAAAGGCCGCCCAATCCCTTATGAACGTCCATCCCAAACAGTCTGATCCGCTCGTCCTGACCGGGCGCGACGTGACCGCCGTCCTCGGGCCGACCAACACCGGCAAGACGCATCTGGCGATCGAGCGCATGGTGGCGCATGAGAGCGGCGTCATCGGCTTGCCTCTCAGACTGCTGGCGCGCGAGGTCTACACCCGCGTCTGCGAGAAAGTCGGCGCGCACAATGTGGCGCTGGTGACCGGCGAGGAAAAGATCATTCCGCCGACGGCCCGCTACTCGGTCTGCACGGTGGAGGCGATGCCGCGCGAGACCAACGCTGCCTTCGTCGCCATCGACGAGGTTCAGCTGGCCGGAGACCTCGAACGCGGCCACATCTTCACCGACCGCATCCTGCACCTGCGCGGTCGGCAGGAAACTCTTCTGCTGGGTGCCGCCACCATGCGCGGCATTCTCGAAAGGCTCCTCAAGGGCATTTCGGTCGTCACGCGGCCGCGCCTGTCGCATCTCGCCTATGCCGGCTCCAAGAAGCTCACGCGGCTGCCGCGCCGCTCGGCCATCGTCGCCTTCTCGGCCGACGAGGTCTATGCCATCGCCGAGCTCATCCGCCGCCAGCGGGGCGGAGCCGCCGTGGTGCTTGGCGCCCTTTCGCCCCGCACGCGCAATGCGCAGGTGGCGCTCTACCAGTCCGGGGACGTCGACTACCTGGTCGCCACCGACGCCATCGGCATGGGCCTCAATCTCGACGTCGACCATGTCGCCTTCGCCCAGAACCGCAAGTTCGACGGTTTCCAGTTCCGCGACCTCAATCCCGCGGAACTCGGCCAGATCGCCGGTCGCGCCGGCCGCCACATGCGCGACGGCGCCTTCGGCGTCACCGGCCAGGTCGATCCTTTCGCCGAGGAGCTGGTGGAGAAGATCGAGTCGCATGATTTCGACCCGGTGAAGGTGCTGCAGTGGCGCACCGCCCAGTTCGATTTCGCCAGCATCGATGCGCTGAAGCGCTCCATCGAAACCGTCGCACCCGTCGAAGGGCTGACACGCGCCTTGCCGGCGGTCGATGCGCAGGCGCTCGAATACCTGTCGCGCGATCCCGACATCACGCGGCGTGCCGGCCGCCGCGATCGCGTCGCCCTTTTGTGGGATGTCTGCGCGCTGCCCGACTACCGCCGCATCGCGCCGGCCCAGCATGCCGACCTGGTCGCTTCGATCTTCGTCGACATCGCCGATCGCGGTCATGTCGACGAAAATTACATGGCCGAGCAGGTCCGCCGCGCCGATACGACCGACGGCGACATCGATACGCTCTCGCACCGTATTGCCCAGATACGCACCTGGACCTATGTGTCAAACCGCCCTGGCTGGTTGGCCGATCCGCTACATTGGCAGGAAAAGACACGGGAAATCGAAGACAGATTGTCCGATGCACTGCATGAACGGTTGACGAAACGCTTCGTAGATCGCAGGACTTCGGTCCTCATGCGCCGCCTTAGAGAAAATACCATGCTAGAAGCCGAAATCAGCTCAACCGGAACCGTCCTCGTCGAAGGTCATCACGTCGGGGAATTGCAAGGGTTCCGTTTCACGGCCGACCAGAGTGCGGGCGGCGAGGACGGCAAGGCCATCCGGGCTGCCGCGCAGAAGGCGCTCGGCGTCGAGTTCGAGACGCGTGCGGAACGCTTCTCGGCTTGCGCCAATGGCGACCTCGCGCTCGGCTCCGACGGGACGCTGCGCTGGATCGGCGTGCCGATCGGCACGCTAGTGGCGACCGAGGATGCGTTGCGCCCGCGCGTCATCCTGCTGGCCGACGAACAGCTGACCGGCCCGGCCCGCGACAAGGTGGCCGCGCGCGCCGAACGCTTCGTCAATTTCCAGATCGACACGGCCCTGAAGCCCCTGCTTGATCTGCGCGGCGCAGACCAGCTCACCGGTATCGCGCGTGGCATCGCCTTCCAGCTGGTCGAGAATTTCGGCCTGCTCAACCGGCGTGACATCGCCGAGGAAATGAAGTCGCTCGACCAGGAAGGGCGTGCCAGCCTGCGCCGCCTCGGCGTGCGCTTCGGCGCCTACCACGTCTTCGTGCCGACGCTGCTCAAGCCCGGCCCGGCGGGTCTGATCACGCTTCTATGGGCGCTGAAGAACGACGGCAAGGACAAGCCCGGCTTTGGCGACGTTGTGCATGCGCTGGCCGCCGGCCGCACCTCCGTGGTGGTCGATCCGGCCTTCGACCGGGCCTTCTTCAAGCTCGCTGGCTTCCGCATGCTTGGCCGCCGCGCCGTGCGTGTCGATATTCTCGAGCGGCTGGCAGATCTCATTCGCCCGGCGCTGGCCTGGAAGGCCGGCACCGGTGCGCGCCCCGATGGAGCCTATGACGGCAGCACCTTCCTGGTGACGCCGGCGATGATGTCCATCCTCGGCGCCACCGCCGACGACATGGAAGAAATCCTCAAGGGACTCGGCTATCGCGCCGACGCCAAGCCAGCTGCCGAGGTGAAGGCCAAGCTCGAGGCGCTCGACGAGACCGCCCGGCAGGCCGCTGCCGCGGAGGCGGCGCGGAAGGCGGCTGCCGAGCAGGCCGCTGGGGCTCCGGAAGGTGAGGCGCCCGCTCCGGAAGGCGAGGCACCTGCGGCGGAAGCTGCGGAAGCGGCCGTGGCCGCTGCCGAACCCGCCGAGCAAGCTGCCGAGGCAGTCGAAGCCGAAAGCGCCGAGCAGGCCGCTGCACCGACTTCCGAACCCGTTGCTGAGGCTGCCCCCGTTGTTGAAGCGACTGCGGTTGAACCGGCTGCGGTTGCGTCCGAGGCCGCCGAAGAGCCCAAGCCGATCCTGCTGTGGCGCGTCGCGCGTTTCGAGCAGCGTCCGCGTCACCGCCACGACAACCGCCCGCGCGGCGGCGATGGCGAGGCGCGCGGCGCGCATGGGCAGCGGCGCGAGGGCGGCGACGGCGAGGGCCGCGAACATGGCGGCAAGGAACGCTTCGAGCGCAAGTTCAAGGGCAAGCCCGGTGGCAAGCCCAACGGTGACGGCGGACGCCCCGACCGGCGCGAGGAGCGCGGCGGCAAGGGCGGCGCCCATGGCCGGCCTGCGTTCCAGGCAAAACCGCGCGAGGAGCGCCCGGCGCGCATCGATCCGGACTCGCCCTTCGCCAAGCTTGCCGCGTTGCGCGACCAGCTCAAGAAGTAGGCGCGGGGGCCGATGCCTGCCGAAGGTCGTCAGCGCATCGACAAATGGTTGTTCTTCTCGCGTGCGGTGAAGTCGCGCTCGCTGGCGGCTAAGCTCGTCCAGATGGGGCGTGTGCGCATCAATGGCGAGAAGACGAGCCAGGCGGCGGATTCAGTTAAGCCAGGCGACGTGCTGACGATCACGCTCGAGCGTCGCATCCTCGTCTACAAGGTCCTGCTGCCGGGCACCCGGCGCGGCCCGGCCGAGGAGGCGCGGCTGCTCTACGAGGATCTTTCACCGCCGCCGGCCCCTAGTGATCCGACGCTTCCCGATGCGCTCGTGCCGGTGCGCGACGCCGGCAGCGGCCGTCCGACCAAGCGCCAGCGCCGCCAGACCGACCGGCTGCGCGACCATTGAGCAGCTGCCTGGCGGCCGAAAGGCCGTGTGGAGAAAGTCATTCCAAATCCGGGCCGTTATGCGATACGGCCGCCCTTGCAAGACCTACGCAAAGCGGTTACCTGACCCCATATAATCAGGAGTGGACCCGAGTCCCGGGAGCAGACAGCATGACCTATGTCGTGACCGACAATTGCATCAAATGCAAATATATGGACTGCGTCGAGGTCTGTCCGGTCGACTGCTTCTACGAAGGCGAGAACATGCTCGTCATCCATCCCGACGAGTGCATCGATTGCGGCGTGTGCGAGCCGGAGTGCCCGGCGGATGCGATCAAGCCCGATACCGAGCCTGGCCTCGAGAAGTGGCTGGAGGTCAATACCGAATACGCCTCCAAGTGGCCGAACATCACGTCGAAGAAGGATGCGCCGGCAGACGCCAAGGAGTTCGACGGAGTCGACGGCAAATTCGAGAAGTACTTCTCACCCGAACCCGGCGCGGGCGACTGAGAGTCTTCGGGGGCGCGCTTGCCGCGGGCGGCGCGTGCACTAGATGTTGAATGAAGGATGACAGCTCCGCAGCGCGGGGCTGCGCCTGCGCGTGCGGCAAAACCTTGATTCTTTCAACTTTTTATGGTATCAAGCCCTTAACATGCCGCTGACACGCTGTCGATTTATGGCGCAACGCCCTAATCACTGAAAGGTGAACACAAACTTCGGACCAAGGCGACTTGGGCTGGGCAAACGCAATGCATCCGTTTGCCAGCCCCCGGCTTTCCCGGAGGGAGTGTTTGCCTGTTTCGTTTGCGGCATCCCGACTACACGGCCACTACGGCCGTGCAACAGGTGTGCCGGCTCGGCCGGCGCCACAAAAGGAGTTCAGGGCGTAATGGCAACCGCAACCACGCAGAAGAAATCCGCAGCAGGCCGTCACGGCTTCAAGACCGGCGAGTACATCGTCTACCCGGCGCACGGCGTCGGCCAGATCATGGCGATCGACGAGCAGGAAGTGGCCGGCCACAAGCTGGAACTCTTCGTCATCGACTTCCAGAAGGACAAGATGCGCCTGAAGGTGCCGGTCGCCAAGGCGACCTCCATCGGCATGCGCAAGCTGTCCGAGACGGACTATGTCGATCGTGCGCTGAAGGTGCTGCAGGGCCGCGCCCGCGTGAAGCGCACCATGTGGTCGCGCCGCGCCCAGGAATATGATGCCAAGATCAATTCGGGCGACCTGATCTCGATCTCCGAGGTCGTGCGCGACCTGTACCGCGCCGAGAACCAGCCGGAGCAGTCCTATTCCGAGCGCCAGCTCTATGAGGCTGCGCTGGACCGCATGGCCCGCGAGATCGCTGCCGTCAACCGCCTCTCGGAAACCGAGGCCGTGCGCATGATCGAGACCAACCTTGCCAAGGGCCCCAAGCGCGGCTCCAAGGCTGAGGCCGACAACGAGGAAGCCGAGCAGGAAGAGGCTGCATAAGCCGTCCCCTCGAAGCTTTCACGCTTGAACGAAAACCCGGCGGCGACGCCGGGTTTTTTGTTGGGCTCACGGGTGAAGGGCAGGGCCGAAAGTGGAGTTGGCGCAGCTCTTGTCCCTGGGCCGCGTCGGCCTACAATCGCCGGCGCGTGCAGAGACAGGAGGATGGCCATGGATGAAGACGCATTGAACATGTCGATCCGCAAATTCCTCAAGCAGGTCGGCGTCACCTCTCAACGGGCCATCGAGACGGTGGTACGCGAGGGCAAGGTGAGCGGCGACCGCTTGCATGTGCGCATGACGCTGACGGCCGAAGGCACTGATCTCAATCACGTGGTGGACGGCGAGATCCGGCTCTCCTGAGACAACGCGTACGCGCCGGTGGCCGCAAGGGCTCAGAACCATTCCGGCCGCACAGTCAGCGTCGTGTCGTCCAGGCTGTCGAGCAGGGCGCGCTGGGTGCGGGCCTTGGGCAGTTCATAAGTGAAGAAATAGCGGCAGGCGGTGAGCTTGCCCTGCAGGAAGTCGACGTTCGCGTCCTCCGCGCCACGCTTGCGAATGGCGGCAAGCGCCTGCCGCAGCCACATCCAGGCGATGACGACGTGGCCCATCATGTCGAGATAGAGCGTGGCATTGGCAAGACCGAGCCGGGGATCGATGCCCACCGTGCCGGCAAGCCTGCCGGTGGTGGCCACGGCCTCGCGCAGATGTTCGGCGAGCGTCTCGGCGTAGGCGGTCAGTGCGGGAACGGCATGCGCCTGGGTGACATCGGCCATCACCCGCGCCGCCAGCACCTTCACGCCGGCGCCATTCTCCTGCATCACCCTGCGGCCGAGCAGGTCCAGGCCGTGGATGCCGTGCGTGCCCTCATGGATCGAGTTCGCGCGGTTGTCGCGATAGAGGCGCTCCACGGGATAGTCGTGCGTGTAGCCATAGCCGCCGAGCACCTGGATCGCCAGGCTGTTGGCCTCCAGGCAGAATTCCGCCGGCCACGACTTGGCGATGGGCGTGAGCAGGTCGAGCAGCAACTGGCTGTCGTGGCTGGCCTCGGGGCTTGGCGCCGCCCTGATCGCATCGACGAGGAAGGCGGCATAGAGCAGCAGCGCCAGCGCGCCCTCCGCGGCTGCCTTCTGCGCAAGCAGCATGCGGCGGACGTCGGCATGCTCGATGATGGGCACCGGCGCGCCGTGCGGGTCCTTGTTGTCGGGCAGGCGGCCCTGCGGCCGCTCCCTGGCGTAGAGCAGTGAGGCGCGGTAGCCGGCCGCGCCCAGCGCCGTCGCGCCCAGGCCGACCGCGATGCGCGCCTGGTTCATCATCTGGAACATGTAGGAGAGCCCCTTGTCCGGCTCGCCGACGAGATAGCCGCGGCAGGGCAAATCCTCGCCCAGATTGAGGGCCGCGTTGGTGGTGCCGCGATAGCCCATCTTGTGGTTGAGGCCCACCAGCGCCACGCCGTTGCGGTCGCCCGGCGAGCCGTCCTCGTTGACCAGGAACTTGGGCACTATGAACAGCGACACACCCTTCACGCCCGCCGGGCTGCCAGGTAGTCGAGCCAGCACCATGTGGACGATGTTTTCCGAGATCTCCTGGTCGCCGCCCGAGATCCACATCTTGCTGCCGGTCAGCAGATAGCCGCCGTCGCCGTCCGGCTCGGCCCGCGTGGCGATGTCGGCGAGCGAGGAGCCCGCCTGCGGTTCCGACAGGCACATCGTGCCGAAGAAGCGCCCCTCGATCATCGGTCGCAGGAAAAGCGCCTTCTGCTCGTCCGTTCCAAAGGCGGCGATGAGATTGGCGGCTCCCATCGTCAGCATGGGATAGGCGGCGGTGGAGATATTGGCCATGCAGAACATGAAGTCGGTGGCCGCGCGCAGTGTTTCCGGCATCTGCATGCCGCCCAATTCGCGGTCGAAGCCTGCGCCGAAAAAGCCCGCCTCGCGATAGACCGCAAGGGCTGCGCCGACGCGCTCATCCATCACCACCTTGCCGTCCTCGAAGCGCGGCTCGTCGAGGTCGAGCACCGCCGCATGCGGCAGAAAATGCTCCATGGCGATGCGCTCGGCCGTGTCCAGAACCCCGTCCATCGCGGTGCGGTCGTAGTCGGCGAACCGTATCAGCGCCGCCAGATTCGCGGTTGGCAGGACGTCAAACAGCTGGAAGGCGAGCTCGGCGCGGTCGACGGAGATCATGGAACATTCCTTCGATCTGGGCGTTGCAAGACGTGTAGGGCGGCTCGCGGGTACTGCAAAATCCTTCCCCCGCGAACCTCACCAGAATCGCAACTTGGAATGCAATTGCGCCAGAGTTTGGGAGCGCAGCATGACTGAGGACAAGGCAAGGCGAACCATGATCAGGGCGGCCATGAAGGCTCCCTATCTCGAACGCAACGAGGAGCACGAGCTCGCCTTGCGTTGGAAGGAGCAACATGATCAGGCTGCGATGCATCGCATCACCACGGCGCATATGCGGCTCGTCATCTCCATGGCGGCGAAGTTCCGCTATTTCGGCCTGCCGATGGGCGACCTGATCCAGGAAGGCCATGTCGGCCTGCTGGAGGCTGCGGCCCGCTTCGAGCCCGGCCGCGACGTACGCTTCTCGACCTATGCGACCTGGTGGATTCGCGCCTCGATGCAGGATTACATCCTGAAGAACTGGTCCATCGTGCGTGGCGGCACCAGCTCGGCGCAGAAGGCGCTGTTCTTCAACCTGCGCCGGCTGCGGGCGCGCCTGGCGCGCGGCCAGGACCCGCAGTCGAGCAGTGCGCTCTACAAGGAGATTTCGTCGGCATTGGGCGTATCCGAGGCCGACGTGGCGATGATGGACGCGCGCCTGTCCGGCCCGGACACCTCGCTCAACTCGCCTTTGATCGACGACAGCGGCGGCTCCGCCGACCGCATGGATTTCCTGGTGTCTGACGATCCGTTGCCCGACGAGGTGGTGGGCGAGGCGATCGACGTGGAACGCCGCTCCGACTGGCTAAAGAAGGCGCTCGGCGTGCTCAACGAGCGCGAGTTGCGCATCATCGAGGAGCGCCGCCTGCAGGACGAAGGCGCCACGCTCGAGGCGTTGGGCGAGACGCTCGGCATCTCCAAGGAGCGCGTGCGCCAGATCGAGAGCCGCGCGCTGGAGAAGCTGAAGACGGCGCTGGTGAAGGAAAGCCCGGCCTTCCTGTCGGCCTGAGGCAGGGGCCAAACCTTCGGAAAATTGGGCCTCCCGAAAGGGGGGCCTTATTTGTCGGTGACGATCTTGACCTTGTCGCCGGCCGACACCGCCGCACCGGGGGCTAGCCCGTTCAGCACGCGGAACAGGTCGAGCTTGCGGTCGACGCCGACCATGTTGGCGGCAAGCGTGCCGATGGTCTGGCCTGGCTGCACCGTGACGACCCGGATGCGCAGCGGCTTAAGTGCTGCCTTCTCGTCCGGCGTCAGCACGTGGAAGCTGTCGCTCACCGAGCGCGACACGGATGCGAGCGACGTGCTCGCCAGCGGGGCGGCCGTCAGCAGGCGGTAGACCTGCTCGCCCTCGCGGACGACGGTGATGCCGAACTGCCAGCCGTCGGCGCGTGCGGTGGCCGTGGCTGCCTCGTTGCCGTTGATTGTCTCGGCCCGCACGCTGTCGGCCTCCAGCCCCGCGACCCAGCCGCTGCGCAGATAGTGGCTCAGCGAAAGTTTCCGGTCGATGGTTACGCCGTCGAAGCGGATGGCCATGTCGCCCGGTCCGCTGGCGGTGACGGCGGCGGCACTGTTGTCGATGACGAAGCCGGAGGGCACGGTGAAGGAGATGCCGAGGCCCGGGTGCAGGAAGGTCGACCCACGCACATAGCCTTCTTCCGGCGTGTCGCCATAGAGCATGCCGTCGATGCCGGTCAGGAAGGAATCGCGGTCGCGCACGCCAAAGCCGGGCGGCCCGACGAGGCGCGCATGGCGCTGAGCAAGCTCGATGCGCTGCGGCGTGTTGGGGTGGCTGGCCAGGAAGTCGAGGCTCGGATCGGTGGCGCCGGTGACAGAGCGGAAGTCGCTGTAGGCGGCCATGGACTGCAGGAAGCGGCCGGCCGCGTAGGGGTCGAAGCCGGCCTGGCCGCTGGCCTTGATGCCGACGGCGTCGGCCTCAAGCTCTTGGTTGCGCGAGAACTGCGCAAGCCGGAGCTTGCCGCGGATCAGCGCAGCCTTGGCCGTCGGGCTCTCGCCCAGCACATCGGTCACCACCTTGGTGGCCAGCACTTCCTCGGCTTCCTTCTGTTGGCGCTGGACGCCGTGGTTGGCCGTCACATGGCCCATCTCGTGGGCGATGACGGCGGCAAGCTCAGCCGAATCGTTGGCGAGCGCCAGTAGGCCGCGCGTGACGTAGAGATAGCCGCCAGGCAGCGCGAAGGCGTTGACGTTGGGCGAATTCAGGATGGTGATGCGGTAGGCCTGGGTCGGGTTGCCGGACACGGTGGTTAGGTTGCCCACCACCTTGGCGACCATGCGCTCCAGCTTCGGGTCGGAGTATTCGCCGCCATAGGTGGCCAGGATGCGCGGGTGCTGGCTCTTGGCAAGCTCGGCCATGCGGTCGTTGCGCGAGACGTTGTCGACCGTGACGGGATTGTTGGAGGGCTGGAAGCCCGATTCCTTCACGTCGCCGCTGATCGTCTGACAGCCGGCGACCAGCGCCAGCAGGGCGGCAGCCATGCCGGCGCGCAGGCACGTTCCTGCGGGCGGGAGCGTCCATCCGGCGATAGTCAGGCAGGTCGACAGAGATCAGTTCCTTTCGTCGGGCATGGCCGCGAAGCACCGCAAGCCGTATCGCAGGACGTAGCCATACTCCGTCTGACAAAACAAGAATCCGGACGAGCCCTGAAGCGGTGCTCTCGCTAAAAATTATGTCGGCTTCCGGGCAATTTCCGGGATTTGTGCCACATTGCTTCCCGTTCCGACGTAGTTGCGGAAGGCCTCGGGCCCGTCCTCGTCGAAAAATGCCGCCGTTTTGCCGGCCGCAACGACCGTTCCCCGTTCGAGAAACAGCAGATTTCCGCCGATTCGCCTGGCGTCCTCGGGTTGGTGTGTCACGAAAACAACAGTCATGCCTCGTTCTTTATGAACGGACATAACGAGGTCCACCATGTCCTCGCGCAGGGCAGGGCCGAGCGAGGCGAATGGCTCGTCCAGCAGAAGCACCGGCCGGTTGCGCACCAGCACCCGCGCCAGGGCCACGCGTTGGCGCTCGCCGCCGGAAAGCTCGCGCGGCAGGCGCTTCTCCTTGCCGGCAAGTCCGGTGCGGGCGAGAGCGTCGGCCACAGCCGCGCGGTCGGCTTCGGTCAGCCGCAGCGCCGGTGAACGCCCGAGGCCGACATTCTGCTCGACGCTGAGATGGGCGAAGAGATTGTTTTCCTGGAAGACCATCGACACCGGCCGTGCCGAAGGCGGCGCCTTGGTGACGTCGATGCCGCCCATCAGCACGCGGCCAGCCTCCGGCTTCTCGAAGCCGGCGATCAGGTTGAGGAAGGTCGACTTGCCGGCACCGCTGGGCCCCATCACGGAAGTGATGGAACCGGCCTCGATCGTCGCGTCGAAGCGCATGCGCATGTCCTCGTAGGTGAAGGCGACATCATCCAGCCTGACGTCGATGCCTCCGGTCCGGGCGAGCGAGGTCATGGCGTGGTGTCCTTTCCGAGGCGGTCGGCAAGCGCCATCAGCGCGAGGCAGATGAGACCGAGCAGCAGGGCAAGACCTGCGGCGTCAGCGGTGCGATAGCTGCCCATGCGGGCAAGCAGCAGGTAGGGAAGGGTTTGCACCTGGTCGCTGCCGAACAGCGCGATGACGCCGAGATCGCCGAGCGACAGCGCCATGGCGAAGGCGAAGGCGGTGGAGAGTGGGCGGCGCAGGACGGGCCATTCGATGAGGCGAAGGCGGCTCCAGCCGACAATGCCGAGTTGGGCGCACAGGCGCTCGTGCCGTTCGCTGGCGGCATCATAGGCCGGGCGCACCGCGCGCAGCGCAAACGGCATCGCCATCACGGCATTGACCGTCACCACCATCACCGGCGCCAGCGCGAAGACATTTTGGGTGTTGCGCAAAAGCACGAACCAGCCGGCGCCGATGACGATCGGCGGCACGACCAACACAAAGCCTGCGCCGGTGTCGGTCGCGCGCTCCAGCAGGCTGCGCGTTCCCTTGCCGGCACGCTGCAGCGCCAGCGCCCGACGCGCCATGGTGAGCGCCACGGTCAGCACCACGCACAGCAGCGCCGACAGGCAGGCCAGCACGAGGCTTGTGGCGGCGGCGCGGCGCACCGTGGTTTCGCCGGCCAGGCGGGCGAGATCGGCCTCGAGCCCGGAAAGGACCATCGCCAGCATCGGCCCGGTGACGAAGACGAGGGTAATGGCGATCAACGCTATGTCGAACGCGGTTTCGCCGCGACTTGCGGGAATGTAGCGGCGCGGAACCACGGAGAGGTTTGCGTCGCCGGTGACATTGGCGCCGAGCCTCGCCAGTGCCGCCACCACGGCCACGGTGAGCAGGATCTGCAGTGCCGTCAGCGCCACGGCGCGGGCCGGGTCGAAGTCGAAGCGCAGCGATTGGTAGATCGCCACCTCCAGCGTCGAGGCACGCGGCCCGCCGCCCAGCGTCAGCACGATGGTAAAGGAGGTGATGCAGAGCATGAAGACGAGGCCCGCCACGCCGGGCAGGCTGGCGCGCAGCGCCGGCCATTCGATCAGCCGGAAGCCTGCGCGCGCGCCCATGCCGAGCTGGCTCGCCAGCCGCCACTGGTCGGCCGGCACGGTATTCAGCGCTTCCAGGAACAGGCGGGTTGCGAGCGGCAGGTTGAAGAACACATGCGCGACCAGGATGCCCGACAAGCCATAGATGCCCGGCCAGTCCCCGCCCGAAATCCTTGCCAGAGGGCCGGCGAAATAGCCGGCGCGGCCATAGAGCGCGAGCACGCCGAGCGCGGCGACGATGGCCGGCAAGGCCAGCGGTACGGCAAAGAGCTTGAGGATCAGGCCGCGGCCCGGGAATTTCGGATGCCGCGAAAGCGCGCGGGCAACGAAAATAGCCGGCACCACTGAGAGCAAGGTCGAAAGCATCGCCTGCCACAGCGTGAAGCGGGCGACACGAAAGAGATAGCCGTCGAAGGCGGCAATCGCACCCGACAGGTCTTCGATGCCCTCAAGCAGCAATCCCGCGAAAGCGCCGCCGATCAGAACGGCGATAGCGGCCAGCGCGATGACGCCAGCGGTGACGCGGGAGTCGCGCGCCTCCCTCCCCCTCGAGGGGAGGGGCCGGCCGAAGGCCGGGGGTGGGGTCGTTGTGGCCGTGCTCGACATTCGATTGCGTCCCGCGCTGCCTCCAGCAACCCCCTCCGTCGCCCGCGGCGGCACCTCCCCCTCAAAGGGGGAGGATATGCTGCGGCTGTCGCTCACTCGCTCATCACGCCGAGCCACTCGTCCACCCAGGCCTTGCGGTTGGCAGCCACGTCCTCGGAGCTGATGATGAGTGTCTTGGTCGGCTTGACGAGCCTGTCGAAGGCGGGGTCGAGCGGATTGTCGGTCTTGCCGGCCGGGAACATCCAGTTGGTCTCGGGGATCGCGTCCTGGAAGCCCGGGCCGGTCATGAATTCCATGAACTTTTTCGCCAGCGGGTTCTTCTCGCCGGTGGTGGTGATGCCGGCGACCTCGACCTGCAGATAGTGGCCTTCCTCGAAGCTTGCGGCCTGGTACTTGTCGGTCTTCTCGGCAACCATGTGATAGGCCGGCGAGGTGGTGTAGGACAGCACCATCGGCGCCTCGCCCTTGGTGAACAGGCCGTAGGACTCGCTCCAGCCCGGCGTCACCGTCAGCACGCGCTTCTTCAGCTTGGCCCAGGCTTCCGGCGCCTGGTCGCCATAGACCGCCTTGACCCAGAGCAGCAGGCCGAGCCCCGGCGTCGAGGTGCGCGGGTCCTGGATGGCGATCTTCTCGGCCGGGTCGCCGTCGACCAGCTCCTTCAGGCTCTTCGGCGGGTTCTTCAGCGTCTCGGTGTTGTAGATGACGGCGAAATAGCCGTAGTCGAAGGGCACGAAGGTGTCGTCGTTCCAGCCGCCCGGCACCTGCACATTGGCGAGGTCGATGCCCGAGGGCGCGAACAGGCCGGTGGCCTTGGCTTCGGCCGTCAGGTTGGTGTCGAGACCGAGCACGATATCTGCCTGGGTCGAGCTTCCCTCGAGCTTGACGCGGTTGAGCAGGGCCACGCCGTCGGCGACCGAGACGAAGTCGACTTCGCAACCGCATTCGGCTTCAAAAGCCTTCTTCACCTGCGGGCCGGGACCCCATTCGGAGGTGAAACTTTCATAGGTGTAGACGGTCAGCTTGTCGGCGGCGAACGCCGGCAGGGCGGCCGCAACGGCCAGGGTCGAAACAGCTGAGAATAATAACGAGCGCATCGGCGCCTCCTTCATCCAAAAGTTGAAAGGGAATTGAAGCGCCGGGCGTCCGATGCATCTAATCCCTCCGCCGGTACAAACCGGATCAGGTTCAGCGGGTTGGCCAGGTTTCCCCCTTGCCTCTCAGCCGAATCGCGAAAAAATTGCGTTCGGCACCCCGTTAGAGCGTCACGAGACATAGGCCGAAGCTCATGGCTACGCAAGCCACATGTCTCGCACATCCCTAAAGACGCGAAACCCGGCCTTCCGTTCCAAGGGGCGCGCGTGATAGAGCGGGCCACCATGAGCCGATTTCTCATCCTGCTTGGCGGCGAGCTCGTCCGCACGCCGCGCCTCGACGCCCAGGTTGCGGGCTGCCGCGTGATCGCCGCGGATTCCGGCATTCGCCATGCAGCGACGCTGGGCGTGACGCCGGAGCTTTGGGTCGGCGATTTCGACTCCACGCCGCAGGAGCTCTCCGAGCGCTATGCCGCCGTCGAGCGCCAAAGCTTCTCTTCGGACAAGGACAAGACCGACGGCGAACTGGCGATTTCGGCGGCGCTCGAGCGCGGCGCGACCTCGCTGGTGCTGGCCGGTGCCTTCGGCGGCCCGCGCGCCGACCACGCCTTCCTGCATCTGGCGCTGGCGCTCAAGCTGGCCGAGGCCGGCACGCCGACATTTCTGACAAGCGGCGCGCAGGAAGGACAGCCGCTGCTGCCTGGCACCGCCAGCTTCGACTATGCCGACGGCACGCTGTTTTCTGTGCTGGGCTTTTCGGAACTGTCGGGCCTGACCGAAGAGGGCGCCAAATGGCCGCTCGACCACGTCGAGGTGGCCTTCGGCTCGTCGCTCACGCTCTCCAACGAGGTGAGGGGAGGCTTGCGCATCTCGCTCGAACGCGGCCGCGCGCTCCTCATCGCCCATCCCAATCCCCTTCCGGAACATTGAACTCGACATGGCGCCTCCGCTTCTCAATCTCGACGGCATCAAACTGACCTTTGGCGGCACGCCGCTGCTCGACGGCGCAGTCCTCTCGGCCTCTGCCGGCGACCGCATTGCGCTGGT
Organism: Mesorhizobium sp. KR1-2; assembly: GCF_040045035.1. Taxonomy (NCBI): domain Bacteria; kingdom Pseudomonadati; phylum Pseudomonadota; class Alphaproteobacteria; order Hyphomicrobiales; family Phyllobacteriaceae; genus Mesorhizobium; species Mesorhizobium sp. KR1-2. The sequence continues at coordinate 256,539 of NZ_JBDZDS010000003.1, read as the reverse complement.
CGGCCGCAACGGCTCCGGCAAGTCGACGCTGCTGAAGATCGCCGGCGGCATGGTCGAGGCGCAGGACGGCGAGGTGTTCCGCCAGCCATCGGCCACCATCCGCTATCTGCCGCAGATGCCGGACATGGACGGCTTCGCCACTGTGCGCGCCTATGTCGAGGCTGGCCTCGGACCGGCAGACGATCCCTACCGCGCCACCTATCTGCTCGAACATCTCGGCCTGACCGGCGACGAGCGCCCCGACGACCTCTCCGGCGGCGAGGCGCGCCGCGCGGCACTTGCTCGCGTCATGGCGCCCGAGCCTGACATTTTGCTGCTTGATGAGCCGACCAACCATCTCGACCTGAAGACCATCGAATGGCTGGAGGACGAACTCGTCCGTTCTTCCTCGGCGCTGATCGTGATCTCGCACGACCGTCGTTTCCTGGAGCGCGTGTCCAAGGCCACCGTCTGGCTCGATCGTGGCCAGACGAAGCGGCTGGAGAAGGGCTTCGCGCATTTCGAGGAATGGCGCGACACGATCCTGGAGGAGGAAGAACGCGAGCAGCACAAGCTCGGCCGCCAGATCGTGCGTGAGGAGCACTGGCTGCGCTATGGCGTCACCGCGCGCCGCAAGCGCAACATGCGCCGGCTGGGCGAACTGCAGACCATGCGCCAGCGCTTCCGTGGCCATAAGGGCGCGGAAGGCGTGGCCACCATGGTGGCGAGCGACGCGGCCGAATCCGGCAAGCTCGTGATCGAGGCAAAGAATATCTCGAAGAGCTTCGGCGACCTCACCGTGGTCAGGGATTTTTCCACGCGCATCCAGCGCGGCGACCGCATCGGCCTTGTGGGGCCGAACGGCGCCGGCAAGACGACGCTGCTGAAGATGCTGACCGGCGAGCTTGCGCCCGACACGGGCACGGTTCGGCTCGGCACCAATCTGGAAATCGCTACGCTCGACCAGAAGCGCGAGTCGGTCGACCCGCAGGAGACACTGGCGCATTACCTGACCGACGGCCGCGGCGAAAACCTCGTCATCAATGGCGAGCAGCGCCATGTCGTCTCCTACATGAAGGACTTTTTGTTCAAGCCCGAGCAGGCGCGCACGCCGGTGCGCGAGCTTTCCGGCGGCGAGCGGGCGCGGCTCTTGCTCGCGCGCGTGCTGGCGCGGCCGGCGAACCTTCTGGTCCTCGACGAGCCGACCAACGACCTCGACATGGAGACGCTGGAATTGCTGCAGGAACTGGTCGCAGGCTTCCCCGGCACCGTCATCCTCGTCAGCCACGACCGCGACTTCCTCGACCGCACCGTCACCAGCGTAATCGCGCCGGAAGGCGACGGGCGCTGGCTGGAATATGCCGGCGGCTATTCCGACATGCTGGCCCAGCGCGGCGGCACGCGGCTGAACGACCGCCGTGACGCCCGCAAGCAGTCGGCCGAGGCGCCGCGCGCGGATGCCGCTCCGTCGGCACCGAAGGGACCTGCGAAGAAGCTGTCGTTCAAGCAGAAGTTCGCGCTGGAGAACCTGCCCTCGAAGATGGCGGCCGTGTCGGCCTCCATCGCCGAGCTGGAAAACCACATCGCCGATCCGGCTTTCTACGAGCGCGACCCGAGGGGCTTCCAGAAAACCATCGCCGCCCTCGACAAGGAGCGCGCCTCGCTTGCCGCGATGGAAGACGAATGGCTGGAACTCGAAATGCTGCGCGAGGAACTGGAGGGGTAACTTCAGCGAAAAGGGCAGGCGCCGTCTGATCGATCTGGATAGAAAAACGGCCCCGTGCGGGGCCGTTTTTTTCGGCTGCTGGGATATCAGCCGTTCCTGTTGCCGGAGGCGGCCTGCCAGGCCTTGATCGCCTCGTCGAACACCTTCTGGCCGGGAATGCCCTTTTCCATAGTGAACAGGGCGCGGCGGCCGGATTTGTAGATGATCGGCACGTCGATCCAGCTCTGGCTGCGCAGCAGCGTCATGTTGGCTTCCAACTCCGGCTTGCCGTCTGTGAGCGCGATAAGGAAGAAGCCGTCGGCGATCTTTGCCGGAATGCCGATCAGCGGGCTGCCGGGTTCCTGCTCGGAGCCTTTCATCGACACGCGCAGCACGTTCTCGATGCCGCCGCCCTCAAAGCCTTCCGGCGTCAGGAAGATCACCTCGATGATGTGGCTGGCCGGCAGGGTCTGGTCGGCATTGCGGCGGATCGTCATGCGCAGTTGCAGATCCTTGCCGGGGATGGTCGCCTCGGCGCGGATTGCAGGTTCCGGCGGCAGGTCGCCGCCCGGCGATTCCTGCACGATCGACCAGACGATGCTGCCGGGCTCGGCCGAGCCTTGGGCAACGCTGGTGCGCTCCTCGTAGAAGATCGCGCGCTGGCCGACTGCAACGCCGGGCTGCGCGGCGGGAACTCCGCTTGATGCGGGAGCCGTCGTGCCGGCTGTTGCGTCCGCGGGCTGGGCCGGATTGGCGGGCGCGGCGTCCTGCGGCGGCTGGGTGGCCGCAGCCACGGAGGTACCTTCCCCGATCGCCGCCGTGCCGCCGGCCGAGCCGGCGTCGACTTCGCTGCCATCGGCATTCAGCCGCTGGGTGAACTTTTGCTCCGTTCCGGTGTCGCTGGCCGCCTGCTTGGGTTGCGCCGCTTCAGGCGCGACCTGCGTTCCGGCCGCTTGTGCGGGTTCCGCCGGCGCGGGTTCAGCCGGCTTCGGCGCTGGCGCTGCCGCCTCCTGCTGGCTGGGCTCCGTTCCCGTCTGCTTGCCGTGCCAGATGGCGTAGCCGCCGCCCGCCACGACGGCCAGCCCGACGACCGCGGCAGAGGCGATGGCGATGAGCCGGCGCTTGTCGCTCCCGCCCTCTGCCTCGACTGCCATTACGTCATCATCATCGTCATCGTCATCGGCGGCAGGAGGATAGAAACCGCCCTTGGCCGATGCGGCTGCATCCCCGGACGAACTGGGAGGCGTAGTCGATGGCGTGGTTTTGGGCCGCGCGTCCATGGCGGGTGCCGGAGCGGCCTTGGTCGCCTCCGCCCTGGCTGCGATTCCGGGCTTTGGCGCGGCATCGGCCGTGGGCCTGGATTCGACAGGCGCAGCCTCCCTGCGCGCGGGCTCGGGCCGCGCAGGCTCTTGCCTGGCAGGGGGCTCCATCCGGGCCGGTTGCGGGCGCACGGGTTCAATCGGCTTGGGCGGCGCGCTCTTCTGACGCTCTATCGAGGCGAAGACGCTTTCCAGCTCCTGCAGTGGGTCGCTGCTGACCTTCGGGCTGGCGTGGTCCGCATATTCTTTCTCAAGCGTCGCGATGGCGTCTTCCAGCGCGCGCTTCTGGCGGTCGACCACAGCCTGCGGCGGCGGCGGATTGACCGCTGCCAGCTTCGCATTGATGGTTGCGCGAGCCTTGTCGTAGACTTTTTGCCTGAGAGCGGGCGTCGGATCGGTCAGCCCGTCCAGCGTCTTCCTCAGAACCGCAACGAAATCTGCCATGCTTTTGTTGACCTATAGGTTTCGGTTCCGGCCGGAACCTGTCCGGCCGGGAGTGGGCAAAAACTAGTCTTGAAAGGGATCGGTCACAAGTATGGTGTCGTCCCGCTCGGGGCTGGTCGACAGCAGCGCCACCGGCGCCCCGATCAGTTCCTCGATGTGGCGCACATACTTGACCGCCTGGGCCGGAAGGTCGTTCCAGCTGCGGGCGCCCTGGGTGGTGCCCTTCCAGCCTTCCAGCGTCTCGTAGACCGGCTCGACGCGCGCCTGCGCGCCCTGGCTGGCCGGCAGGTAGTCGATCAGCTCGCCGTCGAGCATGTAGCCGGTGCAGACCTTGATCTCATCGAGGCCGTCGAGCACGTCGAGCTTGGTGAGCGCGATGCCCTTGATGCCGTTGACGGCGACGGCCTGGCGCACCAGCACGGCGTCGAACCAGCCGCAGCGGCGCTTGCGCCCGGTCACCACGCCGAACTCATGGCCCTTGGTGCCGAGGAATTCGCCGATCTCGTTCTTCTGCTCGGTCGGGAACGGACCCTCGCCGACGCGGGTGGTGTAGGCCTTGGTGATGCCCAGCACATAGTCGATGGCGCTGGGTCCCATGCCCGAACCGGGTGCTGCCTGGCCGGCCACGGTGTTGGAGGAGGTCACGAAGGGATAGGTGCCGTGGTCGATGTCGAGCAGCGTACCCTGCGCACCTTCGAACAGGATGCGCTCGCCGGCGCGGCGGCGGTCGTCGAGGATCTTCCAGACCCGGTCCATATAGGGCAGGATCTTGTCCGCAACCGAGGTCAGCTCCTGCATGATCGTCTCGTGTGCCACTTCGGGGTGGCCGAGGCCGCGCCGCAGCGCGTTGTGGTGCGTCAGCAGCCGGTCGACCTTCGAGGGCAATGTGCTCAAGTCGGCCAAATCCATCACCCGAATGGCGCGGCGCCCGACCTTGTCCTCATAGGCCGGGCCAATGCCCCGGCGGGTGGTTCCGATCTTGGTCCCGGAGCTGGAGGCCGCGTCCTCGCGGAACCCGTCGAGCTCCCGGTGGAGCGACAGGATAAGCGAGGTGTTTTCGGCGATTTTCAGGCTCTCGGGCGTCACCTCGACGCCCTGCTCGCGCAGCTTCTCGGCTTCGGCGACGAAGGCGTGCGGGTCGAAGACCACGCCATTGCCGATCACGGAGAGCTTGCCTTTGCGCACGATGCCGGAGGGAAGAAGCGACAGTTTGTAGACCTTGCTGTCGATCACCAGCGTGTGGCCGGCATTGTGCCCGCCCTGGAAGCGCACCACCACATCGGCGCGTTCCGACAGCCAGTCGACGATCTTGCCCTTGCCTTCGTCGCCCCACTGCGAGCCGACGACAACCACATTGGCCATGACTTCTTCCCTTCCATGCCGCGCGTGCGGCCCAAACGTATAGAACGACAGGCCTCTATAATGGCAAGAAAGCCGGAACGCGACCATTCTTTGGGGTGGCACCTACAACAATTTCGTCGCGCTGCAACCTTTGTCTGTCCTGAACAGGCCATGCATCGCAACGCGGCTCCGGGCACAGCGTATCGAAGATGGCGCCGATCAGAACGCCTTCGGCAGGCCTGCATCCTTGAGAATGGCATTTGCCAGATGTCGAGATTTCAGGAACGTAACGATCGTAACACGCTGGCCCGTTCCGGGGTGATGCCAAATCTCGTGATCGCCCTGCCTTGGCGAAGCAGTTCCCAACCAGCTTCGACCAGCAGCTTTTTCAGAGGCTTCGCAAAATTCTGCATCGATTGCGCGACCGGTCCAAGTTGCCGGCTCGCAAGCTACGATGTGCATTTGATACCGGCAACTATTCTGCCGCTATGGGGCCGTTTGCGGTCGAAATTCCGTGTACGACCAACTCCACCTCGACTTCGGATGGATCTTTCAAATCCAGCAGGCCCGGCAGAACTGCCAGGATACGTTGCCGCAACCCGTCAAGGGTTTCGCTTTCTGTTGCCAATCCCGTCTTGTCTCTCGAAACGGCATACCAGACTGAAGCTTCTGCGTCCCAGCGTACGTCGACGATCAGTTTCATGCTCTGCCTCCGAAGCTGCGTGAGCTTAGCAGGAAACGCGGCCCAACGGATACGCTAACTTGTGTAGGGCACTGGCACGTCAAGAAGCGCCCTTTGAGCAAGAAAAAAGGCGCCGATTGCCCGGCGCCTTTCGCATTAGCCGAAGTCGGTTCGCCTCAGTTGCTGTTGACGTCGAAATGCAGCGGCCTGGCCGAGTCGATCGACTTGTGCGCGCGCACCTTGGCCAGCACTTCTTCCGGGAAGGGCGCGTCGAGATAGAGCAGCGCGATGGCGTTGCCGCCCGGCCGGTCGCGGCCGAGGGAGAAGTTGGCGATGTTGACCCCATTCTCGCCGCAGACCGTGCCGAGCAGGCCGATGATGCCCGGCGCGTCGGCATTGGTGGTGTAGAGCATGTGCTGGCCCACCTCGGCGTCGAGATTGATGCCCTTGATCTGGATGAAGCGCGGCTTGTGGTCGGAGAAGCAAGTGCCGGCAATGGAGCGGGTCAGCTTCTCGGTCTTCACCGTCAGCTTGATGTAGCCGTCGAACACACCCGACTTGTCGCGCTTGACCTCGGCGACGATGATGCCGCGCTCCTTCACCATGATCGGCGCCGACACCATGTTGACGTCGGCCACCTGCGGGCGGATCAGGCCGGCAAGGGCGGCGCTGATCAGCGCCTTGGTGTTCATTCCGGCGGTCGAGCCGTCAAACAGGATCTCGACCTCCTTGATGGGGTCTTCCGTGACCTGGCCGACGAAGGCGCCGAGCACTTCCGCAAGCTTGACGAACGGCTTCAGCCGCGGCGCTTCCTCGGCCGTGATCGACGGCATGTTGATGGCGTTGGAGACCGCGCCCTTGATGAGGTAGTCCGACATCTGCTCGGCGATCTGCAGCGCCACATTCTCTTGCGCCTCGGTGGTCGAGGCGCCGAGATGCGGCGTGGTGACCACGTTCTCCATGCCGAACAGCGGGCTGTCCGTGGCCGGTTCGACCTCGAACACGTCGATGCCGGCGCCCGCCACCTTGCCGCTCTTCAACGCGGCAATCAGGTCGGCCTCCACGACCAGGCCGCCGCGCGCGCAGTTGATGATGCGCACGCCGTTTTTCATCTTGGCGATGGCGTCGGCGTTGATGATGTGCCGCGTCTTGTCGGTGAGCGGCGTGTGCAGCGTGATGAAGTCGGCGCGGGCGAACAGGTCGTCCAGTTCGACCTTTTCGACGCCGAGTTCAGAGGCGCGGTCCTCCGACAGGAAGGGGTCGAAGGCGATGACGTGCATTTTCAGGCCCACGCCGCGCGCGGCCACGATGGAGCCGATGTTGCCGCAACCGATCACGCCCAGCGTCTTGCCCGTGATCTCGACACCCATGAAGCGGTTCTTCTCCCACTTGCCGGCCTGGGTGGAGGCGTTGGCTTCGGGGATCTGGCGGGCCAGCGCGAACATCAGCGCAATCGCATGCTCGGCGGTCGTGATCGAATTGCCGAAGGGCGTGTTCATCACGATGATACCGCGACGGCTGGCGGCCGGAATGTCGACATTGTCGACGCCGATGCCGGCGCGGCCGACGACCTTGAGATTGGTCGCTGCGGCGATCAGCTTCTCGGTGACCTTGGTGGCCGAGCGGATGGCGAGGCCGTCATACTGGCCGATGACTTCGGCGAGCTTTTCCTTGTCCTTGCCGAGGTCCGGCAGATAGTCGACCTCGACGCCGCGATCCTTGAAGATCTGCACGGCGGTAGGGGAGAGTTTGTCGGATACGAGTACGCGAGGTGCCATAAAGGCCTCCATCAGGTGAAATTCAAATCGGTGAAAATTGGCGACCGTCCCAACCCGGTCGCCACATGCCTTGAACTTAGGCCGCGTTTGCGAGCGCGGCCTTCTGGTTCTTGAACGCCCAGTCGAGCCAGTGCGTCAGCTCCTCGAGGTCGGACGCCTCGACGGTTGCACCGGCCCATATGCGCAGGCCCGAAGGCGCGTCGCGATAGGCGCCGATGTCATAGGCCACGCCCTCCTTGTCGAGGGCGGAGACGATGCCCTTGGCAAAGGTAGCCTGTGCCTCGGCGTCGAGCGCGGTCACTTGGCCGTCGACGATGGTGAGGCAGACCGAGGTGTTCGAGCGCGTGGCCGGGTCGGTCGCCAGATTGGCGAGCCAGGGCGACTTTTCGACAAAGGCGTCGAGCACCGCGAAGTTGCGGTCGGCGCGGGCAACCAGGGCGTCGAGGCCGCCGATCGACTTCGCCCAATTAAGCGCGTCGAGATAGTCTTCCACCGCCAGCATGGAGGGCGTGTTGATGGTCTCGCCCTTGAAGATGCCTTCAATCAGCTTGCCGCCCTTGGTCAGGCGGAAGATTTTCGGCAGCGGCCAAGCCGGCTTGTAGGTCTCGAGCCGCTCCACGGCGCGGGGAGACAGGATGAGCATGCCATGCGCGCCTTCGCCGCCCAGAACCTTCTGCCAGGAGAAGGTCACCACGTCGAGCTTGGCGAAGTCCAGCCTCTGCGCGAAGGCGGCCGAGGTCGCGTCGCAGATCGTCAGGCCCTGGCGGTCGGCCGGAATGAAATCGGCGTTCGGCACGCGCACGCCGGAAGTCGTGCCGTTCCAGGTGAACACCACGTCGCGGTCGAAATCGACCTTGGAGAAGTCGACGAGCTCGCCATAGGGGGCTTCGAAGGTGCGGACATCCGGCAGCTTGAGTTGCTTGACGACGTCGGTCACCCAGCCGGCGCCAAAACTTTCCCAGGCGACCATGTCGACGCCGCGTGCGCCGAGCAGCGACCAAAGCGCCATTTCGACTGCGCCGGTGTCGGACGCAGGCACGATGCCGATGCGATAGCCGGCCGGCACCTGCAGAACCTCACGCGTGAGGTCGATGGCCTGCTGGAGCTTGGTCTTGCCGATCTTGGCGCGGTGGGAGCGGCCGAGGGCTGCGTCTGCGAGAGCTTGGAGGGACCAGCCGGGGCGCTTTGTGCAGGGGCCGGATGAAAAATTGGGATTCGCCGGACGTATGTCCGGTTTCGGCAGTGTGGTCATGTTGATCCTATCCTTCCAGATAGCACGCCCCTCGTTGGGGAGGGGTGGCCCACGGGCGGAGATATGGCAAAGAGCTCACGGCCGCAAGAGGAAATCGGATTTGCGACAATCTGCCGTGCGAAAGCGACACCTGTGCACCCCGAGGAGGCAGCCAAGTATCGCGCTCATCGCATGCCATGCTGGTCACCGCGGAGGCGGAAGCCGTGGCGGGACACGGCAAGCGATGATCTGCGCCGGTGCCTGTGGACAGGATGAGCCCTTGTGAACTATAGGCTGCAGCCGGACCATGGGGACATTCAATGCGCGAAAAGCTCGTCGCTCTATCAAAACGACTGAAAGACGAGCAGCGGCAGCTTCTCATTTCGGCGGCACAATCCGGCGCGGTGCCGAGCAACAGCACCATGCAGCGTGTGGCCCTGCTGGAACAAAACATCGCCGCAATCGAAAACACGCTGGCGGACGAAGCGTCCGCCTGACCCTGCGGCCGCCCGCACGCCCGGCTTCGTCAGCCACGTCTGATAGACCTGCGCAACTGTGAGGTGGGGCCCGCTTCCATCATTTGGGGGCGGTTTCCATTCCGGCCCGTTGGGCCGGCATGGGCAGACGTTGCGGTCTTGAGTTCCGTCCCGGGCTGCCGCATCATCTGCAGCTCGCCGAGGCGACACCCCTGTCCCCAAACCCCGGCGAGCCTTAGACCTGACATGAGACATGAACAGGACCGGCAAGCGCCGGCACACTATTCAATGCAAGTGCCGTGCCGACAGGATTCGTTCCAAAATGAGACAGGTCCGACGCGCAACTCTGGCGATTGAAAGCCATGAGTAGCGCGGGGTAGCCGCGGTTGCGGCTGATGCCAGGACCGTCAACCGCCGGCGAGACGCGCTGTTTCAGATCGGAACGCTGTTCAAAAACGAACCAACTGGCGCGTCAGGCGCGCTTGCGCGCCGCCAACACGCCTTGCCGGCCGATCTCGGCCATTTCGTCGGCGCGTTCATTGCCGGTCGTGCCGGCGTGGCCCTTCACCCATTCGAGGGTGATCGGCACCAGTGCGAGGGCTTCGTCCAGCGCCTGCCAGAGCTCGACATTGGCCAGCGGAGCGCTCGGCCCGCGCTTCCAACCTTTCTTCTTCCAGCCATGCCGCCACTCGTTGCAGCCCTTCACGACATACTGGCTGTCGCAGAGCAGGCGGACCGGCTCGTCGACGCCGAGGCCGGCGAACCAGCGCAGAGCGTTCAGCGCCGCCGTCAGTTCCATCGTGTTGTTGGTCGCCTCCCTCTCGCCGCCATAGCCGGCATGGATTTCGACGCCGTCGCGATAGACCACAAAGGCCCAGCCGCCGGGGCCGGGGTTCGGCTCGCAACCGCCGTCGGCGAAGATCACGAGGCCGGTCAGATCGAGCGAAGCGCCGGCGGAACGCGTTCCCGACGAAGATGCGTTCCGACCCTTCTTCGATCGGGGCGAGGCATCCCCATCAGGGATGGAGCCGGTCGCCTGCGCCTGCTCGGGCAAGACCTCCTGGATCTGCTGGAGCAGGGCGAGGCATGACGCGCCCTTCGCGGGGAATCTGAACCGCGTCCCGGCGAGTTGCTGTGCAAAGAACGCGGCCTGTCGCTCGGACTTGATTTCGGCAGCTTCGACGCCGTTCTTCGTGAGCCAGGTCGACAACGGCTGGAGGCCGTCCGGGAACTTGTAGGTCATGGTCGGAACTCCTGGGCGGAACAGATCGAATCGCGCCGCGTTGACTGGTATTCCATAGCGAGGTCGCGTGATGAGCGACAAGCGCTTCATCAAGCCTGTCACCATCAGGCTAGGCACGAACCGGAGCGTCACCTCGGCGCGCGAGGCGGTGGATGTTTTGATGAGCGTCCATTGGCCTGGAGAGCGCGGGCCGAAGCACCATGAAGCACGGGACACCTGCCTGAAGGCGCTGGACGGCTATCGATCGGCCGCGGAAGCGCGACACGCCTTCATCGAGGCCGCCAAGGAGGCGGGGATTCTGATCGACCAGTGAAGGAGGGCGTTGGAGCTACCGTGGGCCTATCTTGTGATTTGTCGCCAATCGGCCGTGGGCGTATTTTTCCGGAAGACGACTTGGCGCCAATTGGAGGGAGGTGAGGAGATGCGCAAATACATCGACTGCCGCGAATTCCCGAGCGAAACCAAGTGCACGGTCGCGATTGTCGCTGACTCGGAAGAGGAGCTAGTCAACGCTGCCGTTCAGCACGCAGTGTCCGTACATGGCGAGCACGACACGCCGGCATTCCGGGCCGAGATAAAGAAGGCCATACACGAAGGGTCACCGTCGAAGTAACGCACGCGCCCGCTCGCCTGCGCGGGCGGGTTTTATTGGCGGTGCTCCTTGGGTCGGCCGGGAATTACGGTGTCGGTCACCGAAACGGGATCGCTGCCAGGAAAAGTGTCTTCGAGCCCCTCCTGAAGTTGTTCCTCCAGCGTCGCGTGGTCTTCCGCACGGCCTTCGGTGCGACGTTTTCTGGCGTCGGTTGTTTTGGTGGGCGTGGCCGCTTGCGTTGTCTGCATTAGACGTTCTCCGCGGGTTTGTCTGACACCAACGCGTCAATCGCGGACGGGTTGCCTTGTGCCCGCACGGTGCCGCGGTGCCCATGCCCAAAACACAAACGGCGGGCCCGAAGCCCGCCGCGATGCTGTCTGGATTTTGGATCGGCCTACCAGAGATCGTAGCGCAGGCCGAGTTTTAGCTGATGGTAGTGGACGCCTTTTGAGATGGTATAGGAACCCGGTTCGTACATCTCGACACGCTCTGCGTTTGGTGCTGAAAGGTACTGGTATCCCAAGTCGACGGATGTATTGGGCGTCAGCTGATAGGCAAGGCCGGCGCCGAGCGAATAGGCGAAGGTCGTCTGCCTCTTGCTGTCCCGATAGTCGACATCGACGAAGGCCGAGTCACGGAAGTCTTCAGCGTAGGAATAGCTTCGCCTGGAATAGAACACGCCGACGCCTGCGCCGACATAGGGGGTCAGCCCGACAAAGGTGCCGAGATCGGCATAGCCATTGACCATGCCGCTCCAGGCCCAGTTCTTCGCGCTTTCGGACACGCCGGATACGACCGTCGAGAGGTCGGCAGGGTCAACGGTCAGATAGCTGAGCTCGGCGCTATTCTTTGAGAGGAAGCTGACGTTCAACTCGCCGCGCAGAAAATCGTTGAAATGATAGCCCATGCCAACGCCGCCGTTGAAGGCGCTGTTGTTCTCCTCAAAAGAGAATATGGGGCTCGGGCCGATCTCATTATTCTTGAACGGCCTGTTGAAATTGTATCCGACATCACCGCGCAGATACCAGCTGGAGGCGACCTCGACCGGAACATATTCCGGTGCGTTCTCGACGACGATCGGCGGTTCGTAGTCGGCAGCCATGGCCGATGCGGGATGCCACAGGACTGCTGCGGCAAGCGACAGGATGATACGCGATTGCAGGCTCATGGTTGCAGACCCCCGAATTGGCGCTTGAAGAAGGGAGGCTTCGAGTCGCCGTCGGGATGTATTGTTAACCATACTGGTTAAGTGCCGGTTAAGGCTAACGAAAGGTGTCCGTCTATTGCGAGCGCATGAAAAAAGGCCCCGTCGGGGGCCTTTTGGGAGAGCTTTGGCTCCAAGGTCAGTTGAAGGCGTAGCGGATGCCCAGCTTCAGATCGTGCGAGGTCAGCTTGTGGAACTTCATGCCGTCGTTGGCCACGTCGTAGTCCGGATCGTCGTTCCGTAGCGGCCCCGTCTGCGCATGGCCGAGATTCACGTAGCTGTAGCCCAGGTCGACCGTCATGCGGTCGGTGGCCTGGATGCCGAGGCCTGCGTGCAGCGCCCAGGCGAAATTCCACTTCGACTCCGTCTCCGCCCACGCGCCGCCGTTGTTGACGACGTTTACGTCACGGAACTGCGAGATCGTGTTGCGCGAAGTGCCGATGCCGGCGCCCACATAGGGAACGATGGGGCCGAACTGGCCGAGGTCGACATAGCCATTGGCCAGGAACAGCCACTCGGATTTCCGGGCCCTGTAGTCGTTGGTATAGGGGTCGGAGTTCGTAAACTGAACCCAGTCAAGCGCGTTGAAGTCGGCGCTGCCGCGATATTCCGCCGTCAGATCACCGCGAATCCAGTCGTTGAACTGATAGCCGATACCGCCGCCGAACAACGGCGAGGAGCCGAAGCCGCCCTTGTCGTGCCAGCCGCGCGCTTCGATGTCCGGATCGTTGAAGAGGTCGGTGCGCAACTCGCCGAGCCGCTGGTTGGTCATCCCGAGATAGCCGCGGATGTACCATCCGCCGATCACCGGCGCTACCTCGACCACCGGCGGTTCGATCAAATCTGCCGCGACGGCGGGAGCCGCCGCGCCGGCCGCCATCAATGCGGCGAGAACTGGCTTGAGAAAATTCCCCATTTTCGTCACCCCTGCGAACCCTCGCGCCGGGGGCGGAGGTCGGTTGAATTCGCATGGATAATGGGGTGTAAAGGTTAAGTCGCCCTTAACTATGCCTGTCAACCATGTTGGGTGCTGCGGCAGGCAGTATCGAAGATCGGGCTACTCCGTCCGCTGCCCGGATTGATCGAACAGGTGGAGATGCCTGGCGGGGAAATCGACCCGTACCCTGGGGCCGGCGGTCAGCGCATCGCGATCGAGCGTGAAGGCCTTGAACGGCAGCCCGTGCAGGGACAGATGCAGGATGATGCCGAAGCCGGTCGGCTCGACGAGATCGACGGTGGCTTCCATGCCGCCGGTTGCAGGCAGCATCACATGCTCGGGCCTGATGCCGACGGTCAGTCGAGTGCCGTCTTCGAGCGGGGCTGTCCCGTCGAGGGCCATGACCGTATCGCCGACCAGCTGAACGCCCGCATTGCCACCATCGCGCCGATAGGTGCCTTCGAGGAAATTCATGGCCGGCGAGCCGATGAAGCCGGCCACGAACAGGTTGGCAGGCTTGTCATAGAGCTCCAGCGGCGTGCCCACCTGCTGCACCACCCCGCCATGCATGGCGACGATGCGGTCGGCCAGCGTCATCGCCTCGATCTGGTCATGCGTTACATAGATCGAGGTCGCCTTGAGATCGCCATGCAGCTTCTTGATCTCGGCGCGCATCTGCTCGCGCAGGCGCGCGTCGAGGTTCGACAGCGGCTCGTCGAACAAAAAGGCCTTGGGCTGGCGCACGATGGCGCGGCCCATGGCGACGCGCTGCCGCTGCCCACCCGACAGCGCCTTGGGTCGGCGCTCCAGCAGCGGATCGAGCCCGAGCTTGGACGCCGCACCGTTCACCGCTGAAGCAATCTTGTCTTTCGCCTGTTTGCGCAGGCGCAGGCTGTAGCTCATGTTGTTGGCGACGTTCATGTGCGGATAGAGCGCATAGGACTGGAACACCATGGCGATGTCGCGGTCCTTGGGGGCAAGCTCGTTGACCCGCTTGCCGGCGATGGAAATCTCGCCCGCGGTCACTTCCTCCAGTCCCGCGATCATGCGCAGCAGAGTGGACTTGCCGCAGCCGGACGGCCCGACGAGCACGATGAACTCGCCATCACCGATCGTCAGATCGATGCCGTGCAGCACCGGAAAGCTCCCGTAGCTCTTGCGGATGTTGCGGATGTCGATGGATGCCATGGGATCACCTAACCCTTGACCGCGCCGGCCGTCAGACCCTGCACGAGGTAACGCTGAATGAGGAGGAAGAAGAGGCAGGCCGGGATGAGCGCCAGCACACCTGCCGCCATCATCTGCCCGAAATCGACCGCGAACTTGGACACGAAGGTCAGGAGCCCGACTGGGAAGGTCGCCGCGTCGTTGCCCGAGATCAGCATCAGCGCGAACAACAGCTCGCTCCACGCGGCGGTGAAGACAAAGCCGAGCGTAGCAGCAATGCCGGGCAGCGTCAGCGGCAGGATGATGTGGCGGAAGGCCTTGAACTGGGTCGCGCCGTCGATCATCGCCGCCTCTTCGAGATCCTTCGGGATGCCGTCGAAGAAGGACTGCATCAGGAAGGTGGCAAACGGCATGTTGAAGGCGGTGTAGACGATCACCAGACCGGTCAGGCTGTTGGTTAGCCCCAGCGGCGACAGCATCTTGAAGATCGGCGCCACCAGCATGACCAGCGGGAACATCTGGGTGACGAGCATCAGCGCGACGATCCAGTATTTCCCGCGGAAGGTGAAGCGCGACAGGGCATAGCCCGAGAGCGAGGCGAGGATCGTCACCACCACCGCCGTGGAGCCGGACACGATCAGGCTGTTGCGGAAGAAGACCGGGAAGGCGCTGTGCGTCAGCACGAATTCGAAGTGCTCGAAGGTCGTGCGCGACGGCCAGAGCCGCACCCCTTCCGTATAGAGCAGGTCGTTGGGCGTGATCGAGACCTTCAGCAGCCAGAACAGCGGGAACAGCGCGAAGACGATGTAGGCGAGGATCGCAAGCCTATGCGCGCCGGTGAGAAGAAGCTTTTTGGTCCGCATGGTCTCAGCCCCTGTTCAGCAGCGTCTGGCGCAGAAGCACGATCAGCATGGAATAGGCGAGCAGCAGCACGAGCAGCACCAGCGCAATCGCCGAGGCATAGCCGAAGTCCAGCCGCTTGAAAGCCTGGGTGAAGATGTAGCTGGCGACGATCTGCGTGCGGTCGGCCGGGCCGCCATTGGTCATCACGACGATGAGATCGGCGAAGTTGGAGATCCACACCGTACGCAGAAGCACCGTGATGGCGATGGTGGGCGCGAGGAACGGCAGCGTGATCGACATGAAACGCTGTACGGGGCCAGCGCCGTCGATTGCCGCCGCCTCGTAGAGGTCGCGCGGGATCGCCTGCAGCGCCGCCAGAAGCGTGATAGCGAAGAAGGGGATACCCCACCAGACATTGGCGACGATAGGCCCCCACATCGCAAGCTGCGGGTCCGACAGGATGTTGTTGGGTTCGCTGAGGATGTCCAGCGCGTAAAGCCAATGCGGCAGCGGCCCGATGACCGGATTGAACAGCCAGGCCCAGTTGAGGCCGGCAAGGAAGGTCGGTACCGCCCAGGGGAGGAAGACCAGCGCCTGCGCCAGACCGCGTCCATAAAACGGCTTGTCGAGCAGCAGCGCCAGGATCAGTCCGAAGATGAACTGCAGGAAGACCGACCCGCCCGTCCACCACAGCGTGTTCTTCAGCGCCCGATAAAAGGACTGGTCGTGCGACAGCTCGCGGAAGTGGTCCAGCCCGACGTAGCCGCCCGAAAACGGATTGAGAATCTGGATGTCACGAAAGGCATAGGAGATGCCGAGCACCAGCGGCACCAGCATGACCGCAACGATGAGGATCAGCGCAGGCGCGCTGTAGAGATACGGCTCGGATGCGTGCGCAATCCGCTGCAACAGCGGGCGCCTGTCCGGCCGGGTGTCATAGGTGACTGCAGATGCGTTCATCACGAAACGGTCCCGAGCGCGGCCTGCGGGTAGATCGCAAGCCGGCGTGACATGCTGCGGGAGACGGGGCCGGGGCAGAACTCTGCCGCCGGCCCTCGTCCCGCGCTTCCGGAGGCGGAGAAGCCCCGCCTCCCGCAAAAGACCTCGTTAGTTCTTGTTCTTGGCGAGGAACTTCTGCTGTGCCTTGGTGAGATAGTCGGCCCACTGGTTGGCCAGTTCCTCAGGCGTGATGTCGCCCAGGAGCGCTTCCTGCGAGGTCTTGATCACCAGGGAGTCCTTGAAGAAGGCGAATTCCTCGAGGTAGGTCGGCATCACGGTCGGCACCGTGTTCGGGTCCGCCAGTTCCTGGAACCAGCCCTTGAACTGATCGCCCGCGTAGAAGGGGTCCTTCTCGGCCGCCGTATAGGCCGGCAGCGCGCCGATGCGCTGGTTCCACTCGATGTTGCCCTCCGGGCCTTCGAGCGTGGCGATCAGCTTCCAGGCCAGGTCCTTGTCCTTGCTCGCGGTGAACATCGACCAGCCGCCAAAGCCGATCGTCGGGAAGGACTTGCCGTCCGGTCCCTTCGGCAGCGGCATGACGCCGAAGTCGTCCTTGTTCATGCGCTCGGCAATGGCGATCAGCGCATCCGGGTCCTGGTCGAGGAAGGCGCAGGTGCCGCTATAGAAGCCGGCCACCACCTCGTTGAAGCCCCAGTTCACGGCGTCCTTGGGCGCATAGCCCTTCTTGTAGAGATCGACCATCCACTCGATGCCCTTCGACCAGCCGGGGCTGTTCATGGTGGAGGTGCCGTCTTCGTTGAAATACTTGTTGGAGCCGGCCATCGAGGCGGCGAAGATCATCCAGCCATTGAGGCCGCCGGGGCCGCCGCGCATGCAGTAGCCATACTTGCCGGAAAGCTTGGAGACCTTCTCGGAAGCGGCCGTGAATTCCTCCAGCGTCTTCGGCGGCTCGGCGACGCCAGCCTCCTGAAGGAGCTTCTTGTTGTAGAACATGGCCCGCAGGTAGAAGCCGTAGGGCAGCATGTAGGCGGTGTTGTTGACGTCACGGCCCAGTTCGAGCGCGCGCGGCGTCAGGCCTGCCGTGTGTTCCCACTTGGCGAGATACGGCTCCAGGCTTTCGAGCATGCCGTTATTGGCATAGAGCGACAGCCAGGTGTCGGGCATCTCCATGACGTCCGGGATTTCACCGGCCGAGACCATGGTGGCGAATTTCTGGAAGGCTTCGCCCCAGGGCAGCGAGATGATATCCACCTTGGTGCCCGGATTGGCGGCCTCGAACTTCCCGACGATGGATTTCAACGTCTCGGTGCGCTCGGGGCTGGTGATCACCTCCACGAGCTTCAGCGTGGTGTCGGCAAGCGCCGTGCCGGCCATCATCGCCGTGAAGATGGCGGCGGTAACAAGTCTCCTCATTTTGTTCCCCTTTGGTTGGTTTTTTCTAATTGAGATCAGGACTGAGAGGCGGCGATCGCCGCCTCCAGATCGTTCCACAAGGCCTCGGTTCCCTCGAGGCCGACATGGAGACGTACGGACCGCGCATCGATGCCGAAGGCATGCGCGGAATTCGGTTGGGCCTTCTGCTGCAACACCACTTCGGCCGGCACGATCAGGCTTTCGTGACCGCCCCAGCTTACGCCCAGCTTGAAGAGTTTCAGGTGGTCGGTGAAGCGGCGCACGTCGACGCCGTCGCGGAAGACGAAGGAGAACAGGCCGGACGTGCCGTTGAGCCCGGCCGGCAGGCGGTTGGCCAGCGCCGGATGGCAGACCTTCTCCACCACGTCGAGGTCCTGCAGCCGCTTGGCGATGGCCAGCGCCGAGGCCTCGTGCGCCTTCATGCGGATCGGCAGCGTGCGCATGCCGCGTACCAAGAGCCAGGCGTCGAAGGGCGACAGCTTGCCGCCGAGATAGGGATAGGCCTCGGCACGGATGCGGCCGATAAGCTCCTTCGAGCCCGCGACCACGCCGGCCACGACATCCGAATGGCCGCCAAGATATTTTGAGGCCGAGTGCAGCACCAAATCGACGCCGAGCGAGAGCGGCTGCTGGAAGACAGGGCTCGCCCAGCTGTTGTCGATGACGCTGACCACGCCATGGCGCTTTGCCAGCGCTGCAAGCGCGCCGACGTCATGCGCCTCCATCACCCAGCTCGTTGGGCTTTCCATGTAGAAGAGCTTTGCGCCCGGCAGCGCCTTGGCGACCTGCTCCTCGTCGCGGCCGTCGACATAGGTGACCTCGACGCGCATGCGCTTGAGCAGCGTGCCGAACAGCCGGTAGGCGTCGGGGTAAACATGGCGAACCGCGACAATGCGGTCGCCCGGCTCGACGAAAGACAGCACGGTGGACGAAATCGCCGACATGCCGCTGGCAAAACCCAGTGCATCCTCCCCGCCCTCGAGCTTGGCCAGCATTTCCTCGAAGGCGCGGACGGTCGGGTTCAGGCCGCGCGTATAGATCGGCCGCACCTTCTCGCCGCGATAGGAGGCGACCATCTCGTCATAGCTGGCAAAGGTGAAGAGGGAAGTCTGCACGATGGGCGGAACGACCGCGTCGAAGGCGTTGCCGTCGTCGTGGGCGACGATAAGGGAAGCGAGGTCGAACGGCTCGGCGCCATTGTTCATTTGGACATTTCCTTGATGTCTTCCTCGACCACGTCGAGAATTTTCAGCGTCTCGCGCCGCGCCGCCTCGGCGTCCTGCGCGACGATGGCGTTGAACAGTGTGCGATGGAACGGGAAGGACCGCCGCGCGAAATCCTTGCGGTCGAACGGCCAGTTCCAGAATCGCTCGAACGTCTCGCGCATCTGTTCCAACAACTGTCCGAACAGCGGATTGTGGGTGGCGTCGTAGATCGCAAGATGAAAGGCCAGATCCTCCGGCCCGGAGGTGCCGTTGGCCAGATGCACCCGCTCCATCTCGTTGAGCTTGGCTTCGATGTTGGCGATGTCCTCGGCGGTGCGCTTGCGCGCCGCGACCATGCCGGCCTCGGCCTCGATGCCGCGCCGCACCTCCAGCGTCTGCAGCAGCGCATCGCGCAGATCCGCGGTGTCGAGCGAGAGCGGCATATGGATGGTGGCGGTGGAGACGGGCTTCAGCAGATAGGTGCCGCTGCCCTTGCGGGTCTCGATCACGCCGAGGGCCTGAAAATGCCGGATCGCCTCGCGGATGGTGGAACGGCCGACGGCCAGCGCCGACATCAGCTCGCGCTCGGCAGGCAGGCGATCGCCCGCCTTGAGACTGGCCTGGTCGATATAGGCGGCGAGGGCTTCTGTGACCTGTCGAGCGCGATCGACCGGCGGAAGCGGCAAAATCTGCGGCCTGTCGATCATTCCCGCCATGAAGCCTCCCAACTTCATGCCGACCGAAATTGGTCTGACATCTTAGCGTTATGAGTGAAGGTGCACCCTGTCAAGCGGGCGCGGCGCTGACGTGATCTGCGTCACGCTTCACCGATCCGCGAGCGCCACGCTGCAGCGTAGGAGGCGAGCAGATCGGCATTCGGCGATGGGTCGATCAGGCGAAGTTCCTCGCTTGGTGCCCGGCTGGCGCATGTCAGCAGGGCCGCGCCGATGCTGGTTCCCGTCGCATTGGCCTGGCCGGCCAGCACCGGCCGCCCGGTCGCCGCCGTTAGCATGTCCAGATAGGGCCGATTGCCGGCAAAGCTGCCTTCAACGATGGTTTCGCCGGAAGCGCCGATCAGATCGAGGCAGGTGGCGGTCATCGTCGCCAGGTAGAAGGAGGCGGCGGCGAAGCGCTCGCCCTCGCTCAATCTGCGCGATGCCACCCATTCGGCTGCCCGCTTCGGAAAAGGCCCGGAGCTGGTCTGGACCGAAGGCAGCACCATGAGCTTTTCGGACAGTACGTCGCGAATTTCGGTGGCGGAAGCTTCGGGGGCGGTTCCGGCAAGCACGGCAAACTCACGCCCGCCCATGAAACGCGCCGAGGCGATAGGACTGCCGAGCGCGTCGACATTGACCAGCGTGTCGCGCCGGGGATCGAGCCCTGCGGCCGCTCTGCCGCCTGCTGCCATGGCGACCACCCACGTGCCGGTGGAGACGACCGCGAAAGGCGGCTTGCGCGACAACAGATGCGGCAGCAGCGAGGCGTTGGAATCGTGGATGCCGCAATGGACGGGCGTGTCCGCCGCCAGCCCGGTCTGCGCGGCGACCTTCGGATGCAGCGGCCCGAGGCAGTCGCCGGCCTGCCTGATCGGCGGCATCAGCCGGCGCCAGCCCACTCGCTCGACCATGGAGGACCAATCGCGCCGCGCCGGGTCCCAGAGGTCGGTGTGGCAGCCCAGCGAGGTGACTTCGCTCGCCTGCACGCCGGTCAGCCGCCAGGCCCAGTACTGCGGGTAGGGCAGGATTGCGCGCACGGCCGCGAAGTGGTCGGGAAACGCCCTCGACTGCCAGTGGATCTGCGCGCCGAGATTGAGGCCGCCCGGAAGCCTCGGGGTCCCGGTCTCGGAAAATGACGGCCGCAGCGTATCGTACTCATCGGCAAGTCCGTCCGGGCCGTCATGCTCATAGTCGAGGATCGGCAGAGCTAGCTTACCCTCCGCGTCCAGCAGCGCGGCTGTCGCGCCGTGGGTCGTCACCGAGATGGCGTCGATGTCGTGCCTGCGCCCGAGTTCGGCCAGGCCGTCGACGATGAAGCGCCACAGCCGCTCAGTGTCGTGGTGCGGGTAGGGGCCGTCATTTGAGACCGCGTTCGCCGTCTTCAGCACCTCGATCTCGGCCAGCGCATCGAGGTCGACCAGCGCCAGTTTGGCATTGGTCTTGCCGATGTCGATGACGGCAGTGAGGCGCGGTTCGGCCATCGCCTAGTCCATGTGGAAGACGGTTTCGAGCGGCACGGCCACGGGCTCGTTGTCCGCCTTGGTTTCCATGATGTCGGCCATATGGGCCCACCAGCGCTTCATAACCGGGTGGTGCGGCAGCGCGTCCATGCCGTGGTTTTCGGTGCGCCAAAGCACGCCGAACAGCAGGTTCGTCTCCTCGTCGAGATGGATCGAATAGTCGCTTACGCCGGCCTCCCTCAGCAGCGCCGAGAGTTCCGGCCAGATCGCATCGTGCCGACGCTTGTATTCGGCCTTCATGCCGGGGTGCAGCCGCATGCGGAAAGCGTATTTCTCGGCCATCAGGCAAAACGCTCCTTGGTGAGATGACGCCAGACGATCGGCAGGGCGATGACGAGGATGAGCAGCAGGCCGATGAAGATCGACATGACGATGCCCGGCACGTTGAGCAGCCCCAGGCCGAAGGTCACCAGCCCGATGATCAGCGCGGCCAGCACCACGCCGAAAATGCCGCCCGCGCCGCCCAGAATGCTGACCCCGCCCAGCACCACCATGGTGATGACTTCCAGCTCGTAGCCCTGAGCGATGGAGGGGCGGGTGGAGCCCAGCCGCGACGTGATCAGCACGGCGGCAATGCCGGACATCAGCCCGGTCAGGCAGAAGAGGATGAACTTCGTCCGCTCCACCCTGACACCCGAGAAACGGGCCGCCACGGGGTTGTTGCCGATCGCGTAGACGCGTCGGCCGAAGCTGGTGCGGTGAAGGACGAAGAAGTAGACGGCCGCGGCGGCGAGGAACAGCACAAGCTCGAACGAGACGAGCCACCACACATAGCCCTGGCCGAAGAAAGCAAAGCTGGCCGGATAGCCCTTGTAGGCCTGGTCGCCGAGGATGATGAAGGCGGTGCCCCGGAACAGGCTCATCGTGCCGATGGTGACGACGATGGAGGGCAGGCCGAGCCCTGTCACCAGCGCGCCGTTGAACGCGCCGCAGGCAAGACCCACTGCAATGCCGATTCCGACGAGCCCAGGCGTGCCGATCCCAAACTGCGCGGCCATGCCCATCATGGTGGCGGCAAAGGCGATGACGGCCGCCACCGACAGGTCGATCTCGCCGGCGATGATCAGCAGCGCCATTGCCAGCGCGATCAGCGCCTTTTCGGTGAAGTTGAAGGTCAGGTCGGACAGCGACCACGGATCGAGGAAGTAGGGCGAGGCCAGGCTGTTGGCGACGAAGATGGCGATCGCGACGGCCACCAGCAGCGCCTCCCAGCTCAGGATCGCGGCGCGCAGCGGCTTGTCGAGCCGGTCGGGGATGTGGCGCGAGCCCCGCGCCGTCTCTGTCGCGCTCATGTCGCCTCGGCCTTCTTGAGGATGATCCGGCCCTGCCGGCGCTCGCCGCGCGCATTCAGCACGACGGCCAGGATGATCGCGCCGCCGGAGATTGCCATCTGCCAGAAGGGCGAGATGTTGATGACGGGCAGCGCGTTGTTGATGAGGCCCAGGAACAGCGCGCCGAGCACGGCGCCGCCCACCGAGCCGATGCCGCCGGCGATCGATATGCCGCCGATGACGCAGGCGGCGATGATGTTGAGCTCATAGCCGTTGGCCACCTCGACCGAGGCGATGACGTAGCGCGACACCCAGAGATAGCCGCAGATGCCCGCCACCATGCCCGAGATGCAGAAGGCGACGAAGGTCGTGCGCCCGACGTCGATGCCGGCATAGACCGAAGCCGTCGGGTTCACGCCGATGGCGTAGAGTGCGCGGCCGAGCGGCGTGCGCGTCAAAAGCAGGTAGAACAGCGCAATCGCGGCGAGTGCGAACCACGACAGCAGCGGCAGGCCGAGCAGTTGCGCCCGCTGCAGTCCGATGAAGGTCGGGCTCATCTTGTCGGCGTTGACCCAGGCCCCGCCCGAAACCAGGAAGGTCGCGCCGCGATAGATGGTGAGCGTTCCGAGCGTGACGACGATGGAGGGGATGCCGAGCTTCCATACCAGCAGCCCGTTGAAGGCCCCGAGTGCGAGACCGACGCACGCTCCCAGCACGATCAGGGCAGGGACGGGGATTGCCGGATAGGCGGCGTTGATCATCGCCACGACCATGCCGGTCAAAGCCACGTTGGACGCCATGGACAGGTCGATCGAGCGGGTGAGGATGACGACCATCTGGCCGAGCGCAAGGATGATCAGGATCGACGTGTCGTTGAAGACGGTTGCCAGGTTGCGGAGGCTGGCAAAGGCCGCGTAGCGCGTGGAAACGAGGCCGATCAGCACGGCAATCGCCAGCAGCAGCCAGATTTCGCGTTGTTTCAGCAGTGTCTTCATGGCGCTGCAATCCCGGCTGCCGCCTGCACCAGCGTCACGGCGTCGAGCCCCTTGTTCTCGTGGATCGCCGCGATCCGGCCCGCGCGCATCACCACCACCCGGTCCGACATGCCGATGATTTCCGGCAGCTCGGACGAGACCATGATCACGGACAGCCCCTGTGCCACCAGTTCCGCCATGAAGCCGTGCACCGCCGCCTTGGAGCCGATGTCGATGCCCTTCGTCGGCTCGTCGAGGATGATCACCTTGGGCCGGGTGGCCAGCCATTTGGCGATCACCACCTTCTGCTGGTTGCCGCCCGACAGGGTGCCGACGTCCTGGCTGAGGGAGGCGGCGCGCAGGTCGAGCCGTTCCGTATATTCGCGGGCAAGCGCGAATTCCTCCGCAAGACGCAGCACGCCGGATTTCGACGTGCGCTTCAACGACGGCAGCGACACGTTCTGGAAGATCGGCAGGCCGATCACCACGCCCTGCTTGCCGCGCTCCTCGGGCACGTAGACGATGCCCTTCTCGACCGCATCCGCGGCTGACGCCGGCGCAATCAACTCGCCTTCCAGCGTGATAGAGCCGCGGCTCGTCCGGGTCATGCCGGCAATCGCCTGCATCACCTCGCTGCGCCCGGCGCCCACCAGCCCATAGAAGCCGAGTATCTCGCCCTTGCGCAGCTCGAAGCCGATATCGTCGAATTCGGTTGGGTGCGAGAGGCCGGACACGGCCAGCACGGTGTCGCCAATGTCGGCCTGCCGCTCCGGGAAGATCTGGTCGACCGCGCGGCCGACCATCAGCTTCACGATCTCGCTTTGGCCGGTGTCGGCCAAAAACCCTTCGCCGACCATCTCGCCGTCGCGGAACACGGTGTAGCGATCCGCGATGCGGTAGATCTCATCGAATTTGTGGCTGATAAACAGCACCGCCTTGCCGTCGCTCTTGAGGAACTCGATCAGCAGGAAAAGCTCCTCGATCTCCTTGGCCGAGAGGGCGGCGGTGGGCTCGTCCATGATGACGATCTGGGCGTCGATGGACATGGCGCGCCCCACCGCGACCAGGTGCTTGTTGGCGATGCCGAGGTCCTTCAGCCTTGTGTCGGGGTCGATATGCGCCGCGCCCATCGCCTCCAGCACCTCGCGTGCCCGGCTGCGCATGGCGCGCCAGTCGATGGTGCCAAAGCGCGTCTTCGGCGCATGGCCCAGGAATATGTTCTCGGCCACCGAAAGCTCGTCGAACAGCACCGTTTCCTGGTGGATCGCGGTGATGCCGCGCTCGAATGCGGCGTGCGCGGTGGGCAGCGTGACGGGCTCGTCCCCGATGGAGATGGTGCCGGCGTCGGGCTGGTAGATTCCGGTCAGGATCTTGACCAGCGTCGACTTGCCGGCCCCGTTCTCGCCGATCAGCGCCGTCACCTGCCCCGGATAGAGCGAGAGGCTGACGTCGTGCAGCGCGCGAACGCCGGGAAAGCTCTTGCTGATGCCGGCGAGCGTCAGCAGCGGCCGGGACGGCGCAGGCCGAAGCTCCGCTGCGATGGGAAGGGCTGTCCTGTCCATTGTCCCGCCAGGCCTGCGTACCGGTTCGGCCGGCACGGTGAAACTTGTCCACCGTGCCGGCCGCTTGCTCGCAGATCAATAGATCTTGGAGAACTTCTCGATGTTGGACTTGTCGAAGGTGAAGGGATCGGCCATCGGAGCCGAGTTGTCGTCATCGAGCACGATCTCGCCGACGCGGCCGATCGAGAGTTTGGCGCCGGGCTTGGCCTCCTCCTTCTTCACCGCCAGGTCGTAGGCGAGGTAGGTGGCCGAGTAGCCGAGATCGATCGGGTTCCACAGCGCGACCGCCTGCGAGGCGCCGTTGTCGATGAACTTCTTGAACTCCGACGGCAGCGCCAGGCCGGTGACGTTGATCTTGCCGACCAGATTCTCGTCGGTCACCACCTGCGCGGCGGCAACCACGCCCACCGTCGTCGGCGCGATGATCGCCTTCAGGTCCGGATAGCTCTTAATCAGACCCTTGGCCTCGTCGGTGCTCTTGGCCGAGTCGTCGTCGCCATAGACGGTGGCGACGAGATTGATCTTGGGGAAGTCGGTCGGCAGCGCCTTCTTGGCAGCGTCGATCCAGGCATTCTGGTTGGTCGCCGTCGACGAGGCCGACAGGATCGCCACATCACCGCCTTCCGGCAGGTAGTCGGCAGCCAGCTTGATGATGGTCTTGCCGATCAGGTCGGTGGCCGACGGGTTGAGATGCAGCTGCCGGCCTTCCTTGGCCACGCCCGAATCCCACGAGATCACGGTGATGCCGCGGTCCATCGCCTTCTTCAGCGCCGGCACCAGCGCATCCGGATCGTTGGCCGAGATGGCGATCGCGTCGACCTTCTGGGCGATCAGAGAGTTGATCACCTCGATCTGGGCCTCGGCGGTCGCCTTGGTCGGGCCGGTATAGATAATCTCGACGTCGCCGAGCTCCTTGGCCGCTTCCTCCGCGCCGGCATGGGCCGCGTCGAAGAAGCCGTTGCCCAGCGACTTGACCACCAGCGCGATCTTGACGGCCTCGGCCTGGGCCGCGGTCGCGAACATGGCGGCCGATAGGGCCGCCGTCACCATCAGTTTCTTCAGGACGTTCATCGCAGTTCCTCCCTCTTGGTTCCGTTCCCATCAGTGTTGCCGCCTGGGATGTTTCCCTTAGGCCGGCAGCGAAGATACCTCCGCTTTCGATGCCGCGTTCCTCGCGACGATCAGTTTGACGCCCGCCTCCTCCAGCATCCTGGCCTCCTGGTCCGTGATGCCGTCGTCGGTGATCACGGTGGCGATGCGCGACAGGCCGCACAGGATGAGGCTCGAACGCTGGCGGAATTTCGAGGAGTCGACCAGCACGACCAGCTCTTCGGCCTGGTCGATCAGCTTCTGCTCGGCCTGGATCAGCAGCGGGTCGGCCTCCATCAGCCCGAGCGGCCCCAGCCCCTGCGCGCCCATGAACATGCGCCGCGCATAGAAATTGCGCGTTACGTCATTGTCGAAGGGCGAGAGGATGATGTTCTGCTCGCGATAGATCGTGCCGCCCGACAGCACCACCGTGTTCTTGGAGTGCTTGAGCAGGTGCTCGGCGATCGGAAACGAATTGGTGAAGATCGGCATGCGCCGGTTAGTGAGGAAATGCACCATCTGGAAGGTGGTCGTGCCGCCATTGATGATGATCGGCTCGCCGTCCTGGCACAGCTCCACCGCCTCCTTGGCGATCACGCGCTTCTTGTCCGCATGCAGCGTCTCGTTGACGCTGAACGGGCGGCCTGCAAGGCCGATGAACTGTGGCGGCGTGATCGCTTCGGCGCCGCCGCGCACCCGGCGCAGGCGCTTCTGCAGGTGCAGGGCCGCGATGTCGCGCCGGATGGTGGCTTCCGATGCCTCGGTCAGCTCGACCATCTCCTGCACGGTCACGACAGGCTTCTCCTGCACGGCCGACAGAATGACGCGGTGACGCTCTTTTTCGTGCATGGTTCCTCCCTGCGGGGCGATTAACACATTCAAATCGCGCAGTGTCAATCAAGTTCGGTCACAATATTTCATTGTGCGCTGCAATATGAGTGGTTTTGATCGTTATTGATTGACAGTGTCGGCGGCAACGTGTGAACCTGCGCAAAAATACCGCGCAATCGTCGCGCGGAGGGAGGGAGACCATGCTCGAAACGCGTACCGCACCGCGCCTTGCCAATTTGTGGGACGAGGGCAGGGCCGCCGCCATGAGCGAGCCCGAGCGTCTGGTCTACCGTTCCAACCTGCTGGGATCCGACAAACGCATCACCAATTACGGCGGCGGCAATACGTCTGCGAAGGTGATGGAGAAGGACCCGCTCACCAGCCAGCCCGTCGAGGTGCTATGGGTGAAGGGTTCGGGCGGCGATGTCGGCACGATCAACCTCGACGGCTTCTCCACGCTTTACATGGACAGGCTCGCGGCACTGAAGGGCCTCTATCGCGGCATCGAATTCGAAGACGAGATGGTGGGCTATCTGCCCCACTGCACCTTCAACCTGAACCCGCGCGCCGCGTCCATCGACACGCCGCTGCATGCCTATGTGCCGAAGAAGCATGTCGACCACATGCACCCCGACGCCGTCATCGCCATCGCGGCGTCGAAGAACAGCAGGGATCTGACGCAAAAAATCTTCGGCGGCGAGATCGGCTGGTTGCCGTGGAAGCGGCCGGGTTTCGAACTCGGCCTGTGGCTGGAGAAATTCGCCCGCGAAAACCCGGATGCGGTCGGCGTGGTGCTGGAGAGCCATGGTCTGTTCACCTGGGCCGATACGGCCAGGGAGTGCTACGACACCACCATCCGCATCATCAACCGTGCGATCGAATGGTTCGATCAGGAGACGCACGGCAAGGCCGCGTTCGGCGGAAAGGCGCGCGGCGTCCTTCCGCCTGACGAGCGTCGGGCGGTGGCGGCGCGGCTGATGCCGGCCATCCGCGGCATGATTTCTGCTTCCGAGCGCAAGGTCGGCCATTTCGATGACAGCGATGCGGTGCTCGAATTCGTCTCGTCGCGGGACATGGCGGCACTCGCCGCGCTGGGCACCAGCTGCCCGGACCATTTCCTGCGCACCAAGATCCGTCCGCTGGTAGTCGATTTCGACCCGGCAAAACCCGATGTCGACGCCACGCTGGCCGGGCTCGACGCGGCCGTCGCGCACTACCGGCAGGGCTATGCCGCCTATTACGAGCGCTGCAAGCGGCCCGACAGCCCGCCCATGCGCGACGCCAATGCGGTCGTCTACCTGGTGCCCGGCGTCGGCATGATCACCTTTGCGCGCGACAAGGCCACCGCGCGCATCTCGGCCGAGTTCTACGTCAACGCCATCAACGTCATGCGCGGGGCCTCGGCCGTCTCGACCTATGTCGGCCTTCCCGAGCAGGAGGCGTTCGACATCGAATACTGGCTGCTCGAAGAGGCCAAGCTGCAGCGCATGCCAAAGCCGAAGCCGCTTGCCGGCAAGGTGGCGCTGGTCACCGGCGGTGCCGGCGGCATCGGCCGCGCCACGGCCGAGCGCCTGCTGCGCGACGGCGCCTGCGTGCTGCTGGCCGACATCGACGAGAGCGCGCTTGCCGCCGCCAATGCCGAGCTCGCTGGCCGCCACACCGCCGACATGGTGCGCAGCGTCCGTCTGGACGTGACCCGCGAACAGGACGTGGCCGCCGCCATTGCCGCCGCGGTGCAGGACTATGGCGGCCTGGACATCCTGGTCTCCAATGCCGGCATCTCCTCGTCCGCGCCGGTGGACGAGACGGACCTGGCGATGTGGAACCGCAACATGGACATCCTGTCGACCGGCTATTTCCTGGTCGCGCGCGAGGCCTTCCGCCTGATGAAGCGGCAGAAGACCGGCGGCACGGTCGTCTTCATCGCCTCGAAGAACGGCCTCGCCGCTTCCCCCAATGCGGCTGCCTACTGCACGGCCAAGGCCGCCGAGATCCATCTCGCGCGCTGCCTCGCGCTGGAGGGGGCGGAGTTCGGCATCCGCGTCAATACGGTGAACCCGGACGCGGTCCTGCGCGGCTCCAAGATCTGGACCGGCGAATGGCGCGAGCAGCGCGCCGCCGCCTACAACATGAGCCCGGACGATCTCGACGAGCATTACCGCAAGCGCTCGATGCTGAAGCTCAGCGTCTATCCAGAGGATGTCGCCGAAGCGGTGTTCTTCTTCGTCTCCGACATGTCGGCCAAGTCGACCGGCAACATCGTCAACGTCGACGCGGGGAATGCACAAAGCTTTACGCGTTAGGACTGAATTCCTCTCCCCAACCTTCATGGGGGAGAGGTGGCTCGGCGAAGCCGAGACGGTGAGGGGATACTGGGAGGAAATCGCTGTGACCGAAACCATCATCTCTGCCGACATAGTTGAGCGCGACAATGCCGCGCGCGAGACCGCACTCCGGCGCGACTATGAGGCGCTTGGTGAACAGCTCGACCGCCGCGGCATCCCGATAGATGCCATCCGCGACAAGGTGGCCGCCTCCGGCATCGCCATCCCGTCCTGGGGCGTGGGCACCGGCGGCACCCGCTTCGCGCGCTTTCCGGGGCGGGGCGAGCCGCGCGACATCTTCGACAAGATCGAGGATTGCGCCGTCATCCAGCAACTGACACGGGCCACCCCCAACGTCTCGCTGCACATCCCCTGGGACAAGGCCGACGCCGCGCGGCTCAAGCAGGCTGCGAGCCGCTTCGGGCTTGGCTTCGACGCCATGAACTCCAACACCTTCTCGGACGCCGCCGACCAGAAGCTCAGCTACAAGTTCGGCTCGCTGTCGCATGCCGATGCCGCCACGCGGCGGCAGGCGGTGGAGCACAATCTCGAATGCATCGAGATCGGCAAGACGCTCGGCTCCAAGGCGCTGACGGTGTGGATCGGCGACGGCTCCAACTTCCCGGGCCAGATCAACTTCAGCCGGGCCTTCGAGCGCTATCTCGATTCCATGCGCGAGATCTACGCGGCGCTGCCCGACGACTGGCGGCTGTTCACCGAACACAAGATGTACGAGCCGGCCTTCTATTCCACGGTCGTGCAGGACTGGGGCACCAACTATCTTATCGCGCAGGAGCTCGGGCCCAAGGCCTTCTGCCTGGTCGACCTCGGCCACCACGCGCCCAATGTGAACATCGAGATGATCGTCGCGCGGCTGATCCAGTTCAGGAAGCTCGGCGGCTTCCACTTCAACGATTCCAAATATGGTGACGACGACCTCGATGCCGGTTCGATCGATCCCTATCGCCTGTTCCTGGTCTTCAACGAGCTGGTCGATGCCGAGCTCAATGGTGCCGAAGGTTTTGGTCCGGCTCACATGCTCGACCAGAGCCACAACGTCACCGACCCGATAGAGAGCCTGATGCTTTCGGCGGCCGAGGTGCAGCGCGCCTATGCGGCGGCACTGCTTGTCGACCGGCCGGCGCTCGAGGCCTATCAGGATGCCAATGACGCGCTGATGGCCACGCAGACCTTGAAGACCGCGTTCCGCATCGATGTCGAGCCCATCCTTGCCATGGCTCGCCTGGATACCGGCGGTGCGATCGATCCGGTGGCGGCCTATCGCGCATCCGGCTACCGCGCGAAGGTCGCGGCAGAGCGCCCGGCGGTCGCGAGCGGGGGTGGGGGGATTGTGTGAGTCTGGCCGTGCTCGCCCAGGCTGATGCTGCAGGGCTCGCGCCGGCTGACCGGCAATCAGTTCGGGCGAAGCTGCTTTAGCCCGTTCAGGCCGCCGTCTTGACGTCCGAGATCACGCCGACGATGTCGTTCACCACCGTTTCGACCAGCTTGGGGTCGTCGCCTTCGGCCATGACGCGGATCAGTGGCTCGGTGCCCGAGGGGCGGATGACGAGACGGCCCGACTGACCGAGGCGGTTGCGTGCCTCCTCGATCGCTGCCTTGACCGGCGCGGCTTCGAGCGGCTTGCCGCCCGAGAAGCGGACATTCTTGAGCAACTGCGGAACCGGCTCGAACTTCCGGCACAGCTCGCTCACAGGCTTGTTCTCCCGCTTGACGCAGGCCAGCACCTGCAGCGCCGAGACGATGCCGTCGCCGGTGGTGGAGAAATCCGACAGAACGATATGGCCGGACTGTTCGCCGCCAACATTCAGCCCGTGCGCGCGCATGTGCTCGACAACGTAGCGGTCGCCGACCTTGGTGCGGTGAAGCTGCAGGCCAAGGTCGCCCAGGAAGCGTTCGAGGCCGAGGTTGGACATGACGGTGGCGACAATGCCGCCGCCGGCCAGGCGGCCGCTGTCGAGCCAGGATTCGGCAATCAGGGCCATGATCTGGTCGCCATCGACCACCGTGCCGTTCTCGTCGACGATGACCATGCGATCGGCGTCGCCGTCGAGAGCGATGCCGATATCGGCCCGCACTTCGTGCACCTTCTTGGCCAGGCTCACCGGATGGGTGGAGCCGCATTCCTCGTTGATGTTGAAGCCGTTGGGGTCGTTATGGATGGTGATGACCTCGGCGCCGAGCTCCCACAGCACGGCGGGCGCGACCTTGTAGGCGGCGCCGTTGGCGCAGTCGACGACGATCCTGAGGCCCGCGAGCGACATGGAGCGCGGCAGCGTCAGCTTGGCGAATTCGATGTAGCGGTCATGTACGCCGTCGATGCGCTTGGCGCGCCCAAGAGCGTCGGCATCGGCCAGCGCGATGTCGATGTCCTGGTCGAGCAGCCCCTCGATGCGCATCTCGATCTCGTCCGACAGCTTGTAGCCGTCAGGGCCGAACAGCTTGATGCCGTTGTCGTAGTAGGGGTTGTGCGAGGCGGAGATCATCACGCCGATGTCGGCGCGCAGCGAGCGGGCGAGCATGGCAACCGCCGGCGTCGGCACCGGGCCGAGCAGGAAGACATCCATGCCGGCCGCGCAGAAGCCGGCCACCAGCGCGTTCTCGATCATATAGCCTGACAGGCGCGTGTCCTTGCCGAGGACGACGCGGTGGCGGTGGTTGCCGCGCTGGAACGAAAGACCCGCCGCCATCCCCACTTTCATGGCGATCTCGGCCGTCATCGGAAATTTGTTGGCCCGTCCCCGGATTCCGTCAGTTCCGAAATAGCGCCTGCTCATACTGCTCGATATCCCCGGTCTTTGACACGTTCCCCCGTGCTGCTTTTGGCACAGGACGTTACGCCACGAACATCACATATTGTGATTATTTGTTACAAACCTTCCAAGTGCTTTTGTTTTAACCGGCTTATTTGAATTTTTCGTTCACGGAACGCTTCCGCCGACACGGGTGCCTGAGCGCCAATAGGCCCTTCCTGGAGGCCTGCCTTCCCGCTTGCGGTCAGGAGCGGCAGCGCGAATTTCGGTCGGGCGACAACTTTTCCGAGCACGTCCCTGGGCCTCGTGGAACGTCGTCGACGGTCGCGCATTACTAGGCATCTGGCGCCAGTGGCGATCGCAGATTGATCCTTTGCGAGGAACGCTTTGGGGCGACAGCAATGGAGACATACACCCATGCTCATCACAAGATTTGCCACCCTGGCGGGCCTCGCCGTGGTCGCATGCCTCATGGCGGCACCGGCTAGCGCGCTGACGATGAAAGAATGCAGCGCCAAATACAACGCTGCCAAGCAAGCCGGCGCGCTCAACGGGCAGACCTGGAACGAGTTCCGCAAGACCGAGTGCGCTGCCAATGCAGGCGCGGCCACCGGACCCGCCGCCCCGGAGAAAAAAGCCGCGAGGAGCAAGAAAGCCACTGAAACGGCCGCTCCTGTCGAGGGTGCCAAGGGTCTAACGATGCAGGAATGTAGCGCCAAGTACAACGCCGCCAAGGATGCCGGCACGCTGGGCGGCAAGACCTGGAACCAGTTCCGCAAGGCCGATTGCGGTCCCGGCGCCAGCGCTACGGCAGCCACCGGCAAGGCGACCGGAGGTGCCGCTGCGGTTCCCACCGGCAAGGGCCTGACCATGAAGGAGTGCAGCGCCAAGTACGGCGCGGCCAAGACCGCCGGCACGCTGGGCGGCAAGACCTGGAACCAGTTCCGCAAGGCTGAATGCGGTGCCTCCGCTGCCGAGGACGAGACGGTCCCGAGCCTCGGCCATGCCACCTACAAGGGCGAGCCCGAGAAGCCGACCACTGTCGCGCCGCGTGGCGTCAAATTCCCGAGCGGGATCGACGGCAAGTTCAGCAACGAGACGCCCGGCAAGGCGCGCATGCATACCTGCCTCGAGCAGTACTACGCCAACAAGGACGCCAATGCGCTGGGCGGTCTGAGGTGGATCCAGAAGGGTGGCGGCTACTACAGCCTGTGCAATGCCAAGCTGAAGGGCTGATCCTGCCGATCATGGCTTGAACGGCTCGCGCGACGCGGGGGCGCGGCCCTTTTGCGCCTTCGGGACTTTTGGGCGCTCGCTGCTATTTGGAGGCGGCGGTCGCCGTCTTTTCTTCCGCCAGCAGAAGCAGTTCGCGCAGCATGCTCGCCAGCGCTTCCCGCTTCTCCGGAGGAAGCTGTTCCAGAAACTGCAGCTCGCTTGCCATGTCGGCCCGGAACGCTTCTTCCGCGCGCTGCTGCCCTTCCGGCGTGAGCGAAACGAAGAAACTGCGCCCATCCTCGGGCGACTTCTCCCGCGCGATCAGCCCCATCTTTTCCAGCCGTCCCAGGCGATGGGTCAGCCCGCCGGACGAGATCATCAGCGATTTGTAGAGATCGGTCGGCGTCAGCCGGTAGGGCGGGCCGGATCGGCGCAGCGTGCCGATGACGTCGAACTCGCCCCGATCGAGACCGAATGCGGCAAAGGTCTCTTCGATGCTGGGCCGGACGAGATTGGACAGTCTGTAGGCGCGGCCGAGGATCGACATGGCTGAGGTGTCGAGGTCCGGCAACTCGCGTGCCCACTGGCCGCGCAGTCGCTCGACGTGATCTGCTGGTTGCGGCTTGTCGCTCATGAGGCGGTCTCCAATTCGCTGTCCATGTCCTATAAGTCAAATATATCTTGACGAGAAGATATTATGAGATATCTTGACGCGAAGATAGTTTCTGGAAGTCCTGCAATCCCGAACTTGAGGAGAAGCACGATGTACGAAATCATTCGCCGCACAGAGCCGCTTCCCGGCGCCAGCCGCACCCTCCGCTTTGAAGGGCGCGAGCATGGCTCGGCCGTTTCCTTCTTCCTGGTCGACAATGAGCCGGGGCAGGGGTCTCGCCTGCACGTGCATCCTTACACTGAGACCTGGGTCGTTCGCGGAGGAGAGGTCGAGTTCACCGTGGGGAGTAAAAAAACCCACGCTACGGCCGGCGACATTGTCGTCGGCGCCGCCAACATTCCGCACAAATTTGTCAATATCGGCACCGGGCGGCTGGAGATGGTCTGCATCCATGCGAGCGACCGCATCGTGCAGGAACTCGTGATCGAAACGAGCGCCTAGTTCGCGGCAGGCCAGGCTGCAGTTGTCGGAGGCCGCTTCGTAGCGCAAACGAAAAAGCCGCGGAGTTTTGGCTCCGCGGCTTTCCTTGTTGTCACAACTGGCTTCTCAGCGCTGCGGCTGAGGTTCCAGCCCGGCGTCGGGTTCCTCGCCGCCCTTCTTGCGGCGGCCGCCGCTGGCGCCCGCCTTCGGTACGGCCGAGCCGCGGCTCGGCGGCGTGTCGTCGCCCATGTCGCGGGAAGGCTTGTGGCCGGCGAGCAACTGCTTGATCTCGTCGCCCGACAGCGTTTCGTATTCCAGCAGGCCCTCGGCCAGCGCAACCCAGTCCTTCTTCTTCTTGGTCAGAATGTTGCGCGCGGTGGTGTAGGCCTCGTCGATCAGGCGGCGCACTTCGGCGTCGATGATCTGCGCGGTCTCTTCCGAGACGTTCTGGGTGCGGGCCACCGAATGACCCAGGAACACTTCCTCCTGGTTCTCGCCATAGGCGACCTGGCCGAGCTTGTCGGAGAAGCCCCAGCGGGTCACCATGGCACGGGCGAGCTTGGTCGCCTGGTCGATGTCGGAGGAGGCGCCGGAGGTGATGTTCTCCTTGCCGAACTTGATCTCCTCGGCCACGCGGCCGCCCATCATGATCGCCAGTCGAGAGATCATGTACTTGTAGCTCATCGAGTAGCGGTCGCCTTCGGGCAGCTGCATGACCATGCCCAGCGCGCGGCCGCGCGGGATGATGGTTGCCTTGTGCAGCGGGTCGGCAGCCGGAACGTTGAGCGCCAGGATGGCGTGACCGGCCTCGTGATAGGCGGTCAGCTCCTTCTCGGCCTGGGTCATGGCCGAAGAGCGGCGCTCCGCGCCCATCATGATCTTGTCCTTGGCGTCCTCGAACTCGGCCATGGTCACCAGGCGCTTGTTGCGGCGCGCCGCCATCAGGGCAGCCTCGTTGACGAGGTTGGCGAGGTCGGCACCCGAGAAGCCGGGCGTGCCGCGTGCCAGCACCTTGAGGTCGACATTCGGCGCCAGCGGCACGTTGCGCACGTGCACCTTCAGGATCTTTTCGCGGCCGACGATGTCCGGGTTCGGCACCACGACCTGGCGGTCGAAACGGCCCGGGCGCAGCAGAGCGGGATCGAGCACGTCGGGCCGGTTGGTCGCGGCAATGAGGATGATGCTCTCATTGGCCTCGAAGCCGTCCATCTCGACCAGCAGCTGATTGAGCGTCTGTTCGCGCTCGTCGTTGCCGCCGCCGAGGCCGGCGCCGCGATGACGGCCGACCGCGTCGATTTCGTCGATGAAGATGATGCAGGGCGCGTTCTTCTTGGCCTGCTCGAACATGTCGCGCACGCGGCTTGCGCCCACGCCGACGAACATTTCGACAAAGTCCGAACCCGAGATGGTGAAGAAGGGCACGTTGGCTTCACCGGCCACCGAGCGGGCCAGCAAGGTCTTGCCGGTGCCGGGAGGGCCGACGAGCAGCACGCCGCGCGGGATCTTGCCGCCCAGGCGCTGGAACTTCTGCGGGTCGCGCAGGAACTCGACGATTTCCTCGAGGTCCTGCTTGGCCTCGTCAACGCCCGCAACGTCCTGGAAGGTGATGCGGCCATGCGCTTCGGTCAGAAGCTTGGCCTTCGACTTGCCGAAACCCATGGCGCGGCCGGAGCCCGACTGCATCTGGCGCATGAAGAAGATCCAGACGCCGAGGATCAGGATCATCGGCAGCCACGACAGCAGCATGCCGAAGATCGAGCTCGAGCCGTCGTTTTCAGGGCGGGCATTGATGGTGACGTTCTTGTCCGACAGCTTCTGCACCAGAGCCGAGTCGCCCGGCGAGTAGGTCTGGAAGGTGTTCGAATTGTCCGTGTAGGTGCCGGAGATCCGTTCGCCCGCGATCGTCACGGCTTTGACGCGCCCGGCCGAGACATCCTTCAGGAATTCCGAATAGGCGATATCGCTGGAAGCTCCCCGCGTCTGCGGCGTCTGGAAAAGGTTGAACAGGGCGATCAGCAGCACTGCAATGATCGCCCAGAGCGCGAGGTTACGATAATTCGGATTCATCGAGTTTCCCGTTGTGCCCGAAAACCGGGCACGCGTCGTTGTTGGCAGCGTCGAACTAACATAGGCACGCCTAGTGGCGATGCCAAGCATAAGAGCACGTTTCGGTTAAGCATTAGGGTTGGGACCTGCCAATAATATGGCGGCCAAGG
The DNA here is from genome assembly GCF_040045035.1 of Mesorhizobium sp. KR1-2. Taxonomy (NCBI): domain Bacteria; kingdom Pseudomonadati; phylum Pseudomonadota; class Alphaproteobacteria; order Hyphomicrobiales; family Phyllobacteriaceae; genus Mesorhizobium; species Mesorhizobium sp. KR1-2. Next base: position 220,438 of record NZ_JBDZDS010000003.1, on the reverse strand, counting down.
GCGGGGTGGGCGGCATCGGCGCACCGACCAGGGCGGCGACGGCGCGCGCCGGCTCCAGGTCGAAGCAGGGCAGAAAACGCGCCCAGGGTGCCATCACCGGGCGGGCGGCGATGCCGTGCAACGGGGTGTCGGCGGCCAACGGACCCAGGCATTCGCCGCTGCTCAACAAGGCAGGTTGAGCGGCGCGGGCGGCCCGCACGAGGCTTGCCGGCGCCTCGGCCGCTTGATTTTCCGTCATTTTCGCCTGCGATGCGCCCAGCGGCGCGACAGCGAGGCAGCCGGTAACCACTGACGTCGACAGCCGATAGCGGCCGTCCCAAATCATGCCGTCGTGCGGTGCCTGAGGCCCGGGCAGGTGGCGGGCCTCACGGCGCAGGAAAAACCCGGCACGTCGCGCGTCGACCACCGTCCGCGACAATGTGGCGCAAAAGGATTCCTCCGCCAACCGGCGAAAAATCGCCGCCGCGCGCGTTTCGTCCGGCAGGAAGGCCGTGCCGCCCGTCACCGAGAGCAGGATGCGCAACGCATAGATTGCGGCCTCGACGTCCGGCGCTGCCGCGAAGGCCGGGTCGAGCCGCAGGAGCCCGGCGGCTGGGCGGGTGGCATGGGCGCGGATCAGGCGGGCAGCTTCGGCCCCCAGCCGCAACCGTTGCTGCGCCGCCACCTCGGCCATCGCCAGCGTCTCGGAAACGCGATCGGCTTCCTCCCGGCCAAGCGCGGCGCGCAGGCGCGGCCGCTCGAAGGCCTCGTTGACGTTGGTCGGGTCTTCCAGCCAGCTTACGCCGCGGGCGCGCAGGTAATCGCGCAGCGTCTCGCGTCGCACGCCCAGCAGCGGCCGGACGACCCAGGCGGTGCCGTCGAACAGCGTCACCGGCGCCATGCCGGCAAGTCCGCGGGCGTCGGGCCGGGCGTCCTGGCGGGCACGGCGCATCAGCACGGTCTCGGCCTGGTCGTCCGCCGTATGGCCGGTCAGGATCACGTCGGTGCCCTCCAGCGCGGCCGCTTCGGCCAGAAGGCGATAGCGGGCGTCGCGCGCGGCGGCGGGAATGCCGGTCTCGGGCTTCTTGCCGGTCCAGACCATGGTGCGGTGGGAAATCTGGTGGCGCGCCGCAAAGCGCGCGACTTCTTCGGCCTCTGCGGCAGAGCCGGCGCGCAGGGCATGATCAACAGTCACCGCGACGAGCCGGGTGCCCGGGGCGGCGCGGTCGAGAAAGGATTTCGTCAGGAGAAGGAGAGCGAGCGAGTCGCTGCCGCCGGAAACCGCCACGACAAGCGCGCGGCGCGGGGCGAGATCAAAGGTCGAAAAGAGCCGGTGCGGGTCGAGCTCTGCCCGAGGCTTCAGCACGCTGCACGCGCCTGTTCCTGCTTGACGCGATCCTTGAGAGCGCTGGACAGGTCCGGATAGCGCTTGCCGATTTCACCGAAGGTGGCGCAGGCGACGTCGCGCTGGTTGAGGCCGACGAGCGAGATGCCGAGCTTGAGCAGCATGTCGGGGGCCTTCTTGGATTTCGGATAGGCCTTGTTGGCGGCCAGGAAGGTTTCCGCCGCGTCGCGATACTTCATCTGGCCGAGCAGGGCCTCGCCGAGCCAGAAATGCGAGTCCGCGGCCTTCGGGTCGTTGGGGAAGCGGGCGATATGGTCGCGGAAGCCGGTTTCGGCCGTGCCGTAGTCGCCGGAAAGGATGAACTGGTAGGCGTTGCGGTAGAGTTCGTCGGGGTTGTCGGTGGCGGGCAGGGCGGCGACGACGGTGTTGCCGGAACTGTTGGCGCCAGAGCTGTTGGCCGAGGTGTTCTCGGCGGCGTCGGCGGCAATCTGGTCGCCGATGCTGCCGCCCGTGACGTTGCCGCTTGCGTCGAAGGTGATGGTGCCGAAGCTCTTGGGCGGGGTGCCGCGGCCGTTGGAACCCGCGGTGGGCTGCTCTTCGTCGACGACCATCGGCTCAACGCCGCTCGGGGCAATGGCGGCGCTGGTCTGTGTTTCAGCTGGGCTGGCGTGGGAAGACGTCGCGGAGTTCTCCGCGACGTTCTGGTTGGTTTTGCCGGGGCCGGCATCCGCCTTCTTCTTGCTTTCCAGCTCCTGGAAGCGGAACTCGTTGTCTTCCTGCATCTTGCGAAGCTGTTCCTGCATCTGCAGGATCTGGAAGTTGAGCTCCTCGATCGTGCCGTTGAGCGTGCGGATCTGGTCCTCCAGGCCGTTGACGCGCGGATCGCTGGCCTGGGCCAGCTGCATCGTGCCACCTTGCTGGCCGGAGAAAACGCCCGGCAGGCCGGTTGGCTGCGGAACAGACAGGCCAGGGTTGGCGCTCCCGGCCGGGCTTGCCGTCAGGGAACGGTCGCTCGCTTGCGCCGGGCCGAACAGCAGGAAGGCGGCTAGCGTGCCGCTGAGGATCGATCGAAAATACATGTGCCTCTCGCCAATGAAAAACGGGAAATGCCAATTTGCGCGGTGCGCGCTCTGCCTTTTATCAGTGTGAGAGACTTCGGCCAAATTTTGTTTGCGACATGCCATGAAAAAAGGCGGCCGCAAGGACCGCCTTTGGTGATGCTTTGCTGCAACAGCGCTTAGCTGCCGGCGCCGCCCAGCGTGGTGACCGCACGGCGGTTCTGCGACCAGCAGGAGATGTCGTCGCAGACGGCCACCGGCCGCTCCTTGCCGTAGGAGATGGTGCGGATGCGGTTGGCGGCAACGCCGCGCGAGACGAGGTAGTCGCGGGTGGAGGCGGCGCGGCGGGCGCCCAGTGCCAGGTTGTATTCGCGCGTGCCGCGCTCGTCGGCGTGGCCTTCGACCACGATGGCGTAGTTGCCGTACTTGTTCAGCCACTGTGCCTGGCGCGTCAGGATGCCCTGCGCGTCGGCGCGGATCGAGGTGGAGTCGGTGTCGAAGAAAATACGGTCGCCGACATTGACCGTGAAGTCCTGGGCCGAGCCCGGGGTGGCCGCACCAGCACCGCCAAGGCCGAGATCGGCTGCGCTGTTCGGGGTCTTCTTGGACGCGCAGCCGGCGAGCGCCAGCGATGCCACCAGGGCAACGGCCACGGGGTTGGTTGCAAGTTTAGCGATGCGGCGCATCCCGCCTCTCCTTCGCATTCGAGTGATTTCGTTGATCGACCAGTAACCACATTGAGGTTAACCGGCGTACAAGAAATATGGTTAACAGTTGATTTCAGCCGCCCGTCCGCAGCCTTGAGGCCTATATTTCATTCGTCCGCACCCTAGGCCGAAATGCGGCGGAAACGCGGCGTTTTCAGCGAAACGCCGCGTTTCGCCAGGCTTGCTAGTCCAGCAGGGGAGACCATGCCGGGTCCGAAGCGAAGTTCGCGGTCGGAATGGGCTGTTCGTTGCGACCGGTCAGGTCGATCGAGTAGAGGCGCGCTCCGCCTGAGCCGGCGGCCTCGCGGAAGAACATCAGTACGCGGCCGTTCGGCGCCCAGGTCGGGCCTTCCTGCTGGAAGCCGCTCGACAGGATGCGCTCGCCCGAGCCGTCGGTCTTCATGACGCCGATCTGGAACTGGCCGCCCGACTGCTTGGTGAAGGCGATCAGGTCGCCGCGCGGCGACCACACCGGCGTGGAGTAGGTGCCTTCGCCGAAGGAGATGCGGGTCTGGCCCGAGCCATCGGCATTCATCACATAGATCTGCGGGCGTCCGCCGCGGTCGGAGGTGAAGACGACTTTCGTGCCGTCCGGCGAATAGGAGGGCGAGGTGTCGATGGAGTTGGAGTTGGTAAGGCGCGTGGTGGTGCGGCTACGTAGATCCATCGAGAAGACGTTGGAATTGCCGTCGTCGCGCAGCAGGCTCATGATCACCCGCTGGCCGTCGGGCGAGAAGCGCGGCGCAAAGGTCATGCCGGGGAAGTTGCCCACGAGTTCGCGCTGGCCGGTCTCGATCTGCAGCAGATAGACCTGCGGCTGGCCGCTCTCGTAGGACATGTAGGTGATTTCCTGGCGCGTCGGCGAGAAGCGCGGGGTCATCGCGATCGCGCGGCCGTCCGACAGGTAGCGCACGTTGGCGCCGTCCTGGTCCATGATGGCGAGCCGCCGCTTGCGCTGGGTTTTCGGCCCGGATTCGTCGATGAAGACGACGCGGGTGTCGAAATAGCCCTTTTCGCCGGTCAGCCGCTCATAGATCGCGTCGGCGATGATGTGGGCCACGCGGCGCGAATTGGCCTTGGAGGAGAAGAACTGCTCGCCGGCCAGCTGCTGGCCTGCGAAAGTGTCCCACAGGCGGAACTGGGCGCGCAGGCGGCCGTCGGCTTCCTGGGTCACGCGGCCGGTGACCAGTGCCTGGGCGTTGATGACCTTCCAGTCCTCGAAGCGCGGCGCGGCGTCCGGGTTGGAGATCTTCTCGATGAAGGCGCCCTTGTCGATCGGCGCGAACAGGCCCGACCGCTTCAGGTCGGCGGCCACGATGGCGGAAATCTGTGCGCCGATGCCGTCGCCCGACAGGAAGTCGGTAATTGCGACGGGCAGGGGCTCGACATTGCCCTTGTTGACGTCGATCTCGACCAGCGCGCGCGCCGGCAGCGTGGCAACTGCGCTCATCCCGGCGGCGAGCGCGCTCATCAACATGATTGTTTTGAAGAAATTCTTCATGAAGTTCGGCCTCTTTGGTCCAAATGCGCGGATGGGATCAGAACATCTCGCTCGGGTCGAAATTGACAATGACGTCCGCCCAGGCGTCGTATTTGTCGGCGGGTAGGTTGTAGGGCGAGCATTTCAGCACGGCCCGTCGCGCCGATTCCGCTGCGGCGCGCTCGACGCCGCTGGAACCGCCACCGGAAATGACTTCTGCGCCGCCCTCGACCGCGCCGGAGCGGTCCAGCTTGAACTTCACCGATACGCGCAGGTTCTGCGCGTCGACTGCACCCGCCGGAATGTTCCAGCAGCGCTGGATCTGGCCGCGCAGCGCGTCCATCTCGCTCTGCGACAGCTTTGCGCCGTTGTTGTTGCTCTTGTCGCCGCCCAGCGAGGCCTGCTCGCTCGAGCGCTTGGCGCCGCCGCCCGCCGCCTTGTCCTTGCTGAGAAGCGCCGCGATATCGTCGGCGTTGAACGACTTTTCGTCCGACTTCGGGCTGGAAGAGGCCTGCTTGGTCGGCTTCTCGGTCTCCTTGCGGTCGGGCGTCTTGGCGGCCTGGGGCTTCTCCGGCTGCGGCTTCGCTGCCGGCGCCGGGGCCGACTTGGGCAACTGCATGGCCTCCGCGTCGGGGCTTTCCGCGGCAATCGCCTCGGCCACCTGGTCCGGCTTGGTTTCCTGCTTGGGCTGCGGCTCAGGTTCCTTCACCGGCGTCGGCTCCGGTTTCGGCTCGGGCTGCTTCACTGGTTCGGGCTTCGGCTGATCGGCAGGCTTGGACGTCGGTTCGGGCGCCGGAGGCGGCGCATCCGCCGATTCCACCGGCTTGGGCTTGGCCTCGGGCGTCGGTTTCTTGTCGGTGTCGATATTGTTGTCGCCCACCTTCTGCGCATCCGGCACGATGTCGGGACGCTTGGTCGGCTTGGGCGCCGGCTTCTCGTTCATCGGCGCCTTCTTGTCGCCCTGCTGGATCTGGGTGATCGATTCGATGGGCACGATGTCGACGGGCAGCGACTCCACGTCCGTCACTTCGAAGGCGCGCGGCGCCGACAGCGTGAACAGGCCGAAGGCCAGCACGCCAGCATGCAGGATAACCGATGTGGTGAGACCGGCTCTCATGCCTGGCTACTTGTCCTGTTCCTGAAGCGTCACCAGGCCGAGATTCTTGTAGCCGGCGGCCGAAATGCGCGCCATCACCTTCATCACGGTGCCATAGTCGGCGGTCTTGTCGCCGCGCACATAGATGCGCTCGTCGTAGCCGGTCTTGGAGATAGCCTCCAGCTTGGCCACGATCTCGTCGAGCTCGATCTCGGTTTCCTGCAGGTAGATCTGGCCCTGGTCGTTGACCGACACGGTGATCGGCTGTGTCTCCGAGTTCATCGCCTTGGCCTGCGTTTCAGGCAGGTCGATCGGCACGCCGACGGTCAGCATTGGCGCCGCCACCATGAAGATGATGAGAAGCACCAGCATCACGTCCACCATCGGCGTGACGTTGATCTCGGAGATGGGGCCGGAGCGGGCACGCCGCCGGCCACGGCCGCCGCGGCCCGATCCGCCTGCGCTTACAGACATTCCCATGATTGCTCGTCCCCTCAGGCCTTCTGGGCCACCTTCTCATCGATTTGGCGCGACAGTATGGCGGAGAATTCGTCGGCGAAGCCTTCCATGCGCATGCCGAGCTTGCCGACGTCCGACGATAGCTTGTTGTAGGCAATGACCGCCGGGATAGCGGCGAGCAGGCCGATGGCCGTTGCCAGCAGCGCTTCCGCGATGCCCGGCGCCACCACGGCGAGGTTGGTCGACTTCGAGCCGGCGATCGCCTGGAAGGAGGTCATGATGCCAATCACCGTGCCGAACAGGCCGATGAAGGGCGCGGCCGAGCCGATCGTGGCGAGGAAGCCGAGGCGACCCTCGAGGCGCTCCATCTCGCGGGTCAGGGCTAGGTCCATCGCCTTGTCGATGCGCGTCTGCAGGCCGAGCGGCGACTTGGCGCCCTTCTCGAAGCTCTTCTTCCACTCGCGCATGGCGGCCACGAAGATCGCGCCCATGCCGGTCGTCTTGCGGTCGGCGAGGGTGCGGTAGAGCTCCTCCAGCGACTGTCCCGACCAGAAGATCTGCTCGAAGCGGTTCAGGGCCGCACGCATGCGCCCATAGGCGATGACCTTGTCGATGACGATTGCCCAGGTCCAGATCGACGCGCCGAGCAGGCCGAGCATGACCAGCTTGACGACCCAGCCTGCCTGCCAGAACAACGCCCAGATGGACAGTTGTGCGCCCGGTTCGGCGAGTGCGATGTTTTCCATGATAAGACAGTTCCTTAATATTTCCGGGCGTGGCTCGCGGCTAGCCCATGCGCATGATCCCATCTGGTCCGTTCGCGCGAAGCTTCCGGAATGTCCCCAAAATGCGCCGATCCGGGCCTTTTCGGGGCGAAATTTGGTAAAAGGAAGGCGTTAAAAACGCGCAATCCTCATCGACTTCTTCATGGACTGTTATGGTTAAAGATGAGTTAGGAATGAGGCGGTCTTTCGCGTTGGCAGTATTGTCAGAATGCGTGGCCGCCTTTCCCGGACGGGTGACGCGATTCCGTTCAGCTCTCCTCTGGCGTCGGGCACAGGGGCAGTCTATATTCAGCGACGGCGGTCTGCGCTTCGCGGCAGGAGTAACATTTCCCCGGGGCCTTATCGATCTCTAAGGGAGCTGTCCCTGGGAAGACTCGTGGGTTTTCTCACACGGCGCCCACCTACTTTGTAGGTTCCCGGGATCGACATCTTCACCGGTTGTGTGGATCGTCACTTTCCCTCTCCAAAACCGTGTCGTGCCAAGCGGGCTTCGCCCTGCGTCGCGAAATTGTCGCTGCGGCGATGCTTTCCAAAACTGGTCTTTTTTATCCTGACACGGCATAAGGAGCGCCAAAAGGCAGGTGAGGCCGTGACGGAACTGAAGGCACTGAAGAAGCAAATGCGCGCCGAGGCGCTGGCCCGTCGCAACGCGCTGCCCGTCGATTGGCGCATCGAGACATCGCTCGGCATGGCCGAGGCTGCCGCAGCCATCCCGGTCGAGCCGGGCACGGTCGTCTCCGCTTTCTGGCCAATCCGTTCCGAGGTCGACGTTCGACCGCTGATGTCCGCCCTGCAGGACAAGGGCGCGCGGGTTTGCCTGCCGGCCGTCCTCGACAAGACGACCATCGTCTTCCGCGAGCTGGTGCGCGGGGCCGAGCTGGTGGAAACGGGCTACGGCACCGCCGGCCCCGGGGAAGACGCCCCGGTTCTCGACCCGCAGCTGATGCTGATTCCGCTTGCCGCCTTCGACGCGCGCGGTCATCGCATCGGCTACGGCGCCGGCTACTACGACCGCGCCATCGCCCGCCTGCACGACAAGGGCATGCGCCCGCGCATGATCGGCGTTGCCTTCGACTGCCAGGAGGTGCCGCTGGTGCCTGATGAGCCGCACGACGTGATCATTCCCGAAATCCTGACCGAAAGCGGGTTGCGCCGTTTCGGTGCTCGTCTGTAGAAGGGGAGCGCCCGGCGGGCCGCGACCAAGCGGCGATCGTGCTCGCGACGGTGGCGCAAGGATCGCTCGTAGGATCAAGCTTTCATGAGACTTCTTTTTCTCGGTGACATGGTCGGAAAGTCCGGCCGCACGGCGGTCTGGGAAAGGCTGCCGGGGCTGATCTCCGACTTCCGGCTCGATTTCGTCATCGTCAACGGCGAGAACGCCGCCGGCGGCTTCGGCATCACCGAGGAGATCTTTCGCGAGACGCTGAATGCCGGCGCCGATGTCGTCACCACCGGCAACCATGTCTGGGACCAGCGCGAGGCGCTGACTTTCGCGCCGCGCGAGGAGCGCTTCCTGCGCCCGGTCAATTTTCCCAAGGGCACGCCGGGGCGCGGCTCCGGCCTCTACATCGCCAAGAACGGCGCGCGCGTGCTGGTCTCCAACATCATGGGCCGCGTCTTCATGCACCCCGAACTGGACGACCCGTTCCAGGCGGTCGAACGCGAGCTTGCGGCCTGCCCGCTGGGCGAGCAGGCGGATGCGGTGGTGATCGATTTCCACGCCGAGGCGACCAGCGAGAAGATGTGCTTTGCCCATTTCGTCGACGGGCGCGCCAGCCTGGTCGTCGGCACGCACACCCACCAGCCGACCGCCGACCACCAGATCCTCAATGGCGGCACCGCCTATCTGACGGATGCCGGCATGTGCGGTGACTACGACTCCTCGCTCGGCATGGACAAGGAAGAGCCGCTCAACCGCTTCCTCTCCAAGGTGCCGAAAGGGCGCTTCGAGGCGGCCAGTGGCCCGGCCACCATCTGCGGGGTCGGCGTCGAGATCTCCGACAGGACGGGGCTTGCTGAAAAGGTCGCGCCGCTGCGGCTCGGGCCCCGGCTTGAAGAAACCGTGCCTTCCTTCTGGTCGTGACGTTGAAGTAGGGCAGGTGCCTACCTACCTCTGCCGGACATCATCCGGACAGGGACCCCACCTTAGATGCCGATCATCGAGTTTCTGGCGCCGCATTTCGCCTTTCTGAGCGAACCGACGGCCTGGGCAGCCCTTGTCACGCTCGTGGTGATGGAGGTCGTGCTCGGCATCGACAACCTCATCTTCATCTCGATCCTCACCAACAAGCTGCCGAAGGAACAGCAGTCGCGGGCACGCCGGCTGGGCATCGGTGCGGCGCTCATCATGCGGCTGCTGCTCCTGGCGACGATCTCCTTCATCGTGCAGCTCACCACGCCGCTCTTCACCGCCTTGGGCCACGCCTTCTCCTGGCGCGACCTCATCCTGATCGGCGGCGGCCTGTTCCTGGTCTGGAAGGCGACGCGGGAAATTCACCACACGGTCGACCCGCGCAACGGCACGGAGCACGACATCGTCGGCGGCACGCTGAAGCTCAGCCTGGGCGCGGCGATCCTCCAGATCCTGCTGCTCGACCTGGTGTTCTCGGTGGACTCCATCATCACCGCCGTCGGCATGACCGACGAGATCGTCATCATGTACATCGCCGTCATCGCCGCCGTCACCGTGATGCTGGTTGCGGCCGATCCGCTGGCCAGGTTCATCGCCGCCAACCCCAGCATCGTCATGCTGGCGCTCGGCTTCCTGCTGATGATCGGCATGACGCTGATCGCCGATGGCATGGGCTATCACGTGCCCAAGGGCTATATTTACACGGCGATGGGTTTCTCGGCTCTGGTCGAGGCGCTCAACATGCTGGCCAGGCGACGAAAGACCAGTGGCGAGCATTGACTTTTCGCGCTTTGCCGGCGCCCACCCGGTGGCGGCAAAACGGTTTTTCTGGACGTCCAGCGGCGATTTATCTATAAGCCGGCCCATTCCAGATAGCCGAATTCAACGACAGCAGGGGTTCCATGGCTGGCCATTCACAATTCAAGAACATCATGCACCGCAAGGGTCGCCAGGACGCGGCGCGGTCCAAGATGTTTTCCAAGCTCGCGCGCGAAATCACGGTTGCGGCCAAGCAGGGCCTGCCCGACCCGGCGATGAACCCGCGCCTCAGGCTGGCGATTCAGAACGCCAAGGCCGAGTCGATGCCGAAGGACAACATCCAGCGCGCCATCAACAAGGCCTCGGGCGGCGACGCCGAGAACTATGAGGAAGTGCGCTACGAGGGCTACGGCCCGGGCGGCATCGCCGTCATCGTCGAGGCGCTGACCGACAACCGCAACCGCTCCGCCTCCAACGTCCGCGCCGCCTTCACCAAGGCCGGCGGGGCGCTCGGCGAAACCGGCTCGGTGTCCTTCATGTGGGACCGCGTCGGCGAGATCGTCTATCCGGCGTCGGCCGGCAGCGCCGACAAGGTGATGGACGCCGCGATCGAGGCTGGCGCCGAAGACGTTCAGTCCGACGAGGACGGCCACACCATCCTCTGCGCCTTCGAGGACCTGGGCGACGTCTCCAAGGCGCTCGAAGCCTCGCTTGGCGAAGCCAAGTCGCTCAAGGCGATCTGGAAGCCGCAGAACAACATCCCGGTCGACGAGGATCGCGCTCAGTCCATCCTCAAGCTCATCGCAACCCTCGAGGACGACGACGACGTGCAGAACGTCTACGCCAATTTCGAGGTCGACGAAGCAACGCTCGCCAAGCTCAGCGCGGCATGACGACGCCTGCGCCGAAGGCCCGTGTCGCCATCACCTATTGCACCCAGTGCATGTGGATGCTGCGCGCGGGCTGGCTGGCGCAGGAACTGCTCTCCACCTTCGGCACCGATCTCGGCGAGGTGGCGCTCGTGCCCGGCACCGGCGGCATCTTCGAGATCACTTGCAACGGCGAGCTCATCTGGGAGCGCAAGCGCGACGGAGGCTTCCCGGAAGCCAAGGTGCTCAAGCAGCGCGTTCGTGACATCATCGATCCCGAGCGCGATCTCGGCCATTCCGACCGCAAGGCCGCGGACTCGGTCTGAGTGCGTCCCGGACGTAGGCGGCAAGATAAGCCGACGCTTTGCCACAGATAAGCGCCAATCGCCTTCCATTCGATATTTGCCCTGATCTTGGGGGCGACAATTCATCGAGGGGAACCAAGCATGACATCGAGACCACGCGTTGCAGTTCTATTCGGCGGTCGCTCCGCCGAGCACGAGGTTTCCATCCTCTCCGCAAGCAACGTGGTCAAGGCAATCGACGCCGCCACATACGAGGTCGTGCCTATCGGCATCGGCCGCGATGGCCGCTGGTTCCTGACCTCGATTGGTCCGGACGGTGCATTGCCCAAGGTGCCTGAAGGCGGCACCGAGGTGAGCCTCCTGCCCGGCGGCAAGGGCCGTCTGGTCGCGGTTCCCAACGGTGGTGCGCCCTTCGAACTTCCGAAGATCGACGTCCTTTTCCCCGTGCTGCACGGCCCGTTCGGCGAGGATGGCACGGTGCAGGGCCTGGCCGAGGTTGCCAACGTCCCTTACGTCGGCTGCGGCGTTCTGGGCTCGGCCAACGCCATGGACAAGGACGGTGCCAAGCGCCTGATGAAGGAGGCCGGGCTGCCAGTGGCGCGCGCCGTCACCGTGCATGCCGGCGAGCGGCCTTCCTTCGATGCGGTCAAGGCGGAACTCGGCCTCCCGGTCTTCGTCAAGCCGGCGCGCCAGGGCTCTTCGGTAGGTGTCAGCAAGGTCGAGACGGCCGCGCAGTTCCAAGCCGCGCTGGACGAGGCCTTCAGGCACGACCGCAAGGTGCTGGTCGAGGAATTTATCGCCGGCCGCGAAGTCGAGTTCGCCGTGCTCGAGCAGGTCGACGGAACGCTGATCGCTTCAGTGCCGGGCGAGATCGTGCCGGCCGCGAGCCACGGCTTCTATACTTACGACGCCAAATATGTCGACGCCGACGGGGCTGCCCTGCGCATTCCTGCCGAGCTGCCGGAGGCGGCGACCAGGGCACTGCAGGAGATCGCCCGCAAGGCATTCCTGGCGCTCGGCTGCGAGGGCATGGCGCGCGTCGACTTCTTCGTCCGTGCCGACGGCAGCGCGCTCGTCAACGAGCTCAACACCATTCCCGGCTTCACCAATATCAGCATGTATCCGAAGACGCTTGCCGCCAGCGGCATCGCCTATCCCGATCTCGTCGGCCGGCTGATCGAGCATGCCGTGGCGCGCTGGCAGCGGCAGGGCTGACACGTGACGGCTCGCGATGACGACGCCATTCGCGGACAACAAAAAACCCGCCTCGAGGGCGGGTTTTGCAATCAGCGGCGCTGCAGACCGGCTTAGATGCCGAGGCCTTCGTAGCGCTTCTTGAACTTCGACAGACGGCCGCCGCGGTCGAGCAGGGTCTGCGTACCGCCGGTCCAGGCCGGATGGGTCGACGGGTCGATGTCGAGGTTCATCGTGTCGCCTTCGTTGCCCCAGGTCGAGCGGGTCTGGTACTCGGTGCCGTCGGTCATGACGACCTTGATCATGTGGTAGTCGGGATGGATATCGGCCTTCATCGCACTTTTCCTGCTTTTGGGCGCGGTTCGCGGCTTGCGCCTGCGGCGATGCGCCTCTTTTGAAAACTCAAAGCCGCAGCTAATGAAGGGCCGCGGCTTCTAAAACGGTCGGCGTGCCTATACATCAGGCAAAAATGAATCACAAGGCCGCACCGGCGGTTTCGGGCCGCGCGACCGAAAGGACGGACATCATGGCTGAAACAGAGCGGAACGTGGAAAAGGAAACCCGTCGCTCCCTCAAGCCGCTGCAACGCCTTTCTCCCTATATCATGCGCTATCGCGGCCTCGTCGTGGGCTCCGGCGTGTCGCTGGTGATGGCCGCGGCCACCACGCTGACGCTGCCGATCGCGGTGCGGCGGATGATCGACCACGGCTTCTCCGCCTCTGATTCGGGCTTCATCGCCAACTATTTCTCCATGCTGGTGCTCATGGCGGCGCTCTTGGCGCTCGCCTCGGCCTGCCGCTACTATTTCGTCATCACGCTAGGCGAGCGGGTGGTGGCCGACATCCGTCGCGACGTCTTTTCGCACGTCACCGGCTTGTCGGCGGCCTTCTTCGACACTGCTCAGTCGGGCGAGATCGTGTCGCGGCTGGCGGCCGACACCACGCAGGTGAAGTCTGCGGTCGGCGCCACCGCTTCCGTTGCGCTGCGCAACGTCATCCTCTGCTTTGGCGCCATCGGCATGATGGTGGTGACCAGCCCCAAGCTTTCCGGGCTGGTGCTGGCCGCCATCCCGGTCATCGTGCTGCCGCTGGTGGCTTTCGGCCGCTCTGTGCGCCGCAAGTCGCGCACCGCGCAGGACACGCTGGCCGACGCCACGGCTTACGCCAGCGAGCAGATCGGGGCCATGCGCATCCTGCAGGCCTTCACCAACGAGAAGCTGGTCACGGGCCGCTTCGCACGCGCCGTGGACATCTCCTTCGAGGCGGCGCGCTCGTCCATCTTCGCGCGCTCCTTCCTCACCTTCTTCGCCATCTTCACCATCTTCGCCTCGGTGGTGGCGATGCTGTGGTTCGGCTCGCGCGATGTGCTGGCCGGAACCCTGTCTGCCGGCACGCTCGGCCAATTCCTGCTCTATTCCGTCTTCGCCGCCGGCGCGCTCGGCGCGCTGTCGGAGGTCTGGGGCGACCTGAGCCAGGCCGCGGGTGCAGCCGAGCGGCTCACCGAGATCCTCGCCGAGAAGCCGCAGATCGCCACGCCGGCCAATCCTCAGCCGCTGCCGGCGAAGGCCGAGGGCCTGGTCGAGTTCCGCGACGTCTCCTTCACCTATCCGGCGCGACCGGACCGGCCGACGCTGCACAATGTCAGCTTCACGATCCAGCCGGGCGAGACGGTCGCCATCGTCGGCCCGTCGGGCGCCGGCAAGAGCACCATCTTCTCACTGATCCTGCGCTTCTACGATCCCGACTCGGGCTCGGTGCTGGTCGATGGTGTCGACGTCGCCAAGGCCGATCCCCAGGCCGTGCGCGGTCGCATCGCAATCGTGCCGCAGGACGTCACCGTGTTCGCCGCAACGGCGGGCGAGAACATCGCCTTCGGCCGGCCCGGTGCCACATCGGAAGAAATCCGGGCGGCGGCGCGCGATGCGCTGGCCGACGAGTTCATCGAGAAGCTCGAGAAGGGCTACGACACGCAAGTGGGCGAGCGCGGCGTAATGCTGTCGGGCGGTCAGCGCCAGCGCGTGGCGATCGCGCGCGCCATCCTGCGCGACGCGCCGATCCTGCTGCTCGACGAGGCGACCTCCGCGCTTGACGCCCAGAGCGAGACGGCCGTGCAGACCGCGCTGGAACGGCTGATGAAGGGCCGCACGACAATCGTCATCGCCCACCGGCTCGCGACCGTGCTCAAGGCCGACCGCATCCTGGTCATGGATGGTGGCCGCATCGTCGAAGAGGGCACCCATGCAGCGCTGGTGCGCCAGGGCGGCGTCTATGCCGAACTCGCCAGGCTGCAGTTCGAGAACGGCGCGACGGCTTTCCAGGCGGCGGAATAGGATCGCTGGCGATCTTCTCCCCCGAAACGGGGGAGACGTGACGAGCGGAGCGAGGCGGAGAGGGGGTGTTGCGCAGGCAACAACTGGCCGGGAAGGATCAAGCCCCGTAGCGCTGCTTCAGATGCTCGGTGAAATACTTAGCGTTCAGCTTTTCGCCCGTCGCGCGTTCCAGAAGCTCCGGCGTCGAATAGCGCGAGGCCTGCGACCAGATGTTGTTGCGTCGCCAGGCGTTCACCGTCTGGAAATCGCCCCTGGCGATCTCGCCGTTCACGGCCGGATGCTGCCGCGTCAGCGCCGCCCATTGCTGCGCCGCCATCATGGCGCCCAGCGTGTAGGAGGGGAAATAGCCGAAGGCCGCGCTCGGCCAGTGCACGTCCTGCATCGGCCCGTCGGCGGGGTTGTCGATGGTGGAAAGGCCGAGATAGTCGCGCATCTTGGCGTCCCACGCCTCCGGCAGGTCGACCGGGCTCAGCTTGCCGCTCACCAGTTCCTGCTCCAGCTCGAAGCGCAGGATGACGTGCAGCGGATAGGTCACCTCGTCGGCGTCGACGCGGATCAGGCCGGGCTCCACGCGGTGGACATGGGCGAGGATGTCTGCCTTGTTCCAGTGTTCGCCAAGGTGCTGCTCGACCAGCGGCAGCCCCCAGTCCCAGAAGGCCGGGTTTCGGCCAAGCTGCTTTTCCACGAACAGGCTCTGGCTTTCGTGCACGGCCATGCCGCGCGCCTTGCCGAGCGGCCAGTGCGACCACTCCTGCGGCAGGTTCTGCTCGTAGAGCGCGTGGCCGGTCTCATGCAGCACGCCCATCAGCGAGGATAGGAAATCCGTGGTCTTGTAGCGCGTGGTGATGCGCACGTCGGTCGGCACGCCGCCGCAGAACGGATGGTGCGAGACGGACAGGCTGCCGCGCGTCAGGTCGAAGCCCACAGCCGCCATCATCGCAAGGCCCAGCTCGCGCTGCCGTTCGATCGGGTAGACGCCGGAAAGGGGTTTGAGCGGCGTCTTTGCCAGTCGCTGCGCCTGCGCCTCCAGCGCTTCCGGCACGAAGCCCTTCAGGAAGCGCTTCAACTCGTTGAAAACCGCTGCGATGTCGGCGGCGCGGTTGCCGGGGTCATACTGCTCCATCAGCGCGTCATACGGCTGAAGGCCGAGCGCGTCGGCGCGCATGGCGGCTTCCTCGCGCGTCAGGGCGATCACGCCTTCCAGCGCTGGGAGAAACCCCGCCCAGTCGTTCTTGGCGCGCAGGTCGCGCCACAGCTGCTCGCAGCGCATGCGCGCCACCGTCTGCCGCTCCACGAATTCGGAGGGCAGGCAGGTCATGTTGGTATATTGCCGCTTGAATTCGCGCAGTGCGGTCTGTTGGTCGACGTCCAGCGCCTCGCCTTCGGCAGCGCCGATCCAGTCGGCGATTTCCGGTGCGGTCGCCTGGCGATGGTGCATGCCGGCGATGGCCGCAATCGCCTCGGCGCGCTTTTCGCCGCCGCCCACCGCCATGTGGGTCGCCTCGTCGGCACCGAGAATGGCCAGCGCGTGTTCCAGCGCCTCGAGTTTGCGGCCGAGCTGGTCGAGCTTTGCGAATGACATGGTGCCTCCGGGATAAGATTCAGGCCGGTGAGAGGACACCAATGCATGGCCGCTGGCAAGCCCTTGCCGGCGGCAGTCGGGCGCCTCAGCGCTCGGTCAGTTTCAGCTCGATGCGGCGGTTGCGCGAGCGCGCCTCGTCGGTGTCGGCCGCGTCCAGCGGCTGGAACTCGCCGAAGCCCGCCGCCACCAGCCGGTTGGCCGGCACGCCGTTCTCGATCAGGAATTTTACCACCGAGGTCGCGCGGGCCGAAGACAGTTCCCAGTTGTCGCGGTAGCGCCCGTTGCCCGAAAGTGGCCGGTCGTCGGTATGGCCGTCCACGCGCAGCACCCAGTTGATCTCCGGCGGGATCTCCTTCTGCAGCTCGATGATGGCGTCGGCCAGCTTCTTCATCTCGGTGCGGCCGGCCTCGTTGATGACCTCGGAGCCGACCGGGAACAGCACCTCAGACTGGAACACAAAACGGTCGCCGACGATGCGGATGTTCTCGCGGTCCGACAGGATCTCGCGCAGGCGGCCGAAGAAGTCCGAGCGGTAGCGGTTCAGCTCCTGCACACGCTGGGCCAGCGCCACGTTGAGCCGCCGGCCGAGATCGGCGATCTTGGTGTTGGACTCGCGGTCCTTGGTCTCGGAGGCCTGCAGCGCATCTTCCAGCGCGGCGATCTGCTTGCGCAGGGCCGAAATCTGCTGGTTGAGAAGCTCGACCTGCGACAGCGCCCGCTGGCTGATCTGGCGCTGGTCGTCGAGTTCCCCCGACAGCGCGCCGATGCGCGCGTCGGCGGCCGCGCCCGCGCCGGAGCCCTGCTCTAGAAGCTGCTCCAGCCGGGTCTTCTCGGCCTCGGCGGCCGAGAGGGAGGCCTGCAAATTGGCGAGCGAATCCTGCGCATCCTGGGTGTTGGTCTTTTCCAGCGCCAGAAGCTGCGTCAGCTCGTTGATCTGCGAGTTGAGGCGGTTCAGCACCTCGTCCTTGCCGGTGATCTCGCGGCTGAGCAGGAACTGTGCCAGCACGAAGACGGAAAGCAGGAACATGATGGCCAGAAGCAGCGTCGACAGTGCGTCGACGAAGCCCGGCCAGTAATCGATGCGGCGGTCGCTGCGGCGGCGGCTCAGCGCCATGTCAGCCGTGCTCCCGCGTCTTCAGTGCCTCGGCGATCTTTTCGAGCGTCGCGCGCATGGCCTTCTGCTCCTGCGACTGCGCTTCCACCCAGTCGCGCATGATCTGCTGTTCTGAGCGCATGTTCTTGACCAGGCCGGAAATGCCGTCGGCGAGATTGGCCATGGCGGTTGCCACGCGGGGGCTGGAGCCGCCGCTTTCCTGAAGGCCGTGCAGCCGCTCGGTCAGCGCCTTTATCTCCTCCGAGGAGTTTCCGCGCGCCGGGTCCGGGGTCTGGATGTCGGACGACAGGTCAGTCACCGACGACAGCCAGTTTTCCAGCTCGGTGTAGAAGCGCGTCTGCGCCCGGCCCGCCTGCAGGTCGAGGAAGCCCAGCACCAGGGAGCCGGCGAGGCCGAACAGCGAGGAGGAGAAAGCCGTGCCCATTCCGGCCAGCGGCGCCGCCAGCCCGGCCTTCAGCGCCTCCAGAACGGCGGCGGTGTCGCCGGTGCCGGGATCGAGCGACTGGATCGTGTCGCCGATGGAGCCGATCGTGTGCAGCAGGCCCCAGAACGTGCCGAGCAGGCCGAGGAACACCAACAGGCCGATGAGATAGCGCGAGATGTCGCGGCTTTCGTCCAGGCGCGTGGCGATGGAATCGAGCATCGTGCGCATCGAACTGGTCGAGAAGGCCATGGAGGACGAGCGGCCGAGCAGGGCCTTCATCGGTGCCAGCAGCACCGGCGTCGTGGTTTCCGACCCGGCGCGGAAGGAGTTCACCCAGCGCACTTCGCGGAACAGCCGCGTCACCTGCAGGAAGGCGAGCAAGATGCCGATAAGCAGCACCCCGAGGATCAGCCCGTTGAGGCCGGGATTTGTGGAGAAGGCGCTCGTGATCTGCCTGGTCAGGATCGCCGCGATGAAGGCGACGATTGCCAGGAAGATCAGCATCGAGAGGAGGAAGACCTGCGGGCTCGACAATTTGTGTGGATCATAATCCGCATCGGAAGTTCCGCCTGCCCTGAATTTTCTCAGCAATGCCATTCGTACCCCGCTTGTCCGATGCGCCTCGCGCGCATGCGCCAAACTGCCCTCGACTCTAAACGGAAATGTGACGAAATTGAAAGACGCTTACTGGCCTAGCCGACCAACAAGCGAAACTTAGCACCAGCCGGGGCCGGATCGACCTACAGCCGGTTGACCACCAGGCAGTCGATGAGCGCGGCGAAATGCAGGCCAGCGCCCGTCACCACGAAGCCGTGCCAGACCGCGTTCTGGAAGCGCAGGCTTTGCCAGGCGAAGAACACCACGCCGCAGGAATAGACGATGCCGCCGGCCAACAGCAGGCCGAGCGTCACCGGCGGCAGCGTTTCAAGCACGGTCTGTGCCACCATCACGCCGCTCCAGCCGATGGCGAGATAGAATAAGACGGCCAGGCGGTCGAACCGGCCGGGGAAGAACATTTTCAAGGCAATGCCGACGGCCGCCGCCGACCAGACCAGCCCGATCATACGGGCAGCAAGGCCCGTGTCGGCAAGCTGGGTGAGAAACGGCGTGTAGGTGGCGGCGATGAGAAGGAAGATAGCGGCGTGGTCGATGCGGCGCAGAATCCACTTTACCGGCGAGACCGGCCACAGATTGTAGGTGAGCGAGATCGACAGCACCGCCAGCAGCGAAACGACGTAGGAGATCGCGGCGGCATATTCGCCGGGCCTGGTGTGGAAGGCCGCCAGCGCGAGCATGGCCGAACCGGCCGCGATCGCCAGCACGATGCCGACCGCGTGAACGATGCCGTCGGCGATCAGCTCGGCGCGCGAATAGTGGAAGCGTCCTCCAACGGACGCGCCGGCAACGGCAGTCAGGTGCTGGCCCGGTTCGGGTTCGGCTTCCATGATGGCCGACTATGCCTGTCGGCCTTGGACTTTTTCAAGGCATTATGCGTGCCGGATGCGCCGGCACGTCGCGCTTGGACCTGCTCAGCGCGAGGTCACCGGCTTCTTCAATGTCTTCAGCAGCGCGCGGTGGATCAGCTCGTTGCCGGCCACGATGGTGCCGTTGTCGAGCATGCTCGAGCCGCCGTGCTTGTCGGAGACGAAGCCGCCTGCCTCGCGGATCATCAGGATGCCGGCCGCCATGTCCCAGGGCGCCAGGGGCTCTTCCCAGAACCCGTCCAGACGGCCCGCGGCGACATAGGCGAGGTCGAGCGCGGCCGAGCCGATGCGGCGGATGCCGGCGGTCTCGCCCATGACGTTGCGCAGCTCGAGCAGGAAATTGCCATGGTGGCCGCGGCCCAGATGCGGGATGCCGGTGCCGATGACGCAATCGGTGAGCTTGTTGCGGGCGGCTACCCGCAAGCGGCGGTCGTTGAGGAAGGCGCCGCCGCCGCGCTCGGCCGTGTAGAGCTCGTCCATCGCCGGGTTGTAGATCACACCGGCCACGAGCTGGCCCTGACGCTCGAGCGCGATCGAGATCGAGAACATCGGCAGGCCGTGCAGGAAGTTGGTGGTGCCGTCGAGCGGGTCGACGATCCAGCGATGCTGGTCGTCCTCGCCGTGGACGACGCCACGCTCTTCCATCAGGAAGGAGTAGCCGGGCCGCGCCCGCGACAACTCGGTGTAGATGATCTCCTCGGCCTTGCGGTCGGCCTGGCTGACGTAGTCGCCGGGGCCTTTGAGCGAGACCTGGAGGTTCTGCACCTCGCCGAAATCGCGCGCCAGCGAACGCCCGGCCTTCATGGCGGCCTGAACCATGACATTGAGGATCGCTGAACGCGCCATTTTGGGAAACTCCAGAAACCGCGCTTAGTCTGCGCGGCGGATGTAGGTGATTTCGTTGGTGTCGACGATGATGCGCTCGCCGGACGCGATGAAGGGAGGAACCAGAACGCGGATGCCGTTCTCGAGCACTGCCGGCTTGTAGGAAGAAGCGGCCGTCTGGCCCTTCACCACCGGGTCGGCTTCGGTGATCGTCAGCGTCACCTGGTCGGGCAGCGCGATGCCGATCGGCTTTTCCTCGTAGAGCTCCACGGTCACCATCATGCCGTCCTGCAGGAAGGCGGCGCGCTCGCCGACGAAGTCCTTGTTGAGCTCGAGCTGTTCGTAGCTCTCGGTGTCCATGAACACCAGCGATTCGCCCTGTTCGTAGAGGAAGGAGAAGTCCTTCTGCTCAAGGCGCACCTTCTCGACCGTCTCGGCCGAGCGGAAGCGCTCGTTGAGCTTGGTGCCGTTGATCAGGTTCTTCAATTCGACCTGATTGTAGGCACCGCCCTTGCCGGGCTTCACGTGGTTCGTCTTGACCGCTACCCAGAGACCGCCGTCATGCTCGATGACGTTGCCGGGACGGATTTCATTGCCGTTGATCTTGGCCATTGGTGCACTGTTCCGGAAAGTTTGCCCGCCCGATCGGCGGTTTCGGCGCTTCCAAGACCACAATTTGTGGGGAGAGGCAAGAGACAGGCACAAAACCGGCGCGCTCACCGGCGCGTTTTTGATCTTAATTCGGCGTGTTCAGCGCAGCCGGTTGGCTTTGTACAGCGCCTGTTTCATCTCGTCCTCGGCGAGGCCGTCGAGGAAGCCGTCCATCACTGGGTCGGTCAGCCCCGCGCGCCGCGCCAGTATGTACCAGGCGGCCGCGCTGATCAGATCGGGATCGGTGCCCAGCCCGTTCCAGTAAAGCTTGGCGAGCCGGTTCTGTGCCGCGACATTGCCGCCGCTGGCCGCGCGCAGCATCCAGGAAAAGCCTTCCTTCTCCTCGCGGGGGCCGCCGCGCCCGCTCACCATCCAGGTGGCGAGATCGAGCTGCGCGGTGTCGTAGCCCTGCTGTGCTGCCAGCAGCAGCCAGCGCCGCGCCTCGACGTCGTCCTGCTTCTTGCCGCCGGCGCCATTGGCGTAGAGCTGCGACATTGCGTATTGCGCGTCGGCAACTCCGGCTTGGGCCGCGCGCTCGTAATAGACGGCCGCATCCTCGAGCCCCTTGGCGCCCGCATCGCGCTCGACCAGCATCTGCGCGAAATTGAACTGCGCCAGCGGGTTTCCGCCCTCGGCCGCCGACTGCATCAGCGCGAAGGCGGCCTTGGGGTCCTTCTCGACCAGGCTGCCGTCGAGCAGCAGCAGCGCATACTGGAACTGGGCTTCGGGAACGCCCTGCTCAGCAGCCAGGCCATACCACTTGGCTGCCGCCTTGCCGTCGCGCCCCACGCCAAGGCCGCGCGCTAGGATCTCGGCGACCAGCGTCTGCGCAGCCGCGTCCCCGGCTTCCGCGCGCGCCAGCGCCAGATTGTAGGCGGTCTTGTAGAGGCCGCGCTGGTAGGCGCCGTAGGCCGGGTCGGTCTTGGCGCCGCCGAAGCGGTCCTGGTCGGGCTCGCCGCCGGTGGCCTTGCCGGCTCCAAAGCGCTGCGGGTCGATCGCGTCGGTTGGGGCCGGCAGCGGCGTCATGTCCTTTGGCGCCGGCGTCGTCGTGGGCAGCGGCTTCGGTTCGGCCGGCGCGGCTGCGCCTCCCGCGGCCATCGCCACGGTCGGAACCAGCGCCAGCGTCAGCGCCATCAAAAGCGCGGAACGGGAGTTTCTCGAAGCCGTCACGACTGTCCCTCAGCTATTCGGATTCGCGGAAATCGAAGCGCGGCGCGGTGTCGTCGAGAATGGCATTGGCCCGGGCTATCGCCTGCTCGGGGTCGACGCCGTCACCGAAAACCGCGCTCGACAGCGCCACGAAATCGGCGCCGGTAGCGGCCACCACCTCGACCGAGGCGATGTCGGAGCCTGCCATCACGATGCAGGGGATCTCGATCATCTCCGCCCACCAGCGCCCGAGCGCCAGGTTGCGGTTGTGCGGCTCCGGCTTGGTGTCGTAGCCGAAGCGGCCGAAGAACATATAGTCGGGCCGCGCCTCGCCGAGTTCGAGCGCGTCGTCGCGCGTCTTGGCGCCGCCGGCGCCCACCATCATCTTCGCCTGGTGACGCTCGATCGCTTCTTCCAGCTCTTCGCGTCCGTATTCCAGGTGGATGCCGTCGGCGCCCACCCGCCCGGCGATGCGCGTGTCCTCGGCGATGATTGCGGCGATGCCCGCCGCCTGCGCCACCGGAACGATCCGTGCGGCAAAGGCCTGGAAGGCGGCTTCGTCCCGGTCGTAGGCCGGCAGGATGAGCGAGGCGATGTCGCCGCCGGCGATAGCCTGGCGCAGCCGGCTTTCGAAATCGGCCGGCGTCTCTCCGGCCGGAGCGATCAGCACGATGCGGCAGCGATTGGGCGGGGTGGCGTCGGTCATCATGGCGTTCCAGTGTTTATGCCCCATGCAGGGCGATCATGGTTGGATTTTGGCATAGAGGAAGACGAGCGGCTTGGATAGCTTTGCCGTTCGGCCCCCTGGGCGCGACGATTGTTTCACTTGCAAAACATTTTTTGAGGGTGTTAGGCCGAACTTGCGCTTCTTATCTGCGTTGCTCCGCCTTACAGCACGGCCCGACATGGCATGCACGCGCCACCGGCGTCGGGCTGTCGACATTTGCAATGCGTATCGGGTTTCATGGCGGCATGACCACATCAGCACCATCCCAGCGGGACACCCGCATCGACGTGTTCCGCGCGCTGGCGCTGCTGACGATCTTCATCAATCACGTGCCCGGCACGGTCTACGAGTACATCACGCACAAGAATTTCGGCTTCTCGGATTCGGCCGAGGCCTTCGTGCTGATCTCTGGTGTTGCTATAGGGCTGGCCTATGGCACCAAGTTCAAGCCGGGCAGCCGCCTGCTGATGACGCTGAAGGCCTGGCGGCGCGCCGGCGTGCTCTACGTCACCCACGTCATGACCACGGTGGCGACGCTGGCGATCTTCGCTGGTGCCGCGGTCTATTTCGCGCGCCCCGATCTGCTTACCGTCATCAACATCCAGACCGTCGTCGAGGACACGCCGCGGGCGCTGTTCGGCATCGCCACGCTCGGCCACCAGCTCGGCTACAACAACATCCTGTCGATGTATGCCGTCGTGCTTCTCATGCTGCCACTGTTCCTGCTGCTCGCCAGCGTCAGCCTGCGCCTGACGGTCGCGGTCTCCGGCCTGCTGTGGCTCGTCGTGGGCATCTACGAGATCGCGCCGTTCAATTTCCCGACGCCCGGCTACTGGTTCCTCAACCCCTTGTCCTGGCAGTTCCTGTTCGTCATCGGCTTCGCCGCGATGATGCATGTCAAGCGCGGTGGCGAAATCCCGTTCAAGCCCTGGCTCGCCGGCATCGCGGCTGCCTATACGCTGCTGGCGCTCGCCTGGGTGCGCGTTCCCCTGTGGGGCGTCGACATTTCGTTCGGCCTGCCCGCCGTCCTGACGGGCTTCAACAAGACCTTCCTGTCGCTGCCGCGCCTGGCCCATGTGCTGGCGCTCGCCTATCTCATCGCGGTCATCCCGGCCCTCTCGAATCTGGCGCGCACGCGTTCCGACAACCCGCTGGCCATCCTCGGCCGGCATTCGCTGCCGGTCTTCGTCGCCGGCACGCTGCTGGCGATGATCGGCCAGGTGATGAAGACCGTCAGCCCGGGCGGCCTGCTCTACGACACGGTGCTTATCTCGACCGGCATCGCGCTGCAGTTCGCGCTGGCCTACTATCTCGACTGGCTCCCCAGGATCGGCTGGGGCGGCCGCAAGCCGGAGCCGTCGACCGAGGCGGCGCGAGCGGCCGGGTCGCGGCCGATGGCCGGCAAGGTTCCTGCCGTGGCCGCCGTCCGGTCGCCCGAGCGGTAGGCGGTCCCAGGTGACCTGACGGCGCTTGCCGGCTGCATTGCCGCAAGCGGCCTCAATCCTGATGACGCGGCCGGGCGCTCCCGCTAAAGTCTCCGGAGTTCATCGCTCTCGGGGGTCTTCATGGCCAGCATCTACGACAGCGGACTTGACCGCAATCCAGCCAACCACCAGCCGCTGACGCCGCTGACCTATCTCGAGCGGGCGGCCGTCACCTATCCCGACCACGTCGCCGTCATCCACGGCTCCAGGCACGTGACCTATCGCGAATTCTGGCGACGCTCGCGCCAGCTCGCCTCGGCGCTGGCCGCGCAGGGTATCGGCAAGGGCGACACGGTGACGGTCATGCTCTCCAACACGCCGCCCATGCTGGAGGCGCATTTCGGCGTGCCGATGGTCAAGGCGGTGCTGCATTCGCTCAACACGCGGCTGGATGCGGCCATCATCGCCTTCCAGCTCGACCACGCCGAGAGCAAGCTCGTCATCGTTGACCGCGAATTCTCGGCGGTGATGAAGGATGCGCTGGCCTTGGCCAAGGTGCGGCCGCTGGTCATCGATTACGACGATCCCGATTATGCCGAGGACGCCCCATATCCGAAGGGTGAGCGCATCGGCACGCTCGACTACGAGGATTTCGTCGCTTCCGGCGACCCGGACTTCGCCTGGTCGATGCCCGACGACGAGTGGGATGCCATAGCCCTCAACTACACGTCCGGCACCACCGGCAATCCAAAGGGCGTCGTCTACCATCACCGGGGTGCGGCGCTGATGGCTTACACCAACACCATCCATGCCGGCATGGGCAAGCATCCGGTCTATCTCTGGACGCTGCCGATGTTCCACTGCAACGGCTGGTGCTTCCCCTGGACGCTGGCGGTTCAGGCCGGCACCCATGTCTGCCTGCGCTGGGTGCGCGCCAAGTCCATGTACGACGCCATTGCCGACCATGGCGTGACGCATCTGTGCGGCGCGCCCATCGTCATGTCGACGCTGATCAACGCTAAGGACGAGGAAAAGCGCGACTTTCCGCAGACCGTCACCTTCAACACCGCCGCCGCCCCGCCGCCCGAGGCGGTGCTTGCCGGCATGGCGGACGCCGGTTTCGCCGTCACCCACCTCTATGGCCTGACCGAGACCTACGGCCCGGCCGTGGTCAATGAATGGCACGGCGAGTGGGACGCCCTGCAGCCTGCGGAGCGGACGGCGAAAAAGGCCCGCCAGGGCGTGCGCTACGCCGCCCTCGAGGGGCTGGCGGTAATGGACCCGCAGACGATGGAGCAAACGCCGGCCGACGGCACCACCATCGGCGAGGTCATGTTCCGCGGCAACATCGTCATGAAGGGCTATCTGAAGAACCGGCCCGCCAGCGACGAGGCCTTTGCCGGCGGCTGGTTCCATTCGGGCGACCTCGGCGTCATGCATCCCGACGGCTACATCCAGCTCAAGGACCGCTCCAAGGACATCATCATCTCGGGCGGCGAGAACATCTCCTCCATCGAGGTCGAGGACGCCCTCTACAGGCACCCGGCTGTCGCCTCTTGCGGGGTCGTCGCCCGGCCTGACGAGAAATGGGGCGAGACGCCTGTGGCCTATGTCGAGCTGAAGCCCGGCCGCAGCGCCACCGAGGAGGAGATCATCGCCCATTGCCGCACGCTGCTTGCCCGTTTCAAGGTGCCGAAGGCGATCATCTTCGCGGAGATCCCCAAGACCTCGACCGGAAAGATCCAGAAGTTCCGGCTGCGGGAGATGACCAAGCCCCGTTGACGCGACTGCGCTGGTGTCAGTCCGCCTCATGCCGCGGGCGAGCCGAAGGCCATCCGGCAGCCTCCCCAAGAAGCCGGTGCGAACGCCCGTCGGCTCCCTGTTCGACCATCTTCGGCCGTGCTAATTTAGGGTCGCCTGAGGGATGGCCCTCGGGATTTTCGGGGAACTTGGAGGGGAACGACAATGCAGGGGGTATCACGCAACTTTTTCTTGCTTGCGATCGCCTACGCGATCTGCGGCATGCTGCTTGGGCTGGTCATGTCGATCAGCCAGGATCATACGCAAATGCCGGTGCATGCGCACGTCATGGTGGCAGGCTGGCTGATGTCGTCGGTGTTCGCCTTCTTCTACCATCTCTTCCCGGCGGCCCGCGCGTCGAGTCTCGCGCCGGTGCATTTCTGGCTGACGGCCGTCAGCGGCATCGCCCTGGTGGTGGGGCTCTTCTTCCTGCTGGCCGGCAATGCTTCCATCGAGCCGCTGGTGGCGCTGGGCTCGTTCGGCTTCTTCGCAGGCATGCTGCTGTTCGCCTGGATCGCGATACCGGCAACCCGCGTCTACCAGGTCCAGCCTGCCCCAGCGGAATGAGGGTGGGGCGTCCCTTTTTGAAACAGATGGGCCGGAAATCGCCGGCTTGTTAACCCGCCGTTAAGCATTACGAGTGTTTACTGTGGAGGTCCAGTGATCTGGATTCTTACCGAGTGGCTGGAGCCACTTCGTTTGACGCCTCCCTGTTAACTCCTGAGAGCCGCTTTCCAGCGGCTCTTTTTTTATGCCGGCTGTGCCGGCGAACGGCCAGTAGGCGCGTTAACCCTCCGTTAAACATATGCTTGCGTTCAGCCCTCGGCGGGAGCATTTTCCACACCTAAAAGACGGGCAGCAGGCGACCGACGGTGTCGGGTATGGCACCAGATCGCCAATGATGAGTGGTTGCAGAGGCATAACGATGAGCGAGCCATCGATGGGAAGTGGCAACACGATCCGCTTGGCGGAGCGGCGGGTGTTCTCGCACTCCTTCAAACCGCTCTACGACGAGGGAATGGGGCTGGTCGAGCAGACCGCCGAATATCTCGACGGCCAGGGCCGGATCGAGGCCAAGAAGCTGTCGCGGGCGGCCGCCACCCTCTATGCGGCCGAATCGATGCGCCTGACCACGCGTCTCATGCAGGTCGCGTCCTGGCTGCTGCTGCAGCGCGCCGCCAATTCCGGCGAAATGACGCGCGATCAGGTCGCGTCTGAAAAATCCAAGGTGCGGCTCGACACCGCCTCCGCGCGCGAGGATGCCACCGGCTGGGCCGAGTTGCCCGAGACCTTTGTCGACCTCGTCAACCGCTCGCTCAGCCTGCAGGCGCTGGTGCGCCGCATGGACGACGAGATCTACGGCGATCACTCCGCCTTTGCTGCCAATACTGCGCTGCGCCGCAGCAATCCGGTCTCAGACCAGATCATGCTGCTCAACACCGCCTTCGCGCGGGGCTAGGCAATCGTCCTGAAGCAGGCTTCCACCGCTTCGTTTCCGGTTTGTTCACAAAATTCTGGCACATCGCGGCGGCGGAGGTACAGTCGCCGCATGAACCAAGCGATTCGCATCATCGGAATAGACCCGGGGCTTCGGCGTACCGGCTGGGGCATTGTCGAGTCGCTCGGCAATTCGCTGCGCTTTGTGGCGGCCGGAACGGTGCGCTCCGACGACAAGGCCACGCTCGCCAGCCGCCTCTGCCAGCTGCATGACGGGCTGGCGGACGTGCTGCACCGCCAGATGCCGGACGAGGCGGCGGTGGAAATCACCTTCGCCAACAAGGACGCCACCGCCACCATCAAGCTCGGCCAGGCGCGCGGCATCGCCATGGTGGTTCCGGCCCGCGCCGGTCTGCCGGTCGCCGAGTATGCGCCCAACGCCGTCAAGAAGGCGGTGATCGGCGTCGGCCATGGCGACAAGAAGCAGATCCAGATGATGGTGAAGGTGCTGATGCCGAAGGCGATCTTCGACGGCGCCGATTCGGCCGATGCGCTGGCGATTGCCATCTGCCACGCCCATCACCGGCAGAGCGTGACCTCCCGGCTTGCCGCACTGACTGGCTGATTTGTCGATGTTCTTGACTTGTTCTGGTGTCGCGAGTAAGTAATACCGCAGAGGTATTACCATGCGCGTCACCGAAAAAGGCCAGGTCACCATCCCGAAGGAAATCCGCGAGCGGCTGGGCATCGGTCCCGGCAGCGAGGTTGATTTCGTGGAGCGGGACTCCGTCGTGGTGCTGGAGAGGCGGGAAGCTTCGACCGAGCAGAAAGAGCAGACCTTCGAGGAATGGGCCGCGAGCGTGGCAGGCACTTTCGACACCATGGGGATGGACGGAAAGGCCTATGTGGATTGGCTGCGGGGACCGCGTGAAGATCTCGACCCTCATTGACACCAATGTCCTGATCGACGTGCTGGGCCCGGCGGAGCTGGAGACGCGGCATTGGTCGCTGACCGCCCTGAAACGGGCGCTTGCTGAAGGGCCGGTTGTTTTCAGCGCGATCGTCTGGGCCGAGCTTTCAAAGCCATCTCTCGGCGAGGAGGCGCTGGCGCGCGCATTCGCCTGGCTACAGCCCGTCCGCGAAGATTTTCCTTTCGACGCCGCTTTCTCGGCCGGTGCGGTCCATACACTCTATCGCCTGCGCGGCGGAAGGCGGGAAAGAACCTTGCCGGATTTCCTCATCGGCGCGCACGCGGCGGTCGCGGGTCATCGACTGCTGACGCGCGATCCGGGTCGGTATCGCTCCTACTTCCCCAGTCTCAACATATTGAGCCCCGAAACCTATCCGCTGGAGAACGACTAGATGATCGGCAAGCTCAAGGGCACGGTGGACGAAATCGCCGAAGACCACTGCGTCATCGACGTCCACGGCGTCTGCTATGTGGCCTATTGCTCGGCGCGCACGCTGGCTTCGCTTCCCGGCGCCGGCGAGGCGGCGGTGCTGTTCATCGAAACCTATGTCCGCGAGGACATGATCCGGCTTTACGGCTTCCAGACCGCGCTGGAGCGCGAGTGGTTCCGCCTGCTGCAGACCAATGTGCAGGGCGTGGGCGCCAAGGTGGCGCTGGCGGTGCTCTCCACGCTGACCCCGAGCGACCTCGCCAATGCCATTGCGCTGCGCGACATCGCCATGGTCAGCCGCGCGCCGGGCGTGGGCAAGAAGGTGGCCGAGCGCATCGTCACCGAACTCAAGAACAAGGCCCCTGCCTTTGCCGGCGAAGCCGTGGGCACCATCGGCCTCAAGCAGGAGCTGGGCGAGGGCGTTGCGCCGGCGCCGATTGCCGACGCGGTCTCGGCGCTGGTCAATCTCGGCTATTCGCGCGACATTGCCGCCAACGCCGTATCCGCGGCTCTGAAGACGGCGGGCGAGGAAGCGGATTCGTCGAAGCTCATCCGCCTTGGCCTGAAGGAACTGGCGCGGTGAGCCTCGGCTTGTCCGTAGGCGCTGTCCATGCGAGGAGGGGCGCATGAACACCCAATCCCGTCTCATCTCGGCCGACAAGCGCGGCGAGGACGTCGATTCGACGCTGCGCCCGCAGAGCCTTGACGAATTCGTCGGCCAGGCGGCCGCGCGCGCCAATCTCAAGATCTTCATCGAGGCGGCCAAGGGGCGCGGCGAAGCGCTCGACCACGTGCTGTTCGTCGGCCCGCCGGGCCTGGGCAAGACTACGCTGGCGCAGATCATGGCGCGCGAGCTTGGCGTCAATTTCCGCTCCACCTCCGGCCCGGTCATCGCCAAGGCCGGCGATCTCGCGGCGCTGCTCACCAATCTGGAAGAGCGCGACGTGCTCTTCATCGACGAGATCCATCGCCTCAGCCCGGCGGTGGAGGAAATCCTCTATCCGGCGATGGAGGATTATCAGCTCGACCTCATCATCGGCGAGGGGCCGGCGGCACGCTCGGTCAAGATCGACCTGGCGAAATTCACGCTGGTTGCCGCTACCACCCGGCTCGGCCTGCTCACCAACCCGCTGCGCGACCGCTTTGGCATTCCGGTCCGGTTGAACTTCTACACTGTCGAGGAGCTGGAGCTGATCGTCCGGCGCGGCGCGCGCATCCTTGGCCTGCCGATGGGCGACGACGGCGCCGTCGAGATCGCCCGCCGCTCGCGCGGCACGCCGCGCATTGCCGGCCGGCTGCTGCGCCGGGTACGTGACTTCGCCACCGTGGCCGGCGCCGAGATCGTCAACCGGAAGATCGCCGACGAGGCGCTGTCGCGGCTGGAGGTTGACGCGCTCGGGCTCGACCAGCTCGACCGGCGCTATCTCTCCATGATCGCGATGAATTTCGGCGGTGGGCCGGTCGGCATCGAAACCATCGCGGCCGGCCTGTCGGAGCCGCGCGATGCCATCGAGGACATCATCGAGCCCTATCTCATCCAGCAAGGATTCATCCAGCGCACGCCGCGCGGCCGCATGCTGACGGCGAACGCCTGGAAGCATCTGGGGCTGGAAGCGCCGAGGGAACTGGTCCAGCAGCAGATCAACCTGTTTCAGGAGGAGTAGGCGCGCAGTTTCGGGCGAAAAGCGCATCCCAAAGCGCTTTGGGAGCTTCGCCTAGCGTTTCAATCCCCTCACAACGTCCAGCACGTCCGGCTCGGCCCTTCGCCCGTCGAACTCGTCGACCACGCCGAACGCGCCGCCATATCC
This sequence comes from Mesorhizobium sp. KR1-2, assembly GCF_040045035.1. Classification (NCBI taxonomy): domain Bacteria; kingdom Pseudomonadati; phylum Pseudomonadota; class Alphaproteobacteria; order Hyphomicrobiales; family Phyllobacteriaceae; genus Mesorhizobium; species Mesorhizobium sp. KR1-2. The sequence goes on along the minus strand of NZ_JBDZDS010000003.1, from coordinate 190,117 downwards.
CCAGATTGCCCAGGAAAAGCCGCGGCGCTCCGCCTCTCCGATCACATCGCGAACATAGGCCGCACGGTCGTCGGCGGGCATCACATATGGATTGCCATATTCCTGGCGGATCATGCCGAACTCGCCGAGGAAGATGTCTTCCGGTTTGACGCCATGCGCCTGGGACCAGCTTTCCACGGCCAGAAAGGGCGCGTCCATCAGCCCATCCAGCTTCTTTTCCGTGTTGATGGCGGCGATCTGCTCGTCGAGATAGGCGAGCATGTCGGCCTGTCGCGCCCGAGGCGCCTCCGCCTTGATCGCTTTGCGGATCCGGGCGAGCGTGCCCCGCAAGTCGTCCCGATGCGCGTCCTCCAGGGGGAAATGCAAGCCGGTCACGTAGCGGATGAAGTCACCGGCCCAGGTCGCGCCCTGATGGGTCAGCAGGAAAGGCTCATAGGAATGGAAGGTCCAGATGACGTTGTCGTCGGGCACCTTCGCCGGATCGACCTTCGCCAACGCGTTCGCACTCGAATAGCAGCCGCCGCTCAGCACAAGCGTCAGCGGCGGGGCCGAGGCGCGGGCGGCGGCAAACAGCCGCTGCAGCCTTTCTGGCCAGAGATTCGTCTTGTCGTCCCCGCAGTCGATCACCGGCTCGTTCATCGGCTCGAAGGCCACCAGCGCGGGATCTTCCTTAGCAAGCAGCCGTGCCGTCTGCCGCACCACTTCGACATAGGCGTCGAACTGCTTTTTGTCCTCCATCACCTCGGCCATGCCGATCGAGCGGCTGCCGCCGGACGGCACCAGATGTATGTCCACCACCACTTTGAGCCCGGCCGCGTTGATCATGCGCACCGACTCCAACACCGAGGCGAACAGTTTTTCTCGCAGCGGCAATGTCTTGTCGGAAAGGAAGGGCGCCGGATCGACCGGCATGCGCACGAAGTCGAACCCGGTTTCCTTCAGCAGCTTGAGGTCGGCGGTGCCCTCGGTCTTGCGCCACTCGGGAAAAGGCAGGATGGCGTCTTCGTCACCCCAGCGGCTTTCGTCCGGCCAGGTGGTCCAGATGTCGAGGTTGATGCCGCGTTTCATCGAAAAGCTGGCCGCCTGCGCCGTCGTGCCCAATGCGACCATCAACGTCAGCGCCATCAGCGCGGCCTTGAATACCCCCGGCGATGTCATTCGGGATGCCATCTCGCCTTCCCAAAGCCCTCTCGACGGCGCCACTTTCGCACGATACCTGTCGGCTTGATAGCGAAAGGGAAGCACGATGGACGATCATGGTGAACGCGAAAGGCTGACGGCTGGCATCGCCGGCGAGCTGACGCCGTTCGGCCACCGCCTGATGGCGCGGGTCTATTACGCCGACACCGACTTCTCCGGTGTCGTCTATCACGCCCGCTACCTGGAGTTCTTCGAGCGCGGCCGCTCCGACTTCCTGCGCCTGGCCGGCGTGCATCACACCGAACTTGCCGACGGCAAGCATGGCGAAAAGCTGGTCTGGATCGTGCGGCGGATGGAGATTGATTTCCGCAGCCCCGCCCGCATCGACGACATCCTCACCGTCGACACGCGCACGGAAGAGATTTCCGGCGCGCGTATCCGCATGGCGCAGCAGTTGAAGCGCGACGACGAGGTGCTGGTGGAGGCCAAGGTGGAGGCGGCGATCATCGGCGAAAACGGCCGCCCGCGCCGCTTCCCGCGCGAGTGGATCGAGGCGTTCATGCCACGCGGCTGAGGCGGCGCGGCAGCCGCGTGGCCTATCCGTCGCCCGTGCGGAGTGCCGGGGCAGAAGCCTCAAAATCGGACCGTGCGAAACCGAGCAGGTCGCCGATGCGGTCGACCGCCATGTCGGGCGCCGGGTCGATCTCGAGGCTGGCAGCCTTGGCCGCATAGTGCCCCTGGCGCACGAACACGGTGGTCAGCTGGTCGCCGAGCCGGCGCTTCATCGCGGCAAGCAAATGCGGCTTGTCGTCCAGCATCACATAGCGCCGCGCCGGAAAGTGCCGCTGCACCACGTCCAGCATCCGTTCCTTGTGCAGATAGACCAGAACGCGGCCCTCAACCGCGTCCCAAAGGCCGGAGCGCCGGATCTTGTGCGGCTGGAACACGATATCTCCGTCCGAAAGCACGATCGCCCCGCCCATGACACGCAAGTGCCGGACCACCGCAAGCGCGTGCGGATAAAGCCTTTCGGCGAAGGGATAGTCGAGCAGGAATTGCGACATCTGCAGCAGGTTCGGCTCGTCCGCGTTCTGGAAGCGAAATGTCTGCAGCGTGCCGAGATAGTCGGCATAGCCCAGGCTTTCGCGCCGTTCGTCGTAGATGCGCCAGTACCGCTCGCACTCCTCCTTGCCGAACGCCATGTCCAGTCGTTCGGTGAGGTCGACGGCGAAACGGTCGTTGTCGAGCAGCGTGTCGTCGACATCGATCATGAACAGCAGTTCGTCGGGTTCCGCCACGTCGCCTCCTGGCTTCGGGATTCGGCTGGGCACGCCCCAATTGGCCGCGTCGACTAGCCCTCTTTACCGAACGCGCCGCGCTGTCGATCGTTCCGCCGACGATGGACCAGTCGCAGCCAGCGCTTGAGACAGCGGCGATTCCGGTTGCCCGGCGACGGCGTCGAAGGCATCCTTGCTCCAACCAAAAGGGGAATGCCATGAGCGTCACGCATCTGCCGGCCAAGAGCCGCACCAACCTGCCTTACTATGAGGAGCGCGTCGATCTCGCCTGCGCCTTCCGCTGGACCGCCAGGCTCAACATGCACGAAGCCGTCGCCAACCATTTTTCGCTGGCGGTCAACGAAGACGGCTCCCAGTTCCTGATGAACCCCAACCAGGTGCACTTCTCGCGCATCAAGGCCAGCGACCTGTTGCTGATCGATGCCAATGACCCCGAGACGATGAACCGGCCCGACGCGCCGGACCCGACGGCCTGGGGCCTGCACGGCTCCGTCCACCGCAACTGCCCGCATGCGCGCTGCGTGCTGCACGTGCACTCGATCCACGCCACGGTGCTGGCCTCGCTGGCCGATTCCCGGCTGCCGCCCATCGACCAGAACTCGGCGATGTTCTTCAATCGCCATGTCGTCGACGGGCACTATGGCGGGCTGGCCTTCGAGGAGGAGGGCGAGCGCTGCTCAAAACTGCTGGCCGACCCGAAGGTGAAGGTGATGGTCATGGGCAACCATGGCGTCATGGTCATCGGCAAGAACGTCGCCGACGCCTTCAACCAGCTCTATTATTTCGAGCGTGCCGCCGAAACCTATATCAAAGCGCTTTGGACGGGCCAGCCGCTGCGCGTGCTGTCCGATGAGATCGCCGAGAAGACCGCCAGCGAAATGGACGACTATCCCGGCCAGGCCGAACGCCATCTGGCCGAGCTCAAGGCAATCCTGGACGAGCAGGAGCCTGCTTACAGGAACTGATGCGGCTTCGCGCCGCCCGCGCTCAGTCCACGCCGAGGTGGGCTCTCAGCTCGTCCAGGCTGGAGACACGGATCGCGCCGCGCGGCGTGTCCATCGGCTCCTGCGGCCAGAACAGCGTGCGCATACCGGCCGCCACCCCGGCGGTCGCGCCGGCACGGCTGTCTTCCACCACATAGGTTTCGGCTGGGTCTATCCCGGTCAGCCAGGCCGCGCGCAAAAACGGCTCGGGATCAGGCTTGCCGTTGCGCACGTCGTTGCGGGTCACGCATTTCAGGCCCGGCCGGTCCACGCCGATCACGCGCAGATTGGCTTCCACGATCAGCCGGTCGGAATTCGACACCACCGCCAGCGGCATGCCCTGGGCGCGCAGGTCGCGGTAGACCTCCACCGCGCCGACCCGCGGCTTCAGCGTGCCGAGATGCTCCATGTAGTAGACGTATTTGCGCAGAATCCAGTCGTCGAATGGCAGCTTCAGGCCGAACTCGTCTTGCAGCATCTCGTAGACCGGCACTGCCGCGATGCCGACAACACGCTCGTGCAGGTCGTCCGGTGGGGTGATGCCGAGGCTTTTCAGCACGGTCGCCAGCGCCAGCGCGTGCAAGGGCTCGCTGTCGATCAGCGTCCCGTCCATGTCCCAGTAAACGGCCTTCGGCGTCATGCAGGCGTTCCTTCCGCGAAGGTCATATAGGGTTGCCGTTCGGGATAAGCTCTGCCTCCGAAACGAAAAACCCCGGCGCGCGGTTGCGGCCGGGGTTCGATTCATCGGAATGCGCCGTGCCTATCAGGCAGCTTCCGCGACGCCGTCCTTCTTGAGCGCCTCGAGGATGTTCTGCGGCGAGGAGACGCCGTACGGGTCGCTCTCGCAGTTGTCGGAGTAGCCCTCTTCCTCGAACCACTTCTCGACCTGGCCGTTGTTGACCACCGCAGCATAGCGCCAGGAGCGCATGCCGAAGCCGAGATTGTCCTTGGCGACCAGCATGCCCATCTTGCGGGTGAACTCGCCCGAGCCGTCCGGGATCAGCTTGACGTTGTCGAGGTTCTGCGACTTGCCCCAAGCGTTCATGACGAAGGCGTCGTTGACCGAGATGCAGTAGATCTCGTCGACGCCCAGCTCCTTGAACTCGCCGTGCAGCTTCTCGAAATCCGGAAGCTGGTAGGTCGAGCAGGTCGGGGTGAAGGCGCCCGGCAGCGAGAACAGGATGACGCGCTTGCCGCCGAAATAGTCGGCCGAGGTCTTGTCTTCCCAGCGGAAGGGGTTCGGACCTTCGATCGATTCGTCGCGCACGCGCGTGCGGAAGGTAACGGCAGGGACATTTTTCCCGATCATGAACGCTCTCCTTGGGTGAGATGGCCCGCGCCTTGGGCAAGGGGGCTCTAAAACCTAGTGCGGCGCAAAAATAGCGATTGGCCGATGCCTGTCCAGCTTTGGCGGCGTGGCATCCCGTCGCGGTCCACAAACGCCGAAACGGTATGACAGTACCATGACGGCCTCTCTTCCGTCCGGCGCCGCAGCGCAGTAAAAGCCTCGCCCGGCGCCCAGCGATGCCTGTCGTGAAGCCGCCGCAAGGAACTTCACCGCAACCGTCATCGTTTGGTTCGCTGGGCGTGGGCAAGCCGCGGGTCGAAATGGTGGTTACAGAGGACCGAGGGCCGCATGATGATTTTCCAGCTCAGCCGCGACACCCGATGGACGCATGCCGTCGCGGCGCTCTTCTTTTTCGGCGCATTGGCCCCCGATATGGCGCTTATGGCGCAGGGGATGGAAAACAAGAAGGCGCTCGACACCATCATCGGTTCGGATGTGGAGGAGGAAAAGGCGCGCGCGGACGCCGATGCCGCCCGCATCATCGCCGCCATCGACAACACCGTCGCTGCCACCAGCGAGGTGCGCAAGACCTCCAGCCTCGACAAGGTGGACATCGTCTACCTGACGGATGCTGCGGAAAGCGGCCTGCCGCCGGCAATCGACGCCAAGGTCAAGGAACACCACAAGGACATCCTCGACCTGCGCAAGGAACTCGAAGGCAATGCGATGCTCTACCACGCCATCGATTCGCATTCGGTTCTCATGCGCGATGTGTTGGCGGTCGAGTTCGACGACCACCGGGGCGTAACCATCTATGCGGCGGCCAAGCCGCAGAAGTGACGCGCCGACCCGGCGGAAACAGACGCAGGCGGGTTACGTGCCTGCCCGCTCACATCCCCCTGCTTTCAGGACCCTTCGCGTCGAGGCCGGATATTTTTCCAGGAGCGCGGCCGGCCGGATTGGCCGGCGCGTGAAAGCGCCGCCGCAATTCGGGCACTTGCCGCCCAGCACGCCCTCTGCGCATGCCGCGCAAAACGTGCATTCGAAAGTGCAGATCATGGCATCGGCCGCGTCGGGCGGCAGGTTCTTGTCGCAACATTCGCAGTTCGGGCGCAGTTCCAGCATTATTTGGCCTCCGGGTGTCCGGCCTTGTCGGTTCGTAGAGGATCGCCTGCCGGATCGCGCCGGGCAAGAGCCAAGCATCGTCTCAATTGTGACAGCAGGTTGCTTCGCGGCATCTGGCTTTCTATAGATAAACACGTGCTTCTTGCTGTCATCGGCGGGGGACCTGCATGATTGCAGTTGGTCGTTGCGAAGCAAGAGCGATGATGCGACGTTCCGACGACAGGGCGTCCGCATATTTGGGAGAGGCGGAATGGCAGATCAGCTTGCGCAGGAAATCATCGACAAGATCAAGGCCCATGCCGACATGGACGGCGGTGAGGTCACGCCGGAGACCGAGCTCAACGCGCTGGGCATCCATTCACTCGAACTGACCGAAATCATTTTCGACCTGGAAGAGGCCTATGGCATCGAGATCGAGATGAACACCGTCGAGGCCTGGAGCAATCTGAAGAATGTCGGCGACATGGTCGTCGCCGTGCGCGAACTGATCGGCGCCAAAGCCTGACATGGCCCGTTCTCGCATCGTCATCACCGGGCTCGGCGGCCTGTGCGGGCTCGGCACGAGCGCCCCTGCGATCTGGGAAGCCATGCGCGCCGGGCGCTCGGGCATCGGCGAGATCACCACGGCGCCCCTGTACGAACTGAAGGTGCGCGTCGGCGGCGAGATCAAGCAATTGCCGGAACACGGCATCGAGAAGAAGCGCCTCGTCACCATGGACCGCTACAGCCTGCTGGCGATCCTCGCAGCCGGGGAGGCCATCGCCCAGGCCGGCGTGCGGGTCGACGAGGCCAACGCCGCGCGGATCGGCGCGGCCATCGGCACCGGCATCTTCGGCGCCGAAACCATCGAGGACAATTATCGCGGCCTGTTCCTAGAGGGCCGTTCGCGCGCAAATATCTTCGCGGTGCCGCGCATCATGCCGAGCGCGCCGGCCGGACAGGTCAGCATGGCCCATGGCCTGCGTGGTCCGGTGTTCGGCGTCACTTCGGCCTGCGCCTCCTCCAACCACGCCATCGCGCTTGCCGCCGACCAGCTTCGCCTCGGCCGCGCCGACATCATGGTCGCCGGCGGCACCGACGCGCCGCTGGCCTATGGCGTGCTCAAGGGCTGGGAAGCGCTCCGCGCACTCGCCCGCGAGACCTGCCGGCCGTTCTCGGCCGATCGCGACGGCCTGGTGATCGGCGAGGGTGCCGGCGTCGCGGTGCTCGAAACCTACGAGCATGCGACGGCGCGCGGCGCCACGATCCTGGCCGAGCTTGCCGGCTCGGGCATGTCGGCCGACGCCTCCGACATCGTCTCGCCGACCATCGACGGTCCCGCGGCCGCGATGCAGGCCTGCCTTGCCGAGGCGGGCTTGAGGCCCGAGGATGTCGACTATGTCAACGCCCACGGCACCGGCACCAAGGCCAATGACGAGATCGAGACCGCGGCGATCCGCCGTGTGTTCGGCGCCCATGCCGACCGGCTGTCGGTATCCTCGACCAAGTCGATGCATGCCCACTGCATGGGTGCTTCGGGTGGGCTGGAGATGATCGCCTGCGTCATGGCCATCCGCGAGGGGCTGGTGCCGCCGACCGCGAATTTTCGCGAGAAGGACGCCGCCTGCGATCTCGACGTCACGCCGAATATCGCCCGGCCGCGCGAGGTGCGCGCCGCCATCAGCAACGGCTTTGCCTTCGGCGGCACCAATGCGGTGCTGGCCTTCCGGGCGGCATAGCCTCTCGGGGCTTGCGGTCACGGCCTTTGATGGGGCAGTTTGCGCGGCCGAAACCGCCGCGCAAACCTTGCGTCGGCTCCTCCCACGCAGTCCGGGCGAGGACCACTCATGACCGATCTTTCCGCATTCCCGATCACCACCCGCTGGCCGGCCAAGCATCCGGACCGCCTGCAGCTCTACTCCTTCCCGACGCCCAACGGTGTGAAGGTGTCGATCGCGCTGGAGGAGACGGGCCTTCCTTACGAGGCACACGCCGTCCATATCGGCAAGGACGAGTCCTGGACGCCGGAATTTCTCTCGCTCAATCCGAACGGCAAGATCCCCGCGATCCTCGATCCCAACGGCCCCGGCGGCAAGCCGCTCGCCATGTTCGAATCGGGCGCCATTCTGCTCTACATCGCCGACAAGACCGGCAAGCTCGTCCCCGCCGACGCGGCCCGCCGCTACGAGACCATCCAGTGGGTGTTCTTCCAGATGGCGAATGTCGGGCCGATGTTCGGCCAGGTCGGCTTCTTCCATAAGTTCGCCGGCCGCAGCATCGAGGACAAGCGTCCGCTGGAGCGTTACCGCGCCGAATCCAAGCGCCTCATCGGCGTGCTCGACCAGCGTCTGGCCGGCCGCCAGTGGATCATGGACGACGATTTTACCATTGCCGACATCTCGCTGCTGGGCTGGGTGCGCAACCTCATCGGCTTCTATGAGGCGCGCGAACTGGTCGACTTCGACAGTTTTGCCAACGTCGCGGCCTGGCTGGAGCGTGGCCTTGCCCGCCCGGCCGTCCAGCGCGGCCTGGAGATCCCGCCGCGCGGGTGAGGCTGCCTCTTCCTCTCCCCCGTCGATCGGGAGAGAGGAGGTTTGCGAAGCAAACCGGAGTGGTGGTCGAAACCCAAATGCGATCGCTCTGCCCGGATGAGGGGGTAAAATCGCCGCCTAAGCCTCCGTCAGCGCGATGCTCTGCACCACCAAATCGGCCGGGCGTCGCTTTCCCATGACGCGGTCGATGTTGGGCATGTCGTTGGAAGCGATCCAGTCGCGCGCCTCCTGGTCCGACTTGCCGTGCTCTCGCCAGCGCTGCATCAGCCGCCGCTCCAGCTCGTTGTGGGGCAGGTCGAGGTAGATCGCATAGTCGAAATACGGGCCGAGCTGGTTCCACGGCGGTTCGTCGAGCAGCAGGTAGTTGCCCTCCACCAGCACGAACTTCACGTCGCTGTCGATGATCGAGGCGCCGGCGCGTGAAAGCTCCATCGAGCGGTCGAACACCGGCACGGCGATCTCCGGCTCCTGCGAGCGGATGCGGTGCAGTAGGGAGACGAAGCCGGCATAGTCGAAGGTTTCCGGCGCCCCCTTGCGCGAGCGCAAGCCGCGCTTGTGCAGGATCACGTCGTCGAAATGGAACCCGTCCATCGGCACGATGGCGGCGGAGCCTTCGGGAAACAGATCGAGGAGATGATGGGACAGGGTTGACTTGCCCGAGCCAGGCGCCCCGGCGATTGCGATAATGAACCGTTTGCTCTTGCCGGCGCGCTTGAAGATCGAGGCGGCAATGGTCGCGATTTCGGACATCGTGGCTCCATCAGCGATAGGAAATGCATCTTGTGGCGGCGCTGGGGAAATATCAAACCCGACGCCGCGAAATTAATGCGGACCCTGCCGGACCGGTTCCAGCTTCCGGCAAAACGATGCCGCCGTGCCGCGCTGCCCTTAAGGGAGCGGAAACCGGGTTTGCGCTAATTTTACGGAAGCTGTAACGCAGGGCTGCGAATGCAGTTGTTCCTCAGTCAGGTAATTTCCTTGCCGATCTTTTCTTTTTCCCGCGCCGCCTCGCTTGCAAAGGCGGCATGTCTGGTTCTCGTTCTCGGTTTCATGGCCGGCTGCTCGACCACGGGCACGCTGGGCACCGTCGAAGCGCCTCGGCCGGCGGGCGACCCGACCCGGCACGCGGCCTTCGTGGTCGATGGCAACAACGGCAAGGTGCTCTACCAGTCCAATGCCGAGGCGGCGCGCTATCCGGCCTCGTTGACCAAGATGATGACGATCTACATGACGTTCGACGCGCTCGAGGCCGGACGTCTCACCACGTCGACGCCCATCCCGGTCTCGGCCTATGCCGTCGCGCGCCCGCCGACCAAGATCGGCTTCCGGCCGGGCCAGACCATCGACGTCGATTCGGCGATCTATGCGCTCGTCACCAAGTCGGCCAACGACGTGGCGGTCGCCCTGGGCGAGGCGCTGGGCGGCACGGAGGAGCGCTTCGCCGAGATGATGACGGCCAAGGCCCGCCAGCTCGGCATGCGCAACACCGTGTTCCGCAATGCCTCCGGCCTGCCCGACGACCGGCAGATGACCACGGCGCGCGACATGGCGGTGCTGGGACTGTCGCTGCGCAAGCGCTTCCCGCAGTATTACGCCTATTTCGGCGCGCGCTCCTTCGCCTTCGCCGGCAAGACGATCCGCGGCCACAACGACCTGCTCGGTCGCGTCGAGGGCGTCGACGGCATCAAGACCGGCTATATCCGCGCCTCCGGCTTCAACATCGTCACCTCGGTCAATTCGGAGGGGCGCAAGCTGGTCGTCGTGGTGATGGGCGGCGACACGGCGCGCAGCCGTAACGCCGAGGTCGAGCAGCTGATTGAGCGCTACCTGCCGCAGGCCAGCCGCGGGCCGGCTGCCGTGGCGGCAGCGCCCGCCGCTTCCATGCCGGCGCCTTCACCCGAGATGGCGCTGACAGGATCCCCTGTCCGTCCGGAGATGCCGATCGAGTAGGCCGCTCTTTTCGAACGCCCTTGCGTCAGGCCGGCGCGCCGTGGCGTCGGCCATCGAGTGTCATCCTCCTTCATTGGTCTCCGGCTCCTTGAGGCGGAACCAGGCGACGTAGAGCGCTGGCAGGAACAGCAGCGTGATCGCCGTGCCGGCGATGATGCCGCCCATCATGGCATAGGCCATCGGGCCCCAGAACACCTCGCGGGCGATCGGGATCAGCGCCAGGCTCGCCGCCGCCGCCGTCAGCGCGATCGGCCGCATACGGTGCTCGGTCGCCTCGATCACCGCCGTCCAGCGGTCGCTGCCCTCGCGCACCAGGTCCTCGATCTGCACGATGAGAATGACCGAGTTGCGGATGAGGATGCCGATCAGCGCCAGCACGCCGAGAATGGCGACGAAACCGAGCGGCGCGCCGCTCGGCACCAGGGCGGCGACGACGCCGATCAATCCGAGCGGCGCCACCGCGACCACCAGGAACAGCCGCTGGAAGTTCTGCAGCTGGATCATCAGGATCGTCACCATGATGAACAGCATCAGCGGCACCACCGCCGCGATCGGCGCCTGGCTGTTGTTGCTTTCCTCCACAGTGCCGGCGACCGCAACGCCGTAGCCGTCGGGCAGCTTGTCGGTGAAGGCCTTCACGGCAGGCTCCAGCTGCTTGACCGCCGTCGCCGGCTGGACGTTGCCGACGATGCCGGATTTGACTGTGATGGTGGGAATGCGGCTGCGCCGAATGACCGTCGGCTGCTCCTGTTCGTAGTGGAAATTCGCCACCGTCGCGAGCGGGATCGGCTCGGCCTTGCCGGTCGGTATCTGCAGGCTCCGCAACGTTTCGATCGATCCACGCTCGGCTTCGCGCGAGCGCCCAATGACGTTGACGAGGTAGGTCGCGTCGCGCACCTGGGTGATGTTGCTGCCGCCGACGACGCTGTTCATGGCACTGGCGATGTCCTGCGAGGTGATGCCGAGCTGGCGCGCCTTGTCCTGCAGCACATCCACCTTCAGTACGCGACCCGGCTCGTTCCAGTCATAGGTGGGCGAGGTGAGATTGCGGTTCTGGGCGATGACGCCGGCGAACCCCATGGCAAAGGCGCGCAGCATTTGGATGTCGGGCCCGCTGACCCGGTACTGCACCGGCCGGCCCACGGGCGGCCCGAGCTCCAGAAGCTTCACATAAGTGTCGGTGCCGACGAACTGCTCGTGCAGTATCTTCTCGATCGAGGCCTTGACCCGGTCCCGCGCCCCCACGTCCTTCGGCACGATGACGATCTGGCCGAAATAGGGGTTCGCCGGCTGCACGTCGAAAGCCAGCACGAAGCGCACCGCGCCCTGGCCGATGTAGGAACTCCAGTGCTCGATGTCCGGATTGCCGGCCAGCGCGATCTTCTCGAAGCGCGCGATCTGCGCGTTGGTCTCGGCAATCGAGCTGTTCTGCGGCAGGTTCCAGTCCACGATCAGTTCGGGGCGGTCCGAGGGCGGGAAGAACTGCTGCTGGATGAATTGGAAGCCGAAGAGCGAAAGCGCGAACAAAAGGGCGGTGGCGCCGATGGTGATCCAGTAGCGGCGCACCGACGCGATCAGGAGGCGCGAAAAGCCCCGGGCGAAGCGGCCTTGTCCCTCGTGTTTCTGCTTCATCATGGCGGGCAGGATGGTGACGCCCAATAGCGGCGCGAACAGCACCGCCACGATCCACGACACCAGAAGCGAGACCGCGATGACGACGAAAAGGGTGAAGGTGTATTCGCCGGCCGAGCTGTTGTTGAGCCCGATCGGAATGAAGCCGGCGACCGTCACAAGCGTTCCGGTCAGCATCGGGAAAGCGGTCGAGGTGTAGACGAAGGTGGCTGCCTTGCGCAGCGAATCGCCCACCTCCAGCCGCGCCACCATCATCTCCACCGCGATCATCGCGTCGTCTACCAAGAGGCCGAGCGCGATGATCAGCGCGCCGAGCGAAATGCGCTGCAGCGAGATGCCGAGATAGGCCATGGCCACGAAGGTGATGGCGAGAACCAGCGGGATCGACAGCGCCACCACGAGCCCCGCGCGCAGGCCCAGGCTGACGAAGCTGACGATGAGCACGATCGCCACCGCCTCGAACAGCGCGTGGGTGAAGCCAGACACTGCTTCCTTCACGATCACCGGCTGATCGGCGACCAGATGGATGCCGACGCCGATGGGCAGCTCGGCGGTCACCTTCTGCATCTCGTTCCGTAGCGCCTGGCCGAAATCGAGCAGGTTGGCGTTGGGCTTCATGCCGATCGCAAGGCCGATGGCCTCCTGGCCGTTCACCCGGAAAAGCGAGGTCGGCGGGTCGACATAGCCGCGCACCACGGTCGCCACGTCGGTCAGGCGGAAGAAGCGGTCGTTCACGCGCAGATTGATCTGCTTGAGGCTTTCTTCCGAGGTGAACTGGCCGGTTACGCGCACGCTGACGCGCTCCGGTCCGGCCTGGACGACGCCGGAGGGCGTGATGGCGTTCTGCGCCCGCAGGCTCTGGATGATCGCCTGCTGGTCGAGCCCGAGTGCTGCGATCTCGCGCGTGGAGAATTCGAGATAGATCGCCTCGTCTTGCGCGCCGATCAGCTCCACCTTGCCGGCGTTGGGCACGGTCAGCACGCGTGAGCGCACCAGTTCCACATAGTCGCGCAGCTGGCGCAGCGTCAGCCCATCGGAGGTGAAGGCATAGATGTTGCCGAACACGTCGCCGAAGCGGTCGTTGAAGAACGGCCCCTGCACCCCCTCCGGGAAGGTGCTGCGGATGTCGTTCATCATGTTGCGGACCTGGATCCAGGTCGGTTCGACGAGGCGCGCCTTGGTGGTCGGCTTGAGGTTGACGAAGACGATGGTCTTGCCGGCGGTGGTTATGCTGCGCGTGTAGTCGAGGCTGTCGAGCTCCTCCAGTTTCTTCTCGATACGGTCGGTGACCTGGTTGATCGTCTCTTCGACCGAGGCGCCCGGCCAGTTGGCCTGGATGATCATGGTCTTGATCGTGAAGTTGGGGTCTTCCTCGCGGCCGAGATGGAAGTAGGAGAACACCCCCGCCACCAGGAAGATCAGCATGAAGTACCAGACCAGCGAGCGATGCTCGAGCGCCCAATCGGACAGGTTGAAACCCTTCACGACGACGCTCCTTGCGGTAGTTGCACCTTCTGTCCCTCGGTCAGGCTGTTCACGCCTGCCGTCACCACGCGCTCGCCGGCTTCCAGGCCGGACACCACGAATGTGTCAGCGCCCTTGGACGTGACGTGGACCTCGCGCGTCGACACTGTCGAGCTTCGCGGATCGAGGACCCAGACCAGGCTTTTGCCGTCTCGTTCGAGCAGCGCGGTCAGCGGCAGCACGATCATCGGCGCCACATCGGTAACCCGCCGCGCCGTCATCGTCGCCCCCAGGCGGAAGGCATTCGGCGGATCGGTCAGTGTCAGGCGCACGCGCCGCGTCCGCGTCACGCTTTCGGCCTGGGGCGCTATCTCGCGTACCCTTCCTTGCGCCCGGATGGAGGGCATGGACTGGAGCAGCACCTCGAACGACGCGCCGATCTTCAATTCTGCGGCGAGTTGCTCGGGAACGTCGAACACGGCTTCCCGGATGTCGGAGCGGGCGACGGTGACCACCATCTGCCCCGGCGAAACGGTCTGGCCGACCTCGGCACCGACCGCCGTGACCACGCCATCGAAATCCGAGAAGAGCCGTGCATAGCCGAGCTGCTCCTCGGCCTTGCGCAAGCTTGCCCGGGACCGTTCGAGATTTGCCTGCGCGGCGTCGCGGGCTTGCCGCGCTGCGTCATAGACGGCTTGCGAGGTGTTGCCGCCCGCCAGCAACGTGCGCTGCCGTTCTTCGCTGGCGGTCGCGTTGGCCTGTTGTGCCTCGGCGCTGGACAGATCGGCGCGCGCCGCCTGTACCGAAAGTTCCAGCGCCACTGGGTCGAGTGCGGCGATGGTCTCACCCTTCTTGACCAGGTCGCCCACCTGCACGCTGCGGGACACCACCCGGCCCAGGATGCGGAAGGCCAGCCCGGCGCTCACCTGCGGCTGGATGGTGCCGGCGAACCCCTGGATCTGGCGGGTCTGCGGCTCGACCACGACCGAAAGCACGGGCCGGACGATCTCCGGCGCCTGCTCCGGCTCGCCGGCGCAACCGGCCAGCGCCGCCAGTGCGAGCGCGAAGATGGCGTTCCTGGGCAGGGTCATTGGCCATCCTCCGCGATCTCGACGGCCTGGCCGGGGTGCAAAAGCTGTCCACCGGCCGTGACGACGCTTTGGCCGGCCTCCAGCCCCTTGTCGACGACGATGATGCCTGCGTCATAGGCCAGAATGCCTATGGTCGTCATCGACACCTGCCGCGTGGCGGGATCGATGATCCAGACGGCCGGATTCCCGTCGATCGAGGCCAGCGCCTCCCAGGGCAGGATGATCGCCTTGCGCGGTTTGGCCATAACCATTCCGGTCACGGCCGCACCCAGCTGCATTGCGGCCGGTGTGCGGGGGACGGCCACCTTGATGCGCACGGAGCCCGATGCGGGATCGATCACCGGCGACACTTCGCGCACCCGACCCTCGGCGGTGATCTTGGGGTCCGAAATGAGCGTGATCGTTACCCGTGGCACTTCAGTCGCGTTGGAGGCGACCAGCGTCTCCTGCACGCCGAAGACAGCGTCGCGGTCACCGTCCTCGGCGATGGTGAAGACGGTCTGCGCCGCCTGCACCACTTGGCCGATCTCGACGTCCCGTGCGGTGATGATGCCGGCCGCGCTGGCGCGAAGCTCGGTGAAGGACAGGCTTTCCCGCGCGTCGGCGACCTGGCTCTGTGAAGCCTGGACCGAGGCCTGGGCGGTCCGCATCGCCTGTTCGGCCTGGTCGTAGTCGCGCCGCGTCGTGAAACCCTGGCCAAGCAGCTTCTTCTGTCGGTCGAAGGCCGCACTGGCCTGCCGCGACTGCGCCTGCGCCGCATCGAGATTGGCTTGCGCGGCCTTGAGGTCCGATTGCTGCGCCTGCGGGTCGAGCCGCGCCAGGACCGCGCCTTTTTCCACGTGCTGGCCCACATCGACTATACGCTCGGCCACGCGGCCGCCGACGCGGAAGGACAGGTTGCCCACCGTCTGCGCGGCAATCACGCCTGTGAGCGTCACAGTGGCGGCATAGTCTGCCGGTTCGACCGTCTGTGCCCGTACCTTGAGCAGCTCCGGTTCGGCCGCCGACTCCTGTCCCTGACAGCCGGCGAGCAGCAGGACCGAGAGGGCCAGCGCGCCGATGCCGAGGCCCCTTGCCGAGCGCGATCCGCCGACGGTGAGGGAGGAGAAGGAATGCGTACCTTGCGGGTTCCGGCGCCGCGGCGTCGGCGCATGACTCGGCGAGCAGACAGCGTTGCCGTTCATCACTTCCCCCATCCGGGCTCGACGCCGCCACATCTGCCAAACAGGACTTAAATACGCATTACGTCGAACGTAATTCGACCTGCCAGAGCAAACTAGCATCTCCGCCTTGGTCCGCAAGGTGTGCGCGGGAGTACCTTTGACGGAGGCCGGGCGCGCAGTCGGAAGGGGCCACCTGCCGGTCGCGTGAAAAGATCGCGACCGAGGGCGTGTCGGGCATATTCTTGACGATTTTGCGCGCCACAGGAGCGTCACCGATTTGCCGCATTACGTGCGGGGAAGAGGGCATTCAACAGGACAGGGTGGACAATCGTACGTGAAGAAGGGGATTCTCAAGGGTGCAGCGCTCTGCGCCGCGCTGTTTCTTGCCGCTTGCCAGACGGCCCGCACCCCGGGTGAGGGGGGCGGCGCATCCACGTCTGCCTATGGCTATCTCGCCGAAATCCGCTCTGCCAACGGCTTGGGCAAGCTGGTTTCCGATCCGCAGTTGGAGAAGGCTGCCTTGCAGCAGGCGGGCTACATGGCGCGCGCCGGGCGCATGGCCCACACCACCGGCTGGGGCAAGGATTTCGCGGCCCGCATGAAGGACAACAGCGTCCAAGGCGCAGCCGCCGAGAATATCGCCTACGGCCGCATGGACATGGCCAAGCTTTTCGACATCTGGATGAATTCGCCGGGCCATCGGCGCAACATGCTCGATCCGCGCTTCAGCCGCTTCGGCCTGGCCTATGTCCGCGGCGGCGCCGGCAGCGACCAGAAGTACTGGGCGCTGGTAATGGGCAGGTAGGTTCGCGCGTATCCTCCCAAGTGCGCGGATGGCGGCGGCCGTGGCTCACGGCCGCCGCCACCGATAGCGTTCTGTCCCGCCCATCGGTTTCCCCAGACCGGTAGGCCGCATCGAGATGCCTGCGGCTGGAATTGGGCGGCGAAGCGCGTTATCTGGAAGTAACCGCGGTTACTGCCGCAAGCGACTGGGGACGATCTTTGGCAATTCTGTTTGAGCCCGCACCGGCGACTTTCCTCAAGACCGTCGACGGCGACGATTTCCCGGTGCGCAGGGTTTTCTGCATCGGGCGCAACTATGCCGCCCATGCCCGCGAAATGGGCGAGGACCCCGACCGCGAGCCGCCCTTCTTCTTCACCAAATGGGCCGAGACGGTGGTCAACGCCGACCCTGTCGATCGTTGCCGCATCGCCTATCCGCCCGAGACGTCCAGCTATCACTTCGAGGTCGAGCTCGTCGTGGCGCTCGGCGCGCCCGCCTTCCGGGCGGATGCCGAGGCGGCCATGAAGACGGTCTGGGGCTATGCCGTCGGCCTCGATATGACGCGCCGCGACCTGCAATCGGCCGCCAAGGATCTCGGCCGGCCGTGGGATGTCGCCAAGAACGTCGAAGAATCGGCGCCGACCGGACGCCTGGTGCCCGCCGCCAAAGCTGCCGCTGCCGGCTTCGATCCGGCGCGGGGACGCATTGCGCTGTCCGTCGATGGCGCGACCAAGCAGGATGGCGACCTCTCCGAGATGATCTGGCCGGTGGGCGATGTCATCGCGCACATTTCACGCTTCTACCGGCTCGGCGCCGGCGATCTTATCTTCACCGGCACGCCCGCCGGCGTCGGGGCCGTGGAGCCAGGCAACCGCCTCGTCGGTGAGATCGCCGGCCTGCCGCCGCTTTCTATCACCATCGGTGAGCCGGCAAACTGATATTCACCATCGCTTGGCGTCGGCGCGGATTTGTGATCAGATGATCATATTCGGCGGGAACCGGGTCCCGGCTGCGGCGCCGGAACGGAGGATGAGACATGGCGATGGATTTGGGCTTCGAGCCGGTGGCGACCCGCATGACGGTGCAGGACGGCGTCTACCAGCAGCTTCGCCATGCGCTGATGGTCGGGCGCTTCGATCCGGCGCAGACGCTGACCATCGCCTCGCTTGCCGAGGCTTTCGGCACCAGCAACATGCCCGTGCGCGAGGCGCTGCGCCGGCTTGCGGCGGAAAACGCGCTGGAGATCGCGCCCAACGGCTCGGCCTGCGTGCCGCCTGTCACTCGCGTCCGCCTCGACGACCTGTGCCGCGCCCGCGTCGCCGTCGAGGGCCTTGCCGCTGAACTCGGCGCCCCGCGCCTCACACCGGCCGACATCGCCACGCTGGAGCAGATCGTGGCCGAGCAACAGGACATCGGCCGCAACGACAGCATCTACGACCTGATCAGCAAGAACCAGCAGTTCCACTTCACCATCTACCGCGCCTCCGGCTCGGACGTGCTGTTCCAGCTCATCGAGACGCTGTGGCTGCGATTCGGCCCCTATATGCGGCTTCTGTCGCATCACGTCGCGCCCTCCATGAAGGCCGGCACCATGGAGCCCTCCGGCCGCCACCAGGCCGTGATCGCGGCATTGAAAGTAGGGGATTTCCTGCGCGCCCGCGACGAAATCGTGGCCGACATCAAGGCGACGCAGGAGACGCTGCGCGGGATCTGCCCGGACGGACAATAGGTTTGGTTTTCGGGGGGGGGGGCTGCCCGCCTCCCATGCCAGCCTGGACCGGACTGCCGGTTGCGAGTCCGAGGCATGGGTCCCCGGAACCTCCGCATTTCGCTGCGCTCGTGCTCCGGCCCGAGGACGACGGAAGGTGATATGGTCGGCAAGAATGGGTAGCGCCCGGGCGCTCCATCCCTCCGTCATTCCCGACCTCGTGAGCGAGTGAAACGAGCGGAGAGTGTCGGGAATCCATGCCTCGATGCTGACATGGCCAAAGCGGTCCAAGTGATAGTCCCTGTCGTTCATTGTCGGCGCGCCGGCTCCCCTGCTACATGACAGTGCCATGCGGCAGACGCGGTGAACCCCCGATTTCCACACCCGGGAACGCAAAAAACGCCGCTCGGCAAAGCCCCGTGAAAATTGTTGGCCCGGCCTCGGTTGATCCGCGCCGGATTTTGTGATCACATGATCACAAGCCGGAGGGAGGGAGCATGTCGGGCTATTTTCTTTATCATTCGATCGGGACCTTTCCCGGCAAGGCGGAAGCCGTGGGCGCTGCCCTGTCGGCCTTCTCCGGGGTTTGGTCGGCCGAGGATGATGGCCAGTGGCCGGCCGCGATGGCCGTTCGCCAGCGCTTCATCGACAGCTGGTGCTCACTCATCGACGCGCCTGCCGGCTCGCTGACCACGGCGGAAAACGTCACCACCGCGCTCTACAGCTTCATCGGCGGCCTGCCGAAAGCGCACCTGAAGGGCCGCCGCTTCCTCGTCGCCGGCGATTGCTTCCCGAGCCTGCATTTCCTGCTGGCCAAGCTTTCCGAGCGTTTCGGCTTCGTGCTCGACACCGTGCCGCTGCGCCCCGGCGAGACCTGGGTGCGCGACGAGGACGTCATCGCCCGCTGGCAGGACGACGTCGGCGTGGCGCTGCTTACCTTCGTCACCTCCACCTCGTCGCACCGCTGCGATGTCGCTCGCCTTGCCGAGCATGGCCGGCGCATGGGCACGCTGGTGGGCGTCGACATCACCCAGGGCGTCGGCGTGGCGCCCTTCACGGTCAGCGCTACCGGCGTCGACTTCGTCGTCTCCTCGTCGCTGAAGTGGCTGTGTGGCACCTCCGGCGCCGGCATCCTGCAGGTGCGGCCCGAACTGCTGGCGACTTGCGAGCCCGAGCTGCGCGGCTGGTTCAGTCAGGAAAATCCCTTCTCCTGGGACCTCGACAAGTTCACTTACGCCTCGGATGTGCGCCGCTTCGACCACGGCACGCCGGCGATCCTGGCCAGCGTCGCCTCGCTGCCGGGGCTGGAATGGGTCACGCGCACCGGCGTCGATACCATCCGCGCGCACAATCTGGTGCTGACCGAGCGCATCATCGAGCGCGCGCTCGAAAACGGCTGGTCGGTTGCCTCGCCGCTCGACGAGCGTGAGCGCGGCGGCAGCGTCATGCTCACCTTGCCGGAAGGCGTGGATGCGCCTCGCCTCATTTCGGTACTGCGCGCCGAGAAGCTCTACTGCGACGCGCGGGGCTCCACGCTCAGGCTGTCGCCGGGCGTGGTCACCTGCGACGAGGCCGTCGAGAAGCTGTTCAGTGGTCTCGAACGGCGGATCGGCTGGCGCGATCGGCGCGCTTCCTAGCCTTGGAATTCAGGTATCGCCCCGCCTGCACCGTCCGGTCAACAGGACGCTGGAAGGGGCGGAAAATGCGCCACATGGTGTGGCCGAACAAAGGGAGTGAAAATGTTCAAGCGTCTGGGACTTATGGGAATGATGGTGGCGGCCGGCTTCGCCTTTACGGCGCCGACCTTTGCCGACACGATCACGGTGGGCGCCTATCCGGCCAATCCGCCGTGGGAATACAAGACCGAGGCGGGTGACTTCGAAGGCTACGAAGTCGACGTCGCCAATGAAGTCGGCAAGCGTCTCGGCATGGAAGTCGAGTTCCAGGACATGGGCTTCCAGGCTCTGTTCGCCGGCACCAGCTCGGGCCGCATCGACTTCGCGATCTCGTCGATCTCGATCACCAATGAGCGCCTGCAGAACCAGTCCTTCACGCAGCCCTACTACGACAGCGACGGCACCGTCGTCGGCAAGTCCGATTCCACCGTCTCCTCGCTGGAGGATCTGAAGGGCAAGACCATCGGCGTCGTCGCCGCCACCACCGGCGAAGCCTGGGCCAAGGAAAACGCCGAGAAGCTCGGCATTGCCGAGGTCAAGAGCTACGCCTCGCAGCAGGATCTGCTGCTCGAGGTGCAGAACGGCCGCATCGAAGGCGGCGCGGGCGAACTCGCCGGCTTCCAGTATGCCATGACCAAGATCCCGGGTCTGAAAATCCTCGTCCGCATCCCCACCGGCGAGCGCTTCGCCATGATGGCCAAGAAGGACCACCCGCTGGTCGAGAAGGCTAACGATGCGATCTCGGCGATGAAGGAAGACGGCACCCTGGCCGCGATCCACAAGAAGTGGTTCGAGGCTGATGCCGATCCCGAGACCAGCACCATCAAGGTCATGCCGCTGCCGAAGGCGGAGTAATCCGGTCTGGAAGCGCCGGTGCATGGCGCCGGCGCTTCTGCCATATCCACTTCGCTGCCGCCGCCTGGCGGCAGCGAAGGTTCCTCAAGATGCGGGCTCGGTCCATGGAACTGATCAATACCTTCTTCAACTGGGATGTCCTGGTCAGATCTTTCCCGATCCTGCTGCGCGGGCTCGGCAACACCATTCTGCTCGGCTGCGCCAGCATCTTCTTCGGCTGCATCGCCGGCCTGCTGGTCTGCCTGGCGCGTCTCTACGGGCCGCGTCCGCTCAAGGCGCTGGCCGTCTTCTATGTCGACGTGTTCCGCGCCCTGCCGATCCTGGTGGTGCTGATCCTGATCTATTATGCGCTGCCCTTCGTCGGCATCCGCCTGTCTTCCTTCGCCTCGGCCACCATTGCGCTGTCGATGGTGCTCGCGGCCTTCACGGCCGAAGTCTGCCGCGCCGGCATCGAGAACATTCCTCGTGGCCAGTTCGAGGCGGCGGCAGCACTTGGCCTGCCGTTCTGGCTGGCTTTGCGCAAGGTGGTGCTGCCGCAGGCGCTGCGCGTGGTCGTGCCGCCGCTCACCTCGAACTGCGTCTCGGTCTACAAGGACACCGCGCTCGCTTCGGTCGTGGCCATGCCCGACCTGTTGAAGCAGGCGACCGATGCGCAGGCGCTTATGGCCAACCCAACCCCGCTCATCGGCGCGGCGATCATCTATCTGGCCTTCCTGTGGCCGCTGGTGCGCCTCGTCAGCCATCTCGAGGCACGCGGCAAGCGCGCCTACGGAAGAAGCTGAAACACCCAATTCCGGCACAACCCGGCGGCGTCCGCGCCGCGTGAAATTCCTCGACTTCAGAAAGCATATCCATGACCCAGCATAGCCCGATCGTGCCTGCCGACGCCGCATCGTTCCCGGTCGAACAGGCGCGTGCCATGTTCCCGGCCTTGCAGCAGGCCGGCGACTTCATCTTCTTCGACAACGCCGCCGGCGCGCAGATCCCGCAGAGCGTGCTCGAAGCCGTGCAGAACCACCTCGTCGGCCACAATGTCCAGCGCGGCGGCCGCTACGGCCGCAGCGTCAAGGTCGACCAGTCGGTCGCCGAGGCACGCGAGAGCGTGGCGCTGCTGATCAACGCCTACAGCCCGGCCGAGATCTGCTTCGGCATGAACGCAACCTCCTTCATCCGCCTGGTCAGCCTCGGCATCGGCCAGATGCTTGGCGAACGCGACGAGATCATCGTCACCGACATGGACCACGACGCCAACATCGCCACCTGGCTGGCGCTGGAGTCCGCCGGGGCCAAGTTCGTCTGGTGGCGTATGCGCGAGGACGGCAACCTGCATGTCGACGATCTGCGCCCGCTGGTCAACGAGCGCACCCGCCTCGTCGCCTGCACGGTGACGGCGCATTCCATCGGCTCCATCGTCGACGTGGCCTCCGTGGCCAAGATCGCGCATGCCGCCGGCGCCGAAGTGTTCCTCGACTGCGTGCATTATGGTCCGCATGGCCTCATCGACGTGCAGGCCTGGGACTGCGACTATCTGGTCTGCTCGGGCTACAAGAACTTCTCGCCGCATATGGGCTTCCTGTGGGGCCGCTTCGAGACGCTGAAGCGCCTGCCCACCTTCCGCGAGGATTTCATCCCGGACGAGCCGCCCTACAAGGTCGAGGCCGGCACCTTCATCTACGAGAACGTCGCCGGCATGGATGCGGCGGTAAAATATCTGGAATCGGTCGGCCGCAACTTCGCGCCGTCCAACAATCTCTCGCGCCGCGAAAACATCGTCGCCGGCATGGGCGCCATCCGCGCTTATGAGCTCTACCTCGCCCGCGAGATGATGCGCGTGCTGAAGGATTGCGGCGCCACCATCTACGGCGTCGACGACGAAGCCCGCATCGACGAGCGCGTGCCGACCTTCTGCTTCAACATCGGCAAGCTGTCGCCGCAGATGATCGCCGAAGAGATGTCGGAAATGCAGATCGGCATCCGCGACGGCCACATGTATGCGCCGCGTCTCATGGCCCGCCTCGGCCTCAGCATGGACAGCGGCGCGGTGCGCCTGTCGCTCGTGCACTACAACACGATCGGGGAAATCCACCGCTTCGAGAAGGCGCTGAAGGAACTGATCGCCCGCCATTCGTGAGGGCTTCAAGACAAAAGCTTGGGGCGAGATAGCGAAAAGCCGTCTCGCCCTGGGCGGTTGCCGGGTTGGGGCACGCCCGGCATATGAGAAGGGGCGCGACCGCGAATGGTCGCGCCCCTTCTATTTGGTAGCTGCGTTTGCTGCCCGGCGAGCGCTCAGCTCGGGTTTTCGAGCGTGAACATGTCCGTCTTCTCGTCATAGGCGAAGAGCTCGGCATAGCGGGCCCAGCTCGTTATCGCCCGCAGCGTGTACTCCGCATTCTCCTCCGACATGTGGTCCTCCAGCTCGTCGCGGAAGCGGCGGGCGGGGGCCTCATGGCTCGCCCGCTCGTCGAGTTTCCGGCGGATATGGGCCGCCAGCGGCACATGGGCGGCAAGCTGCTGGGCAAACAGGTGCTTGCGCTCGTCCACCTCGGCCTCGGCAAAGCGCATGCCCGCCGGGGTCAGGCGGATGTCGCCCTCGGCCAGTTCGGCGAAGTGAAGCAGTTGCAGCGACTCCGCGATCGGGAACAGGTCATCGATCTCCAGCTGCAGGCTGGCCGCCAGCGGCGGCAGGTCGGCCTTGCCGCGATAGGGCTCGGCGGCCACCGTTTCCATCATGCCGGCCAGCAGGTTGGTCGAGACGCGCGGCAGCACCATGTCGATGCCCGAACCGGGGAAGACGCCGTCGCGGGCCGGCTCGGTCACGGGCTTGCGGGCTGTCATGCGCTCATAGATATCCTCCACCAGCGCGCGGAACGCGGGGTCGAGCCGGTCGCGCGGCTGCGGCAGGTCGATGCGGATCTCGGCCGCCACCCGTCCCGGATTGGACGAGAAGATCAGCACGCGGTCGCACATCAGCACCGCTTCCTCGATGTTGTGCGTCACCATCAGGATCGACTCGATGGGCATGCGCCCCTCCGACCAGAGGTCGAGCAGGTCGGTGCGCAGCGTTTCGGCCGTCAGCACGTCCAGCGCCGAGAAGGGCTCGTCCATCAAGAGCACCTTGGGGTGCACCACGAGCGCTCGGGCAAGGCCCACACGCTGGCGCATGCCGCCCGACAGTTCCTTGGGATAGGCGCTCTCGAAGCCGTCGAGGCCGATCAGGTCGATCGCCTCCAGCGCGCGCTTGCGCCGTTCCGTGGACTCGATGCCGCGCGCCTCGAGCCCGAGCTCGACATTCTGCAGCACGGTCAGCCAGGGAAAGAGCGCAAAGCTCTGGAACACCATGGCGATGCCTTCGGGCGTGCCAGTGACCGGCTTGCCCTCGAAGGTGATCGAACCGGAGGTCGGATTGATCAGACCGGCAATCGACCGTAGCAGCGTCGACTTGCCCGAGCCGGAGCGGCCGAGCAGGCCGACGATCTCGCCCGAGTTCAGGCTCAGTGCGACTTTGTCCAGTACGACGAACTGGCCGTTGTCGTAGCTCTGGCAGCAGCCCTTGACCTCGACCAGCGGAGCGGCGTTTGCAACGGTTGCGGTGGTATTGACGAATTCATTCATGGGTCGGTCTCCCGATCGAATAGATATAGTGTCGGTTCAGTCGAGGCGCAGGCGACGCTCGGCAAAGACGTAGAGCGGGCGCCACAGGATGCGGTTGAACATGGTCACGAACAGCGACATCACCGCAATTCCCAGCACCACGCGGGGGAAGTCGCCGGCTTCGGTCGCCTTGGCGATGTAGGCGCCGAGCCCGTAGGCCTCGAGATGCGTGTTGCCCCAGCTCGCTAGCTCGGCCACGATGGAGGCGTTCCACGAGCCGCCTGTGGCGGTCAGCGCCCCGGTCACGTAGTAGGGGAAAATCCCCGGCAGCATGACCTTGGTCCACCAGCTCCAAGAGCTCAGGCGGAACACCGCAGCCGCCTCCCTGAGGTCGGAGGGAAAGGCGCTGGCGCCGGCAATCACGTTGAACAGGATGTACCATTGCGTCCCCAGGATCATCAGCGGCGAGAGCCAGATATTGGGGCTGGCGCCAGTGGCGACGATGGCGATCACGGCGAAGGGAAACAGCACATTGGCCGGAAACGCTGCCAGGAACTGCGCCAGCGGCTGCACCTTCTGTGCCACCGCCGGACGCAGCCCGATCCAAACGCCCAACGGCACCCAGATCAGGCTGGCAAGGCCGACCAGAACGGCCACCCGCAGAAGCGTCGCGAAGCCGCCGCCGAAAGCCGTCGCCACATCTCCCCAGCCCAGCGTGCGCCGGATATAGGCCACGGTCACCACCGCTCCGGCCGCGGCCAGCAGCACGATGAAGGTCAGCCACAGGGCATCGGCGATCCTGCTGCGCCGGCCAGGCTCGGCCGGCGGCGGCGCCTTGTGGGGCCGGCCGGCGCCCACCAGCATCAGCTGGTCCCAGCCGGCGGCCAGAGGCCTTCCCACCAGTTTCAGCATGCGCGTGCGGCGCAGGAGGTCGTAGACCCAGGAGCGCGGCTTCTGCTGGGCCGCGGTCTGCTCGGCGCGGAACTTGTCGGCCCAGGCCACGATCGGCCGGAACAGCAGCTGGTCGTAGAGCAGGATCAGGATCGCCATCGCCAGCACGGCCCAGCCGACGGCGACAAAATCCTCCTTGGAGATCGCCAGCGCCAGCCATGAGCCGATGCCCGGCAGCTCCACCGTGGTGTCGCCCACGGTGATGGCCTCGGAGGCGACGACGAAGAACCAGCCGCCCGACATCGACATCATCGTGTTCCAGATCAGCCCCGGCGCCGCAAAGGGCGCTTCCAGCCGCCAGAAGCGCTGCCAGGCGGTGAGGCCGAAGCCGCGGGTGACCTCGTCCAGGTCACGCGGCACGGTGCGCAGCGACTGGTAGAAGGAGAAGGTCATGTTCCAGGCCTGGGCGGTGAAGATCGCGAAGATCGAGGCGCATTCGGCGCCGAGCTGGCTGCCGGGGAAAAGGCCCAGGAAGAAGGTCACGGTGAAGGTCAGGAAGCCCAGCACCGGCACCGACTGCAATATGTCGAGCGCTGGAATGATCACCATCTCGGCCCGCCGGCTCTTGGCGGCCAGCGTCGCCACCACGAAGGTGAAGATCAGCGAGGCGATGATGGCCGCGAACATGCGCAGCGTGGTGCGCAGCGCATATTCGGGCAGGTTGGCCGGGTCGAGCGTCACGGGCGTGGTGGTAAGCAGCTCCGCCGAGCCGCGCATGGCGATTGCGCCGTGGGCCACCAGTACGAAGACCGCTCCCATGATCGACAATGCGAGGATGTCATAAACGTTGGGCACGATGCGTGCGCGCGACAGCGTAGCGGCGTCGCTCAGCGATTGCCGATTGTGAGGCAGGAAGATCATATGCGAACCTCGAAGTCCGTATGCGGGAGGCTGAATTGTGCTCGGAGGCGGGTCCGCCGTTTGTGCATCGTCGGCATGACGGCGGGATGACCCAGGACGAGAGGCGCGCGTTCGTCCGCCGCGACCGGCATGGGTTGCGGCGGGCGAAGGATCTTCGCGATCAGGAAAAAAGCGTTGGCGGCGCGGACGGGAAGGTCAGGCTGCGAGAGCGTATCGGAAGCTGCGACTGACACCCTCTTCGGAGAGGGTGCGATGCTCGCGCGACCAGCGGCCTTCGAGCCGTCCGGTCAGCGGATCCCGCTGCCAGTGGCAAATCAGTTCGGCGCGGCGGGTTTCGGCCTTGGTGGGCGCCGCCGGCCGGACACTCTTGCGAGTGAGGGGAGCCGCGCTGCGCATGGCAAGACGCACCGTGTCGCCGTCACGAAATGAGAGGATGATGTTGTTCATGGCTCACCTCCTTGGTCCGACAGGACCCGGAAGCGAGCGGACAGACCGTCAGGCCTTGCCGAAGCTCACCCGGCGGGACATGCCGGACGCGGTATCGATTGTCGTATGCGGTGTCCGGATCGGGCTCAGAGCCGTCCCCGAACAGCGACTAGAATGACTGTCCATAACCTGTTCGATCTGTTGATGACTGCCTCGGGCACGCCCGAAACAAGGGTGCCTTACGCCCGTATTGTTCAAAGTGTCAAGCGCCAATTGGCTGCCCCGGTGCGAGTAGCCGCAATGTGATGCAGTGAAGTCAACACGGTCGGCAAGCCGCCCTTGCAACAACTATTGCGCGCGCGATTCCGGTGACAGTTCTATGAGGAAAAGCCTCGCTGCGGCATCGGTCTGGATACGCACCGTCTGCCGTGCGTCGTCGAAATGAGCGGTGTCCAGCGCGCCCAAGGCAACCGCCGCTCCACCGGCGCTTACGTGGCACGCACCGCTCTGGCAGAACACCAGCAGCCCGGACGCAGCCGCGGCGATGTCGACCGTGCCGCTGACGTCCAGCCGCCGCATCCTGTGGCTCAGCCGGCCGCGCCGGGTCATGATGTTGAGATCGGTCACGGTGCCGCCGATTAGTTCGGCACCGGTGGGCGCGTCGCCGGGGAAGGGGAGCGGCGCCGAGCCGGTCGTCAGCTCGGTCGTTCCCATGCCCTCGACGGTCAGGCTGAGGCCGTCGCCGTCCAGCACCGCCAGCGTGCGGTCGATGCCGGCGAATACCGAAAATGGACCGCCGCTCGCCACCGTCGCCATCGACAGCCGCCAGTCGAAATCGTCTACGGACGCACCTTCCGGCGAGACGGCGATTTCCGTCGTCTCGCCGCCGCCGTTCTTCCATGGCATTCGCCGGTAGTCGGCTGCGCGGAAGATGCGCATCACCCCAGAATGCCCGGCAGGTTGAGGCCGTGCTCCTTGGCGCATTCGATAGCGATGTCGTAGCCGGCGTCCGCATGACGCATCACGCCGGTGGCCGGGTCGTTCCACAGCACGCGCTCGAGGCGGCGTGCCGCGTCTTCGGTGCCGTCGCAGACGATGACCATGCCCGAATGCTGCGAGAAGCCCATGCCCACGCCGCCGCCATGGTGCAGCGACACCCAGGTCGCGCCGGAGGCGGTGTTGAGCAGCGCGTTCAGCAGCGGCCAGTCGGACACGGCGTCCGAGCCGTCCTTCATCGCTTCCGTCTCGCGGTTGGGCGAGGCGACCGAGCCGGAATCGAGGTGGTCGCGGCCGATCACCACCGGCGCCTTCAGCTCGCCCTTGGCGACCATTTCGTTGAAGGCGAGGCCGAGCCGGTGGCGGTCGCCCAGGCCCACCCAGCAGATGCGCGCCGGCAGGCCCTGGAAGTGGATGCGCTCACGCGCCATGTCGAGCCAGTTGTGCAGGTGCTTGTTGCCGGGCGTCAGCTCCTTCACCTTGGCATCGGTCTTGTAGATGTCTTCCGGATCGCCCGAGAGGGCGGCCCAGCGGAACGGGCCGACGCCGCGGCAGAACAGCGGGCGGATATAGGCCGGCACGAAGCCGGGGAAGTCGAAGGCGTTTTCCACGCCCTCTTCCTTGGCCATCTGGCGGATGTTGTTGCCGTAGTCGACGGTCGGGATGCCCTGGTGGTGGAAGTCGAGCATGGCCTTCACATGCACGGCCATGGAGGCGCGCGCGGCCTTGGCGACGGCCTTCGGGTCGCGCTCGCGCTTTTCTTCCCACTCGGCCACGGTCCAGCCGATCGGCAGGTAGCCGTTGACCGGGTCGTGCGCCGAGGTCTGGTCGGTCACCGCGTCGGGCTTCACGCCGCGCTTGACCAGTTCCGGCAGGATTTCGGAGGCATTGCCGAGCAGGGCGACCGAGATCGCCTTCTTTTCCTTGGTGGCCTTGTCGATGATGGCCAGCGCGTCGTCGAGGTCCTTGGCCAGCACGTCGACATAGCCGGTCTTCAGGCGCATCTCGATGCGGCTGGCCTGACATTCGATGGCCAGGCACGAGGCGCCGGCCATGGTTGCCGCCAGCGGTTGCGCGCCGCCCATGCCGCCGAGGCCGGCGGTCAGGATCCAGCGGCCGGAAAGGTCGCCATTGTAGTGCTGGCGGCCCATTTCCACGAAGGTCTCGTAGGTGCCCTGCACGATGCCCTGCGAGCCGATATAGATCCAGGAGCCGGCCGTCATCTGGCCGTACATCATCAGGCCCTTCTTATCGAGCTCGTTGAAGTGGTCCCAATTGGCCCAATGCGGCACGAGATTGGAGTTGGCGAGCAACACGCGCGGGGCATCCTTGTGGGTACGGAAGACGCCCACCGGCTTGCCCGACTGGACGAGCAGGGTCTCGTCGCTTTCCAGCTTGCGCAGCGCCGAGACGATGCGGTCGAAGCTATCCCAGTCGCGCGCGGCGCGGCCGATGCCGCCATAGACCACCAGTTCGCCGGGCTTTTCGGCGACGCCCGGGTCGAGATTGTTCATGAGCATGCGCAGCGGCGCTTCCGTCAGCCAGCTCTTGGCGGTGAGCTCGGTGCCGGTTGCGGCGCGGATGGTGCGCGAATTGTCGATGCGGGTGTGTTGGGTCATGCGTGGTCTCCAGCAGGAGGGCAGGTGGCGCCTCAGGCGCGCGCCCAATCGAGTGCGGTTTGAAGGATTTTTGTCAGGGTCGCGCGGATCGGCGCGGCGTATTCGGCGTCGTAGGCGGCCGGCCAGTTGTCGGCATTCACCGGGCCGGACCGCTCGTGCATGTAGCCGCGGCAGGAAAGCTCCATCTGCAGCGCGTGCACGCCCGCTTCCGGCTTGCCGAAATTGCGGGTGATGAAGCCGCCCTTGAAGCGGCCGTTGACGACGTGGCTCTCGCCGGTGCCGGCCATGATGTCGGCCACCAGCTTCTGCAGCGCCGGATCCGTGCTGGCGCCGCTGTTGGTGCCGAGGTTGAAGACCGGCAGCTCGCCGTCGAACAGGCGCGGGATCACCGAGCGGATCGAGTGGCAGTCATAGAGCACGACCTTTTCATGCGCCTTGCGCAGACGCGCCAGCTCTTCGGCTAGTGCTGCGTGATAGGGCTCGAAATAGGTCTTCCGCCGCTCGGCGATCTCTTCCGAACTCGGCGCATGCCCGTCGCGATAAAGCGGCTCGCCGTCGAAGGTGGTCGTCGGGCAAAGCTCGGTCGTTGCCTGGCCGGGATAGAGCGAGACGCCGGACGGGTCGCGGTTGACGTCGATCACCGTGCGCGAGATCGAGGTGCGCACCACGGTTGCGCCGAGTCCGGCGGCGAAGTCGTAGAGCTTTTCGATCCACCAGTCGGCGTCCTTGCGGCCAAGCCAGGGCGAGACCAGACGATCTTCGAGGCCCGCAAGGTCGGTGCCGGTGTGCGGGATCGACACCAGCAGCGGCGCCTCGCCGCGCGTGATGGAGAGCCAGGGCGTGTCGCTCATCCCTCGCTCCCCGCAATAGCCGGCAGCTTCACCGCGCTCGCGGCGGCGATCACCGCGCCGCTGCGCACCAGCGCATTGGCCTTTTCCATGTCGGGGTGGAAATGGCGGTCGTCGTCGAGGTGCGGCACCTCGGCGCGCAAGAGCTTGCGCACGGCCTCAAGCGGTGCGCTGGAGGTCAGCGGCGCGTGGAAGTCGCAGCCTTGTGCTGCGGCCAGAAGCTCGATGCCGATGACGGCGGTGGCGTTCTCCACCATGCCCATCAGCCGGCGCGCGCCATGGGCGGCCATGGAAACATGGTCTTCCTGGTTGGCGGAGGTGGGGATGGAATCCACGCTCGCCGGATAGGCCTTCTGCTTGTTTTCCGAAACGAGGGCTGCCGCCGTCACCTGCGGGATCATGAAGCCGGAGTTGAGGCCGGGCTTCGGCGTCAGGAAGGCCGGCATGCCCGACAGCGCCGGGTCGACCAGCATGGCGACGCGGCGTTCCGACAGCGAGCCGATCTCGCAGACGGCCAGCGCGATCATGTCGGCGGCAAAGGCCACCGGCTCGGCGTGGAAATTGCCGCCCGAAAGGGCGGTTCCGTCCTCGGCGAAGATCAGCGGGTTGTCGGTGACCCCGTTGGCCTCCGTTTCCAGCGTGTCGGCGGCCTGCCGCAGCACGGTCAGGGCGGCGCCCATCACCTGCGGCTGGCAGCGGAGGCAGTAGGGGTCCTGCACGCGCTCGTCGCCCACGCGATGGCTTTCGCGGATGGCGCTGCCTTCCATCAGCGCGCGCAGCGCATCGGCCGTATCGATCTGGCCCCGGTGCTTGCGCAGCATGTGGATGCGCGGGTCGAACGGCGCGTCCGAGCCCTTGGCGGCGTCGGTCGACAGCGCGCCGACCACCAGCGCCGAGTGGTAGAGTATCTCGGCCTCGAACAGCGCGGCCAGCGCGTAAGCCGTGGAGAACTGCGTGCCGTTGAGCAGCGCCAGACCTTCCTTGGGGCCGAGCGTCACCGGCTCCAGCCCGTGCGAGACGAAGGCCACCTTGGCCGGCACGCGGCCATGCGGGGTGAAGCAGTCGCCCACGCCGATCATCACCGCCGTCATGTGCGACAGCGGCGCGAGGTCGCCCGAAGCGCCCACCGAGCCCTGCGCGGGCACCACCGGGATCACGTCGTTGGCCAGCATCTTTTGCAGAAGCTCGACGGTCTCGACCTTCACGCCCGAAGCGCCCTGCGCCAGGCTGGCAAGTTTCAGCGCCATCATCAGCCGCACGACGGCGACCGGCATCGGCTCGCCGGTGCCGGCGGCATGCGACAGCACGATGTTGCGCTGGAGCGTTTCGAGGTCTGCGGCCGGAATACGCACGGATGCGAGCTTTCCGAAGCCGGTGTTGATGCCGTAGACCGGCTCGCCCTTGGCGACGATCTTTGCCACCGTGTCGGCGCTGGCCTGGATTTTCGCCCTGGCGCTCTGATGCAGCTTCGGCACCGCGCCGCGATAGATGGCGCGCCAGTCGGCCAGCGTGGATTCGCCGGGCTTCAGTACAAGTTCAGTCATTTTCCTCTCCAGACGCGGCTATGCAGCGGATTGAATCCCATTCGGTAGACAAGTTCGGCCGGGCGCTCGATGTCCCAGATCGCGAGGTCGGCCCATTTGCCGGCCTCCAGCGTGCCGGTTTCGCCAAGCAGCCCCAGCGCGCGCGCCGCCTCGCGGGTCACGCCGGCGATGCATTCGTCGACGGTCATGGCAAACAGCGTAGCGCCCATGTTCATGGTCAGCAGCAGCGAGGTCAGCGGCGAGGTGCCGGGGTTGTTGTCGGTCGCCAGCGCCATCTTCGTGCCGTGGCGACGGAAGAGGTCGACCGGCGGCTTCTTGGTCTCGCGGATAAAATAGTATGCGCCGGGCAGGATTACCGCCACCGTGCCGGCCTTGGCCATGGCCGCGGCACCTTCCTCGTCCGTGTATTCGAGATGGTCGGCCGACAGCGCGCCGTAGCGGGCGGCGAGGGCCGCACCATGCAGGTTGGAAAGCTGGTCGGCATGAAGTTTTACCGGCAGGCCGTGGGCCTTGGCCGCGTCGAACACGCGCGTCATCTGCTCGGGCGAAAAGGCGATGCCTTCGCAGAACCCGTCGACCGCGTCGGCCAGTTTTTCCGCCGCGATCGCCGGCAGCATTTCGTCGGCGACCTTGGCGATGTAGGCGTCCTTGTCGCCATTGGCCTCCGCCGGCAGCGCATGCGCGCCAAGGAAGGTGGTGCGAACCGTCACCGGCCGCTCGTTGCCCAGCCGCCGCGCGGCGCGCAGCGACTTGGCCTCGTTCTCCAGATCGAGCCCGTAGCCGGATTTCATTTCGACGGTGGTGACGCCTTCGGCCAGCAGTGCGTCGAGCCGGGGCAGGGACTGCCGCACCAGCTCGTCCTCACTCGCCGCGCGCAGCGCCTTCACCGAGGAGACGATGCCGCCGCCGGCGCGCGCGACTTCCTCATAAGTGGCACCCGCCAGCCGCATCTCGAATTCGTTGGCGCGGTCGCCGGCGTGCACAAGGTGCGTGTGGCAGTCGACCAGGCCGGGCGTGATCCAGCGGCCTTCGCAATCCACCGTCTCCGCGCCGTCGCGCAGCGCGGCGGGCAGGTCGGCCTCAGGCCCGGCATAGACGATGCGGCCGTCCTTTGCGGCGACGGCGCCGTTCTCCACGATGCCGAGGCCGGGTGCGTTTTCGGCCAGTGTCGCGAGGCGGGCATTCCGCCACAGGCGGACCCGTCCCGGTTGCGCGTTCTCGCGTTCCTGCATCATGATTTCCGTTTCCATCCCGATCTGTTTATGTATATACATAAGAACGACAGACGCAAGTGTCTTGTGAAGGTGGACTTGGAGACCGGAGGGGAAGGCCGATGACGACGATTTTTGCCGGGCAGGCGCTGCTGCCCCAGGGCTGGCGCAACGACGTGCGGCTGACCGTCAAGGACGGCCGGGTCTCCGCCGTCGAGCTCGACGCCGCTCCGCAGCCCGGCGACGAGCGCCATGAAATCATCCTGCCCGGCATGCCCAATCTGCACAGCCACGCCTTCCAGCGCGGCATGGCCGGCCTTGCCGAAACGCGCGGTCCCGGCGCCGACAGTTTTTGGTCGTGGCGCGAGGTCATGTACCGCTTCGCCCTGTCGATGACGCCCCGCCAGGCCGAGGCCGTTGCCGCCCAGCTCTATGTCGAGATGCTGGAGGCCGGTTTTTCCCGCGTCGGCGAGTTCCACTACCTGCACCATGATCTCGACGGCGGGCACTATGCCAACATCGCCGAGATGGCCGAGCGCATCGCTTCCGCCGCCGCGCGCACCGGCATCGGGCTGACGCTGCTGCCGGTCTTTTATGCCCATTCCGGTTTCGGCGGTGCGGCGCCCAATGAGGGTCAGCGCCGCTTCATCAACGATCTCGACAGTTTTGCGCGCCTGCTCGAAGGCGCCCGCGCGGCGGTGAAAAATCTGCCCGGCGCGGTGGTCGGCGTTGCGCCGCACAGCCTGCGCGCGGTGACGCCCGAGGAGCTTGCCGCCGTCGCTGCCATGACGGACGGGCCAATCCACATCCACGTCGCCGAACAGGTGAAGGAGGTGGAGGACTGCATCGCCTGGTCCGGTGCACGCCCGGTCGAGTGGCTGCTCGCCAACGCCCCGGTCGACGGACGCTGGTGCTTCATCCACGCCACCCACATGCTCGAAGCCGAAACCATCGGGATGGCCTGGAGCGGGGCCATCGCCGGCCTCTGTCCGGTCACCGAGGCCAACCTCGGCGACGGCACTTTTTCCGCGCCGCTGTTTGCCAAGCATGACGGCCGCTTCGGCGTCGGGTCCGATTCCAACGTGCTCATCGGTCTGCCCGATGAGCTGCGCCAGCTCGAATATTCGCAGCGCCTGGCTCGCCGCCAGCGCAACGTGCTTGCGGCTCCCGGCCAATCGAACGGCCGCGCGCTGTTCGACGGCGCGCGCGCAGGCGGCGCGGTTGCACTCGGCGCTGGCCCGGCGGAAATAGCCGCCGGCGCATCGGCCGATTTCGTCTCGCTCGATGCTGACAACCCCTCGCTGGCGGGCAAGAAGGGCGATGGCGCCCTCGACGCCTGGATCTTCGCCAACGGCACGAAGGTCGACAATGTCTGGGTGCGCGGCAAGAAAGTTGTGGCCGGCGGCAAACATTTCATGCGTGATGCCATTGCCGAGGAGTTCCGAGCCGTGATGAATGAGCTTGCCGCGGGCTGAAGCATAAGTTGCCGCGGCCTCTGGATAGCGCGATGGAAAAGATGGACACCTTGAAGGAGCAGGAACCGACATCGCTGCACCAGCGCATCCTCGCTGACATCAGCGAGCGCATCCTGTCGGGCGAATGGGCGCCAGGCCATCGCATTCCCTTCGAGCACGAGCTGACCGAGGAGTATGGCTGCTCGCGCATGACCGTGAACAAGGCGCTGTCGGAGCTCGCCAAGACGGGCCTGATCGAGCGCCGCCGCCGGCTGGGCAGCTTTGTCCGCCGGCCGCGGTCGCAGGCGGCCGTGCTGGAGATCCACGACATCAAGGACGAGGTGCAGGCGCTGGGCCTGCCCTACCGCTACGAGCTGGTCTCGCACCACAAGCGCAAGAGCACGCCGGCCGACCGTGCACTGATGGAACTGCACGAGGCCGGACCGGTGTTGGCGCTCAAATGCCGGCATTTCGCCGGCCCGCGCCCCTTCTGCCTGGAGGAGCGGCTGATCAACCTCGTGGCAGTGCCCGAGGCGGCTGGCGAGCCCTTCGACGTTGACGCGCCGGGGCCGTGGCTGATCGGCCATGTTCCGTGGAGCGCAGCCGAGCACCGTATCGGGGCGACCGGCGCCGACGCCGAAATCGCCGCCGCGCTGGGCATCGAGCCCGGCGTGCCCTGCCTGGTCGTCGAGCGCCGCACCTGGATCGCCGAGCACCCGGTCACCCATGTGCGCTTCACCTATCCGGCCGACAGCCACACCCTGGTGGCCCGCTTCACGCCCTCGCAGACGCGGTGAGGTCTTTTGCCTCTCCCGTCGAGGGAAGGGTGCAGAGGGCAGCTGCCGACTTCTATTGCTACCCCATCAACTCCTGCGCCTCGGCCCACAGGCGCCGCGTCAGTTCGCCGGCGGGCATCTCGCGTCCAAGCCGGCCTGCCTGTCCCGACCATAGCGACATGAAATCGCTGGAACCTGCCGGCTCGCTCTTTGTCCTAAGCGGCGCCAGCGCGCCGCCGGCGAGCGGGAAAGCCGGCGCAACCTCCGACATCGGCCCGACTTCGCGCATGATGCGGTTGACGATGCCGCGCGCCGGACGTCCGGTGAAGACATTGGTGATCGCCGTCGCGTCGCTGCGCGTCTCACGCAGCGCCTGCCGGTGCAGTGCCGCCACCTTGGCCTCGGGACTGAACAGATAGGCGGTGCCGATCTGCACCGCCGAGGCTCCCAGTGCGAAGGCGGCGACGATGCCGCGCGCGTCGCCGATGCCGCCGGCCGCGATGACCGGCACCGACACCGCATCCACCACCTGCGGCACCAGCGCGAAGGTGCCCACCTGGGTGGCGATGTCGTCGGTCAGAAACATGCCGCGATGGCCGCCGGCTTCCGCGCCCTGCGCGATAATGGCGTCGCAGCCATGGTCCTCCAGCCAGCGCGCCTCGTCCACGGTCGTTGCGCTCGACAGCACTTTCGCGCCCGCTGCCTTGACCCGCTCGACCAGCGCCTGCTCCGGCAGGCCGAAGTGAAAGCTCACCACCTCCGGCCGGAATTCCTCCACCATTTCACACAGCCCTGAGTCGAAGGGCGTGCGGCTGGAGTTCGGCACCGGTGCTTCCGGGTCGAGCCCGAGCTCGACATAGTAGCTGGCCAGCCGCTTGCGCCAGGCGGCCTCGCGGGCGATGTCGGGCGTGGGCGGCGTGTGGCAGAAGAAGTTGAGGTTGACCGGCCTTGTCGTGCGCTGGCGGAAAATGCCGATCTCGGCGCGCATCTGCTCAGGCGAAAGCAGCGCGCAGGGTAGCGCCCCAAGCCCGCCGGCCTCAGCCACTGCGATCGCGATCTCGGAGCCGACGGGCCCCGCCATCGGCGCCAGCAATATCGGCAGCTCGATGCCGGCAAGTTCCTGGAAGCGGCGGTCTCTGTGCATGGGCGCTCCGTTCAGATGGTTTGGTGAATGTGGGTGGCCGGACATCCGAACGCCGCGGCCTAAGGCATTGATCAGGCGGTGATGATCCTGTCCATCGGGATATCGTGCGGCTGCGGGTAGATGGTGGCCAGCCGCCCCTGGCTGTAGCCTACGCCGATGATGAGCGGCTTAAGCGGCATGGCTGCCAGCGTGCGGTCGAAGAAGCCGCCGCCATAGCCCAGCCGATAGTTTGCCGCGTCGAAGCCGACCAGCGGCGCGATCACCACGTCGGGAAGCACCGCCGGCCCGTTCGCGGGCGCGAGAATGTTCCACACGCCGCGCTCCAGCGGCTCGCCCGGCCCCCAGGCGCGAAACTCCAGCGGCTGGCCGGACTTGATCACCACCGGCAGCGCGAAGCGGCCGCGGGCCGCGATGGTCTCGTTCATCCAGCCGCGCAGGTCCGGCTCGCCCTTGAACGGCCAGTAGAGGCTGATGAGCTTCCCGCTCGGGTCGCCGATCGCCTCGGTGAGCCCTGCCGCGATCGTCTCCGTGCGCCGCGCCCGCTCGTCGGCCGGCACGGCCATGCGCTCGTCGATCAGGCGCTGGCGCTCAGCCTTGCGCCAGCGCACCACATCGGCCCAGGCGGTCGGGTCCGCCGGGCTGTTGTCGGGCTGAAATTCCGGTGTCAGCTCATGCATAAAGCAGGGCGGTGAGGCATAGCCGGCCGCGTTGTCCTTGTCGCTCATGAAGCCTCCTTGCTGGGCGGCTGCGCAGGGCAACTATCCGCCTCGGAGGGCCAAAAGGCAAACCGAAACGCCGGCTGGACGAATACAAAACCGGCTCTGACGCGCATTGACGCCACGCCAACCCGCTGCTGCAATGGGGAGACTGGAGGCGCCATGCGGCAGCCATTCTTCACCATCGGTCATGGCACGCGCAGCATCGAGGCGTTCGTCCATCTGCTGCAGCTTGCCGAGGTGGCGCTGGTGGTCGACATCCGCACCGTTCCGCGCTCGCGCGCCAATCCGCAGTACAATGCCGACGCGCTGCCGCAAAGCCTCGCCGCCTTCGGCATCGACTACATCCATCTCGTCGAGCTCGGCGGCCTGCGTGCCCGCTCAAAAACGGTGCCGGCCTCGGTCAACGGCTTTTGGGAAAACCAGAGTTTTCACAACTATGCCGATTACGCGATGGGCGCCGAGTTTCGCGCCGCGTTTGACCGGCTGGTGGAGATGGGCCGTGCGCGGCGGCTCGCGGTCATGTGCGCGGAAAGCGTGTGGTGGCGCTGCCACCGCCGCATCGTCGCCGACTACCTCATCGCTCGCGGTGAGGCGGTCTTTCATCTCATGGACCCCGACAAGATCGAGCCCGCCACGATGACACCCGAGGCAGTGCCGCAGCCGGCCGGCCGGCTCGCCTATCCGGCACCGGCTCCCGCCTGAGCTCACCTGCCGCGTCGGCGCCGCAGCCCGTCGAAATAGACGATCACGATGATCAGTGCACCGGTGATGATGCGCTGCCAGAACGAGTTGACGTTGAGAAGGTTGGCGCCGTTGTTGATCGTGGCCAGGATAAAGGCGCCCAGCAGCGGCCCGTGCACCGAGCCGATGGCGCCGAATAGGCTGGTGCCGCCGATCACTGACGAGGCGATAGCCTGCAACTCCCAGCCTTCCGCCTGCGTCGGGTTGCCGATGCCGATGCGCGAAGCCAGCAGCACGCCGACGAAGGACGCGCAGAGCGCCGACAGCGTGTAGGCGAGATAGATGGTGCGGCTGACGTTGACGCCCGACAGGCGCGAGGCCTCGGCATTGGAGCCGACCGAGAACAGATAGCGCCCCCAGCGGCTGTGGTGCAGGAACACATAGGCCGGCAAGCCCACCAGGATCACCATCCAGAACAGGTTCGGGATGCCGGCGAAGGTGTTGCGCGAGAACTCGGAGAAGGCGTCGCTCTGGATCGAGATCGAGTTGCCGTTGGTCATCAGAAGGCCGATGCCGCGCAGCGAGGTC
Organism: Mesorhizobium sp. KR1-2; assembly: GCF_040045035.1. Classification (NCBI taxonomy): domain Bacteria; kingdom Pseudomonadati; phylum Pseudomonadota; class Alphaproteobacteria; order Hyphomicrobiales; family Phyllobacteriaceae; genus Mesorhizobium; species Mesorhizobium sp. KR1-2. The sequence continues at coordinate 152,020 of NZ_JBDZDS010000003.1, read as the reverse complement.
AGCGTCGCCAGCGTAATGATGAAGGGCGGCAGCCCCATCTTGACGATGCCGAAGCCGTGGAACATGCCGATGCAGACGCCTACCGCAAGCGTTGCCAGCACTGCCACCCAGATCGGGAAGCCGGCGTTGATCATCATGGCGACGATGACGGTGCAGAAGCCGACGATGGCGCCCACCGACAGGTCGATGCCGCCGGTGATGATGACGAAGGTCTGCCCCACCGCCAGGATCGCGATCATCGCCCCCTGACGCATCAGGTTGGCGATGTTGTTGGCGGTGGCGAAGCTCGGCGTGGCCACCGCCAGCACGGCCCACAACAGCAGCAACAGCGCCAGCAGCGTCAACCCGAACAGGATGCTGTAGTTGCGCTTCGGCCTCTCGATGGTCGTCGTTTCTGCGCTGATGGTCATCGGCGTTCTTGTCCCTCGTTATCCTCGCGGCTGCGCGTCACGCCCCGATTGCCTTGGTCAGTATGTCCTCATGGTTGCCCTCGCCGTGGCGATGGCTGGCCACCAGCCGCCCGCGCCGGAACACGTGCAGCGTGTCGGCCAGCTCGTAGACCTCCGGCAGGTAGGACGAGATCAGGATGATGCCGGCGCCGCCGGCGAGCAGCGTCGAGAACAGGCGGTAGATCTCGGCCTTGGTGCCCACGTCCACGCCCACCGTCGGTTCGTCGAAGATGAACAGTCTTGCCCCGTGGTTCAGCCATTTGCCGATCACGATCTTCTGCTGGTTGCCGCCCGAGAGGCTCGAGGCCAGCGCCTGCCGCCCGGCGGTCTTGATGCGCAGGCCGGCGATCTGGCGGTCGGCATGGTCGGCCTCCTGCGAGCCGGAGATCAGCAGGTGCCGGCTGATGCGCTTGTAGATCGGCAGGTTGAGGTTGGTGCCGACGGCGAGGTTGAGGCACAGGCCCTGGTCGCGGCGGCTCTCCGGCGCCAGCGCCATGCCGAGCCTCATGGCGTCGCGTTCGCTGGCGATCTCGACCGGCGCGCCGTTCCACAGCACCGTGCCGGCAGTCTTCTTCTCGCGTCCGTACAGCGTCATGACGAATTCGCTGCGCCCCGCGCCGATCAGCCCGTAGAGGCCGACGATCTGGCCCGCCCGCACCGACAGCGACACGTCCTCGAACCCCTTGCCCGACAGGTTTCTCGCCTCGACGATCGCTGCGCCGGGCTCGAAATGGTTCTTGTGGTAGATCTGCTCGATCGAGCGGTTGATCATCATGCGCACCAGCTCGGCCTCGTCGGTCTCGCCGATGGTGCGGGTGCCCACCAGGGTTCCGTCGCGCAGCACGGAAACGCGCGTGGCCAGCTCGAACACCTCCTCCAGCCGGTGGCTGATATAGACGATGGTGACGCCCTCGGCCTCCAGCCGCCGGATCAGCGCGAACAGCTGCTCCGTCTCTTTGCGGGTGAGATAGGCGGTCGGCTCATCGAAGATCAGGAAGCGCGTGCCGCGTATGGTGGCGCGGGCGGCGGCGATCAGCTGCTGCTGGCCGATGGTCAGGTCGCCAAGCACCACATCCGCCGGCAGGTCGAAGCCGAGATCGTCGAGGATGCGCTGCGCCCGCTGCACCATGGCGCGGCCCTGCAGCAGGCCGAAGCGGGTGTTCTCCTCGCCGAGGAACATGTTGGCCGCGACCGTCAGGTGGCGGCACAGCACCACCTCCTGGTGCACGGCGTTGATGCCGAGCGCGATCGCCTCGTTGGGCGTGGCCAGCGCCACCGGGCGCCCGTCCCAGAACACCTCGCCGGCGGTACGGGAGATGACGCCGGTCAGCAGCTTGATCAGCGTCGACTTGCCGGCGCCGTTCTCGCCGACGATGGCGTGGATCTCGCCGGAGTTGAAGGTCAGGTCGACGGGTTTCAGGGCGTGGGTGCCGACATATTTCTTCTCGAGCCCCTTCAGCTCGAGTATCGGCTGCCCGTCAATCGTTTCCAACGGAGCCGGGTGAACCTGGCCGTCGAGGGTGGATAGGGTCATGACAATCCTCCCGATTGGCATGCTGCGCCTGCGGGCGCGTTATTGGCCCACCTGTTGCAGCAGGGCCGGCCTCCGGGCGTCCCCGCCCGGAAGCCGCCGCGCGTCGCGGGCTTGTCAGTCCAGCTTCGGGTTCAGCAGAGCGGCGATCTTCTCGTCGCTCATATTGTCCTTGGTGACGAGGTTGGCGCCGGTGTCGACGAAGGCCTCGACCTTCTCGCCCTTGGAGGCGGCCAGCGCGGTCTTGATGCCGTCGTAGCCCATCCGGTAGGGGTCCTGCACCACGAGGCCGGAGATGACGCCGTCCTTGAGGAACTTGATCAGCTTGTCGTCGCTGTCGAAGCCGATCAGCGCCACCTTGCCGGAAAGGTTGTTTTCCGCCACCGCCTGGCCCACGCCCTGCGCCATGATCAGGTTGGAGGCGAAGATGCCCTTCAGGTCGGGGTGGGCAGTGATCAGGTCGGTGGCGATGTTCAGGCCGGTCGTCGCCTGGCCGTCGGCATATTTGTCGGCGATCAGCTTCAGGCCTGGATATTTCGCTGCGATCTGCTCCTTGAAGCCCTGGGCGCGCTGCTCCAGCGAGCCGGCGCCGGGCAGGGCGGTGATGAGGGCCACGTCGCCCTCGATCTTGCCGCCATTGGCGGCGGCGATGGCGGCGGCCAGGCCGTCGGCGGCGACGCGGCCGCCCTGCACGTTGTCGGTGGTCAGGAAGGAGGTGAAGGCGTTGGATTCGGCGCTGGAGTCGATGCCGATGATCTTCACCTTGGTTGCCGCTTCGTCGATCGGCTTGCCGAGCGCCTTGGCTTCGGTGGGCGAGATCACCACCGCGGCCGGGTTGCCGGCGACGGCGTTTTCAAGGATCGAGATCTGGCCGTTGACGTCGGTCTCGGCCTGCGCGCCCAGTTCCGGCACGTTGACGCCAAGATCCTTGCCGGCCTTGCGGGCGCCGGCGAGCACGATCTGCCAGTAGAAACTGGTCGTGTCCTTGACGATGATCGGGATGGTCGGGTCGGCGGCGGAAGCAGGCAGTGTCGGGGCAAGCCCCATCATGGCGGTGGCCGTCGCGAGCGCGACGAACGAACGGCGTGTGACGAATGCGGTGAAAAGCTTCATTGGCATCCTCCCTGGGGCGCCTTGTTCCCTTCTGCTCTATCCGGGTCGATCAGGCGCTCATCGAACCGGATTTTATGTATAAAAAACAAATGACGGTTTTTGTTAATTCAATCGCGCTGCGGTTGCAAGACACTTTCCGGTCTCACCACGCCGGCTCGAACTCCCCCGGCGACAGCACGCCCTTGGTCAGGATCAGGTTTCCGTAAAGCTTGAGTTCGCCGGTGGCCACCACATAAGCGGCCTTCCGCGCGCGCTCGTAGAAGGCGAAGCGCTCCAGCGGTGCCACCACGAACGGGCCGGCGAGCCGGTCGATGATCTCCTCGAAGGACAGGCAGATCGGAGGCACTTCCTCCGGCGTCTCCACCATCGCCATGCGGTAGGCGGCAGCCGGCGCGAACGTGTCGAGCGGCATGTGGGTCAGGATCGCCTCCACCAGCGCTTCGGCGCCGATGCCGTCGGCGCGTATCACCGGGCGGCCGAGCGTGCTGGCCGGGAAGTTGGCGTCGGCAATCACGATCTCGTCGCCATGACCCATGGTGCGCAAGGCGTGGAGAAGATCGGGCCCGAGCAGGGGGTGGACGCCTCGCAGCATGTCTGGTCTACCTCAGCGGAATGTGTGGGGCTCGAAATCCGCATAGGCGGCTTCGGGCACGCGGGTGTTCAGGAGATCGAGGTTGCGCGCCAGGCTCGACGGCTTGGCGGTGCCGATCAGCACCGTCGCCACCGCCGGCTCGTGCAGCGGAAATTGCAAGGCCGCTGCCGCCAGCGGAATGCCGTGGGCTTGCGCCGTGGCCTCCAGCGCAGCGACACGGGTGAAAACTTCGGCCGGGGCTGGGCCGTAGTCGAAGGTCGCGCCGGGCACCGGCCCCGTCGCCAATATGCCGGAGTTGAACACGCCGCCGATCACCAGCGAGGTGTTTCTTGCGCGGCACAACGGCAGCAGCTTCTCCTCGGCCGAGCGGTCGAGCAGCGAATAGCGCCCGGCCAGCAGGATGCAGTCGAGCGGCGCCTCGGCCAAAACGTCGAGGCAGATCTGCACCTCGTTGACGCCCAGCCCGTAGGCCGCGATCGTGCCGGCGGACTTCAGTTCCTCCAGCGCCCTCAGCCCGCCCTCCATGAGCTGGCGGAAGTGTATGTTCGTCTTCTCCACGCCATGCGTGTAGACGCCGATGTCGTGCACGAAGAGGATGTCGATGAGGTTCAGCCCCAGCCGGGCGTAGCTGAACTCCACCGAGCGCATGATGCCGTCATAGCTGTAGTCATAGTCCACCCGGAACGGCAGCGGGTCGACATAGCCGAGGTCGGGCACCTGGTCGTCCGGCACCGGGCTGAGCAGCCGGCCCACCTTGGTTGAAAGCACGTAGTCGCCGCGCTTCTTGTCGCGCAGGAAATCGCCGACCCTCCGCTCCGACAGGCCGAAGCCGTAGAAGGGCGCGGTGTCGAAATAGCGCAGGCCGGCCTGCCACGCCCGCTCGAGGGTATCCATCGCCGCCTCGCGCGGGCAGGCGCGGTAGAGCCCGCCGATGGCCGCGCCGCCGAAGCTCACCTCGGTGACCTCGAGCGCAGTGTCGCCGATGCGGCGCTTCTTCATGAACTCCCTCCCCGAAGACCCCGTTCCCAGAGGAGCATTATCCGGTTCCCCGGGTCCGCTCGCTCATCATGCTCCCGCTACAGCGTCGCGCCAAGATGCCACGGCACGAATTCGTTGTCGCCGTAGCCGAACAGCTCGCTCTTGGTCTTGCGCCCCGACGCCGTCTCCACGATCAGCTCGAATATCTCGCGACCCAGCTCGGCCACCCCGATTTCACCGGAAGCGATGCGGCCGCAGTCGATGTCCATGTCCTCCTCCATGGCGCGGTAGAGGGCGGTGTTGGTGGAAAGCTTGATCGACGGCGTCGGCCGGCAGCCGAAGCAGGAGCCGCGCCCGGTGGTGAAGGCGATGATGTTGGCCCCGCCCGCCACCTGGCCGGTGGCCGAGACCGGGTCGTAGCCGGGCGTATCCATGAAGACGAGGCCGCGCTCGGTCACGCGCTCGGCATAGCCGTAGACGCCGCGCAGCGGCGTCTGGCCGCCCTTGGCCACCGCGCCGAGCGACTTTTCCAAGATGGTGGTCAGGCCGCCCTTCTTGTTGCCGGGGGAGGGGTTGTTGTCGAGCGAGGCGCCATGCATGGCGACATAGTCCTCCCACCACTTCACATAGCCGTCGAGTTTTTCGGCAACCTCGGGCGTGGCGGCGCGAGATGCGAGCAGGTGCTCGGCGCCGTAGATCTCGGAGGTCTCGGAAAGGATGCCGGTGCCGCCCGCGCCCGCCAGTATGTCCACCGCGGCCCCCAGCGCCGGATTGGCGGTGATGCCAGACATGCCGTCCGAGCCGCCGCATTGCAGCCCCACCACGATCTCGCTCACCGGGATCGGCTCGCGCTCCAGCTGCCCAACTTCTTCGGCGATCTCGGCCAGAATGCCCAGCGCCCGCTCCACCGAGCGGCGCGAGCCGCCGGCTTCCTGGATGTTGAAGTGCCGCTTGCCGGCGGCCACGCCCTTCTGGCCGTAGAGCGTCAGCTGGTTGACCTCGCAGCCCAGCCCCACCATCAGCACGCCGCCGAAATTCGGGTGCCGCGCATAGCCGGCCAGCGTCCGGTGCAACACGCGCATGCCGTCGCCGGTGCCGCTCATGCCGCAGCCCTGGTCGTGTACGATGGGCACGAAGCCGTCGATGCCCGGAAATCTGGGCAGCAATGTCCGGTTTGCATGTTCCGCGATCGCCCGGCACACCGTGGTCGAGCAGTTCACGCTGGCGATGATGCCGATGAAGTTGCGCGTGCCGGCGCGCCCGTCGGCGCGGCGATAGCCCATGAAGCTGCGCGCCCGGTCGGCCTCGGTCGCCTGCACGGCCGCCGCCGGCGGCACCACGGGCAGGCGCCCGGCCTCGAAAACCAGATTGTGCGAATGCACGGCCTCGCCTACGGCGATGTCGCGCGTCGCCCGCCCTATCGCCTGGGCGTATTTCACCACCGCCGCGCCCGTCGCGATCGGCGCGATCGCCACCTTGTGGCCGGGGTCGATCGCCTCCAACGCCACGCCGCCGCGCGGCAGCGCCGTGCCTGGCTCCAGGCGGCCATTGGCCACGGCGACATTGTCGGAAGCGGACAGCACGATGCAGCTGGCGGGGTTCACGCTGGGGCTCCTCCTGGCGGCGGGCGGCACTTGCAACCTGCTCGATTTTGTCTTTTATCGTGAAAAGACATTTTGCCGTCAATCGGTTTTCCGGTAAGGAGCGGCCGGGTGCGCCGCGTGCGGCGACGGCGGGACGAGGGGCTGGTCATGGCGAAACAGAACAACGTCTACAAGGAAGCCTACAACCGCTGCCTCGGCCTGCTCGCGGCCGGCGCCAGCCTGCCCTCCGAGCCGGAGCTGGGTGCCGCACTTGAGGTCAGCCGCACCACGGTGCGCTCCATCCTGGCGCGGATGGAGGAGTGCGGGCTCATCGAATGGAACAAGCGCAGCAAGCTGGTGCTGCGCGCGCCCGAGCCCGCCGATTTCTTCCCCGAGGATGAGACCGACAGCCTTTCGCAGATCATCGAGCGCTCCTTCATGCGCCGCCTGCTGGCCGAGGGCGCCCAGGCCGGCATGCAGATCAACGAGCTGGAGCTCGCCCGCGAGATCGGCGTCGGCACCACCAGCGTGCGCGAGTTCCTGATCCGCTTCAGCCGCTTCGGCCTGATCGAGAAGCGCCGCAACAGCCACTGGGTGCTCAAGGGCTTTACCCGCGCCTTCGCGCTGGAGCTGACCGAGATCCGCGAGATGTTCGAGTTGCGCTCGGTCGCCGCCTTCGCCGCGCTCGACGCCGACAACCCGGTCTGGGCCGAGCTCGACGCGATGGAGGTCGAGCACCGCGCGCTGCTGGCCGAGATTTCAACGCGCTATCCCGAGTTTTCGGAGTTGGACGAGCGCTTCCACCGTCTCGTCCACAGCGTCTCGCGCAACCGCTTCATCGTCGATTTCTACGACGTCATCGCCATGATCTTCCACTACCACTACCAGTGGAACAAGGCCGGCCAGCGCGCCCGCAATGAAGCGGCCCTGCACGAGCACCTGGACTACATCGCCGCGCTGAAGTCGCGCCGGCCCGAGGCGATCGAGCAGGCATGCCGCCGTCACCTGAAATCGGCGCGCGAGACGCTGCTCGCCTCGATCCCGGAGAGCTGGCAATAGGCGCCGCACAGGCTGCGCGCCCAATCACGAAAATCATGTCTCCCTCATCCGGTCGGATGAAGTGGAGCATCCGGTGAATAGCTATCCTTCGACCTGCGCACGATCATGAACCTCGTGGCTGAAGAGCCGGCGGGCCCGTCGAACTCCGATCATGCGCACAGCAGAGACGCGCGGAGGATTGCAGCTGATGATCAAGGCGATAATCCAGGTCATGAGAGATGTGGTCGCTCTCCTGACCTTTCAGCGGCCGGGACGCAACGACACCCGGGAGAAGTAGCCTGCGACCCGCTCCGGAAGCGCTTCGCGCCAGGCCGTGGGTCACCACCATCCGCCTGGTGCGTTTCGAGCACGCTTGATGTGCTCGGTGGCCCCTTCCTCGTTCATGGTACCGATGCCGCGGCTTGCGAGCACCCGGACCCGCCAGCCGCACAGCAGCATGAACGCGCCGACGCCGGAAAGCATCAGAGCCGGAAGGCTTGGGCCCGGTTCGAGATAGGCAATGTCCGGCCTGTCGGCATTGTATGCAATCTCGACAGCCTGATGGGGCTGGTAGGTGAGGCACATCTGCTGGTCATGGCCGGCGTTGACGAGCCCGAGAGTATAGGGCTGCACGGCCGAGCCGGTGTATTCCTGGCCCTTGGCGATATAGAAATAGGTGAGGTGCGCCGTGCTCCAGCCCTTCGGATTGTCGGGGGTGCCGATATTGCGGCGATCGTTTTCCGGCCAGACCCGCTCGCAGCCGATGATGGTTGCGTTAACGCGCGGCCATGAGAGCGTCAGCGCGCCCTGAATGGCGGCGTAGGTCCCGAGCGCGAATGGGACCATCCCCAGGACCATGATGTTGCGCCCGAAGGCCATGCCGCCACGATTGGGTTGTTTTCTGCGCGCCATGTTCAGCGGTCCTTTCCGGGCGGGAGCCGAAAGGGATCACATGAGCATGTCGTATTGGTTGCAGAACCCGGCTGCGGCGGGGATGCCGGGGCCCCCGTGTCGCCGACCAGCGCCAGAACTGCCTGTTCCATCCGCTCTCCCCCAATCCCTCCTTTCGGGAGAGTGCATCATTTGCTCGGGGCAGACAAGAAACGCAGCGGTTCGGTCGCGGCAGCGATGACAGCAGCGGCCAACGGCGCGACCCGTTCGCAGTCGCCAGCTGTCGATTTACATGAAAGCTGCAGACCGGGAACGCCTCGCAAGGGGAGCGATGCGCGAGCTCATCCCGGGACAAAAGGACGAAACCGTCCCGCCGGGAAATCGCTTGGTAAACAGTGGGATGGGAAGCCTAAAAAGGCAGATAAATCAATCACCATCTGAAGAGATGGTGCCCAGGAGAGGACTCGAACCTCCACGCCTCGCGGCACACGGACCTGAACCGTGCGCGTCTACCAATTCCGCCACCTGGGCTAGGTGTGCCGCCGATGTAAGCGGACAGCGGTGCCGTGTCAACGCGCTTTTCGGCAAAAAAAGCAAATGAGTGGAAAGTTGCTGTGGGTCGGTCGTTTTGTGTCCGCCCGGGTGTCCCGACCAGCCCCCGAAAAAGGCCGGAAACGCGCACTTTGGGTGCTGTCGGGCGGCGAAGGAACCGGCGGACGGGGGTTCCCCGGCGTCATCCGATGGGGCTTCGGCGGCGGCCGGTGAATCGCTTTGCCGGCTCGAATCACCGACGCAAATGTGAATGAAAAAGGCCCGGCGCAGGGGCCGGGCCTTCGAATTCGATTCGCCGGGCCTTTGCCCACGCGGGTCCTTATGCCGACAGCACTTCCTTCGACGCCACGGTCGAATCGGCGTTGAGCCGGTAGATGATCGGCACGCCGGTCGCGAGCTCCAGCTTGACGATCTCGTCGCCCGACATGCCCTCCAGCGCCATGATCAGCGCGCGCAGCGAGTTGCCGTGGGCGGCCACCAGCACGGTCTTGCCGCGCAGCACATGCGGCTGCATGTCGTGCATGTAATAGGGCCATACGCGCGCGCCGGTGTCCTTCAGGCTCTCGCCGCCGGGCGGCGGGGTATCATAGGAGCGGCGCCAGACATGCACCTGCTCTTCGCCCCACTTGGCGCGGGCGTCGTCCTTGTTGAGGCCGTTGAGGTCGCCATAGTCGCGCTCGTTCAGCGCCTGATCACGGAACGTCTCGAGGTCGCTCTGGCCGGTGGCGTCGAGGATGTACTGGCAGGTCTTCTGCGCGCGCTTGAGCGCCGAGGTGAAGGCGATGTCGAACTTCAGGCCGCGGGCGGCGAGCGTGGCGCCGGCGGCCTTCGCCTCCGCCTCGCCCTGCGCGCTGAGGTCGACGTCGCGCCAGCCGGTGAACAGGTTCTTCATGTTCCATTCGCTCTGGCCGTGACGGACGAGCACGAGGGTTCCGGACATATGTTACTCCCTTGGGATGATGAGATGCGGGTCAGCGGGTCTGCGAAAGGCCCAGCACGTCGCGCATGGAATAGAGGCCGGGCTTGCGGCCGCGCGCCCAGAGCGCGGCCTTGACCCCGCCGCGCGCGAAGATGGCGCGGTCGTCGGCATGGTGCGACAGGGTTATGCGTTCGCCGGTGCCGGCCAGGATGACGGAGTGATCGCCCACCACCGAGCCGCCGCGCAGCGTGGCGAAGCCGATCGCGCCGGTCTCGCGCGCGCCGGTGTGCCCGTCGCGCACCCGCACGCTGTGCTCGGCAAGCTCGATGCCGCGCGCGGCGGCTGCGGCCTCGCCCAGCAGGAGCGCCGTGCCCGAGGGCGCGTCGACCTTCTGGCGGTGGTGCATTTCCAGGATTTCAATGTCGAAGTCTTCCGGCTCCAGCGCCTGCGCCGCCTGCTCCACCAGCACCGCCAGCAGGTTCACGCCGAGGCTCATATTGCCGGACTTGACGATGGTGGCGTGGCGCGCCGCCGCCGCGATCGCCGCGTTCTGCTCGTCCGAGAAGCCGGTGGTGCCGATGATATGGACGATGCGCGCCTGCGCGGCATAGCCGGCGAATTCCACCGTCGCCGCCGGCGCGGTGAAGTCGAGCACCCCGTCGGCCTTGGCGAAGGCCGAAAGCGGGTCGTCGGTGATCTCCACGCCGATCTTGCGAAGCCCCGCCAGTTCGCCGGCATCCATGCCGACATGGTCGGAGCCCGCGCGCTCGACCGCGCCCGCCAGCTTCACGCCCGGCATGGCGTGGATGGTGCGGATCAGCGTCTGGCCCATGCGGCCGGCAGCCCCGACGACGACGAGACCCATGTCGGTCATGCGTTTTCTCCTTCCGGGTTCATGGCGGGCGTTGCGGCGGTTGCGGTGTCGTCCACCAGTTCCAGCCCCTTCTGGTTCTGAAGGCGGTGGAAGCGGGCATAGGTGCCGTGCGGGTTGGCCATCAGCTCGCTATGCGTGCCCTGCTCGATCACCCGGCCGGCCTCCATAACGACGATGCGGTCGGCATTGACCACGGTCGACAGGCGGTGCGCGATGACGATGGTCGTGCTGCCCTTCATCACGGTCGCCAGCGCCTGCTGCACCCGCGCCTCGGACTCGTTGTCGAGCGCCGAGGTCGCCTCGTCGAGCAGCAGGATCGGCGCCTTGCGCACGATGGCGCGGGCGATCGAGATGCGCTGGCGCTGGCCGCCCGAGAGCGTCACGCCGTTCTCGCCCACCGCCGTGTCGTAGCCTTCGGGCTGCTGGCGGATGAAGTCGTCCGCGGCGGCCTGTTCGGCGGCGAAGCGGATGTCGGCATCGCTCGCGTCGGCGCGGCCGTAGCGGATGTTGTCGGCGATCGTGCCCTCGAATAGGTAAGGCTGCTGCGAGACATAGGCCATCGAGCCGCGCAGCGAGCGCTTGGTCACTGTTGCGATGTCCTGCCCGTCGACGGTGATCCTGCCGCCGTCGACGTCGTAGAAGCGCTCCAGCAGCGCCGTCAGCGTGGTCTTGCCCGCGCCCGAGGCGCCGACGATCGCGGTCGTCTTGCCGGCCTCGGCCACGAAGCTCACCTCGCTCAGGACCGGCAGGTCTTCGGAATAGGCGAAGGAGACGTTTTCGAAGCGCACCTCGCCCTTGCCGACCTTGATCTCCACCGCGCCGGGCGCGTCGCCCTGCTGCGGCTTGAGGTCGAGGATCTCGTAGATCATGCGCGCATTGACCAGCGAGCGCTCAAGCCCCACCTGCAGCCGCGCCAGCCGGCGCACCGGGTCGTAGGCAAGCAGCAGCGCGGTGATGAAGGACACGATCGAGCCGGGCAGCGACCCGCCTTGGGTGGCGCGATAGCCGGCATAGCCGATGACGCCGGCCACCGCGAAGCCTGCCAGCACCTCGGCTATCGGCGTCATGCGCTCCGAAACCCTGGCGATCTTGTTCGAGCGCTCCTCGGCATGGTCGATCATCTGGATCATGCGGCGCGACAGCTGGTCTTCCATGGTGAAGGCCTTCACCACGGCGATGCCCTGCGTGGCCTCCTGCATGGAGCCGATCAGCCGCGAATTGATCTCCACCGCCTGGCGCGTGACGGCGCGCAGCCGCCGCATCAGGTAGTTGACCGACAGCACCAGCGGCGGGCCGACGAGGAAGGCGAGCAGCGACAGCATCGGGTCCTGCCAGATCATCACCGTCACCAGCGCCACCAGCGAGACCGCGTCGCGCGCCACCGCCGTCAGCGTCATGGACAAGAGGTCGCGAATGCCGCTGACGTTCTGGTTGATCTGCGCGGCGAGGTGGCCAGAGCGGTTTTCGGTGAAGAAGCCGACGTCGAGCTTCATGAGATGGTCGAACAGCCGGCGCTGGTAGCGGGCGACGAGGTTGTTGCCGACCTTGGCCAGGATCACCGCCTGCGCATAGCCGGCCACGCCACGGATGAGGAACGCCACCACGATCGACACGCAGATCAGCGTGATCAGGTCGGCGCGCTGGCGATAGAAGATGTCGTCGATCACGTCGCGCATGATCCACGCCGGAAACGCCGTGGTTAGCGCGACCGCCACCATGCACAGCCCCGCGATCACGTAGGACCGCACATATTCTCGGCCGTTTTCCGCCAGGACGCGCTTGATCACGGCGACGATCTCGCCGGGCTCGGCTTTCGTTCCGCTTTTTTTCTTGAAGAGGCTCAAATTCGGATCTGTCCGTGCCAATTGCGCTGCCAGGGCAGCGCGCTGCGCCACCCGCCCGGCGATCCTAATAGCGTCATCGCGCCGGCTTGCCTATGGCCGGAATGCGAAACATCGCCGCTGTGGCCACGATGCCGCGAGCGCTCCGGCCATGCCGGCCCCGCGGCGAGAGCCTATTTGCGCCAGCGCCGGCCGGCGGTCTCCACGCCGAAGCGCGAGGGCGTGCGCGCGTAGGCCGCAAGCCCGTTCAGCGCCGCCAGCGGGTGGGTGATGACATAGACCGGCATGCTGCGCAGCAGTTCGCGGTGAGGCGCCTTGTCCTCGAAGGCCTCGCGGAAGTTGCCCTGCTTGAGCGCGGGCACGATCTTCTGGGCGATGCCGCCGGTGAGATAAACGCCGCCGCGGCTCATGAACACCAGCGCGAGATCGCCGGCCGTGCGGCCAAGCGCGGTGACGAAGAATTCCAGCGCCTCCTCGGCTACCGCGTCCGACTCCTCCAGCGCCGCGGCGGTGATCTCGGCGGGGGTGGTGAAGCGCGCCTCCTTGCCGTCCGCGGCCGCGATCGCGCGGTAGGAGCTGACAAGACCGCGCCCGCACAGGATCTGCTCGCCCGAAATGCGGCCCTCGATCGGCTCCAGGTGCGGGAAGATCTCGCGGTCGCGCGCCGTGCGCGGGCCGATGTCCATGTGGCCGCCTTCACCCGGCACCGGAATCCAGCGGTGACAGGCATGGATCAGCCCCGCTACGCCCAGCCCGGTTCCGGGGCCCAGCACCACGCGTCCGGCATTCGGCTCCGGCTCGCCGTCGCCGATCTTTTCCATGTGCTCTTCGCCAAGTGCGGCCACCGCCAGCGCCTGCGCCTCGAAGTCGTTGAGCACCACGATGTCGGAAAGGCCCAGCGTTTCGAACATCGCCTTCGGCCGCACCACCCACGGGCAGTTGGTCAGCGCGATCTCGTCGCCGTCCACGGGGCCCGCCACCGCCAGCACCGCCGAGCGCGGGGTCAGCGAAGTGTGGTCCAGCACTGCCTGCTGGATGGCCTCGTCGATCGAGGCATAGTTGGCGGTCTGCACGACGCGCGTCTCGCCCGGTTCGGAATTGGCGTCGACGATGATGGCGAAGCGCGCATTGGTGCCGCCGATATCGCCGATCAGGATCGGAAACTGCAGCACGGCATAGTCGTCGCTGGCAAAAGACATTCTGTTCGTCGTCCCCAAATTCACGGCTGACCCAGCCGCTTGAGCATCATTTCGGCGGTGGCGTGGTTCAGCGCCAGCGGTATGTCATAGACGATCGCCAGCCGCATCAGCGCCTTTACATCCACGTCATGCGGCATCGGCGTCAGCGGATCAACGAAGAAAATCAGCACGTCGACCGCTCCCTCGGCAATCAGCGCGCCGATCTGCTGGTCGCCGCCCAGCGGGCCGCTTTTCAGCCGTCGCACTTCGAGGTTTGGACAGGCTTCGACGACGCGCTGGCCGGTCGTTCCGGTGGCCACCAGGTCGCATCCCGCCAGGAAGGGCGCGTGAGCGCACGTGAAGGCGACCATGTCGTCCTTCTTTTCGTCATGCGCGATCAACGCCAGCCGGAGCGGTGAAGCCACTTTGAAGCCGATTCCTGTAGCTAAATCGGTTGAAACCTATAGCCAAGGATGTGGCGCGGCGAAAGGGGCCACGCTTGCGCCGCAGTCGAATTTGTGCGCCTGAAAAACCTCACTTCGCCGGGCGCGGCAACGGCAGCGGCACACGGCTCTCCGGCGTCGGGGCAAAGGCGTTGGCGGTGAATGGCGGCGCGCCCACATCGACGGTCGGGTTTGCCGGAGCGGGTGCCGTGGCTACCGCCGACCCGCCGGTGTCGCCGAGCGTCACGGCTGCTTCCGAGGCGGGCGAGGGCGCGTTCAGCACGGCGCGACATTCCTTGGGCAGGCTCGCCATGGTCATCACGTCGCGCGCCTTGGGTGCGTCAGGGTTCTTGTTGGGGCGCCACGGCTCCTCCGTGAACCACCAGGCCAGCGACTTGTCGCAGCCGTCGCCGGGCGGGGTCGCCTCCTGCGCCTTGCAACCCACCGAGCCCGGCTGGCAGCCGATGCGGACGTGGAAGTGGTAGTCGTGGCCCCAGAAGGGACGGATCTTGCGCAGCCAGGAGCGGTCGCCCGTCACCGTGTCGCACAGCTTCTTCTTGATGCCCGGATTGACCAGGATGCGCTCGACCTCCGGATAGCTGGCGGCGCGCTTCAGCAGCCGCTCATGCGCCGGTGTCCAGAGCTTGTCGATCACCCGATGGGTCTTTTCGTCGACCAGCGAGGTCGCGCTCATGTTCTCGCGTTCGGTCGGCGTCAGGCGTCGGCTGGGCATCGGCGTGAACCAGATGTCGGCGTCGAGCCCGATCTGGTGCGAGGCATGGCCGGTCAGCATCGGCCCGCCGCGCGGTTGCGAGATGTCGCCCAGGAGCAGGCCCGGCCAGCCGTCGGCCACCGCATCGTGCGACAGCTTCTCGATCAGCTTGACCATCGTCGGGTGGCCCCAGCGGCGATTGCGCGACAGCCGCATGGCCTGCCAGGTCGGCCCGTCGGTGGCGATCGCCACGCCGCCGGTGAAGCAGCCTCTGGAGTAGAAGCCGTAGGATTTCGGCGAGGTCGCTCCCGGTAGCTTCTGCGCGCCGAACAGGTTCTTGGCCAATTCTTCGGCATGTGCGCGCGGCGCCTCGAGCCCCGAAAGGGTCAGCGCCGCCACGGCCACCGCGGCAATGCGGGTTGCTGCCTTGAGGAAAAAACTCAGTCGCATTGGTTTCCAATCCGGCCTCGAGGCCAAGCTTGAGACGCCTTGGTTAGCGAAGGGTGAACGAATGCTCTCCTGCCTGCTCATACAATAGCCGGCTCCCGCCGGCGATCACCCGCGCTTCATCGGGCTGCGAGCCTCGCCCTCGTTCCAGTTGCCCGCCGCCCACATCGCATCGAAGGCCGTGCGATAGTCCGCATAGCGGAACAGGTAGCCGGCGGCCTTGAGCGCTGCATTGGAGACGCGCTTGTTCTCGCCATAGAAAGACCGGGCCATTGGCGAAAGTTGGGCGGTTTCGAAGGGAATTTCCGGCGGCGGTGTCGCACCCATCAACTTGGCGGCATAGGTCACCACGTCCTGCGGCGGCGCGGGCTCATCGTCGGTCACGTTGAAGATGCCACCCCTGTCCTGTCGCGCGAGCGCCCAGACGGCTCCAGCAATGTCCTCGCCATGGATGCGGTTGAACACCTGGTCAGGCTTGATCAGCCGCTTGGCGGTGCCGTTGGTGAGGTTCACGAGCGCGTTGCGGCCGGGGCCATAGATGCCGGAAAGGCGCATCACCGCCACCGGCAGGCCGCTGTCGACGCCCAGCGCCAGCCACTCCTGCTCCGCCTTCAGCCGCATCACCGAGCGGCGCGAGACCGGCCGGCATTCTGCCGTCTCGTCCACCCAGGCGCCGCCATGGTCGCCGTAGACGCCGACGGTGGAGAGATAGCCGATCCATTGAAGCTTCGGCATGCCGCGCAGGATTTTTTCGCGCGCCGCGTTCAGCACCGGGTCGCCGGCCTCGTCGGGCGCGATGGAGATCAGCAGATGCGTCGTCTCGGCAAGCTCTTCGACCAGTTCATCGGTCAGCGACCCGTCGAAGACCAGCGGCTCGATGCCTGCCTGCCGCAGCGCCTCGAACTTTTCGGGCGAGCGCGTGGTGCCGGCAATCCGGATGCCGGCGTCGGGCTTGGCCCGGCCGACCGCCTTGCCGGAATAGCCGGCCCCGAAGATGACCATCTTGTCCACACTCATACATGTTCCCCGATCGTTTGCGGCTGGCCGGCAGCCAAGTCCCATTCCCGGCGCACCTCGGCGTCGTCTTCCGTCTCCGCCCGTGCTGCAAGCGCCGCAAAATCCGCCGGCTGCATGAGGCGCGACAGCGCCCACACCGCCGCCCCCCGCACCAGCGGCGAGGGATCATCGAGCAGGCTTTCGCAAGGGCCGATCAGCGCCCGGTCGCCCGAATTGCCGGCGGCGATCAGCACGTTGCGGACAAAGCGGTCGCGGCCGATGCGCTTCACCGGCGAGCCGGTGAAGAAGGTGCGGAAGGCCGCATCGTCCATGACAAGAAAATCCGCCAGCTTTGGCGCGAGAAGATCGTCGCGGGCGGCGAGTTTTGCCTCGGAAGCGGCCTGGGCAAACTTGTTCCACGGACAGGCGGCGAGGCAGTCGTCGCAGCCATAGATGCGGTTGCCCATCGCCGTCCGGAATTCGTGCGGGATCGGCCCCTTGTTCTCGATGGTGAGGTAGGAGAGGCATCGCCGCGCATCGAGCTTGTAGGGCGCGGGAAAGGCATTGGTCGGGCAGGAATCGAGGCAGGCGCGGCAGGAGCCGCAATGGTCGGTTTCCGGCTGGTCCGGCGCGATCTCGGCCGTGGTGAAGATGGTGCCCAAAAACAGCCAGGAGCCGAACTGCCGGCTGACGAGATTGGTGTGCTTGCCCTGCCAGCCGATGCCGGCGGCCTCCGCCAGCGGCTTTTCCATCACGGGTGCCGTGTCGACGAATACCTTCACGTCGCCGCCGGCCTGCGCCACGATCTTGCCGGCCAGCTCCTTCAGCCGGCCCTTGATGACGTCGTGATAGTCGCGGTTGCGGGCATAGACGGAGATCGCGCCGCGCTCGGGCATCGCCTGCAGTTCGCGCGGGTCTTCCTCCGGCCCGTAGTTCATGGCCAGCACGATGACGGAGCGAACGCCCGGCCAAAGCGCTTTGGGAGCCGCCCGGCGCGCAAAAGTCTCGGCCATCCAGCCCATCGAGCCGTGAAAACCTTCGGCCAGAAATTCGGCCAGCCGGGCAGGGGCCTGCGGGATCGCCTCGGGCGTGGTCATCGCCACCGCGTCGAAGCCGGCGCGGCGCGCCTCGCGGTCTATCATCTGCCGCAGGCGCTCGCCCTTATCGGGCTTATCAGAAGTCGAGGTCCGCATAGTGGGATACCGGCGAAATTCCGCGCACCCGGTCGCCGAGCAGCGGGCGGAACGAGGGCCGCGACTTCACCCGCGTGTACCATTCGCGCGCCGCGGTGTGGTCGTGCCAGTCGATCTCGCCAAGATAGTCTAGCACGGAAATGGCAGCGGCGGCGGCGAGATCGGCATAGGTGATGCGCGGGCCGGCCAGCCAGTGGCGGGTGCCGGCCAGCCAGTTGGTGTATTTCATGTGCTGGCGGATATTGGCGCGGGCGGCGCGGATGGCGCCCGAGTCCGGCGAGCCGCCGCCCATCTCGTTGGGCATCAGCGGCTTCAGCACGCGTTCGCGCACTAGGTGCTTGGTCACCTCGCCCTCGGTCTTGACCAGATACCAGTCCACCAGCCGGCGGATTTCGGCGCGCTCCATCGGGTCCTCGGCGAACAGGCGCCGCTCGCGCTTCAGCACGCCGCGCGTCTCGTCGAGATATTCTGCGATCACCCCTGCGCCGATGATCGGCACGTCGCCCTCGGCCAGCAGCACCGGCAGCGTGCCGGCGGCATTCAGCGCCAGAAACTCCCGGCGGCGCAGCCACGGCCTTTCCTCGATCAGCGCCAGCTCTTCGCCGTATTCGCCGAAGGCGAGGCGGACGAAACGACAGGAGGCGAACATGGGATGGTGGAAAAGCGTCAGCA
The DNA here is from genome assembly GCF_040045035.1 of Mesorhizobium sp. KR1-2. Lineage (NCBI taxonomy): Bacteria > Pseudomonadati > Pseudomonadota > Alphaproteobacteria > Hyphomicrobiales > Phyllobacteriaceae > Mesorhizobium > Mesorhizobium sp. KR1-2. Next base: position 134,018 of record NZ_JBDZDS010000003.1, on the reverse strand, counting down.
TGGTTCCGTGGTGAAAACTGCGCTGGTCATTTTTCGGCCGCGCCGGTAGTTCTATCTATGCCCGATTCACAAGGCTGTCATGGCGCATCCGTATAGGGACAGTTCCGCGCCGTGACAAGCAAGCCCCGCCGTTCCCCGTATCGTCGAGATCCCCATGGAACATCAAACCATTATCGAGGCCCTGCTGCTTGGTCTGCTTGAGGGCTTGACCGAGTTCATCCCCGTTTCTTCCACCGGCCATCTCCTGCTGGCCGGCCATTTCCTCGGCTTCGAGTCGACCGGCAAGTCCTTCGAGGTGCTGATCCAGCTCGGCGCCATCCTGGCGATCCTGGCCGTCTATTTCGGGCGGCTTTGGAAGATCGTCACCGACCTGCCGGGCGACGCGCGCACGCGGCGCTTCGTGGTCGGCATCCTGCTGGCCTTCCTGCCCGCGGCCGTCATCGGTGTGATGGCGCATGGCTTCATCAAGACGGTGCTGTTCGAATCGCCGATGCTGATCTGCATCACGCTGATCGTCGGCGGCATCGTGCTGCTCGGCGTCGACCGGCTGAAGCTGACGCCGAAATATCACGACGTTATGGATTTCCCGCTGCCGGCCTGCCTGGCCATCGGCTTCTGCCAGTGCCTGGCGATGATTCCGGGCACCTCGCGCTCGGGCGCAACAATCGTCGGCGCGCTGCTGATGGGCACGGACAAGCGCTCGGCAGCCGAGTTTTCGTTCTTCCTCGCCATGCCCACCATGGCCGGCGCCTTCGCCTACGACCTATTCAAGAACCGCGACGTGCTGTCGGCGGCCGACCTGCCGATCATCGCGGTCGGCTTCGTCGCCGCCTTCGTTGCCGGTTTGTTCGTCGTGCGCCACCTGCTCGACTACGTGTCGCGCCGCGGCTTCGCCCTGTTTGCGTGGTGGCGGCTGGTGATCGGCTCCGTCGGCCTTGCCGCACTGCTGGCCTTGCGCTGAGTTTTTTCGCCCGGATCCGGGCCCGGCCGGCGCTAAGCTTCGGCCGGGTTTTCCCGGGCAAATGCCCGCAAACGCCTCCCTAAATCACCCGCAGCAGGACGACGTCAGCATCGCCGCGATGTTCTTGTCCTCGTCGGGATATTCGTCGTGGCGCTTCACCCAGTCCATCGCGCTCTTCTCGTCGCGGCCCTTGGGCGTGCGGTCGAGGATGGCATAGGTGCTTATCTTGTCCTCGTCGCCGCGCGCATATTGCGAGAAGGTGCGGTAGATGTTGCCGTCCTCGTCCTTGTAGAACACGGACAGGCCGGGCATCTCGTCCATTTCGAACGTCATCGGCGCGTGATTGTAGATCGCCTTGCCGTTTGCGATGTCCTCTTTTCGGAACGACACGCCGAAATCAAAATTGAAGTCGCTGCCGAAGGACGACACCCAGTCGAACTTCCAGCCCATGCGCTTCTTGTAGGCCTCGATCTTGGACAGCGGCGCGCGTGAGACGGCCACCAGCGTCACGTCATGCTGCTTCAGGTGCTGGTTGGCACCGTCGATATGGTCGGCGCCGAAGGAGCAGCCGACGCAGCCCGCCTCCCAGTCCGGGCCGAACATGAAGTGATTGACAATCAGCTGGCTGCGTCCGGCGAACAGCTCGGCCAGCGTCTTTTTCCCCTGCGGCGTGTCGAACACGTAATCCTTCTCCACCCGCGTCCAGGGCAGCGCCTGGCGCTCGGCGTTCAGCCGGTCGCGGTGGCGCGTATATTCCTTTTCCTTCACCAGATGGGCCTTCTGGGCTTCCATCCATTCCTGCTGCGAGACGACTTTATGCGGTTCCATCTGTCTTCTCCCTTGGTGGATATGCGATCAGGAAAACTGCCTCTCCAATTTGTCGAGCGCCCCCGTCCAACCCATGCGGTGGCTGTCGCGCGCGGCCTCGTCGAAGAACTGCTCGTGGTGCAGCGTCAGCATGGTGCCGTCGCCGTCGGGCCGCAGCGTCACCGTTACCAGCGACTCGCGCTCCGGCGTCGAGCGCCAGGCCCAGCTGAACACCAGCTTCTCCGCTGGCACCACTTCGCGATACACGCCGCGCACGTCGAATTCCTCGCCGTCGGCGCCGCGAAAGACGATACGGAAGCGGCCGCCGGGGCGCACATCGGTCTCGGCCAGCACCGGTTCGTCGTCCTCGCGCGGTCCCCACCAGCCCATGATCCGTTTCGGCTCTGTCCAGGCGGCGTAGACCTTTTCCGGGGCTGCATTCATGCGGCGTTTCAGCGTCAGGCTTGGCTTGTCCAGCATCATTCCTCCTCAACGAATTTGGCCAGTCGGTCGAGGCTGCCGCTCCAGAAGCGCTCGTAGCGGTGCAGCCAGTTCATCGCTTCTTCCATCGGGCCTGCGTTCAGCCGGCAGGCCACGGTGCGCCCGGTCTTGGCGCGGCTGATCAGGCCTGCGTCCGACAGCACGTCCAGATGCTTCATCACCGCGGGCAGCGACAGCGGAAAAGGCTGCGCCAGCTCGCTCACCGAAAGGCTTTCCTGCTCCTCCAGCCGGGAAAGCATAGCCCGCCGGGTCGGATCGGCAAGGGCGGCGAAGATGCGGTCGAGGTCGGGCTCTTGAAACTTAACCATGAGGTTAAGTATTGGGCCGCAGCCCTCCGCTGTCAAGCGCGTGGTCGCAATTTCCCGGGCGCTCGCCCGGGACGGGTTTCACAAGCTGTCAGTATCGACACGCGCTCCGGCGCGCCGCCGCAGCACCCAGCGCGCCACCAGCCAGCACAGCATCGCCCAGGCCGCACCCGCGCACCATCCGGCCGCCACGTCGGAAGGCCAGTGCACGCCGAGGTAAAGCCGGCTGAAGCCCACGATCAGCGTCGCCAGTACGGCGACCGTCAGCACGTAGATCTTGGTGGCGCGGTCGGGCAGCGTCTGTGCCAGCAGCGCGCCAAGCGTCAGGAAGGTCACGGCCGACATCATCGCGTGGCCGCTGGGGAAGCTCAGCGAGTGCACCTCGGCCAGGTGCGGCACCACGTCCGGGCGCGGACGGTTGACGCCAAGCTTCAACAGGCTGCTCAGCACCTGGCCGCCGTCCACCGCGACGAACACGAAAAGCGCCGCCAGTGGCTTTCGCTCCACCAGCAGATAGAAGATCGCGGCTGCGGTGATGAACACCAGCACGGCTGCGCTTCCAAGGCTGGTCAGGTCGCGCATGGCATCCGGCAGCCAGCGCGGCCCGATCGGCGTGGCGAGATCGCCCGGCGTGCGCAGCGCCAGCAGGATCTCGGTGTCGAAGCCGTGCGGGGCGCTGTCGCGCGCCAATTCCATGAGCTCCACGAACCCCCACAGCCCGCCCGCCACGACCAGCGCCGCAAGCAGGACGGTGAATTCGACCTTGCCGAAAAGGCCCCATGATGTCCGCATGGCAATTCCCTTGGTCAGTCGCCTTGCGAGCTAGCACAAAATGGCCGCATCCATAAGCCACGCCTTACGGCGGTGGAGTTTATCTCGGGCGAGGCGCGACCGAATGATGCCGGATAATGCCTACTGCCCACCGGCCTGCGGCCCGAGCGTGATGAGGCCGACGGCCAGGATGGCGAGCACGATGCCGCCGCTCTGCACTGCGCTCAGCCTTTCGCCGAAGAAGGCCAGCGCGATCACGTTGATCGCCACCAGCTGGATGATGGCCGACAGGCTGAAGGCCGAGGCCATGCCGAATTCGCGCACCAGGCGCAGCATCACCAGGTTGCCCGCCGAATAGAGCGCAAGCGTCAGCGCGAGCTTGCCGATGCCGGGCGTCAGCGCCCAGGATTTGGCGCAGGTCGCCGCAAGCAGGAAGATCACCGTCGAGGCGGCAAGCTGCACAAAGCCGAATAAGCTCAAGTCGTTCTCCGCGGGCATGGTGCAAGGCGCCACATCGGCGCCCGGCTGGAAACTCCGGCCCGTCCACCCGATCTGTCTGGCAAAGCCGCCGCGCGCCGTCAAGGTGCCGCCGCCCGGACCACTTGCCACGGCCGCCTGCCTGCTGGTCCAGCGGCTTGTCGCGCTCCTCCCGCGCGGATACCTCTTTGCCGATCGGGATTTGCCGGCGCAGTGCGCCTCAAGGGGAGTGGGAACAAACATGTCGGAACTGAAGACGGCCATCATCACCGCGGGCGGCAGCGGCATGGGCGCGGACGCCGCCCGCAAGCTTGCCGAGGAAGGTTTCCAGGTCGCCATACTGTCCTCGTCGGGCAAGGGTGCTGCACTGGCCGAAAAACTCGGCGGCATCGGCGTCACCGGCTCCAACCGCTCCAACGATGATCTCAAGCGCCTCGTCGACGCCACGTTTGCGAAGTGGGGCCGCATCGACGCCGTGGTCAACAGCGCCGGCCACGGGCCTCGCGCGCCGATCCTGGAGATCAGCGACGAGGACTGGCAGCTCGGCATGGAGACCTATCTGCTCAACGCCGTGCGCATCGCCCGCCTGGTCACGCCGGTCATGCAGGCGCAGAAGTCGGGCTCCATCGTCAACATCTCGACCTATGCCGCTTTCGAGCCCGAGGCGCTGTTCCCGACCTCGGGCGTGTTCCGCGCCGGGCTCGCCGCCTTCACAAAACTGTTCGCCGACAAATACGCGCCCGACAATGTGCGCATGAACAATGTGCTGCCAGGCTTCATCAACAGCCTGCCGGAAGCCGGCGAACGGCGCGAGCGCATCCCCATGGGCCGCTACGGCCGCGTGGAGGAGGTGTCGGAGCTGATCGCGTTCCTCGCCAGCGACAAGTCGAGCTACATCACCGGCCAGAACATCCGCATCGACGGCGGCATCACGCGCTCGGTGTAGCTCACCCCCGCCGGCTGCGCGAGATCGCCTTGGCGATCTGGCCGGCCTGCCGGACCGAGGCGTAGAAGCAGCCGCGGATGCTGGGCCGCATGCCGAGGAACCACAGCCCCGGCGCGTTGGGATGGTCTGAGCCGTTGACCAGCGGAAAGCCCCGCTCGTCCAGCACGCCAAGCTCGCCCACCAGCTTTTCCAGCCCGGTGCGGTAGCCGGTGGCGGCGATCGTCACGTCGGGGTGGATCGTGCGCCCATCGCTCAGCACCACGCCGCCGTCGGCCAGAAACTCCCGCACCGTCGGCACCACCTTGATGCGGCCTGCCTTGATCGCATCCATCGCGCCGTCGTCGGCCGCGATCGCCGTGTAGTCGGAGCGCAGCCGGCTCACCCCGCCGCCCGGCGCCTTGGGCAGGCCGTGGCGGGTCATGTCGCCCCACATCAGCCGCTGCGTGGTCCCCACCACGGCATCCGCCAGCCAGCCCGGCAGCGCGTTGGTGATGGGGGAGAATTTATGCACCGCCACCTTGGCGATGCGCTTGGGCAGGATCGAGGGTCCGTTGCGCGCGGCAAGCCAGAGCTGCCCGGTTTGGGCGCGGATCAGGTGATTGAGCAGGTCGAAGCCCGAATTGCCGGCGCCGATCACCAGCACCGACTTGCCGGCAAAATCCGCCGCCTGGGTGAAATCGGCGGCATGGATCAGCCTGCCGCCGAATGTCTTCGCGCCCTTCCAGTCCGGCATGTAGGGGTGCTTGTCGCGGCCGGTCGCCACCACCACGTCGCGCGCCAGCCATTTGGTGCCGTTTGCCCGCACCGCCCAAAACCCGTCCTGCCGCGAAATTGCGTCGACCGTCACGCCATATTCGATCGGCAGCCTGTGGTGTTTCCCGAAGGCGGTGAGATGCTCGACCAACTGATCGCGATGGGGAAATGCCGGCGTGCCCTTCGGAAAGGTCAGGCCGGGCATGGCCGAGAGGTCGCGATGGGTGTTCAGCGTCAGGTTCTTGTGCCGGCGCCGCCACGGCTCGCCGATGCGCGCCTCCTGTTCCAGGATCACCGACGCCACCCCGGCCTTGCCCAGCGCATGCGAAGTTGCCATGCCGGCCGGCCCCGCGCCGATCACGATCACCCGTTCGACATCAGTTGAAGACATGCAACTCTCGCTGGAATTTGTGCCGGTCGGCGCGCTGTTGCGATCTTTGTGGCGCAGCCGAAGATTTTGAGCAAGAGTGCCTTTGCCGGCCAATGAAGATGCGGGGGCATCTTCTTGCAGCGGCGGCACGGGGACTTGACGAAAGCATGCGGTTCCTACGCAAGAGTTTCGACGCCTACTTGGACAGGCGCGCGCCGGTCGTGCCGCGCGCGGAGCTGGCACTGGAGGATCGTCTGGGTGTGGTGCGGCGCCATGGCGATTTCTCGCTCGCCTATTCCACCGCGATCCAGGACGATCTGTCCTATTTCGGCGATACCGACGGCTACATCGCCTTCGCCACCAAGATGGGCAGCCACTTCGCGCTAGGCGATCCGGTGGCCGCGCCTGCCGAGAGGGCGGCCCTCATCCGCGGCTTCGTCGCCGCCGCCCGCGACCCGTGGTTCGTCCAGATCGGGGCAGCCACCGCCGCCACGCTGGCCGATCTCGGCTTTCGCATCAACCGCATGGGCATCGACACCCGCCTGCCGCTTCCCGCGCATGATTTTTCCGGCACGCGCAACGAGACGGTGCGCTATTCCGAGCGCTGGCTGCTCAAGCGCGGCTTTTCCATCATCGAGGAGGAGGGCGACGGTGGCTCGCTCGGCCATATCGAGCGCCTGTCCGCCGATTGGCTGGCCGAGCGCGTCGTCAAGCGCTGGGAGATGCGTTTCCTCAACCGGCCTTTCAGGGCGCGGCTTGGCCATGGCATGCGCCGCTTCGTGCTCGCCGACCCCGATGGCAGGACGGTGGCTCTGCTCGACTTCGACCCCATCCACAGCGGCGGCGAGGTCGTCGGCTACACCACCGCCTTCAAGCGCAAATTCGCCGGCACCACGCCGCATGCCGAGATCGGACTGACAAAATTCGCGGTCGATCGCTTCCGCAAGGAAGGGCACAGCATCGTCACGCTCGGCCTGTCGCCGCTGGCCGACATCCGCGAAAGCGGGTTCGACGAAAGCCGTTTCTGGCGCTCGATGTTTTCTCGCGCCTACGATTCCGGCCGCATCAACCGGCACGTCTTCAACCTGCAGGGGCAGGCGGCCTTCAAGCGCCGTTTCCACGGCGAGGAGGAGCCGACCTACATCGCCTTCAAGCGGGGAACCCCGCTCGAGGTCATGGCGCTCTTGCGCCTGTGCAAGGCGGTGTGAGGGGAAGAAGAGATAGCTGGAGCCACCCTCGTGGTTCGAGGCTCCGTTCCGCTTCGCTCCACTGCGCACCTCACCATGAGGGTGGGGGCGTGCCGCTGCCATTCTTGAGCATGGGGGTTGCGCCGCCTCCCTCATCCTGAGGAGGCGGCGTGAGCCGCCGTCTCGAAGGGCGGACCCATCGTGAGGGTGGGACTTGCCGCCGCCTCGCCCAAACATTGATTTCCATAGCTCCTACGTTGAAGGGTAACATAGCGGCGCTTCAGTAGCCCTCATGGTGAGGTGCCCGGCCCGCACTGCGTCGAACCTGTTGCTCAACCCATGAAGGCCGGGCCTCGAACCACGAGGGCGCCAGGCGCGCCCAAAGTTCCGGGAGATCAGCAAATATCTTTGAGAGGCCGGCCATGCGCACGTTGCCCATCGAACGATACACCCACGACCACGTCTTCCTCGGCGAGCATCACGACCGCAATGCGCGCCGCACCTACATGGTCATCGCGCTGACATTCGTCATGATGGTGGGCGAGATCGCCGCCGGCCTGCTCTTCGGCTCGATGGCGCTTCTGGCCGACGGCTTCCACATGTCGACCCACGCCGGCGCGCTGGCCATCGCCGCGGCGGCCTACGCCTATGCGCGCCGCCATGCCCATGACGAGCGCTTTGCCTTCGGCACCGGCAAGTTCGGCGAGCTTGCCGGCTACACCAGTGCCATCGTCCTGGCGGTCATCGCTCTGATGATCGGCTACGAGTCGGCGACGCGGCTCGTCGCGCCCGTGCCGATCCGCTTCAACGACGCCATCGCGGTGGCGGTGCTCGGCCTTGGCGTCAATCTGCTCAGCGCCTGGCTGCTGTCGGGCGGCGGCGACCACGATCACGGGCATCACCATGATCACGCCCATCATCACGCCCATGTCGATCACAATCTGCGGTCGGCCTATCTGCATGTCCTTGCCGACGCCATGACCTCCGTACTCGCCATACTCGGCCTGCTCGCCGGCAGGCTCTACGGATGGATCTGGATGGATGCGGTGGTGGGCATCATCGGCGCTGCCGTCATCGCCAGCTGGTCCTGGGGCCTGCTGCGGTCTTCCGGCGCCGTGCTGCTTGACGCCCGCGCCGACGATGGGCTCGCTGCCGAAGTGCGCCGTCGTCTCGAACGCGAAGGCGACCGCGTCGCCGACCTGCATCTGTGGCGGCTGGGGCCGGGGCACATGGGCCTGATCGTCTCCATCGTCTCGGCACTGCCGCAGCAGCCGGAAAGCTACAAGGCCCTCCTTGCCGGCCTGCCCCGGCTTTCCCATGTCACTGTGGAGGTCCACGCCGCATAAAGCGGCTCTTGCGCCGCGAGACCCCGCTCGCGGCGCTTGTGGAAGGCCCGGCCCCCTGCTAAATGCGCGGCCATGACCACACCGCTCGATCACATCCGCAATTTCTCCATCGTCGCCCATATCGACCATGGCAAGTCCACGCTCGCCGACCGGCTCATCCAGATGACCGGCGGCCTCGACTCGCGCGAAATGGCGGGCAAGGAGCAGGTGCTCGACAATATGGACATCGAGCGCGAGCGCGGCATCACCATCAAGGCGCAGACGGTGCGCCTCAACTACAAGGCCAAGAACGGCGAGGACTACGTCCTCAACCTCATCGACACGCCCGGCCACGTCGACTTCGCCTATGAGGTGTCGCGCAGCCTGGCGGCCTGCGAAGGCTCGCTCCTCGTCGTCGACGCCAGCCAGGGCGTCGAGGCGCAGACGCTGGCCAACGTCTACCAGGCCATCGACAACAACCACGAGATCGTCGTGGTCTTGAACAAGATCGACCTGCCCGCCGCCGAGCCCGAGCGCATCAAGGAGCAGGTCGAGGAAGTCATCGGCATCGACGCCTCCCAGGCCGTCATGATCTCGGCCAAGACCGGCATCGGCATCGAGGACGTGCTGGAGGCGATCGTCAAGCAGCTGCCGCCGCCGCGCGAGGGCGACGCCAAGGCGCCGCTCAAGGCCATGCTGGTCGACAGCTGGTACGACGCCTATCTCGGCGTCATCGTGCTGGTGCGCGTCATCGACGGCGTGCTGAAGAAGGGCCAGACCATCCGCATGATGGGCACCGGCGCAAAGTATCCGGTCGAGCGCACCGGCTTCTTCACGCCCAAGATGATCCAGGCCGACGAGATCGGCCCCGGCGAGTTCGGCTTCATCACCGCCTCGATCAAGGAAGTGGCCGACACCCGAGTCGGCGACACCATCACCGAGGACCGCCGCCCCACCGATCACGCCCTGCCGGGCTTCAAGCCGGCCCAGCCGGTGGTGTTCTGCGGGCTGTTCCCGGTCGACGCCGCCGACTTCGAGGACCTGCGCGGCGCCATGGGCAAGCTGCGCCTCAACGACGCCTCGTTCTCCTTCGAAATGGAAACCTCCGCCGCCCTCGGCTTCGGCTTCCGCTGCGGCTTCCTCGGCCTGCTTCACCTCGAAATCATCCAGGAGCGGCTGGAGCGCGAGTTCAACCTCGACCTCATCGCCACCGCCCCGTCGGTCGTCTACCGCATGGTCATGAACGACAGCGAGGTGAAGGAGCTGCACAACCCGGCCGACATGCCCGACGTGGTCAAGATCGCCCACATCGAGGAGCCGTGGATCCGCGCCACCATCCTCACGCCTGACGACTATCTCGGCAGCATCCTGAAACTGTGCCAGGACAGGCGCGGCATCCAGGCCGACCTCTCCTATGTCGGCAAGCGCGCCATGCTGGTCTACGACCTGCCGCTCAACGAGGTCGTCTTCGATTTTTATGACCGGCTGAAGTCGATCTCGAAAGGCTATGCCAGCTTCGACTACCACCTCACCGACTATCGCGAGGGCGACCTGGTGAAGATGTCGATCCTGGTCAATGACGAGCCGGTGGACGCGCTCTCCATGCTGGTGCACCGCACGGCAGCCGAAAAGCGCGGCCGCGTCATGTGCGAGAAGCTGAAAGAGCTGATCCCGCAGCACATGTTCAAGATCCCGATCCAGGCCGCCATCGGCGGCCGCATCGTCGCGCGCGAAACCATCTCGGCGCTGCGCAAGGACGTCACTGCCAAATGTTATGGTGGTGACGTGTCGCGTAAGCGCAAACTTCTGGAAAAGCAGAAGGAAGGCAAGAAGCGCATGCGCCAGTTCGGCAAGGTGGACATCCCGCAGGAAGCGTTCATCCAGGCGCTGAAGATGGGCGATAACTAAGAGCCCAGCGCCCTCGTGGTTCGAGGCCCGGCCTTGCCGGGCTCGCGGAACTATAATTGGCGCTCTGCGGGCCGGGCACCTCACCATGAGGGCTACTGGAATGCCGCTGCGCTAACCTTCAACGTTCGAAATACGAGAACAATGTTTAGTGGGCATTGGCGCGCCCCCACCCTCACGATGGGTGCGTCCTTCGAGACGGCGGCTTTCGCCGCCTCCTCAGGATGAGGGAAGTTGGCGCAACCCCACCCTCAAGATTGAGCGCTCGGCACGCCCCTTCAACAATGAGCGAGGCGGCACACCCCCACCCTCATGGTGAGGTGCGGGAGTGGAGCGAAGCGGAACGGAGCCTCGAACCACGAGGGTGGCTCCAGCTATCTTTTCTTCCTGCTCGCCAGTTCCGGCAGCCTCTCATAGGCGAGCGCAATCAGCGCTTCCTTCTTGGTGCGCGACCATCCCTTTATCTGCCGCTCCCGCGCGATCGCGTCGATGATCCGGTCGTAGGTTTCGGTGAACACCAACTCCACCGGCCGCCGTTTGGCGGTCTATCCGTAGTAGACAGCCTCCTTGTGCTCCCATAGCCACACCGCGTCTCCCAATTTTGCTGGACAAGACAGTCGTCGGTTGGAAGAAATTCTCTGAAGACCTGGGGGCTCGACTCATGCGCTGCTATCATCGCGGAGCCGATTCTACTGAAAGCAGGGGGCGTAATGGAATGGTTGGGCGGCTTCGTTTTAGGATTTATTGCGGATCTTTTTCGTTCCGTTTTCATGCCCGCAAGCACCGAATGGATTAATCGATTTATTCCCTCAGCACGCAGAAAAGCAAATGTTGAGGAGAATATTCTGACGCTAAACATAATGGAAAAGCTGAAGTCTGTCGGCAAGGACCCGGACTTGGTGAAGTACGCTCGCGATGATGCCTCTCAATTCATGAGCGTCCTAATCAGCCAACAAGAGGCGTTCGTTGAAAACGCCATTGAACTTATCGACAGCACTTACATGACACAGGCCGAAATCAACGAGGAGGCGGGCCGCCGCGCGGTTGTAGCAAGGCAACAAATGGAACGTGCCATCATCGCGTTGGAGCGTTCGGGCTGGATTAGCGAAGCACAAACGGCAGCCCTGAAAGAGACTCAGGGACGTTGGGAGAAGTACGCTCAAGCCCAAGCGGAATTTGCTGCTGCCGAATTTGAGGGCGGCTCCATGGCGCCTCTCGTTTACGCCAGTGAGTTGGAATCCGTTACCCTGAGCCGAACGGGCGAACTGAAACGTATGTTGGAAGAGATGCGCGAGCGCTACGAGGGTTAACACTACAGCTATCTTCCTCGGTCTCAACGGTGCGGGGCCTGAGGCCCAACCTATCCGCTACTCTTTTCAAACTTCATCACCCAATTCACCTCCCAGCTTTCCCCGCCATCCGTGGAAAACGCCTGTTCCCAGCGCGGGCTTTTGTCCGCCGTCCATAAAAACCGCACGCGCACCGGCTTTCCGCCCTCGACATCGTCGCCATAAAATTCGCCGCGGCCGTTTTCGAATTTTCCGACCGTCGGCGGAAACAGCCGGTGCGATTTGGTGTCGGACCAGTAGATCGACCAAAATGTTGTTTCGGGGTTGTAGAGGCGCAGCGTCATGCCGGTGAAGCCGCGCGCGGGCACGAACATCTGGTCGAGATTGCCGCAGCCATCCATCACCTTTTCCACCCGCGCGGTGGCCGGAAAACTGTGCCATTCGGTGCAGCCGGCCAGCCGCTCGTTGAGGCACTCGTTGGTGATGCTCCATTCCCCGATCAGGAAATCGAAATCGGCAAATCCTTCGTCGCGCATCCGTCCCTCCCTTGATTGATGCCCGAGCATAACTGACAGCTCCTGACAACTTGCTGTCAGGAGGGTGTTTTCGCGCCGGCAAAAGGTGGACAGAAATCCCGCTATTTTCGCCTGCCACACCAGCGCCCGCCGCGCGCCAAACCAGCCAATCCATTGAAATGCCAGCGTCTTGGCTGGTGAACAAACACCAGCCGCACCCACGCCGCGAAAAGCTTTATCCCCCACGCCACCACCGCCTCTTATCCTGAAGGCCAAATCCGCTTCCGCGGGAAGCCTGGTGCGCACCGGGTATCAGGTGGAAGCGTCGGTGTCCGGGCTGGTGACGCTAACGGTGGCGTTGCTGGGTGATGAGCCCCCAAGCCCGGGCCTTGGCGGCGGCTGGCCACGCGAATGTGGAGGCGACAGAGCGGGGGCAAGAGCACCGGCGGGGCGCGGAAACCGTGCCACGTATTACCATAGGAAGGCATGGCCATGCGCCCCGCTTCCCGAATTCATCCCGAGCGTGTCGAGGGACAATGACCAGACGGCGAAGGCCGGGCGTGGTGACGACAGCGGCTGGCCCGCACTGGCTCAACCTTGCGGTGCTTCCGTGGCGAAGTTTTGTGGGCTAAGGGCAGGGGCGAGTTCAACCGCTCCGGATTGCCCGCGACATGACCCAAATGCCCACGCCGTCGTCCCCGCTGTTTCTCGGCATCGATACCGGCGGCACTTATACCGACGCGGTCTTGTGGTCGGAGAGCGCGGGCGTCACCGCCAAGGCGAAGTCGCTGACGACGCGGCACGATCTCGCGGTCGGCATTTCGGGCGCGGTCGATGCGGTGCTGGGGCAGGCCAAGGCCGACCCGGCCGGCATAAAGCTGGTGTCGATGTCGACTACGCTCGCCACCAACGCTCTGGTCGAGGGGCAGGGCGGGCGCGTGGCGCTGGTCATGATCGGATTCTCGGAAGCCGATCTCGCCCGCGACGGGCTGAAGACAGCGCTCGGCACCGACCCGGTGGTGTTTTGCGGCGGCGGGCATGACGTGCATGGCAACGCCAAGCCGCTGGAACTGGCCGAACTCGAGGCCGCGCTGCCGGAGCTGGAAAAATCGGTGTCGGGCTTTGCTGTCTGCGCCTATTTCGCCACCCGCAACCCGGCCCACGAAATCGCCGCCCGCGACCTCATCCGCGAAAAGACCGGCCTGCCCGTCACCGCCAGCCACGAGCTGTCCGCAAAGCTCGGCGGTCCGCGCCGGGCGCTGACCACGCTGCTCAACGCGCGGCTGATCTCGATGATCGACCGTCTGGTCGCCGCCACCGAAGGCTTTTTGGCCGCGCGGGGGATCAAGGCGCCGCTGATGGTGGTGCGCGGCGATGGCGCGCTGGTCTCGGCCGCCTTTGCCCGCCAGCGCCCGATCGAGACGATTTTGTCCGGCCCCGCCGCCAGCCTCGTCGGCGCCCGCCACATGACCGGCCTCGACAACGCCGTCGTGTCGGACATCGGCGGCACCACCACCGACGTCGCCGTGCTCGACAATGGCCGCCCCCGGCTCGACCCCGAAGGCGCCACCGTCGGCGGTTTTCGCACCATGGTCGAGGCGGTGGCCATGCGCACCTTCGGCCTCGGCGGGGATTCGGAGGTCGCGCTGGAAGACGGCGGGCTTGCCCCGCGCATCATGCTCGGGCCCCGCCGCGTCGTGCCGCTGTCGCTTGCCGCCGTCGCCCATGGCGAGGCCGTCATCGCCGAGCTGGAGCGCCAGCTGCGTGCGCCCAACCCCGGCCGCATGGACGGCCGCTTCGCCATGCGCACCGGCGTGCCGGAGCGCCTTGCCGCCGGCCTCACCGGGCCCGAGGCCAAGCTCTACGAGGCCATCGGCCCCGTGCCGCTGCCGCTCGACAGGCTGCTCACCTCGACCGCGCAGACCGCGACGCTCAACCGGCTGGTGGGGCGGGGCCTGGTGCATGTCGCGGGCTTCACGCCGTCGGACGCCGCCCATACGCTCGGCCGCCAGTCGAACTGGGACGCTGCTGCCGCCCGCCTCGGCGCCGAGCTTTTTGCCCGCAAGCGCGACGGTCGCGGTCAGGCGATTGCCGATACGCCGGAAGCAATTGCGGAAAGGGTGCTGCTCGCAGTCACGCGCAATTCGGCGGAAGTCATTCTCGAAACCGCCTTCGCCGAGGACGGGCTGGACGGTGCCTCCACCGTCGCCCATGCGCTGGTGCAGCGCGCCGTCGACGGCCATGAGGGCATCGCCCGCTTTACCGTCGCGCTTGATCGGCCGGTCATCGGCCTCGGCGCTTCCGCGCCGCTGCATTATGCCGGCCTGCCGGGCTTCGTCGGCAATGACTGCGTGGTGCCGCAGGATACGGATGTGGCCAATGCGCTGGGCGCCGTGGTTGGCCAGGTGCGCATTTCCGCCGAGGCGCGCGTCAGTCAGCCCAAGGAGGGGCTGTTCCGGGTGGCTTCGGGTGATGATGTGCGCGATTTCCTGAACGAGGAGGAAGCGATCCGCGTCGCCGACGCCGAGATCCGCAAGATCGCCGCCCAGCGGGCGCTGGAGGCAGGCACCGACGCCGCCGAGATCGAGGTCACGCATGATGTGCGCGCGTCGATGGTGGACGGCCAGCGCATGTTCATCGAGGCGCATATTCTGGCCGTCGCCACCGGCAGGCCGCGCATTGCCGTCTGAAGGACAGGTTCATCCACGCCCCTTTCGCGCGTATTATGATTGGCTTGGGGCTGGTAAACCTAGGGATGAATTGACCCTGCCACCCCAACGTGTTCAAAGGCCGCGGAAATTCGCGCCGGGCGAAGCTGATTGATCTGCCCGGACAGGTCTCAGGAGAGAAGATATGAGCGGTATGATTGAAGCGTCGGGATTGAAGATCGCCCGGGAGCTTCACGATTTCGTGGCGCAGGAGGCATTGCCCGGAACCGGCGTTGAGGCCGACGCCTTCTGGGCCGGGGTCTCGGCGATCGTGCACGATCTCGCTCCCAAAAACCGCGAACTGCTGGCCAAACGCGACGCCATTCAGGAAAAGATCGATGCCTGGCACCGTGAGAATGGTGCTCCGTCCGACATGGCCGCCTACCGTGGGTTCCTGAAAGAGATCGGCTATCTGGTCGAGGAAGGCCCTGGCTTCCAGGTTGCGACCGACGGCGTCGATCCCGAGATCGCGGTGGTGGCCGGCCCGCAGCTCGTCGTGCCGGTGATGAACGCGCGCTATGCGCTCAACGCCGCCAATGCCCGCTGGGGCTCGCTCTACGATGCGCTCTACGGCACCGATGCCATTCCGGAGACGGACGGCGCCGAGAAGGGCAAGGGCTACAACCCCAAGCGCGGCGAGAAGGTCATTGCCTGGGGCCGCAATTTCCTCGACACCTCCGCGCCGCTGAAGGACGGCTCCTGGGCCAATGCCGGCGCGCTGTCGGTCAAGGACGGCAAGCTGGTCGTTGGCTCGACCGGACTGGCCGATCCGGCGCAGTTCGTCGGCTATCGCGGCGATGCGGCGGCCCCTTCGGCCGTGCTGCTCAAGCGCCATGGCCTGCATGTCGAGATCGTCATCGACCGCGACAGCATCATCGGCAAGACCGATCCGGCCGGCATTGCCGACCTCGTGATCGAGGCGGCGTTGACCACGATCCAGGACTGCGAGGATTCGGTCGCGGCAGTGGACGCCGAGGATAAGGTCATTGCCTATCGCAACTGGCTCGGCCTGATGAAGGGCGACCTTGCCGAAACCTTCGAGAAGGGCGGCAAGAGTGTCACCCGCAAGCTGAACGACGACCGCGAATACACCGCACCCGACGGCGGCAAGCTCGTGCTGCCCGGCCGCTCGTTGATGCTGGTGCGCAATGTCGGGCACTTGATGACCAACCCCGCGATCCTCGACCGCGACGGCAACGAGGTGCCGGAAGGCGTCATGGATGCCGCCGTCACCGGCCTCATCGCGTTGCACGACATCGGCCCCAATGGCCGCCACGCCAATTCGCGCAACGGCTCGGTCTATGTGGTCAAGCCGAAGATGCACGGGCCGGAGGAAGCGGCATTTGCCGTCGAGCTGTTCGATCGCGTCGAGAAGCTGCTCGGCATGAAGCCGAACACGCTCAAGATGGGCATCATGGACGAGGAGCGGCGCACCACCATCAACCTTAAGGAAAGCATCCGTGCGGCGAAGGAGCGGGTGGTGTTCATCAACACCGGCTTCCTCGACCGCACCGGCGACGAGATCCACACCTCGATGGAAGCCGGGCCGATGATCCGCAAGGGCGACATGAAGCAGGCCGCCTGGATCTCCGCCTATGAGGACTGGAACGTCGACATCGGGCTGGAATGCGGGCTTTCCGGCCACGCCCAGATCGGCAAGGGCATGTGGGCCATGCCGGATCTGATGGCGGCGATGCTGGAGCAGAAGATCGCCCATCCCAAGGCCGGCGCCAACACGGCCTGGGTGCCGTCGCCGACGGCGGCCACGCTCCACGCCACGCACTACCACAAGGTCGACGTGCATGCGGTGCAGGAAAAGCTGAAGAACCGCCCACGTGCCAAGCTCGACGACATCTTGTCGGTGCCGGTGGCCGTGCGGCCCAACTGGACGCCGGAGGAAATCCAGCACGAGATCGACAACAACGCCCAGGGCATTCTGGGCTATGTCGTGCGCTGGATCGACCAGGGCGTCGGCTGCTCCAAGGTGCCGGACATCAACGATGTCGGCCTGATGGAAGACCGCGCCACGTTGCGGATATCCTCGCAGCACCTCGCCAACTGGCTGCATCACGGCGTGGTCTCGCATGAGCAGGTCATGGAGACGATGAAGCGCATGGCGGCGGTGGTCGACCGGCAGAATGCGGACGACCCGCTCTATCGGCCGATGGCGCCCGACTTCGACAACTCCGTCGCCTTCCAGGCCGCCTGCGATCTCGTCTTCAAGGGCCGCGAGCAGCCCAATGGCTACACCGAGCCGGTGCTGCACCGGCGCCGGCTGGAGCTGAAGGCGCGCGACCGCGCGGCGGCGAAGTAGTCGTTTGCCGCAGGTGTGCTGCCAATGAAGCTCCTCGCCATCGATTGCTCAGCCCGGCTTTGCGCGGCCTGCGTCTATGACGCGGACGCGAGAAAAGAGCTTGGTCGCGAGGTGCTCGACCTCGGCAAGGGCCACGCCGAGCACCTGATGGGCGTGATCGAAGCGGCGATGAAGGCGGGCGGGCTGGCCTTTGCCGACCTTGGGGCGGTCTCAGTCTCGGTCGGGCCGGGCTCTTTTACTGGCGTGCGCGTCGGCGTCTCGGCCGCACGCGGCCTTGCGCTGGCGCTGAACGTGCCGGCAATTGGTGTCTCCACGTTGGAGGCGCTGGCCGCCGAGGCGCGCGTGCTCAACGGGCCATGCACCGTTCTTGCCGCTCTCGACGGCGGGCGCGGCGAGATTCAAGCCGCGGTCTATGATGATGTCGGCGCAATACTCTTCGTCCCGGCCGTCATCGACCTTGCGCGGGCGACCTTGCTGGCAACCGAATATGATGCGGCGCTTGCCGGCACCGCGGCGGAAATGATCGCCGGCAGCCTGTCGGGACGGGACAACTCGGTCGGCCCGCTCGGGTCGACGGCCGACATCGGCGTTTACGCCCGGCTGGCCGCCGGCAAGGAACCCGGTGAGCGCCCGAAGCCGCTCTATCTGCGTGAACCGGACGCGAAGCCGCAGGCCGGCTTCGTTCTGCCGAGGAGCGGTTGATGCGCATCCCCTTCATCACCTCGCGCGAACGTGACTTTTCGCTGGAGCCGCTCACCGTCAAGGACTGCGACGCGGTCTCGGCGCTGCACCGCGAGGATTTCGTGCGGCCGTGGACGGGCGGCGAGTTCGCCGACCTTTTGGCGCAGGACACGGTCTTTGGCTATGTCGCGCGCGAGGTCGGCCGCGGCAAGGCACCGCCCGTCGGCTTCGTGCTGGCGCGGCTGGTTGCCGGCGAGGGCGAGATCCTGACGGTGGCGGTGGCGCGCTCACACCGGCGGCAGGGGCTCGGCTGGAAGCTCATGGATGCGGTGCTGCGCGAGTTGCATGCGCAGCGCGCCGAGGCGCTGTTCCTCGAGGTCGACGAGACCAATGCGCCGGCGATCGCGCTCTACCGACGGCTCGGCTTCCGCGAGGTCGGCAAGCGCCCCGACTACTACCGTGCCCCCGGCAGCGGCGCCAACGGAGCTCTTGTCATGCGGCGCGACCTCCGCTAGCGAATTCGGCGGCGTGTAGGAACGGCGCGGCGCATGTTTGTGAAGTTACGCATAGGTCTGGCGCTTCTCTGCGTCGCGGTGGGGCTGGGCCTGATGGTGCCGTTCGCCTATCTCGGCGTGAAAACCGGGCTTTACCAGCCGCGCCGGATACGGCGCTGGTGCAACGGGCTCATCCTGCGCGCGCTGGGCTTTCGCGTCCATGTGACCGGCGAGATTTCGAAAAGCCGCCCGCTCCTGGTCGCCGCCAACCACGTTTCCTGGACCGATGTGATGGTGCTGGGCTCGTTCAACGACGTCGCCTTCATCGCCAAGTCGGAAATGGCGCGTTGGCCGCTCATCGGCGGGCTGACGCGCCTTCAGGGCTGCATCTTCGTCGAGCGTGACCGCAAGCGCAAA
Organism: Mesorhizobium sp. KR1-2; assembly: GCF_040045035.1. Classification (NCBI taxonomy): domain Bacteria; kingdom Pseudomonadati; phylum Pseudomonadota; class Alphaproteobacteria; order Hyphomicrobiales; family Phyllobacteriaceae; genus Mesorhizobium; species Mesorhizobium sp. KR1-2. Next base: position 115,292 of record NZ_JBDZDS010000003.1, on the reverse strand, counting down.
TCGGGTGAGCAGGCGAACGAGATCGCCAGCCGCCTCGCTTCGGGCGACGCCATGGTGCTGTTTGCCGAGGGAACCACGGGCGACGGCAACCTGCTGCTGCCGTTCAAGAGCACGCTGTTCGGCGCGGCCAATCTTGCCCTGGCCGAAGGCGGGGCCGACAAGGTCTTCATCCAGCCGGTCGCGATCAGCTATACGCGCCTGCATGGTCTGCCCATGGGGCGTCAGCACCGCGCCATCGCCGCCTGGATTGGCGACCAGGACCTGGTGCCGCACATCAAGGACCTGCTTGCCGAAGGTGCGATCGACGTTGAAGTGCATTTCGGCGAGCCGCTGGAATTTTCCGCAGGCAGCAGCCGCAAGGAAACGGCCCGCGCGGTGGAGGAACACGTGCGGGCGATGATGCAGCAGGCGCTGCGCGACCCGAAGCGCTGACGCTTGGATCGCCGTGCGTCCATTCGGACGCACAAAGGACGATCCGACATTCAAATGAGCATCGGAATATTCCGAAAACCGGATTCCACTTTTCGGTCCGATGCCCCAGCCAAGAATCGTCTGTTTTTTGACATCGAAAAGCGTTAGAAGCCGCCCCATGGAACTGGAACAGATTTCTCAGGACGGTGCCGAGACCCCTCACGGGGCGGCGGGAGTGGCCAAGAAGGTTTTCGTAAAGACCTATGGCTGCCAGATGAACGTCTACGATTCCCAGCGCATGTCGGATGCGCTGGCCGCTGATGGCTATGTGGCGACCACGGCCATCGAGGAGGCCGATCTCGTGCTCCTCAACACCTGCCACATCCGCGAAAAGGCCGCCGAGAAGGTCTATTCCGAACTCGGCCGTATCCGCGAACTGAAGGCCGAGCGCGCCAGGAATGGCGGCGAGATGGTGATCGGCGTTGCCGGCTGCGTGGCGCAGGCGGAAGGGCGCGAGATCATCCGGCGCGCGCCGGCGGTCGATCTGGTGATTGGGCCGCAGACCTACCATCGCCTGCCGGAAGCGCTGAAAAAGGTGCGCGGCGGTGAGAAGGTCGTGGAGACCGAATACGCGCTGGAAGACAAGTTCGACCACCTGCCGCAGCCCAGGCGCGCCGAAATCATCGGCCGCGGCGTGACCGCCTTCCTCACCGTGCAGGAGGGTTGCGACAAGTTCTGCACCTTCTGCGTGGTGCCCTATACGCGCGGTTCCGAAGTTTCACGCCCGGTTGCGCAGATCGTGGCCGAAGCCGAACGTCTGGCGGCGGCGGGAGTGCGCGAGGTGACCCTGCTTGGCCAGAACGTTAATGCCTGGCATGGCGAGGGACCCGACGGCAACGAATGGGGCCTTGGCCGGCTGCTGTTGCGACTGGCCGAAATCCCCGGCCTGGCGCGGCTGCGCTACACCACCAGCCATCCGCGCGACATGGACGACGAATTGATCGCCGCGCATCGCGATTTGCCCATGCTGATGCCCTATCTGCACCTGCCGGTGCAGGCGGGTTCGGACCGCATCCTGAAGGCGATGAACCGCAAGCACACGGCAGCCGACTATCTGCGCCTCATCGAGCGGATCCGGACGGCGCGGCCGGACATTGCCATGTCGGGAGATTTCATCGTCGGCTTCCCCGGCGAGACGGACGCGGACTTCGAGGACACGATGGAGATCGTGCGTGCGGTGAACTACGCGCAGGCCTTCTCGTTCAAGTATTCGCCGCGCCCCGGCACTCCGGGCGCCGAGATGGAAAACCATGTCGCCGAAGAGGTGAAGGACGAGCGCCTGCAGCGCCTGCAGGCCCTCCTCAACGAGCAGCAGGACGCCTTCCTCACCAGCCTCGTCGGCAAGACGATCGAGACGCTGATCGAGAAGCCGGGCCGTCAGGCCGGGCAGATCGTCGGCCGCTCACCCTGGCTCCAGCCGGTCATTCTTGATGAAAAGGCCGGTGGAATCGGTGAGATTATCCAGGTAAGAATCACGAAAACCGGCCATGCTAGCCTGTTCGCCGAGCGGGTCTGAGGCACCGAGATGAGGAGATACGGTTGAACGCCGACGTGAAGAATGTGCCCTCCGGGGCCTCGGACATGGCGCATATCGTTCTGACCTTCGACAACAACAAGCTTGCCAGCGCCCTCTACGGCCAGTTCGACGAGAACCTGGCGCGTATCGAGCAAAAGCTCGGCGTCGACATCAATTCGCGCGGCAATCGGCTGACCATCAAGGGCGACCCGGTTGCGGCCGGGCAGGCGCAGCGCGCGCTCGACAACCTCTACGCTATTTTGCAAAAGGGGGCGGAGATCGCCCAGTCCGATGTCGACGGCGCCATTCGCATGGCGATCGCCACCGACGACCAGCTGACCCTTCCGACGCTGGAGCGCAAGGGCAAGATGGCCGCGGCCCAGATCTCGACGCGCAAGCGCACCATCTATGCCCGCTCCCTCAACCAGGACGCTTATATGCGTGCGCTGGAGCGGGCCGAACTGGTGTTCGGCATAGGTCCGGCGGGCACCGGCAAGACCTATCTGGCGGTGGCGCATGCCGCCATGCTGCTCGAACGCGGCATGGTCGAGCGCATCATCCTGTCGCGCCCGGCGGTCGAGGCCGGCGAGCGGCTAGGATTCCTGCCCGGCGACATGAAGGAAAAGGTCGACCCCTATCTGCGCCCGCTCTATGACGCGCTCTACGACATGATGCCGGCCGACAAGGTCGAGCGCGCGATCGCCGCCGAGGTCATCGAGATTGCGCCGCTGGCCTTCATGCGCGGCCGTACGCTCTCGCACGCCGCCGTCATCCTGGACGAGGCGCAGAACACCACCTCCATGCAGATGAAGATGTTCCTGACCCGCCTGGGCGAAAACTCGCGCATGATCGTCACCGGCGATCCGAGCCAGATCGACCTGCCGCCGAACACGCGCTCGGGCCTGGTCGAGGCATTGCGCATTCTCGACGGCGTGCCCGGTGTGGTCACGGTACGCTTCAACGACAGCGACGTGGTGCGGCATCCGCTGGTTGCCGAGATCGTTCGCGCCTATGAACGCGACGGCAAGATCGAGCGCGGCCTGGGCGCCTCCGAAAACTGATTGGCCGAAACGCATCATGGACAACACCGTCGAGAAAGGCGCGGAAGCGCTTCCCGTCGAGATCGATCTGATGGTCGAGGCCGGCGATTGGCCGTCCGAGGAGGAACTGGAGGCGCTGGCGCGGCGCGCGGTCGCCGCGGCCCTCGCCGAGACCGGCGCGGCTGCGCCGACAGGCACCGAGCTCAGCCTGGTCTTTTCGGATGACGCCCATATCCAGGTGCTGAACGCCGAATGGCGCGGCAAGGACAAGCCGACCAACGTGCTCTCCTTCCCGGCCTTCCCGACCAAGCCCGGCGCGCCGCTGCCGCCGCTGATGGGCGACATCGTGCTTGCCGCCGAGACCGTCGAGCGTGAGGCGACACTGGAAGGCAAGCCGCGCGAGCATCATATTATTCATCTGGTGATCCATGGTTTCCTGCATCTCATGGGCTATGATCACGAAACCGACACGGAAGCGGAGGAGATGGAGGGCCTGGAGCGCCGGGCGCTGGCGCGGCTTGCTATCCCCGACCCCTATGCGTAACACATAATGACAACCAACCGGACGATGATGAACGAAAACCCTGACACTGCCGCCCGATCGGACGCCGGCAGCAGCGCGCCGAAGGCGCCCGAAAGCGCCGAAGAGGACCCTAGTCCCATCGCGACGCCAAGCAGCGTCGCAAATGATCCTTCTCATGACCGCCCGTCGCTGTTTGAACGGCTCGCCGGCTTATTCAAGCCGCGCAATGGATCCAGCCTCCGCGACGACCTGACCGACGCGCTGGCCGAAAGCACCACCGAAGCGGAAGGGTTTTCGCCCGGCGAGCGGGCGATGCTGAATAACATCCTGCGGCTGCGCGAGGTGCGCGTCGAGGATGTCATGGTGCCCCGCGCCGATATCGAGGCGGTGGATATCACGACGACGCTGGGCGACCTGATGGTGGTCTTCGAGAAATCGGGCCACTCGCGCATGCCGGTCTATTCCGAAACGCTCGACGATCCGCGCGGCATGGTCCACATCCGCGACGTGCTCGCCCACATCACGCGGCTGGCCCGCACCCGCAAGGGCAGGCAGCCCAAGAAACCGGTTGCCGGCGCGGCGCTGGACTTCGCCCATGTCGACCTGACGCGCACCATCGGCGACCTCAACCTGATCCGCACCGTGCTTTTCGTGCCGCCGTCGATGCTGGCCTCGGACCTGATGGCGCGCATGCAGGCGTCGCGCACGCAGATGGCGCTCGTCATCGACGAGTATGGCGGCACCGACGGCCTCGTCTCGCTGGAAGACATCGTGGAGATGGTGGTCGGCGACATCGAGGACGAGCACGACGAAGAGGAGCCGCTGATCACGCAGACGGCCGACGGCGTCTTCGTCGTCGACGCCAGAGCCGAGATCGACGATGTCGCCAAGATGATCGGCGAGGATTTCACCGCCGGCGAGCACGGCGAATATGTCGATACGATCGGCGGTATGATCTTCAACACGCTCGGCCGCGTGCCGACCCGTGGCGAAGTCGTCCAGGCAATCCCCGGCTTCGAATTCCATGTGCTCGACGCCGACCCGAGGCGGGTCAAGCGGGTCCGCATCGTGCACAGTCAAAGGGGCGAGCGGAGGCGTCGTGCCGCCCGGACCGAACAGGCCTGATGCTTGGATTGTTGGAGCGGCGGCCTCTTGCTGATAAATCTTTGCGCATGATTCTCGCGATGAGGGGCCGCCTATGGAGCGCCTTGCAGGGCGGATAATTTTGCTGTGGGGCTGGCGACGCTCGCTCACGGCATTCTTGGCTGGCGCGCTCGCCGTCCTATCCCAGGCCCCCTACGACTTCTTCGCCGTGTGCTTCGTCTCCTTCCCGGTGCTGGTGTGGCTGCTCGACGGTGCCACCGTCGCCGCGCCGGCCGGTCCGTTGCGCCGAATCCTGCCGGCATTTGCGATCGGCTGGTGGTTCGGCTTCGGCTATTTCCTGGCCGGGTTGTGGTGGATCGGCGGAGCGGTTCTGGTCGACGCCGACAGCTTTGCCTGGGCCCTGCCGCTGGCGGTGGTGGGCATTCCCCTGCTGCTTGCCTTCTTCTACGGTTTCGCCTGCGCGGTAGCCAGGCTGGCCTGGAGCGATGGCATCGGCCGAATTGCCGCGCTGGCCTTCGGTTTCGGTCTCGCGGAGTGGCTGCGGACGTTCCTGTTTACCGGCTTCCCGTGGAATGCCATCGGCTATTCAGCCATGCCGGTGCCGCTGCTGATGCAGAGCGTCTCGGTGGTCGGCATGATCGGCATGAATGCGCTGGCCGTCTTCGTGTTCGCCATGCCTGCCCTGCTGGCGGCGCGGCGGCATCTGCACTTGGGCCTGGCGCTTGCCGCGCTGCTGGTGGCCGCTCATGTGGCCTTTGGCTATGTCCGGCTCAACGCGGAGGCCGAAGCGGATGGGCGCAGCCTCTCGGTGCGCGTCGTCCAGCCCAGCATCGACCTGAGCGAGAAATGGGACGCCAGCGTGCGCGATCGCATCTTCCACACGATGCTGGATCTGTCCGGAGCGCCGCCGGAGCAGGGCAGGGCCAAGCCGCAGCTCATCCTTTGGCCTGAAACCTCCGTTCCATTCTTCTTCACCGAGAGGCCGGACGCGTTGGCCGCTTTGGGAGAGCTGTTGGGCGACGGACAGATGCTGATCGCCGGTGCGATGCGCGAGGAACTGGGCAGCGCGGCCGGAAGCGAGGAGCGCTATTACAATTCCGTCGTCGCCATCAATGCATCCGGCGAGATCGTGGATGCAGTCGACAAGGTGCACCTGGTTCCCTTTGGCGAGTACATCCCCTTTGCCGACCTCTTCGGGCGCCTCGGGCTGGAGCAGTTCGTGGCGGGACCGATGAACCTGTTGCCGGGAAACGAGCGCCACCCGATCGCCTTGCCGAGCGGCATCAGTGCGCTACCTTTCATCTGCTATGAAATTATTTTTCCTGAGATGGTTGCTGTTGACGTTGCGTCAACCGACATTATTGTAAATGTTACGAACGACGCGTGGTTCGGTGACACGCCAGGCCCCTACCAGCATTTCCGGCAAGCGCAGATACGTGCCGTGGAAACGGGGGTTCCGTTGATACGAGCCGCCAACACAGGGATTTCGGGGGTGGTCGATCAACGCGGTCGCATAGTTGATGCCTTGTCCATTGATGCTCACGGCGTCGTCGATGCCACAATTCCGCTTTTCCGGCGCGAGACAATGGCGTCTTGGAACAAGCACGTTAATGGCTTGGTAATTTTGTTTTTCTTTGGCGCAATCGCTGCCGGAATGGGGCTTGGACAACGCCTGCGTCCGAATTGACAGTCCGTCTGTGGGGGATTCATAGTACACCGCCTTGAGGAGGGCGAGATCGGCGACAGGAGGGGCTACACCGCTCCTATGAAAACAAAAATAGAAAATGCCGCAAAGCCGGCCGAGGACGAAATGGTAGAAAAGGAAAACAAGAAGAAGCCGAACCCGACCGACGTCTATGTTGGAAGTAGAATTCGGTTACGCCGAAACATGCTGGGAATGAGCCAGGAAAATCTTGGCGAACAGCTTGGAATAACTTTTCAGCAGATCCAGAAGTACGAAAAGGGCACCAACCGGGTCGGGGCCAGCCGCCTGCAGGCAATCTCGTCCATCCTGGCCGTGCCGGTCTCCTTCTTTTTCGAGGATTTCCCCGGCCAGGAAGGCACCGCAGGCAAGGGTTTCGCCGAGGATGCTTCCTCCGGTTTCGGACTGGATTTCGTCACCAGTCCCGAGGGTCTTCAGCTCAATCGCGCCTTCGTCAAGATCACGGACGTGAAGGTGCGCCGCAAGATCATCGAACTCGTCAAGACGCTTGCCGCCGACGACGACTGACCTAGCGTCAACAATAAGTGGCACCAATTTTCAAAAGGGCTTGATCCACGCAAAAACCCAGCTTGACGGGCTCCGCGCGGGTTCGCTAACGGTGTCTTGCCCGAAGGCGGCATCCTGCCGCTTGTTTTTCTAGAGGGGACACCCGTGACGCGGCAGAACTATCTCTTCACAAGTGAATCCGTTTCCGAAGGCCATCCGGACAAGGTGTGCGACCGCATTTCCGATGAGATCGTCGACCTGGTCTATCGCGAGGCGAAAAAGGCAGGCATGAACCCTTGGGACGTGCGCGTCGCCTGTGAGGCGCTGGCCACGACCAACCGTGTCGTGATCGCTGGAGAGGTCCGCGTCCCGGCGACGCTTCTGAAGACAGACAAGGATGGCAAGCCCCTCCATGACGGCAAGGGGCATCCGGTCATCAACCCGTCGAAGTTCCGCTCCGCCGCCCGCCGCGCGATCCGTGCCATTGGCTACGAGCAGGAAGGCTTCCACTGGAAGCACGCCAAGATCGACGTTCTGTTGCATGCCCAGTCGGCCGACATCGCCCAGGGCGTCGACAAGGCGGCTGACGCCAACGCCGAGGGTGCGGGCGACCAGGGTATCATGTTCGGCTATGCCTGCCGCGAAACGCCGGACCTGATGCCGGCGCCGATCTATTACAGCCACAAGATCCTCGAGCTGCTTTCGGCCGCGCGCCGCGAGGGCAAGGGCGACGTTGGCAAGCTCGGTCCTGATGCCAAGAGCCAGGTCACCGTTCGCTATGTCGATGGCAAGCCGTTCGAAGTGACCCAGATCGTGCTGTCGACCCAGCATCTCGACCCGACCTGGGACTCGCAGAAGGTGCGCAGCGTCGTCGAGCCCTACATTCGCGAGGCACTCGGCGAGCTGAAGATCGCCGACAACTGCAACTGGTACATCAACCCGACGGGCAAGTTCGTCATCGGCGGTCCTGATGGCGATGCCGGCCTCACCGGCCGGAAGATCATCGTCGACACCTATGGCGGTGCTGCGCCCCATGGTGGCGGTGCCTTCTCCGGCAAGGACACGACCAAGGTCGACCGCTCGGCCGCCTATGCCGCGCGCTACCTTGCCAAGAACGTGGTTGCCGCCAGGCTCGCCGACCGCTGCACGATCCAGCTGTCCTACGCCATCGGCGTTGCGCAGCCGTTGTCGATCTATGTCGATCTGCACGGCACCGGAAAGGTTGATGAGGCGGTGCTTGAAAAGGCGCTGCGTGAGGTGATGGATCTGTCGCCCTCGGGCATCCGTCGTCATCTCGACCTCAACAAGCCGATCTACGCCAAGACCACCGCCTACGGCCATTTCGGCCGCAAGCCGGGCAAGGACGGTTCCTTCTCATGGGAGAAAACCGACCTGATCAAGGCCGTCAAGGACGCGGTGGCGGCCGAACAGGCCATGGCGGCCTGAGATTTTCGGGCCCCCCAATTCTGGACTGCTCGTCATGAATGCTGAACCCAGGCGCAGCCGCTCGACCGAAGCTTTCTTCGGTCGGCGGCACGGCAAGACCATTCGCCCACACCAGGCTGCGGCGCTCGAGGCGGGGCTGGCCAGATACCGGATCGACCTGTCCGGGCCGGCTCCTGCTGATCTGCACGCGCTGTTTTCGGCGCCTGTCGCCGACGTGCGCCTGGAGATCGGCTTCGGCGGTGGCGAGCACCTCTACCACATGGCTGCGACGCATCCCGGCACCGGCTTCATCGGTGTCGAGCCATTCGTCAATGGCATGGCGCGGCTGATGACCTCGCTCGCCGAAAATCCTCTCCCGAATCTGCGCGTCTATGACGATGATGCCACCCGGTTGCTGGACTGGCTGCCGGAAAGCTCGCTGTCGGGCATCGATCTTCTCTATCCAGACCCGTGGCCGAAGAAGCGGCACTGGAAGCGCCGTTTTGTCGGCGCGACCAATCTCGACCGTTTCGCCCGCGTCATGAGGAGTGGAGCGAAGTTCCGCTTCGCTTCCGACATTGACACCTACGTCAACTGGACGCTGCTGCATTGCCGCGCGCACTCGGCCTTCGAATGGCAGGCCGCGGATGCCGGCGACTGGCATCGCCCCTACGACGGCTGGATACGCACCCGTTATGAGGCGAAGGCCGTTCGCGAAGGGCGCACGCCTGCCTATCTCACCTTCTTGAGGGTGTAGGCCTCCAGCAATGGACGCTCGCACGACCGGCGCGGTTTTCGGTTTGTGCGATTTCTGGGGTTGATGCCCGATTTCCGCCCGCCGCGAGGCGTGGCGGGCTTGAAAATAGCCGGCCTGTCGGCTATATCAGGGTAAATTCTTGGTCGGTATGGCGAAGAGTGGGTCCACCCGGTCCCGCTCTTTTTTGTTACCGACGTGAGCCTTGGAAGCAGAATGACGGCAGAGACTGGCAATATCGACGGTGACGACCGAATCATCCGCGAAAGCGGTGTGGATGCGCGTGTGGCGGCGATCATCGCTCCTGTGCTGCGCGCCACCGGTTTCCGGCTCGTGCGCGTGCGCCTGTCGGGGCAGAATGGCTTGACGCTGCAGATCATGGTCGAGCGCGAGGACGGCACGATGACCGTCGAGGACTGCGAAGAGGTAAGCCGTGCCGTCTCGCCGGTCCTCGATGTCGACGATCCGATCGATAAGGCCTATCATCTGGAAGTTTCTTCGCCCGGCATCGACCGTCCGCTGGTGCGCAAGGCCGACTTCAAGGCCTGGGCCGGTCATCTGGTGAAGCTGGAGACCTCGATCCTGGTTGCTGATCGCAAGCGCTTCCGCGGCCGGATCGGCGAGTCGGACGAAGATAGCGTGGTGATCGAGCGTGACCAGCCTGCCTATGGCGAGGAGCCGACGGTGCGGATTCCGTTCGAGACGATCGCCGATGCCCGGCTGATCCTCACCGACGATCTGATCCGGGATGCGCTGAGCAAGGACAACAAGGCGCGCAAGGAAGCCAAGAAGCGTCGCGGCGAGCCCGACGAAGATGGCGCGGAAGACGAAACCGAAACAGAAGAGTGATTGAACGGCCGGTTTGCCGGCAGCGTTCAGGGAGACCAAGATGGTAGTCAGTGCGAACAGACTTGAACTGCTGCAGATCGCCGACGCGGTCGCGCGTGAAAAGTCGATCGACAAGCAGATCGTCATCGCCGCCATGGCGGATGCGATCCAGAAGGCAGCGCGCTCGCGCTACGGCCAGGAAACCAATATCCGCGCCGACATCAACCCGCAGACGGGCGAGATGAAGCTGCAGCGGCTGATGGAGGTCGTGGAGAACGTCGAGGACTATGCGACGCAGATCTCCCTGCTGTCGGCTCGCGAACGCAACCCCGATGCGCAACTCGGCGACTTCATTGCCGAGCAGCTGCCGCCGATGGATTTCGGCCGCATCGCCGCCCAGTCGGCCAAGCAGGTCATCGTGCAGAAGGTGCGCGAGGCCGAGCGCGACCGCCAGTATGACGAGTACAAGGACCGCATCGGCGAAATCGTCAACGGCACGGTCAAGCGCGTCGAATACGGTAACGTGATCGTCGATCTCGGCCGTGGCGAGGCGATCATCCGCCGCGACGAGCTGATCCCCCGCGAGAACTACAAGTACGGCGACCGCGTCCGCGCTTATGTCTACGACGTGCGCCGCGAACAGCGCGGCCCGCAGATCTTCTTGTCGCGCACGCATCCGCAGTTCATGGCGAAGCTGTTCACCATGGAAGTGCCGGAAATCTACGACGGCATCATCGAGATCAAGTCGGTCGCTCGCGATCCGGGCTCGCGCGCCAAGATCGCCGTCATCTCGCGTGACAGCTCGATCGATCCGGTCGGCGCCTGCGTGGGTATGCGTGGTTCGCGCGTCCAGGCCGTGGTGGCCGAACTCCAGGGCGAGAAGATCGACATCATTCCGTGGTCTCCATCGGCCGCTTCCTTCATCGTCAACGCCTTGCAGCCGGCGGAAGTCGCCAAGGTGGTTCTGGACGAGGATGCCGAGCGCATCGAAGTCGTGGTGCCGGACGACCAGCTGTCGCTGGCAATCGGCCGTCGCGGCCAGAACGTGCGCCTGGCCTCGCAGCTCACCGGCTGGGACATCGACATCCTGACCGAGCAGGAAGAGTCCGAACGCCGCCAGAAGGAGTTCCTCGAGCGCTCGACGCTATTCATGGAAGCGCTCAACGTCGACGAGATGGTGGGCCAGGTGCTTGCCTCCGAAGGCTTCACCAGCGTCGAGGAAGTCGCCTATGTCGACTCCGACGAGATCTCGTCGATCGACGGTTTCGATGAGGACACCGCATCGGAGATCCAGCAGCGCGCTCGCGAATATCTCGACCGTATCGAGGCCGAGCATGACGCCAAGCGCACGGAGCTGGGCGTTTCGGACGATCTGCGCGAGCTGCCGGGCATCACCACCGCCATGCTGGTCGCGCTCGGCGAGGACGGCGTGAAGACGGTCGAAGACTTCGCGGGTTATGCCGTCGACGATCTCGTCGGCTGGAAGGAGCGTAAGGACGGTGAGACCAAGTTCTACCCCGGCGTGCTGGCAAGCTTCGGCGTCACGCGCGCCGATGCCGAGCAGATGGTTCTTGCCGCCCGCCTGAAGGCTGGCTGGATCACCGAGGAAGAGGCCGCTGCCGAAGAGGGCACGGCTGAATCCACCGATGCGTGAGATGAGTGCGCATACCGGATATGCCCTTGGACGAGATGAACGATCGTACCTGCATCGTCACGCGAAAGACCGCCGAGCCGGATGAACTGATCCGCTTCGTGGTGGGTCCGGATCGTGCCGTCGTTCCGGACCTTAAAAGAAACCTTCCCGGACGCGGTTGCTGGGTCAGCGCCGATCGCCTAAATGTAGACAAGGCGGCCGGGAAGAATATCTTCGCCCGTGCGTTCAAGAAGGATGTCGTCGTTTCGCCGCAGCTCGGCGAGCTGGTCGACAAACTTCTCGCCAAGACGGCACTGGGTGCTTTGGGATTGGCCCGCAAGGCCGGTGCTGTTGCCCTCGGTGCGACAAAGGTCGAAAGTGCGGTCCGTAGCGGCCGCGCACTTCTTGTTCTTCATGCACAAGAAGCTTCGGAAGACGGCCTGCGCAAGATCACCCAGGCACGCCGGGCCACTGCTTATGCCGGCGGACCGGAAGTCTATGCCTACAAACTTTTTTCGGAAGCCGATTTGAGTTTGGCATTGGGTGGCACAAATGTGATACATGCTGCCGTTCTCGCGGACGACGCGGGAAGAGCGGCGCAGAAGCGCATGGTTGCGCTTGACCGATACCGGGGCGGATCCCCGGATGAGCGGGCAATGTTTGCGGCGATTGCTGACGAAGATGATGCCGCAGAGGATGTGGAATGAGCGATACGAAATCGGGTGACGACAACACTTTGAGCGTCAACACGAAGAAGACCTTGACGTTGAAGCGCCCTGGCGTCGAGCAGGGCACGGTACGTCAGAACTTCTCGCACGGACGCACCAAGTCGGTCGTCGTCGAGACCAAGAAGCGCAAGTTCACTCTGCCCGGCGAAAAGCCGGAGCCGGCGCCTACGTTCACGCCGAAACCCGCACCGAAGCCTCAGGTGCAGGCTGCGCCCGTGGTGGAGACGCCGCGGCCCAGGCCGGTGCCCGTGGCCGAACGCTCCGGCATGGTGCTGAACGAGCTGTCGTCCAGCGAGATGGAAGCGCGTCGCCGCGCACTTGAAGACGCCGTCGCCCGCGAGGCAGACGACCGCGCCCGCGCCGCCGAGGAAGCCAAGCGCCGCCAGGAAGAGGACGAGCGCCGCCGCCGCGAGCGCGAGGAATCGGCCCGCCGCCAGGCCGAAGAGGAGGCCCGCCTGCAGGCCGAGTCTGAAGCCCGCCGCCGCGCCGAGGAAGAGGCGCGCCGCCGCGCGCCGCAAGCCGAAGTCGTCGACGACGAGCCCGAGGTCAAGAGCAAGAGCGCCCCGTCGCCCCGCGCCAGCACCCCGGTCAAGCGGGTGGTCACGCCCGAGGTCGCGCGTCCGGCCAAGGCCAAGGGCGAGGACGATCGCCGTCGTGGCAAGCTGACGCTGAACACCGCGCTGTCCGAGGATGGCGATGCGCGTGCGCGCTCGCTGTCGGCGATGCGTCGCCGCCAGGAGAAGTTCAAGCGCGCCATGCATCAGGAGCCGCGCGAGAAGATTGCGCGCGAGGTCATCCTGCCCGAGACCATCACCGTCCAGGACCTCGCTGCCCGTATGGCCGAGCGCGCCGTGGACGTCGTGAAGTTCTTCATGAAGCAGGGCCAGATCCTGAAGCCGGGCGACGTGATCGACGCCGACACGGCCGAGCTGGTGGCCGCCGAATTCGGCCACACGGTTCGCCGTGTTGCAGATTCCGACATCGAGGAAGGCCTGTTCGACATTCCGGATCGTCCGGAGGACATGCTGTCGCGTCCTCCGGTGGTCACCATCATGGGGCACGTCGACCATGGCAAGACCTCGCTGCTGGACGCGATCCGCAACGCCAATGTGGTTTCGGGCGAGGCCGGTGGCATCACCCAGCACATCGGTGCCTATCAGGTCGAAAAGAACGGCCAGAAGATCACCTTCATCGACACTCCGGGCCACGCTGCCTTCACGGCCATGCGCGCCCGCGGTGCCCAGGTGACCGACATCGCCATCCTCGTGGTGGCGGCCGACGACTCCGTGATGCCGCAGACGATCGAGTCCATCAGCCACGCCAAGGCTGCGGGCGTACCGATCATCGTTGCGATCAACAAGATCGATAAGCCATCCGCAGACCCGCAGAAGGTGCGCACGCAGCTGCTGCAGCATGAGGTCTTCGTCGAATCGATGGGCGGTGACGTGCTCGAAGTCGAGGTTTCGGCCACCAAGGGCACGAACATCGACAAGCTGCTCGAAACAATCCTTCTGCAGTCCGAAGTTCTCGATCTCAAGGCCAACCCGAACCGCACCGCCGAAGGCGCGATCATCGAAGCCAAGCTCGACAAGGGCCGCGGTCCGGTTGCGACCGTGCTGGTTCAGACCGGCACGCTGCTGGTCGGCGACATCGTCGTTGCCGGCAGCGAATGGGGCCGTGTGCGTGCGCTGGTGACCGACCGCGGCGACCACATCAAGGAAGCGCTGCCCTCGACGCCGGTGGAAGTCCTCGGTCTGCAGGGCACGCCGCAGGCGGGCGACCGCTTCGCCGTGGTCAACAACGAGGCCAGGGCTCGCGAGATCACCGAGTATCGCCAGCGCAAGGCGCGCGACAAGGCGGCTGCCAAGCATGCCGGCCAGCGTGGCTCGCTCGAGCATATGATGTCGCAGCTGCAGTCCAGCGGCCTGAAGGAATTCCCGCTGGTCATCAAGGCCGACGTGCAGGGCTCCGTGGAAGCCATCGTGGCCGCGCTCGACAAGCTCGGCACCGACGAGGTTCGCGCCCGCATCGTGCATGCCGGTGCCGGTGGCATCACCGAAAGCGACATTTCGCTGGCCGAGACCTCGGGTGCCGTCATCATCGGCTTCAACGTGCGTGCCAACCCGCAAGCGCGTCAGGCCGCCGAGGCGGCTGGCATCGACATCCGCTACTACAGCATCATCTACAGCCTTGTGGATGACATCAAGGATGCGATGTCGGGCCTGCTGTCGCCGGAGCGTCGCGAGACCTTCATCGGCAATGCCGAGATCCTCGAGGTGTTCAACATCACCAAGATCGGCAAGGTTGCTGGTTGCCGCGTGACCGAAGGCAAGGTGGAGCGCGGTGCGGGCGTACGCCTGATCCGCGACAACGTCGTCATCCACGAAGGTACGCTGAAGACCCTGAAGCGCTTCAAGGACGAAGTGTCGGAAGTGCCGGTCGGCCAGGAATGCGGCATGGCCTTCCAGAACTACGAAGACATCCGCCAGGGCGACATCATCGAGTGCTTCCGCGTCGAGATGGTGACCCGGAGGCTCTGATAGCCGTCCGAGCTTAGCTGGTTAGACATGCCGTACGGTGGCGCATTGCGCTGCCGTACGGTTGGTTTTTGTGCTTGCGGTTTGACCCCGCGCTCCAATCAGGATTGCACCCAATATGTCACGTTCTCCCTCTTCCGGACCCTCGCAGCGTCAGCTTCGCGTCGGTGAGCAGGTGCGTCACGCTTTGTCGGAGATGCTCCAACGCGGCGAAGTCCGCGACGACCTCGTAGAGACTACGGTGATCTCGATCTCCGAAGTGCGCATGTCGCCGGATTTGAAAATAGCGACTGCCTTCGTCTCGCCGCTCGGCGCGCGTGACGACAAGGCGGTCGTGGAAGCGCTGAACCGTCATGCGCGCTTCATCCGCGGCCGCGTCTCGGGCGCTCTCAGGCAGATGAAGTACATGCCCGAGTTCCGTTTCCGGCTCGATACGAGCTTCGACAACTTCACCAAGATCAACGAACTGCTCAAATCCCCGGAAGTGGCGCGGGATTTGGGTGCCGACGACGACAAGGAGCAAGAAGAATAAGAATGGGTCGCCGAGGCAAGAAAAAAGGCCGGCCGGTTTCGGGCTGGGTCGTTCTAGACAAACCGGTCGGCATGGGCTCGACCGAAGCCGTCTCCAAGATCAAGTGGCTGTTCCAGGCCGAAAAGGCCGGCCATGCCGGCACGCTGGACCCGCTTGCTTCCGGCATGCTGCCGATCGCGCTGGGCGAGGCGACCAAGACCGTGCCCTATGTGATGGACGGCGCCAAGGTCTATCAGTTCACCGTCGCCTGGGGCGAGGAGCGCTCGACCGACGACCTCGAAGGCCCGGTCACCAAGACCTCCGACAAGCGCCCGACCGAGGCGGAAATCCGCGCGCTGCTGCCGAAATACACCGGCGTGATCATGCAGACGCCGCCGCAGTTCTCCGCGATCAAGATCGCCGGCGAACGCGCCTATGACCTGGCCCGCGAAGGCGAGACGGTGGATATACCGGCGCGCGAGATCGAGATCGGCCGCCTCGACCTGGTCGAGACCACGGCCGAAGGGCATGCGGTTTTCGAGATCGAATGCGGCAAGGGCACTTATGTGCGCTCGCTGGCGCGCGACATGGGCCGCGACCTCGGCTGCTACGGCCATATCGCGGCGCTGCGGCGCGTGGAGGTCGATCCCTTCACGGAAGAGGATTTCGTCACGCTGGCGGAACTGGAGGCTGCGGCACCGTCCGCCGAGGCCAGGAATTCCGGCGAGGAACTCGATTTCGGCGCGCTTGACGATTATCTGCTCGATACCGGCGCGGCACTCGACTGCCTGCCGCAGGTGGCCGTCAACGACGATGCCGCCACGCGCATCAGGCTCGGCAACCCGGTCATCATCCGTGGCCGCGACGCCCCGGTGGAAGCCGAGGACGCCTGCGTGACCGCGCGCGGCAAGCTTGTGGCTATCGGCGCCATCGAGGCGGGCATGTTCAAGCCAAGGCGCGTTTTCACCGCCTGAGGGTGCTGATTCGGATTCGCTCTGGCGTTGGAGCGCGTTTTGGACTATATGCGCCGCAGCATTGTGCCAGCGGCGCGATGCGTGCATCGGCCCCTGCTGGACGACATCCCGGCTGTGGGCGTCCCGTTTCCTCCAGATCGAAAGGAAAAACACGATGTCGATCACTGCTGAACGCAAGAAGGAATTGCTTGCCGAATTCGCCACCGCCAAGGGCGACACGGGTTCTCCCGAGGTCCAGGTCGCGGTTCTGTCGGAGCGGATCAAGAACCTGACCGAGCACTTCAAGGACCACAAGAAGGACAACCATTCCCGCCGTGGTCTTCTGGCTCTGGTTTCGCAGCGCCGCAGCCTGCTTGACTACCTCAAGCGCAAGGATGAGGCCCGCTACCAGACGCTGATCGAGAAGCTCGGCCTGCGTCGCTAACAGCTCTGATCGGCGGACCTGAGCAAAAGGTCCGCCGATCTGCCATTCGGGGTCGGCCGCAGTGCCGGGTCCGCAGGCGTCAGGATGCCGGATGAGTTTCCCGGCACATCAGACGCCGAACCGGTTCAGATGGAGCAGAGGGCTCTGGTGAACCGCCCATGGGACAGGTCATGGGGCAGGATTGCAGGATGCCTGGCGCGTTGCCCGCAGCGCTCAATGTCCAGACACCCCGTTGTCTTGCCCGTGGCTCGTCCGAACCAAGCCAGGGAAGGATGCGCACGGTCGCGTGCCGCTCCTCCCGCATCTGAAGGACATGTCATGTTCAATCAACACAAAGTGGAAATCGAGTGGGCGGGACGCCCGCTGATCCTCGAAACCGGCAAGATCGCCCGTCAGGCCGACGGCGCCGTGCTTGCTACCTACGGCGAGACCGTCGTGCTGGCCACCGTCGTTTCGGCCAAGGAACCGAAGCCGGGCTTCGACTTCTTCCCGCTGACCGTCAACTACCAGGAAAAGACCTATGCCGCCGGCAAGATCCCCGGCGGCTATTTCAAGCGTGAAGGCCGTCCGAGCGAGAAGGAGACGCTGGTCTCCCGCCTGATCGACCGCCCGATCCGCCCGCTCTTCGCCGATGGCTACAAGAATGACACGCAGGTCGTCGTCACGGTCATCCAGCATGATCTGGAAAACGATCCGGACATCGTGTCGATCGTTGCCACCTCGGCGGCCCTGACGCTGTCGGGCGTGCCGTTCATGGGCCCGATCGGCGGCGCCCGCGTCGGCTACATCAACGGCGAATACGTGCTCAACCCGCACATCGACGTGATGCCGGAATCCAAGCTCGATCTCGTCGTTGCCGGTACGGGCGATGCCGTTCTGATGGTCGAGTCGGAAGCCCAGGAACTGCCCGAAGACGTCATGCTCGGCGCCGTCATGTTCGGCCACAAGGGCTTCCAGCCGGTCATCGATGCCATCATCAAGCTGGCCGAAGTGGCGGCAAAGGACCCGCGCGACTTCACCTCGCCGAGCTATTCCGAGCTCGAGACCGAGATGCTCGCCATTGTTGAGGGCGATCTGCGCGAGGCCTACAAGATCGTCGACAAGCAGGCCCGTTATGCCGCCGTCGACGCTGCCAAGGCCAAGGTCAAGGAAGCTTTCGCTGCCGAAGGCGAAGAGGCTCCGAAGTGGTCGGCCGAGCAGGTCGCGAGCGTATTCAAGGAACTCCAGGCCAAGATCGTGCGCTGGAACATCCTCGACACCGGTTCGCGCATCGACGGTCGTGACCTCAAGACGGTCCGCAACATCGTGTCCGAAGTCGGGGTTCTGCCGCGCACGCACGGTTCGTCGCTGTTCACCCGCGGTGAAACGCAGGCCTTGGTCGTTGCCACGCTCGGCACCGGCGAGGACGAGCAGTATGTCGACGCGCTGACGGGCATGTACAAGGAGACCTTCCTCCTGCACTACAACTTCCCGCCCTATTCGGTTGGCGAAACCGGCCGCATGGGTTCGCCCGGCCGTCGCGAGATCGGTCACGGCAAGCTTGCCTGGCGCGCCGTTCACCCGATGCTGCCCGCCGCCGAGCAGTTCCCCTACACGCTGCGCGTTGTCTCCGAGATCACCGAGTCGAATGGCTCGTCGTCGATGGCAACCGTCTGCGGCACCTCGCTGGCTCTGATGGATGCCGGCGTTCCGCTGCAGAAGCCGGTGGCCGGCATTGCCATGGGCCTGATCAAGGAAGGCGATCGCTTCGCCGTGCTCTCCGACATCCTCGGCGACGAGGATCACCTTGGCGACATGGACTTCAAGGTGGCCGGCACGACCAACGGCATCACCGCGCTGCAGATGGACATCAAGATCAACGGTATTACCGAAGAGATCATGGATGTCGCGCTTGGCCAGGCCAAGGACGGCCGCCTGCACATCCTGGGCGAGATGGCCAAGGCGCTTTCCGAGGGCCGCAAGGAACTCGGCGAGTTCGCGCCGCGCATCGAGGTCATGCACATCCCGACCGACAAGATCCGTGAGGTGATCGGCTCGGGCGGCAAGGTCATCCGCGAGATCGTCGAAAAGACCGGCGCCAAGATCAACATCGAGGACGACGGCACGGTCAAGATCGCTTCGTCGAACGCCAAGGAAATCGAGGCGGCCAAGAAGTGGATCCACACCATCGTGGCCGAGCCGGAAGTGGGCGAGATCTACGAAGGTACGGTCGTCAAGACCGCGGACTTCGGCGCCTTCGTGAACTTCTTCGGCCCGCGCGACGGTCTGGTCCACATCTCGCAGCTCTCCAACGAGCGCGTCGCCAAGACCACCGACGTCGTCAAGGAAGGCCAGAAGGTCTTCGTCAAGCTCATGGGCTTTGACGAACGCGGCAAGGTCCGCCTGTCGATGAAGGTCGTCGACCAGGAGACCGGCAAGGAAATCGTCCGCGAGAAGAAGGCCGAGGACGAGGAAACCGCTGCCTAAGCCTGATTGGCTTTAGAAACAGAACGGGCGTCCCGAAAGGGGCGCCCGTTTTCGTTTTGGCTCCGCTGCCTGCGCTACCGGGAGACGCGAACCTCTCCCGACGGCAGCTCGATCCTGCGCGAAATGTCGAGCGCGGCCAAAAATGCCTCGTCGTGGCTGACGACGATGAGCGCCCCGTCATAGGCGCGCAATCCCGCCTCGATTGCCTCGATCGCTTCCAGGTCGAGGTGATTGGCCGGCTCGTCGAGGACCAGCAGAGGCGGGGGCGTGCTGCCGCCCAGGGCGCAGGCGATCCCTGCCCGCAGCAGTTCGCCGCCGCTCAGTTCCGAGACCATTTGCAGGGCCGCATCGGCTCTGAATTTGAAACGCGCAAGCGCTGCGCGGCAGGCATTCTCGTCGTCCTGCGGATTGATCCGGCGGAAGTTGTCCCGGATCGACGCCCGGGGATCGAGCATGCTTACACGCTGATCGAGCATCGCAAATTCGGTCGTGACCTGGACGCTTCCGGAGGAGGGAAGCAGGCGGCCGGCGATGAGCTCGAGCAGCGTCGTCTTGCCAGAGCCATTAGGCCCGGCGACGGCAATGCGTTCCGGACCGGTCACGCTGAGCGACAGGTTCGCGAGCACGGGACGGTCCGGCGCGTAGCCGGCGCTGACACCATCCAGCCTCAGCACCGTCTTGCCCGGCGAAAGCCTGGTTGGGGGCAATGCCACGGCCATGGGCTGCAGGACCTCGATGCGGTCCCTTGCTGTGGCGACCGCTTCGAGGGCTTGCGAGTGCCGGTCGCTGGCGAGACGGACCTGCGCGCCGCCGCTGTTCTCGCTTCGCGACTTCAGTCCGCCAAGAACGATGCGCGGTGCGCCGCCCTTCAGGGCTTGTCTGCGGCCATTGCCGTCCCTGCGCGCCTTGCGTTCCTGCGCGGTCTGCGCCGCGCGGGCGATCTCCGAGGCCTGCTTCTCGGCTTCATCGAGCTCGTGCTGCGCCGAGGCCAACTCCAGCGCCTTGCGCTCGCGATAAACGCTCCAGTTGCCGCCGTAGCGGGCGGCGCCAAGCGAGGTGAGTTCGACAATCTCGTCCATGAGTTCGAGAAGCTCGCGGTCATGGCTGACGACGAGAGCACCTCGGCGCCAGTTCGCCAGCATGTCGTAGAGCGCAAGGCGGCCGTCACGGTCGAGGTTGTTGGTGGGCTCGTCCATCAGGAGGAAATCGGCTTCCGAAAAGTGCAGCGCCGCGAGCCCCGCGCGCGTGCGCTGGCCACCGGACAGCTTGTGCAGCGGCGTTTGGGGAGCGACATCGAGCCCAATCTTTGCCAGCGCCGCTTCCATGCGGGCTTCGAGTTGCCAGTCGACGTCTGCCAGCTCCTCCATCGTCGCGTTGCCTTCATAGGCCCGCTGCAACAGGGCAAGCGCATCGCCGGCGCCGAAAAGATCCGTGACGGTCTCTTTCGGGTCAACTTGCACCGATTGCTTGAAAATGCCGAGCCGGCCGCTGACGGCGACCGAGCCGGATGTGGGCGGCAGTGTTCCAGCAATCAGAGCGACGAGCGTGCTCTTGCCGACTCCATTGCGGCCGATGACCCCTGTCCGTGCGGGGCCGAAAGCGAGGTCTATGCCGGAGAGGAGGGCGCGACCGTCAGGCGTGGAGAGGCTGAGATTGGATAGGGCTATTGAAGCAGGCATGCGTGATGATTTCCCTGATGGCAAAGCGGGTTGGCGTTGCGGTCAGGCTGAAATCACATTCGATGCATTGCTCCTGTTGGGGGTGTATTGGTCGGCATAACTAAGCGTTGCCGTCAAACAGTGCAAGGGTGTGCCCTTAACAGGCGCCGCGGAAGACGCGGGAAGGGGCTGGCATCCTCCCGGAATTGTTCTATCAGCAGCACATGACCCGCGATGCACTGAAGACCCTGTTCCATCCATTCGAGGCCGAGGCACTGCCGCCGCCCGGCAAGGGAGCGCGCGTGCTGTTTCTCGGCGCCGAGCCCGGCTTTCGCCTGCCGGAAGGATTCGAGGCCGAGCTGTCGCTCGTCCAGGGATTTCGCCCCTGGTTCAGGCCGCTGGAGGCCTCTGGGGGCCGCGTGACGCCTTCGCCGGAAGGAGAGGGCTATGATGCTGCCCTCGTGCTCTGTGGCCGCCACAGGGGCGCCAATGAGTTGATGATCGCCGAGGCGTTCAAGCGGGTAGGCGAGGGCGGTCTGATATTGATAGCGGGCAGCAAGGACGAAGGCATAGCCAGCCTGCGCAAGCGTGTGGGCGAACTTATCCCGATCGAGGACCAATTGCCCAAGCATCACGGCATCGCCTTCTGGTTGCGGCGGCCTGCGGAGGTGGCAGGCAGTGCGGAGCGATTGCGCGCCGGCAATGGCGAGCGGCTGCTCGACGAGCGCTTCGTCACCGCGCCCGGCATGTTCTCGGCAGACGAGATCGATGCGGGCTCGAAGCTGCTGGTCGAAAACCTGCCGGACAAGGTGTTCGGCGCGGTCGCCGATTTCTGCGCCGGCTGGGGTTTTATCGCGGCCGAGCTTGCCGAGCGCTTTCCGAAGATTTTCACGCTCGACCTCTACGAGGCGGATTTTTCTTCGCTCGAAGCGGCAAAGCGCAATCTCGCAGCGGCCGGCCCGATGCAGAAGAACTTCTTCTGGCAGGACCTGCTGGGCGAACCGGTTTCCCGCCGCTACGATTTCATCTTCATGAACCCGCCATTCCATCAGCGCCGGGCTGCCGAGCCCGACATTGGCCAGGGCATGATCAAGGCGGCCGCCGCTGCGCTCAAGCCCGGCGGCCGGCTGATCATGGTCGCCAACCGCCAGCTTCCCTACGAGAAGACGCTGTCGCAGGCTTTTTCCGCCCAGCAGGAACTCGCGCGCAACAATCTGTTCAAGGTGCTGAGCGCGCGGCGCTGAGACGGGCCTTCTTACGAGCGCCAAAAGAAAACGGCCGGTCGAGCCGGCCGTTTCTGCATCTCGATAATGTTCGCTGCGCTTACTCGCCGCTGTCGCTCTGCTTCAGCTCTTCCAGCGTCGGCATCGAGACGATGTGATAGCCCGAATCCACGTAGTGGATTTCGCCGGTCACGCCCGAGGACAGGTCGGAAAGCAGATAGAGCGCCGAGCCGCCGACTTCATCGAGGGTCACGGTGCGGCGCAGCGGGGAATTGCGCTGCTGATAGGAGAACATGTGGCGCGCATCGGCGATGCCGGCGCCCGCCAGCGTGCGGACCGGCCCGGCCGAGATGGCGTTCACGCGGATGCCGCGCGGGCCGTAGTCGTCGGCCAGATAGCGCACGCTGGCCTCCAGGCCGGCCTTGGCGACGCCCATCACGTTGTAGTTCGGCATGACGCGCGTGGAGCCGGCATAGGTCAGCGTCAGCATCGAGCCGCCATCCTTCATCAGTGCGGCCGCGTTGCGCGCCACCTCGGTGAAGGAATAGCAGGAGATCACCATCGTACGGATGAAATTCTCGCGGCTGGTGTTGGCGTAGAGGCCCTTGAGCTCGTTCTTGTCGGAGAACCCGATCGCATGGACGACGAAGTCCAGATCGCCCCATTTGTCGCCCAGGGTCTCGAATACCGACGAGACGGAAGCGCTGTCCTCTACGTCGCAGGGCAGGACCAGCGTCGCGTTCACCTGCTCGGCGAGCGGTTTTACGCGGCGGCCGAAGGCCTCGCCCTGATAGGTGAATGCCATCTCGGCGCCGTGCGCCGCAAGCTGCCTTGCGATGCCCCAGGCAATCGAGTGGTCGTTGGCGACCCCCATGACGAGGCCGCGCTTGCCTTTCATCAAACCTTCCATAGGAAGAATATCCTCAGCCGTTGTAACGCTGGAAAACGAGCGTTGCGTTGGTGCCGCCGAAACCGAAGGAGTTCGACAGAACCGTGTCGATCTTGGCGTTGTCGATGCGCTTGCGCACGATCGGCATGCCTTCGAATTCCGGATCGAGTTCCTCGATATGGGCGCTCTCGCCGATGAAACCGCCCTGCATCATCAGGATCGAATAGATCGATTCCTGTACGCCCGCCGCGCCCAGCGAATGGCCGGTCAATGACTTGGTCGAGGTGATGTACGGCAGTTTGTCACCGAACACCTCGCGGATTGCACCCATCTCCTTCGAATCGCCCACCGGCGTCGAGGTGCCGTGCGTGTTGATGTAGTCGACGGAACCGGAAACGGTGGAGAGCGCCTGCTTCATGCAGCGCACAGCGCCTTCGCCGGAGGGCGCGACCATGTCGTGGCCGTCGGAGGTGGCACCATAGCCCACGATCTCGGCGTAGATCTTGGCGCCGCGGGCCTTGGCATGCTCCAGTTCCTCGAGCACCAGCACGCCCGCACCGCCAGCGATGACAAAGCCGTCGCGGTTGACGTCATAGGCGCGCGAGGCGACTGAAGCGCGGTCGTTGAACTTGGACGACATGGCGCCCATGGCGTCGAACAGATCCGACATCGTCCAGTCGAGATCCTCGTGGCCGCCGGCGAAGACCATGTCCTGCTTGCCCCACTGGATCAGCTCATAGGCATTGCCGATGCAGTGCGCCGAGGTCGAGCAGGCCGAAGAGATCGAGTAGTTCACGCCGTGGATCTTGAACCAGGTGGCCAGTGTGGCCGAGGCGGTCGAGGACATGGCCTTCGGCACGGCGAACGGCCCGATGCGCTTGGGGCTGCTGTTCTTCAGCGTGGTCTCGGCGGCCTCGACGATAGTCCTGGTCGAAGGGCCGCCGGAGCCCATCACGATGCCGGTGCGTTCGTTGGTGATGTCGCCCTGTTCGAGGCCGGCATCGGCGATCGCCTGCTCCATGGCGACATGGTTCCAGGCGCCGCCCTTGGACAGGAAGCGCATGGCGCGGCGGTCGACCAGCTCGGTCGGGTCCAGCGTCGGCGCGCCCCAGACCTGGCATTTGAAGCCGTGCTCGGCGAAGGAATCGGAAAAGCTGATGCCCGATTTGGCGTCACGCAGAGAGGCCTGGACCTCTTCGGCATTGTTTCCGATGGACGATACGATACCCAGGCCCGTGACAACGACGCGTCTCATGAGTGCTCCTTCAGTGGCCGGCGCGACGCTCGGTCAGGCCGCAGCTTCCTTGAACAGGCCAACCCGCAGATCGGTGGCCTTGTAGATGGTTTCACCGTCAGCCTTCAGCCAACCGTCGCCGATGCCGAGCACCAGGCGCCCGCGCATGACGCGCTTGAAGTCGACGCCATACTCGACCTTCTTGTTGGCAGGGGTGACCATGCCGGTGAACTTCACCTCGCCGGTGGAAAGCGCGCGGCCCTTGCCGGGTTCGCCAAGCCAACCCAGGAAGAAGCCGCTCAGCTGCCACAGCGCATCGAGGCCGAGGCAACCGGGCATGACCGGGTCATTGATGAAATGGCACGGGAAGAACCAGAGGTCGCGGCTGATGTCGAGCTCGGCGCGCACGAAGCCCTTGTCGAACTCGCCGCCGGTCTCGCTGATCTCGGTGATGCGATTGAACATCAGCATCGGAGGATAGGGAAGCTGGGCGTTCCCAGGGCCGAACAACTCGCCGCGCGCGCAGGCAAGCAGTTCCTCATACTCATAGCTGGATTTCGAACCCGCCATCAAATTCTTCCCCGTCTGGCTCCCGGACGCTGCCGCACCCTTGCCCTGTTCACTAGCATAGACCGTTTCCGCTCGGAAACCGCCGTTTGCGATTAACCCGATGGCCTGCCTGGGTCAATGTGCGCCTATTGATCGCGTCCCCCTGACAGAATATATGTCAAGAACGATATGGTTTCACCCGCATATGGGATTCTGTGCGGGTAAACCTGAAACGGACTTGGCAGATTAATGGATTTGACCGTCCCTCACGAGATGGCAACAGAGAAACGCGTGCGCGAGGCGGGCTTGCGCCCGACGCGTCAACGCGTCGCGCTGGCGAATCTGCTTTTTGCCAAGGGCGACCGCCATTTGTCGGCTGAAGAACTGCACGAGGAAGCCTTGGCGGCCGGTGTACCGGTGTCGCTGGCAACGGTCTACAACTCGCTGCATCAGTTCACCGAGGCGGGGCTGCTGCGCATCCTCGCCGTCGAAGGGTCGAAAACCTATTTCGACACCAACACCTCCGACCACCATCACTTCTTCATCGAAGGCGAGAACAAGGTGTTCGACATCGTCTCCGGTCCGGTCGAGGTGCTCAACCTGCCGGAACCGCCGGAGGGCATGGAAATCGCCAACGTCGATATCGTCGTCAGGCTGCGCCCGAAGCGGAAGGACTGAGCGTCTCGGGACGCGCGGCCGTACACGACTCATTTCCACAGGTTGAGGGCTGTGCCGTGGTTGCCGCGGCGTTTCCTGGCGCTGGTCTGGCTTGCACGGCTGCGGCCGCCATCAGCGGCGCAAGCCGGCCTCAATCCTTGACGAGTTCACCCGGATAGGCGCCCCAGACCTGGTTTTGCTTGAGCCAGCCGATCACGCCGCCGAAATTCATCTCGCACCAGTCGCCGTTGCAGGCCTTGATCTTGCCGACGACGCCGGGGTCGATGATGGCGACCGTGCGCGCTTCGGGCTCCGGCTTGGCCAGAAGATTGATCTTCACGTCCTTGCCGCGCTGCCAGGGGGCGGTCATCGCCGTGCGCTTGCCGGAAAGCAGAGACTGGTTGACCCAGCCTTCCGAGCCGTCGGCATCGCGCACGCGCCGCCAGTTGTCGTATTCCTGGATGATCTCCATCG
Source organism: Mesorhizobium sp. KR1-2 (assembly GCF_040045035.1). Lineage (NCBI taxonomy): Bacteria > Pseudomonadati > Pseudomonadota > Alphaproteobacteria > Hyphomicrobiales > Phyllobacteriaceae > Mesorhizobium > Mesorhizobium sp. KR1-2. The sequence continues at coordinate 89,465 of NZ_JBDZDS010000003.1, read as the reverse complement.
GCAGGCCGGCTTTCATGTAGAGCCAGTCCACGCCGTAGTTCACGCCGGGCCCGATGCGGGAGTTGACCCGTCCGGACTTCAGGCTGACGAATCGCGGCAGGGGCAGGCCGCTGGGGCCCTGGGTGGCCTCTTGGGATGGCGCCGCCTCGCTGGTCGTGATCGAGGCGCTTGCCGACAAGAATACGAGGCCGGCCAAAGCGGCACCGACCATCATGCGAAGCGACACGAATCCAGACACGTCTATTCCTTTTTCAGCTGCGCCAGCGGGGCTGCCGTGGCGCGAGCCCTTTTTCTTTGTCTTCGGCGGCACCGCTTGTTACAGAGGCAGTGACGCAAAGGCTGGTTTTCAGTTTCGCCTGTCTTGGTTAAAGAGGTCTCAACGGGATCCGGATTCGAGGAAACAATGGCCGGCAAGAAGAAGCCCCTCGTAGTGATAACGCGCAAGCTTCCGGATCAGGTCGAGACCCGGATGCGCGAGCTGTTCGACGCGCGGCTGAACATCGAAGACCGGCCGATGAGCCAGCCCGAACTGGTCGCCGCGGTGAAGGAAGCGGACGTGCTGGTGCCCACCGTGACCGACCGCATCGACGCCGCGCTGATCGAGCAGGCCGGCGAGAATCTCAAGCTGATCGCCAATTTTGGCAACGGTGTCGACAAGATCGACGTTGCCGCCGCCGCCCAGCGGGGAATCACTGTTACCAACACCCCCAACGTGCTGACCGAAGACACCGCCGACATGACCATGGCGCTGATGCTGGCGGTGCCCCGGCGCCTGGCCGAGGGCGCGGCCGTGCTGGAGCGGGGCGGCAAATGGTCCGGCTGGTCGCCGACATGGATGCTCGGCCGGCGCATCTGGGGCAAGCGGCTGGGCATCGTGGGCATGGGCCGCATCGGCACCGCCGTGGCGCGGCGCGCCAAGGCCTTCGGCCTCTCCATCCACTACCACAACCGCAATCGCGTGCTGCGCAGCGTCGAGGACGAGCTGGAGGCGACCTATTGGGAAAGCCTGGACCAGATGCTGGCCCGCATGGACATCATCTCGGTCAACTGCCCGTCGACGCCCGCAACCTTCCACCTGCTGTCTGCGCGCCGACTGGCGCTGATGCAGCCCTCGGCCTATCTGGTCAACACCGCGCGCGGCGACATCATCGACGAGGATGCACTGGTCAAGCTGCTGCAGGAGGGCAAGATCGCCGGCGCGGGGCTCGACGTGTTCGAGAACGAGCCGGCCGTCAATCCCAAGCTGGTCAAGCTTGCCGCCAAGGGCAAGGTGGTGATCCTGCCGCATATGGGTTCGGCCACCATCGAGGGCCGCATCGACATGGGCGAGAAGGTCATCATCAACATCCGCACCTTCATCGATGGGCACCGCCCGCCGGACCGGGTGCTGCCGCTGCGCTTCTGAGGGCGCGCCTGAAGCTGTGCGATCGCATGCTCCTGGTTGCACGGTTCCAGACTTAAGCGAGCACCTTTCGCATGGTGATGGAGGTGGGGCGGTCATAGCCCGCGTGGGCCGTGCGCGCGGTCTCGGCGAAGCCCAGCTTGCGAAAAGCATGCTGGTTGCCGGTCAGCTCGATGCGTGCCTGCAGTTCCAGGACCGGCTTGCCGCTTTCGCGCGCATAGCGTTCCACCGCCTCGAGCAAGCGTCGGCCAACGCCAGCGCCTTGCGCGCCCCGCGCCACCGCCAGCTTGCCGACGTAGAAATGATCAGGCTGCGAGGCGGCGAAGACGCAACCGAGCAGATGTTCGCCGCTTGTCGCCAGAAACACCGCTTCCTCCCTCGTCTTGGCGGCGAGATTCGCCGGCGTGAGTTTCAGCGCGGAGGAGGGCGGATCGATCACCCCGTTCATATAGGCGAAAGCATCGAGAATCAGCGCCAGCAGCTCGTCCCAGCGGCTGAAGTCCGGCGGCATTCGTGCGATGGCGATCGCATCCGGCGAGATCGTCACGCGCGTCTCCTGTAGCGCACGGTGTCGAAGCGGGCGGCCAGCGCATCGTAGAGCAGAAGCCGGCCTACCAGCGGCTCGCCGATGCCGGTAATCAGCTTGATCGCCTCCATCGCCTGCAGCGTGCCCATCACGCCCGTCAGCGCACCGACGATGCCTGCCTCGGCGCAGGAGGGCACAAGGCCGGCGGGGGGCGGCTCCGGAAAGAGATCGCGATAGCTCGGGTTCGGGGTTCCGTCGGCGCCGGTCTCGAACGGCTTTAGCACCGTCACCGAGCCGTCGAAGCGCCCGACGGCGGCATGCACCAGCGGCCGCTCGGCTGCCGCGCAGGCATCGGCGACGGCGTAGCGCGTGGCAAAATTGTCGGAGCCGTCGACCACGAGATCGTATTGCGCCACCAGTGCCTCTGCGTTCTCGGCGGTCAGCCGGAAGTCGTGCAGCTCGACCCTGGTGTTTGGATTGATTCTCGACAGGGCGGCTTTTGCGCTCTGCAGCTTGGACTGGCCGACCGCGTCGGTGTCGTGGATCACTTGCCGCTGCAGGTTGGACAGCGAAACCGTGTCGTCGTCGATGATGCCGAGTGTGCCGACACCGGCCGCCGCCAGATATTGCAGCACCGGCGCGCCGAGCCCGCCGGCGCCGATGACCAGCGCGCGCGCGCGCTTCAGCTTCTGCTGGCCGGCGCCGCCGATCTCGGGCAGCACGATGTGGCGCGCATAGCGCTCGAGTTCGTCGGGGGTGAGGGGGGCGGCGGGGTCGTGGGCGTTCATGCCGCGATCATACCGAGGCCGCCTTGGCTTGTCAGGCGTCTTCCGTCGGATGCACCGCCCCATGATCGACGGTGAGGAACTGCGCCTTGCCGTGCAGGCTCGAAAACAGCGCTGGCTCGGTGCCGGTCATGAAGGTCTGGCAGCCAAGCTCTTCCAGGATCGCGAACAGGGCAGCCCGCCGCCTGGCATCGAGATGGGCGGCGATCTCGTCGAGCAGCAGGATCGGCACGGTGCCCGACATCTCTCCGCAGAGCCGCGCATGCGACACCACGATGCCGACCAGCAGCGCCTTCTGCTCGCCGGTCGAGCAGAGCTCGGCAGGCATGGCCTTCGACCGGTGGGTGACGATGAGGTCGCTGCGATGCGGCCCTTCCAGAGTGCGGCCTGCGGCGCGGTCGCGGTCGCGGCCCTCGGCCAGGGCTCGGCGGAACGATTCCTCGATCTCGACGGCCGGAAGCCGGCCGATCTGGCTCTCCAGCGTGCCGGAAAGCGAGAGGTCGGCTTGCGGGAAGGGGCCGGTGGCGGGGAGCTTCTCGATCATCGCGGCCAGCAGGCGCACCATCTCGGCGCGCGCGGCGGCAATCGCCACCCCGGTCTCAGCCATCTGCGTCTCGATCGCCTCGAACCAATGGCGGTCGCGCGATTCCTCGGCCAGCAGCCGGTTGCGGCCGCGCATCGCCTTTTCATAGTCGAGCGCGCGCTGGCCATGGCTGGGGTCGATCGCAAGGACGAGGCGGTCGAGGAAACGGCGGCGGTCGCCCGCCGACCCGGTGAACAGCGTATCCATCGCCGGCGTCAGCCATACCACGCGCAGCCAGTCGAGCATCTCGTCGGCGGACTTTGCGTTAGCGCCGTTGATGCGCACGCGCCGTCCCGCCTCACCGGCTGAGTCGCTGCCTGAGGTGCCAGTGCCGATCTCGACGTCGCCGAACTCGCCCTCGATTCGGGCATGCACCGTGAAGCCGCCGCTGCTGCCCTCGCGCGCGACATCGCCATAGGGCGCGCGCCGCAGGCCGCGCCCCGGGGTCAGGAAGGATATGGCTTCCAGCAGGTTGGTCTTGCCGGCGCCGTTGTCGCCGGTGAAGACGACGGCGCCGGGTTGCAGGTCCAGCGACAGCGCCGGATAGTTGCGGAAGTTGGTAAGCGTCAGCCTACTGATGTGCGTCGACGTCACGTCCGCCTACCGTTCATCGACCTGTTCGAATTTCCGCCGTCGCGGCAAGCCTAGACGCGCATCGGCATGAGCACGTAGAGCGCGTGCTCATCGGCCGTGTCGCGGATCAGCGTCGGCGAGCCGGCATCGGCCAGCATGAACTTCGCTTCGCTGCCAGTAAGCTGCGCGGCCACATCGAGCAGGTATTTCGCGTTGAAGCCGATCTCGATCGGGTCGGACGAGTAGTCGGCCGCGATCTCTTCGGTGGCGCTGCCCGAATCCGGGTTGTTGACGGCAAGCGTCACCAGTCCGTCGGAGATGGTCAGCTTCACCGCCCGGCCACGCTCGGACGAGATGGTCGAGACGCGGTCGACTGCGCGCGCGAAACTTTCGCGGTCGATGATGAGCTGCTTGTCGTTGCCGGTTGGAATCACGCGCTGATAGTCGGGGAAGGTGCCGTCGATCAGCTTGGAGGTGAGCACCACGCTGCCGATGGTGAAGCGGATCTTGGTGTCCGACAGTTCGGTGGTGACGGGAACGTCCGGATCGTCGACGAGCTTCTGCAGCTCGCTCACGGTCTTGCGCGGAATGATGATGCCGGGCATGCCTTCGGAGCCTGCCGGCGCATCCATTTCGGCGCGGGCGAGGCGATGGCCGTCGGTCGCCACCGAACGCAGCTTCAGCTTGCCGCCGACTTCCAGCGTGTGCAGGAAGATGCCGTTGAGATAGTAGCGCGTCTCCTCGGTGGAGATGGCGAACTGGGTCTTCTCGATCAGCGCCTTCACCGCGGCGGATTCGAGCCGGAAGCTATGCGTGAACTGGCCGGCCGAGAGCTCTGGGAAGTCCGACTGCGGCAGGCACTGCAGGCGGAAGCTCGAACGACCCGAGATGACCGACATGGCATTGCCGTCCTCGTCGGTCTTCAGCATCACCTCGGCGCCATCGGGCAGCTTGCGCACGATGTCGTAGAGCAGGTGAGCCGGCACTGTCGTCGCGCCAGCCTGTTCGACCGTCGCCGCGGTCGCTTCCGTTACCTCCAGGTCGAGGTCGGTCGCCTTCATTTCAAGGCTTGCGCCGTCCGCGTGCAGGAGCACGTTGGACAGGATCGGGATCGTGTTGCGCCGCTCCACCACGCGGTGAACGTGGTTCAGGGACTTCAGGAGATTTGAGCGTTCCAGGATAACACGCATGACGAAACAAGCTCGCTTGAATGAAGAAGCGGGGTTCCGGGCTCGGACTCCCGCGCAAGGCCCAAACTGGGTCAGAATGAGCCCAAACTGACAGGAAAAGGCGGTAAAAGGCAAGCCCGCGGTACTGCTCAGACACAGTTCCGCGGGCTTTTTGGGGATAACCCAGCCGTTATCGCCAGTCGCTGGCGCGCCCCGGCTTTCCGTCAGGTCAGGCTTGGTCCGTGATCAGCCGGCGCAGCAGCTCGAGCTCCTGCGCCAATGTGTTGTCGCCGCCTGAAAGATCCTCGATCTTGCGAACTGCGTGGAGCACCGTGGTGTGGTCGCGCCCACCGAAACGCCGGCCAATCTCCGGCAGCGAGCGCGGCGTCATCACCTTGGCCAGATACATGGCGATCTGGCGCGGCTTGACGATGGTGCGGGTACGCCGGTTGGACAGGAGCTCGGTCTTCGACACGTTGTAATGCCGCGCCACGATGCGCTGGATGTCCTCGATGCGGACCCGCTTCGGCTCACCGGAACGGTAGATGTGCCCGAGGATCTCGTCGATGCGCTCGATGTTGAGCTGCGGCTCGAAGGACTGGCGGAACAGCAGCTGGTTGAATGCACCTTCCAGCTCGCGGCCGCTGCCGGTCACCGTGCGTGCGACATGGGAGAGGATGTCCTCCTCGATGTGCAGGCCGGGGTCTTCGGCCCTGGCGTTGTCCAGGCGTGTCTTCAGCATGTTCAGCCGCATGCTGTAGTCGGGCGTTTGCATCTCCAGCGCCACACCGCCATGCAGGCGCGAGCGCACGCGCGGCTCGAGCGATTCCAGCTCGGACGGCGGCCGGTCGGCGGCGACCACCACCTGCTTGGCGCTGTCCAGCAGCATGTTGATGAGGTGGCAGAACTCGTGCTGGATCGACTTGCCCTGCAGGAACTGCATGTCGTCGATGATCAGGAGGTCGATGTCGCGCAGCTGCTCCTTCAGCGTCAGCGCGTTGTTGTCGCGGATGGCGGTCGCGAAGCGCCACATGAAATATTCGGCGGTCAGGTAGACGACGCGCGACTGCGGGTTCTGCTTGAGCGACTCGGCGGCGATAGCCTGGAGAAGGTGAGTCTTGCCGAGGCCGACCGTGGCATGGATGAAAAGCGGGTTGAAGCGCACGGCGCTCTGGGCCGATTCCGCCACGGCGCGCGCGGCCGCAAAGGCGACGCGGTTCGATGGTCCCTCGACGAAGGACTGGAAGGTGTAGCGGGCATCAAGCGGTGAGCCGAGCACGCTCTGCCGGAAGTCGCCATTGCCGGCGGACTGGAGCGGCGCCGACGCGCGCTCGATGCCGGCGCCTGGTGCAGTGCCGGTCGAAAGCGCGGCATGCGTCTGGCGGGTCGCCTTGCGTCGCTGCTGTTGCGCCTTCTCGGCCTCGTCGGAGGCTATCGGCGCAAGCCGCGTTGCAGTGCGCACCACGATGTCGATCTTCAGGATCTCGGGGTCTTCCTGCTTCCAGAGCCCCGAAATGAGGTCGAGATAGTGGCTGTTGATCCACGAACGCAGAAACGCCGTGGGAACCGAGATGCGCACGAGACCCTTGGAGGTTTCGGCAAGCTTCATGCGGCCAAACCAGCTCGAGTAAACCTCACTGCCGAGGCGGGCCTTCAACTGCGCCTTGACCCGGTCGAATGCCTTCTCCGCGTCGCTGGACGCCGTCATGTCGTTCCCCCCGATCATTTCCGCTGGAAAAAGAAAGTCGGATTTGGCTTCCTTTTCGATGCCACCATGCATTGTCGCAATCCTCGTCTTCCGTACTTGCACCGGGCCGCCGCGGATGCGTAATCCTGCATCCTCCTTTTTGTCGGCAGCCCTTCTACTCTGAAACGTTGTCGCCGCCTGATGTCGGCAAACTTGCACCGCTAATATTCCAATCCGCAAACAATCCATCGCGGGACCACTTGATAGACAAGGCAAAAGCCCATCCATCCAGCGAAACCGCTAGATCGCACTTCTCCTTACGATTTTCGTTCTACCCCACTCGCAATTCACACCGAAACGGCAAAACCTAGCGCCAACGCGAGCCGAGCTCGCGTTCCAAACCCCTTAGATTTCAGGCTAGGTATTCAGGCCGTGGGCCCGCCCCTTCAGTAGGAAGACACTACAAAAAACGCTGTGGACAGGGCAAGGTCGCATCTAACCCTTTTTTAATGAATCTCGTAGGGCGAAGGCTTGACTCTGGCTTTTGCGGCCGCGCGAGAATCGACAAAAGCGTTTCGATTCAATCCCTTTCCCGCTCGATACGAAAGCGAATGGGCGCGAGGAAATTATTTTAAAGAATCTTCTTGACAGCTGCTTGCTCGACCCTATTGGCGGCGATAATGAACAAGCTGTGGATAACCATCTGTAAGTTATTGATAATCAAGCGCTTTTCCTGCTGGCCTGCATGAGCGGCTTAAGCGGTCGGCGGCGGCTTTCAATATCAGAAGACTCGCATATGCCGGCAAAGAAATACTGGGCCTAAAGCCCATTGCTGCGGCTACGCTTATCTGTTCTCGGAATATTCTTGGACAAATAAAAAACCCGGCTGGTTAGGCCGGGTTTCGGAAGTCGAATATCAATTAATGCCAGATCAGGCAGACAGCGCCTTAACGCGCTGGGCAAGGCGCGAAACCTTGCGCGAAGCGGTGTTCTTGTGCAGCACGCCCTTGGTGGCGGCACGCATCAGCTCGGGCTGGGCCGCCAGGAAGGCGGCCTCGGCAGCCGACTTGTCGCCGGTTGCCAGAGCCTCTTCGACCTTGCGGACATAAGTACGAACGCGCGACCGACGGTTCTTGTTGATCGCGGCGCGGCGGGCGATCTTACGCGTTGCCTTTTTGGCCGAGGGTGTATTGGCCATGATGCCTCTCTCTGTTCAATGATGGCGTCCAGTAGAATATGCTTCAGGACGCAAAAATAAATGGGCAGCCACAGGCCGCCTCAGTCGATGCGGCTTATAGTTCAGCTTTCGGCGCGCGTCAACGCCGTTTCGGCCGCAATTGCCATATCACAGACGGCAGCCGGCTCAGCGGTTCCTGAAGTTCGCCGGTCGCTTTTCGGAAAACGCGGCCATGCCTTCCTTCTGGTCTTCCAGGGCGAACATGGAATGAAACACGCGCCGCTCGAAACGAAGGCCCTCCGCGAGCGTGGTTTCATAGGAGCGGTTGACGGCCTCCTTGACCATCATGACGGCGGGTAGGGAGAAATCTGCGATCTTTGCCGCGGCCTTCAGTGCCTCTTCCAGAAGCTCGCCTGCCGGCACGACGCGCGAGGCCAGGCCGCTGCGCTCGGCTTCCGCCGCATCCATCATCCTGCCGGTCAGGCACATATCCATGGCCTTGGATTTTCCGACAAAGCGTGCCAGCCGCTGCGAGCCGCCCATGCCGGGCATGACGCCCAGCGTGATCTCGGGCTGGCCGAATTTCGCGGTGTCGGCGGCGATGATGAAGTCGCACATCATGGCGAGCTCGCAGCCGCCTCCAAGCGCGTAGCCCGCGACGGCGGCGATCACCGGCTTGCGGATGCGCGTGAACGCCTCCCAGCCGGAGAAGAAGTCCTCGAGATACATGTCGACATAGGCCTTGGCCTGCATCTCCTTGATGTCGGCACCGGCGGCGAAGGCCTTTTCGGAGCCGGTCAGAACGATGGCGCCGATCTTTGGGTCGGCATCGAAAGCCTCGCAGGCCGCCAGCAGCTCCCTCAGGACATCCGAGTTCAGGGCGTTCAGCGCCTTCGGGCGGTTGAGCGTGATCAGCCCCACCTTGCCGCGGGTTTCGACGAGGATCGTTTCATAGGCCATCGGACGATCTCCTGCTTTCGGGCCAACCGGTGGCCGCGCTTCGATTATCTCTAGCGCTGGCAGGTCGGGCAATAGAAGGTGGACCTGCCGCTTTGCACGATGCGCTTGATGTGGCCGCCGCAGCCGGGCGTGCGGCAAGCTTCGCCCTCGCGGTCGTAGACCGAGAAGGAGTGCTGGAAATATCCGAGCGAGCCGTCGGTTTGGACGTAGTCGCGCAGCGACGAGCCGCCTGCCTCGATCGCGTCGGCGATCACCGAGCGTATGGCAAAGGCAAGCCTTTCGCGGGCGTCGGCCGCCTTCTTCCCGCGCTGGGAGATGGTTCCGGAAGCTCTCAGCGGCGACAGGCCGGCGCGCCAGAGCGCTTCCGACACGTAGATGTTTCCCAGGCCTGCGATCAGCCGCTGGTCGAGGAGGGCAGCCTTCAGTGGGGTCTTGCGGCCGCGAAAGCGCTCGCCAAGCAACTCGCCGCTTAGCGCGTTGCCGGTCGGCTCTACGCCGAGGCCAGCCAGCATCGGGTGCTGGTCGGTGCCATTCTCGGCAAACAGCATGAAGCCGAAGCGTCTCGGATCGTTGTACACGACACGCACGGGACCGCCCGTCGGCGGCGCAAGGTGAAAGACGGCATGGTCGTGCGCCGCGGCCTTCGAGCGCTCGTGGTGGAAGCTGCCCGGCGCATGGCCGGACTCGTCGGTCTCGACGCGGAACGAGCCCGACATGCCCAGGTGGCAGATCAGCACCGGCGCATCTTCGATGTGCACGATCAGATACTTGGCCCGGCGCCCGAGCGAGATGATCCTGTGTCCCTCCAATCGCTCGGCGAAGCGCTCGGGGAACGGGAAACGCAGGTCCGGCCGGCGGGTCTCGACGCCGACGATGCGCGAGCCCTCCATGACTGGCTGGAGTCCTCGTCGAACGGTTTCGACCTCGGGCAGTTCAGGCATGGTTCGCGATCGCCCGATGGAACGATGCGCCATGGCGCCCGGGCGTCAGACCGAGATGTTCGGCTACCGTCTCGCCGATATCGGCGAAGGTCTTGCGCAGGCCGACATTGCCGCCGCGCTGACCGGGCGCAATGCCCATGATCGGCACGCGTTCGCGCGTGTGGTCGCTCCCGCGCCAGGACGGGTCGCAGCCGTGGTCGGCGGTGAGCAGCAGAAGGTCGCCCGGCTTCAGGCGAGACAATGCCTCGGGCAGGCGGGCATCAAAGGCCTCCAGCGCGACCGCGTAGCCGGCAATGTCGCGGCGGTGGCCATAGAGCGTGTCGAAGTCGACGAAGTTGGCGAATACCAACTCGCCGTCGCGGGCGTCGTCCATTGCCGTCAGCGTGGCGTCGAATAGCGCCATGTTGCCGGCCGCCTTACGCACTTCGCTGATGCCCTGATGAGCGAATATGTCGCCAATCTTGCCCATGCCGATGACCCGGCTGCCGCGAGCCGTCAACCGGTCGAGCAGGGTCGGTTCCGGTGGGGGAACGGCGAAGTCACGGCGGTTGGCGGTGCGCTGGAAGTCGGCGGGCGTTTCGCCCACGAAGGGGCGCGCGATGACCCGGCCGATGTTCAGAGGATCGAGCAATTCACGTGCGATCGTGCACAGTTCATAGAGCCGCTCGAGCCCGAAATGGGTTTCATGGGCGGCGATCTGAAGCACCGAATCCGCCGAAGTGTAACAGATCGGCTTGCCGGTGCGGATATGCTCCTCGCCATGCTTCTCGATGATCTCGGTTCCGGAGGCATGGCAATCGCCGAGGATGCCGGGAAGCGCGGCACGCTCGACGAGCGCGGCGATCAGGTCCGGCGGAAAAGTCGGCACGGACTGCGGAAAGTAGCCCCAGTCGAAGGGCACTGGCACCGCGGCAATCTCCCAGTGGCCGGAGGGCGTATCCTTGCCGCTGGAGACCTCCTCGGCCGCGCCGTGGAAGGCTGAGGGCAGCAACTCGTCATCGCCCGCGCTGGACGAAATGCCACGTGCCGTCGTGGCCGCCCGATCGAGGCCAAGCGCGCGCATGTTGGGAAGGCGCAATGGACCCTGCCGCAGCCCGTCGCGATCCGCCTGGCCCCTGGCACAGGCCTCCGCAATATGGGCGAAGGTGTTCGAGCCGGCATCGCCGAAGCGCGCCGCGTCGCCGGCGCCGCCTATGCCGAAGGAGTCGAGAACAAAGAGGAATGCGCGCGCCATCTGGAATTTGGGCTCATCGTTGCCGGACAGTGCCTCACAGATAGGCGGCGCGGCGTGCGTTGGCAATTCGCAAACGCGAGTCGGGCCGAGGTATGGCCGCGAGCGCTCGGCCGGATCAGCAGTCGCCGCAATCGACAGTCGCGCTCACGCGCGGACGCAGGTAGTAGGTCTGGCCCATGGAAATCGTGTCGAAAATCGACGTCAGGCCGAGCGCTGGTTTCTTTGCTGCCGACCAGGTGATGAGCGGCTTGTAATCGAGATAGCTTTCGACGCGGATCAGGTAGCTGCCCTTGATCTTCAGCTGGTCGGGCACCGTCGTGGAGGCATTTTTGGTGTAGGGCACGCTGAAAGCCCCATTGACCATCTGTCGCGACCACATGACCTGCACCTTCGGCGTGGGGTCGTTCGAGATCCCGATTTCCGTGATGACGATTTTCGGCGCCGATCGGCTGTAAGGCTGGATGAGCGCCTGGCCGAGCTGCATCATGCTTTCGAGGTCGGTCTTGGTTGTCGACGACTGCTGGGCGACCAGGTCGGCGACCATGCTGCCGATGCGGCCCACTTTCTTGCTGGCCTCGACGCCCAGCGAAATCTCCATGGTGACGAAATACAGCGCCAAGAGCAGCGGTGCGATGAAGGCGAACTCCACCGCAGCGATGCCGCGCCGGTCGGCAAGCAGACGCACCGCCTCCTGCCAAAGCTTCGTTCTGTTCATCCGTGTCATCTGTGCCCCCGCACGAACAGACATCCGTTCGTTCCGCTCCCCTTGGATCGCCATCTCGGTCAATCTGTGAAAGGCTCGTTCTGCCAGACTGCGATGCTGAATTTCAAAGTCTTGCCGCCCTTGATGTTGGACATGGAGGCTCGCATGAAATCGGTGATCACGGGCCATTTGTAGAAGACCCGAAGCATGTTCTTGCTCTTGGCCTGGCCTGGATCGATGCTGAAGCCGGTGGTGTCGAGATCGCCGTCGGGTGTCAGCTTGATCTTGACCTTGGCCGCGTCGGCAAAGCTGGCATATTGCTTCATGTCGATGGCCAGGCCTGGGCAGCCCTTTGCGACCATGACCTCGAGCCGGGAGCAAATCATGTTCTGCACCTTGATGGCCAGCGCTGCCTTGTTGTTGGGATCGGGCCGCATCTGACCCGTCCGGAACTGGCGCGCCACCTCGTCGGCGGCGTTGGACACGACCTGCTGCGCTGTAAAGGATATGCAGCTTTCGAGGATCGCGAAGACGAGCAGCGCGAAGGGAATGGCCAGCATCGCGAATTCGATCGCGGTGGCCCCGTTTCGATCCGACATGAATCGGCCGAACAGGCCGCGCTGTCGCCTGGCGGCGGGATGCGTCTTGTTCCGAGCGTCGTTCATGGGCGGTCTGCCGATCCCGATCTGGTTCGGACCGAAGCTAGCCCAAATCCATTGAGGCCAGGTTTGGATGATTGCTAAATTTGCGGGGCATCCGTTTGCCGATGGGTAACCACGCCTGCCTATCGGCCGATCTCGGCCTCGGAGGTGCGTTCGGCGTCACCCTTGTATGAGCTCTCGCAATAGGGCGTGCAGGACAAGGTCTGGACTGAGGCCCGCCTATAGATGCGCACCGACGACGTGGCGTCGCGTGCCACGGTCACCTGCTCGTCCACGATGGGAGCGCCATCCCGGTCGAGGGCAACGAGATTGGTGACCCCGAAACCTTTTCCGGTCAGCACGATGGTCGTTGCATCTTGCACCGCCGCATCCGCGATCGACGAATTGCCGACGACGATGGTGTCGGCGGGGCGTGCCAGCCTGATGATCTTGGCCTGGTTCATCACCACTTCGATTCCGGACTCGGCATGCGCGTATGAGGCAAAGAGTGGCGCCGCAAGAAGTCCGGCTGCCATTGCGGTAAGGCGAGTGGATGACTGTAACCTGGACATGCGGCGCTCCGCCCGAAAAAGTCTTCAACGGAATATGAACGTCATTGGTGAACCAAGGGTTAAGTGCGCTTTCGCCCGCTGGCCGGCCGGCGGAAGTGCTGAAAAAGAAGGAGGTCTGCAGTACATTCATTGGGGTGATGAAGCGGGCGCGCAGGCGCTACTCCCAGCGAATAAAATTGCGCTCCGGCCCTTAGCGCGCAGTTAACCACTCTATTGGGGCAGGGCCAGAAAGATTTCGGTAAGGCTGTTTGTTAAGCCGATCGAAAGAGCTCCTCGCTACATTCCGAGCATCCGATCAATGCACCAGAAATATTGACGGAAGTGCTGTAACAACGTGGAGTAGGAGCTCTCAAATGGCCAATATCTTCGCACGCTTCGTTAAGGACGAGTCCGGCGCAACCGCCATCGAATACGGTCTGATCGCCGCTCTCATCGCCCTCGCCATCATGGTCGGCGCCGGCCAGCTCGGCAACGCGCTCGACGCCAAGTTCAAGAGCATTGCAACCGACTTGAACAGCACCACCAAGTAATAAGGCGAAAGCCTCGATCGCGGCCCGATCTCGGGCTGGATCCCAAATTCGGAAAGGGTCGCCATGTCGGCGGCCCTTTTCGCTTCGGCATGCTGGCAAGAACAGTCGCGACTCATCAATCCTTAATTCAAAGCGTCCACACTGATCGTCGCCGTAGTTGTACATATGCGTGACGCCGATGTTAGTAGCGCTGATCTTCGTTGTCTTTCCCTTCTGCATGCTCTTCGCCGCGATCTCCGACATGCTGTCGATGACGATCGCCAACCGGGTACCGCTCATTCTCCTGGCGACCTTCGCGCTGGTGGCGCCGTTGACTGGCATGGCCTGGTCGGACTTCGGCTCGCACTTTCTCGCCGGCGGGCTGGTCCTTGCCGTGACCTTTGCGCTGTTTGCCATAGGCGGCATGGGTGGCGGTGACGCGAAGTTGCTGGCAGCGACGGCCGTCTGGATGGGCTTCGACATCCATCTGCTCGAATATCTGGTCTACTCGGCCTTTCTTGGCGGATTGCTGACCATGGCCATCCTGGCCTATCGCGGTTCCGCCATCGCCATCTTCACCGGAAGAAACCCGTTTCTGCGCAATTTTGCCGACAAGACCGTGGGTATCCCCTATGGGATCGCGCTCGGGCTGGGTGGACTTTTGGTCTATCCGGAGACGCCTCTGATGGTCTGGGCGCTCGGTCAACTGGCCGCAAAATAGGCGCTACCTCAGCCTGATACCCTTCCCGCCCGACGCAACTGCCGCCCGTCTGTACTATGACGGGTGGCCGGAAGTCTTTCGTAAAGACTAAATTAATCATGATCGTAAGGGGGGCGTTAACCATAATTTGACGATTGCCTCTGCATTGTCTGCCCTGACTACAAGGGTTGCGAATGCGGGGGTCGGACAAATATGGTTGCATCCCGACTGATTATTCTGAGCGTGGCAGTGGCCGCGGCCGGTGGCGCGGGCTATGTCGCCAAGAATATGACCGCAGCGCCGCCGGAGACACCTGTCAGCGCCGGTCCGCAGCAGCCTGCCATTGCGCTGTCCGACGTTCTCGTCCTTGCCAGCGATGTTCCGATGGGAGCGTCGGTCGGAGGGCATCTGTCCTGGCAGTCCTGGCCTTCCGACGGCGTCAACTCGAATTTCATCACCCGCAGCACCGAGCCGGATGCGCTGGACAAGCTTAACGGATCGATCGCGCGTGTGGCGATGTATTCCGGCGAGCCGCTGCGTCTTTCCAAGCTGGTGGGCGAGGGCCAGAGTTTCATGTCGTCGATCCTGCCCGCCGGCAGGCGCGCCATCGCCACTCGCATTGCGGCGGACACTTCGGCTGGCGGTTTCATACTGCCTAACGATTTCGTCGACGTGATCATGACGCGCCGCACCGATACCGAAAAAAGCAACAGCAACTATCTCACCGAAACCATCCTGAAGAACATCAAGGTCCTGGCGATCGACCAGGCGATCCAGGAGGACGAGGAGGGGCGCCGCGTAAAGGTTGGTGAGACAGCGACGCTGGAGCTCACACCGCAGCAGGCCGAGATCATCACTGTCGCCCAGCAGATGGCCGAACGGCTGACCCTTTCCCTGCGCTCGGTCGCCGACGCGCAGGAAAAGGTGGACAACGAGGCGGACTATCTCGTCGCAGGCAACGGACGGGGCGGCACCGTGCGTCTGATCAAGTCGGGCGAAGTGACGGAAGTGGGGGCGCGCAAATGAGGCCGAACAAGCAAGCACCGGTCTCGGGCATCAACGCTGGCCGTCGAGGCACCAGGGCCGCAGCGTCCTTCGCCCTCGGGATCGCGACGCTGTTCGCCGGCACCGATCTGAACTCACCCGTCGCCAGCCGGGCCACCGCAGCCAACGCCCACGTAAGCTCGATGTCGGCGCGCGACAGCCAGCGAATCAAGCTTGGACTCAACAAGTCGATTGTCATCGACCTG
This sequence comes from Mesorhizobium sp. KR1-2, assembly GCF_040045035.1. Lineage (NCBI taxonomy): Bacteria > Pseudomonadati > Pseudomonadota > Alphaproteobacteria > Hyphomicrobiales > Phyllobacteriaceae > Mesorhizobium > Mesorhizobium sp. KR1-2. Next base: position 74,053 of record NZ_JBDZDS010000003.1, on the reverse strand, counting down.
CCGGCCGACGCCTATGACATTCTCGTGGCCAATCCGGCGGTCGCCGATGCGGTGACCCGCACGGCACGCCGCATTTACCTGTTCGGCAAGTCGGTGGGCGAGACGAACATCTTCGTCTTCGGTCCCAATGGCGAGCAGATCGTCAGCCTCGATCTGGCCGTCGAGCGCGATGTGACCGGCCTTGAGGACTATATCAAGCGCTTCATCCCCAGTTCCAGCGTCAAGGTCGAGTTGATCAACGACAACGTCGTGCTGACCGGAACGGTAGAAACGCCGCTCGACGCCAAGCGTGCCGTCGACCTGGCGAACGTCTTCGTCAGCGGCGGTGAGGCGACCACGGGCCAGTATTCGCAGACCGCGGTCGGCGGTTCGATCAACGGCGGCGTGGACATCAACAATCCCGACTTTGAGCGGCGTGTCAGCAAGATCGTCAATCTCCTCCAGATCGTCGGCGAGGATCAGGTGACGCTGAAGGTCACCGTTGCCGAGGTCAGCCGCAATGTCATGAAGCAGCTCGGCGTCAACATGATCGCTGGGGGCAATATCGACGGCATCTCCTGGAGTGCGCTCAGTGACAACGTCATGGGGCTTGGCAAGCCTCTGTCAGGCTCGCAGCTGGCAATCCGAGGGTCGAGGCTCGATGCGTATATCAACGCCATGGAGCAGTCCGGCGTAATGAAGACCTTGGCGGAACCGACCCTCACAGCGGTATCCGGCGAAAAGGCGACCTTCAAGGTCGGCGGCGAATTCAATCTGGTTACCGGACGTTCGAGCGCCGTTTCGGACGACAACAAGTCAGGCGAAACACAATACAGCATTGAAAAGCTTGAATACGGCATCGGGCTTGAGTTTCAGCCCGTCGTGCTTTCGCCCGGTCGGATAAGCCTGAAGGTGCGGACCTCGGTTTCCGAGCCGACGACGGAAGGGTCGGTCCCGCTGGAGGGCTTCATCCCGAGAAGGGGGCTCAACACGCCCGGCATGACCGCCTTGTCCATCCGCAAGCGCCTGGCCGACACCACGGTAGAGTTGCCGTCGGGCGGCTCGATGATGATCGCCGGCCTTGTCCGCGACGATGTCAGGCAGGCGGTGAACGGCCTGCCCGGCCTCGCCAAGATTCCGGTGCTCGGCACGCTGTTCCGCAGCCGCGACTTCGTGCGCAACGAAACCGAGCTGGTCGTCATCATCACGCCCTATCTGGCCAAGCCGGTTGCCCGCAACGAGCTGGCCAGGCCGGACGACAACTTCAACCCCGCCAGCGACGGCGCCGGGATGTTCCTCGGCAGGGTCAACCGCGTCTACGGCACCATGCAGACCAACTTACCGATCGGCCGATATCACGGCGTCGTCGGCTACATCTACAAGTGATCGGGGGAGCGGACATGTCTCAGGCAAGGTTTGGCAAAAAGGTCACCGTGCCGGCTCTGGCGGTCCTGGCCGGCGTCCTGCTGGGCGGTTGCGCGCAGCGCGACAGTATCGTCGTGGGCGCCATCCCGGACGACTATCGGACCAATCATCCGATCGTGATCGGCGAGAAGGAGCAGGTGGTCGACATACCCGTCGGCATCGGCGATCGCGGCATGACCCAAATACAGCGTGTGGCACTTAAGGGCTTCCTGGCCGACTATGACCGCACGGCTGCGCCTCTGGTGAACATCTTTGTGCCCGTAGGGACCCCGAACTCCTTAGCGGCGACGGAGGTGGGCAGGGACTTCGTTCGCTTTGCGAGCGCACGCGGCGTGCCGGCGGGGCGCATCGTCGTCTCGTCCTACCAGCCGCCGGTGGTGAACATAGCAGCTCCGATCCGCGTCAGTTATCTGCAGATGCGGGCCTACACCACCCCCTGCGGACAATGGCCGGAGGATCTGGCCGACACCACGGCCAACAAGCACTACGCCAATTTCGGCTGCGCCTACCAGAACAACCTTGCCGCGCAGGTCGCCAATCCGGCTGATCTTCTGGGGCCACGCCAGCCGACCGAGATCGATGCCCAGCGGCGTGAAACCGTCATCGACGGCTATCGCAGGGCGCCCTTCTTCACGCCGGCGCCGCGTCGCGAAGTCGAATATTGATCAATCTCCGCTCGGAGCATGTGACGATGGACAACCTGGCTTACGACCCCGACCTGGAAGGCGCCTCTGCGCAGCAGGAAGTGGCAGCCCTGAGCGCGCTGCGCCCGGTGCCGCGCATTTCCGTCCAGGCCTTTTGCGAAACGGATGGCGTAGCCGGGCCCATCGAGCGGGCTGGCGAGGACCGGCGCATGGCCCGCGCGCATCTCAAGGTGCATATGGGCGGCGTGGCGACGGCGATCGAGTTCTACCAGTCGGCACCGACCCCGAATCTCATCATCCTGGAATCGCGCAGCGAGCCGAAGGTGCTGCTGGAAACGCTGCGCGAACTGTCGGAAGTCTGCGATCCGACCACCAAGGTGGTCATCATCGGCCACTACAACGATGTCGGGCTTTACCGCGAGCTGATCCGTTCGGGCATCTCCGAATATGTCGTCGCCCCGATCTCCATGGTCGATGTCGTCAGCGTCATTTCCTCGATCTTCGTCGATCCCGACGCGGAGCCGATCGGCCGGTCGATCGCCTTCATCGGCGCCAAGGGCGGCGTCGGCTCCTCGACGATCGCCCACAATGTCGCCTGGAGCATGTCGACCCTGTTCAGCTCCGAGGTGATGGTGGCCGATCTCGATCTGGCCTTCGGCACCGCCAACATCAATTTCGACCAGGATCCTGCGCAGGGCATCGCCGAGGCCGTCTTCGCGCCGGAGCGCGTGGACGAGGTCTATCTCGACCGCCTGCTCGCGCAATGCGCGGAGCGGCTGTCCCTGCTGGCCGCGCCGTCGACGCTCGATCGCGTCTACGACTTCGATTCGGAAGCCTTCACCCAGCTCATCGACACCGCGCAGCGTAGCGCGCCGCTTCTGGTGCTCGACGTTCCGCACGTCTGGAGCGGGTGGTCCAAGAACACGCTGATGAAGGCGGACGAAATCGTCATCACCGCCACGCCGGAACTGGCCAACCTGCGCAACACCAAGAACCTTATCGACATGCTGGCGAAGCTGCGCCCGAACGATGCTGCGCCCAAGCTGATCCTCAACCAGGTGGGTGTTCCGAAGCGGCCGGAGATCTCGGCCTCCGATTTCGCCGAACCGCTCGGCGTCAAGCCGATAGCCATCATTCCCTTCGAGCCGCAGCTGTTCGGCAATGCGTCTAACAACGGCCGCATGCTGGGCGAGATGGATGCCAAGAACCCGATCGTCCAGACGATCAACGAGATTTCCCACGTGCTGACCGGCCGTAGCGAGATCAAGGCGCGGAAGAAAGCGGGCTTCGGCAGCCTTCTCGGCCGGTTGAAGCTGAAGAAATAGGCGTCGGGGGCGCGTAGGCGAACATGTTTGGCAGAAGAGGCAGTGATGACGGAAGCCGGGCAAAGCCCGAATTCCGCGCGCCCGCTCCGGTGGCGGCGGCGGCGGCGCCTGTCATCGAGACCAAGATCGCCGCGGCGCCGGCCCCGCGCCGCCCCGTCGAGGCGCCGTCGCTGGCGCCCGATCCGCGCCGCGCGCCGCGCGAGCGCAGCGAGACCTATTACGACACCAAATCCCAGGTCTTTTCCGCGCTGATCGACACGATCGACCTGTCGCAGCTCGCCAAACTCGATCCCGAGAGCGCGCGCGAGGAAATCCGCGACATCGTCAACGACATCATCGCGATCAAGAACTTCGCGATGTCGATCTCCGAGCAGGAGGAACTGCTCGAGGACATCTGCAACGACGTGCTTGGCTACGGTCCGCTCGAGCCGCTGCTGGCTCGCGACGACATCGCCGACATCATGGTCAATGGCGCCAAGCAGGTATTCATCGAAGTCAACGGCAAGGTCGAGCAGACCGGTATCCGATTCCGCGACAATCAGCAGCTGCTCAACATTTGCCAGCGCATCGTCAGTCAGGTCGGCCGCCGCGTGGACGAATCGAGCCCGATCTGCGACGCGCGCCTTCCGGACGGCAGCCGCGTCAACGTCATCGCCCCGCCGCTGGCGATCGACGGCACCGCGCTCACCATCCGCAAGTTCAAGAAGGACAAGCTGACCCTCGACCAGCTCGTGCGCTTCGGCGCCATCTCGCCCGAAGGCGCGGAGGTTCTGAAGATCATCGGCCGGGTGCGCTGCAACGTCATCATCTCGGGCGGTACCGGCTCGGGCAAGACGACGCTGCTCAACTGCCTGACCAACTATGTCGACCGCGACGAGCGCGTCATCACCTGCGAAGACTCCGCCGAACTGCAGCTGCAGCAGCCGCATGTCGTGCGCCTCGAAACGCGCCCTCCGAACCTGGAAGGCGAGGGCGAGGTGACCATGCGCGACCTGGTCAAGAACTGCCTGCGCATGCGTCCCGAACGCATCATCGTCGGCGAGGTGCGCGGACCGGAGGTTTTCGACCTCCTGCAGGCGATGAACACCGGCCATGACGGCTCGATGGGCACCATCCACTCCAACAGCCCGCGTGAATGCCTGAACCGCATGGAATCCATGATTGCCATGGGCGGTTATTCGCTGCCGCAGAAGACCGTGCGCGAGATCATCGTCGGTTCCGTCGATGTCATCATCCAGGCGGCGCGCTTGCGCGACGGCTCGCGCCGCATCACCCACGTCACCGAGGTGATCGGCATGGAAGGCGACGTCATCATCACCCAGGATCTCGTCCTCTATAACATCAAGGGCGAGGATGGTTCGGGCAGGCTGATCGGCGAGCATGTCTCCACCGGGGTCGGAAGGCCGAACTTCTGGGACCGGGCACGCTATTACGGCGAGGAGCAGCGGCTCGCCAACGCACTGGAAGCCATGGAAAAACGAGCAGATTGAGAAGCGGGACGAGATGTTCGGACTGGACCTGACGGTATTGGGCTTCATCGTGCTGGCCAGCCTTAGCGCTGGTGCCGTGGCCTATGCCTTCCTGTTCAGGTCCCTGGAAAACGAGAAGAAGGCCGAGAGGCGGCTGCAGACGGTCAAATACGCCGAGACGGATCGTTCGGTGGTCAAGGCGGCGCGCGACCGTGTGGCGGAGGCCGCCAAGCGCCGCAAGTCGGTGCAGGATTCGCTGAAGGATCTGGAACAGAAGCAGAAGGTCAAGGACCAGAACGTCAAGAAGCCGCCGTTGCGCATCCAGCTGCGCCAAGCGGGAATGCAGGTTTCGCTCGAGCGCTTCTACATCTATTCGGCCGTCTGCGGCGTGGGCCTGACCCTGCTGCTCTTTATTCTGGGCGCACCCTTGATCGTGTTGCCGGGCGTCCTTCTCGCCGGTTCGCTCGGCATGCCGCGCTGGTTCGTGTCCTTCAAACGGGCGCGCCGCGTCAAGGCGTTCCTCAACGAGTTTCCCAACGCCCTCGACATCATCGTGCGCGCGGTAAAGTCGGGCCTGCCACTGAATGACGGCATCCGCCTGATCGCCAGCGAAGCGCCCGAACCGGTCAAGACCGAGTTCCGCCGCATCGTCGAGGCCCAGCAGGTTGGCCTGTCGATTCCCGACGCGGCCTTGCGGATGGGCGAGACCATGCCTTGCGCAGAGGCAGGCTTCTTCGGCATCGTCATCCAGATTCAGAGCCAAGCCGGCGGCAACCTGTCCGAGGCGCTCGGCAATCTTTCCCGGGTGCTGCGCGACCGCAAGAAGATGAAAGCCAAGGTCCAGGCGCTGTCCATGGAAGCCAAGGCGTCGGCGGTGATCATCGGCGCGCTGCCGTTCATCGTCGCCTTCCTCGTCTATCTGTCCAACCCCAACTATATCATGCCGCTTTTCACGACGAGCACCGGGCATCTCATTCTCGGCATCTCCGGCATCTGGATGTCGATCGGCATTTTCGTGATGCGCAAGATGATGAACTTCGAGGTCTAGGGGACATGACCGATCACGTCGTCAAGGCCATTACCGACCCATCGTTCCTGATCGCGCTGCTCGTCAGCATTGCCGTCTTCGCGACCGTCTTCACGGTATTGCCCGCACTCGGTGGCAACCCGCTCAAGTCGCGAATGAAGGTGGTGGCGCTCGAGCGCGAGGAACTGCGCGCCAAGCAGCGTGCACGGCTTGCCGCCGAGGCCGATCGCCGTCGCAAGGGGTTGCGCGAGGAACAGTCGATCGGCATGCGCCACATAGTCGAGCGTCTGGACCTGAAACGCGCGCTGGTCGACGAAAGCACGCTGAACAAGCTCAAGGTGGCCGGCTTTCGCGGCCAGAACCCGCTGACGAAGTTCCTGTTCTTCCGCCTCGTTCTGCCTTTTGCGGGCTTTGCGCTTGCCGGCGTCTACGTGCTGTTCCTGGGCGGCTTGCCCGAGCAGCCCGGCCTTGTGAAGCTGTTCGTCTGCATCGTCTTCGCCTACGCAGGCTTCTACGCACCCATCATCTATGTCAGCAACCGCGCCTCCAAGCGTAAACAGTCCATCCAGATGGCCTGGCCGGACGCGCTCGACCTGATGCTGATCTGCGTGGAATCGGGCATGTCGATCGAAGCGGCGCTGCGCAGGGTTGCCGACGAGATCGGCTCGCAGTCGGTGGAACTCGCCGAGGAGTTGATCCTGACCAACGCCGAGCTGTCCTACCTGCAGGAGCGGAAGCAGGCCTATGAGAACCTGTCAATCCGTACCGGACTGGAATCGGTCAAGTCGGTGGCGCAGGCACTGATCCAGGCCGAGCGCTACGGCACACCAGTGGCGAATGCGCTCAGGGTGCTGGCCAATGAAAGCCGCGAGATGCGCATGAACGCGGCGGAGAAGAAGGCCGCAGCATTGCCGCCGAAACTCACGGTGCCGATGATCCTGTTTTTCCTGCCCGTCCTGTTCGCCGTCATCCTTGGCCCTGCCGGGATCCAGGTCAGCGAGCGCGGCCTCTTCTGAGGGCAGGGGCAAGCGACAACGCCATGAAAAGCACAAGCCGCGCGGTTGATGCCGCGCGGCTTGTGCTTTTGGCGATGCGCCTTCGTATCGGCCGTTCAGTTCGTGGCCGTGGCGGGCGTCTTCTTGTCCTGGTTCTTGATCTGGTTCCAGGCGTTCTGCTGCGAGAGCATGCCGCGCAGATAGGCGACATTTGCCTGGGCCTGCTCGGGCGAAAGCTCGCGGCGGGCAATCTGCTCGGCTTCGTCGAAGCGACCCTGCAGCCCCACCACCAATGCCAGGTTCTGCCGCACGCGGCTGTCGGAGTCGGGCGCGGCGGCGGCCGAGCGCATATAGGTCTCCGCGGTCTTGAGGTCGCCCTCCAGCAGGTAGGACATGCCGAGGTTGGACAGCACCGACGGTTCGTTTGGCTTGATGTCCAGCGCCTTGCGATAGAGCTGGCGTGCCTGCTCGGCCCGGCCGATCTGGTCGAGGATCGCGCCTTCGGCCGAGGCCAGCTTCCAGTCAGGATATTCGGGCGTCTGGGCGCGCCGGACGGCGTCCAACGCCGGCTCGAACTCGCCGACGGCCGCAAGGGCCTTGCCGTAGGCTGCCAGCACTTCGCGGTCCTTGGGCAGGGCGATGGCCAGCTTGCGCATGACGGCGAGGGCCTGGTCGGCCTGACCGTTCATCCCGAGCACGCTGGCGTAGCGCAGGGCAGTGGCCTTGTCGTTGGGGGTCTGGGCATAGGCCTTGCCGAGCGAGGCGGCAGCGCTTCCCAGTTCGCTCGACGACATGCTCTCCACCGGCTTGCCCGATGCGCGCGCGATCGACCCCGTCGACATCTTGTCCGTCGTGGCGCACCCGGCGACGCCGGCCGCCAGCGCCAGCAGCAGGGTCGCCGTCATCATCCGTTTTCCGGTTGCGTTCCACCTGCGCTCGCTCGACATCGACGTCGGTTCTCCATCCGCCCCTGCGGGCCGTTCCCGGCCACTCCGCTTTTGGAGAAATATTCTGTTAACCCTAACGCACGGTTAACGAGGGTTGCCGTGGCGCTCTCGGTACGCCTTTCGTCCGGACCGGGGCAGCTCTCGGGGGCGACCCCCAACCGGGTTTTCCCCCTCAAACAGAACATAATTCCCCTGCATATCCGTGTGCCAAGGGCGCCCTGAAAGTCGCGCTTGACGTCGGGCAGTCATAGCAAGGAAAAAGATCTCACATGATCAGCAGACGCCAGATGCTTGCCGGTACCGTTGTTGGTGCCGCATCGCTGATGCTTCCGGAAGGGCTCGCGCTTGCGCAGCCGCGCGCGATGGCAAAGGAGGTTCTGTTCGACCCCGATATTCCCGTGCTCGGCAATCCTGATGGTGATGTCACCATCGTGGAATTCTTCGACTACCAGTGCTCTTATTGCAAATGGGGTTTTCCGGACCTCATGAACGTGGTCGAGCGTGACGGCAAGGTGCGGCTGGTGATGAAGGACTGGCCGATCTTCGGCGAGGCTTCCGTCCAAGCTGCGGGCCTGGTGCTGGCTGCGGGTGAGACCGGCCAATATGCCAAGGCCATGCGGGCGCTGATGGCCAACAGGCAGCAGCTTCAGTGGTATGGGGCCGAAAAGATCCTGGCCAGGGCTGGCCTCGACCCGGCCCTGTTGAAGGAGTCGCTGCACAAAGATGGCAGGCGTATCCAAGACGTGCTGGCTCGCAACTATGCGCAAGCACGTGCATTCCACTTCCGCGGCACCCCTTCCTTCATCGTCGGTAGCGCGATCCACCCCGGCATGATGCAGGAGCGGGACCTGGTCAAGGCGATCGCGGCAGCGCGGGCGGCATAGTTCCTTCGCTCGCCTGCGAGCCGCGCGGCGCTTTGCAGGCGCGCGGCTTGGCGATAGAAATGCACCGGCGGCTTGCGCCGCAATGAGCCGGTCCGAAACGGCCTGCTGTCCCGATCAAGTCAAGGAACCCCTGATGCCGCTCGCCCTCACTGACAAGAAGCCGAAACAGTCCCGCCCGGTTCATCTCATCGCCAAGGACGGCCTCGAAGGCGCCGGGCTCGATGCCGCCGCCGTCGCCTGGGCGAAGCAGAACGGCTTTGCCGGCGAGGCCGGCCGCACGCTGGCGCTGCCCGGCGCCGACGGCTCGGTTGCCGGCGCGCTGTTCGGCCTCGGCAATGGCGGGGAGGGGAATGGCGCGCTGGCGCTCGGCGCCCTGGCCCGCAGCCTTCCCGAGGGCGACTGGCACTTTGCCGAGACGCCGGCCAAGCCGGCCCTCGCCGCGCTCGGCATTGTGCTGGGCGGCTATGTCTTCACCCGCTACGGCAAGAAGCCCGGCAAGGACCTGCGCTTCTCGCTGCCCGCCGGCGTCGACCGCGCCGAGGTAGCGCGCGTCGCCGACGCAGTCTTCCTGGCCCGCGATCTGGTCAACACGCCGACCAGCGACATGGGCCCCGATGCGCTCGAGGCTGCAGTGCGCAAGCTCGCCAAGCATCACAAGGCCAAGGTCGAGGTGACCGAGGGCGACGACCTCCTGAAGCGCAACTTCCCCATGATCCACGCCGTAGGCCGCGCCTCCGCCACCGCGCCGCGACTCATCGACATGGTCTGGGGGAAGAAGGATGCGCCCAAGGTGACGCTGGTGGGCAAGGGCGTGTGCTTCGACACGGGCGGTCTCGACATCAAGCCGGCCAGCGGCATGCTGCTCATGAAGAAGGACATGGGCGGCGCGGCGAATGTGCTCGGCCTTGCCTCGATGATCATGGCTTCCGACCTGCCGGTGCGCCTGCGCGTGCTGATCCCGGCCGTGGAAAATTCCATCTCCGCCAACGCCTTCCGCCCCGGCGACGTGCTGCAGAGCCGCAAGGGGCTGACTGTCGAGATCGGCAACACCGACGCCGAAGGCCGGCTGATCCTTGCCGATGCGCTGGCGCTGGCCGACGAGGAAGCGCCGGAACTGCTGATCGACATGGCGACCCTGACCGGTGCCGCCCGTGTGGCGCTGGGTCCCGACCTGCCGCCCTTCTACACCGGGGACAACGCGCTCGCCGCCGAACTCGCGACGGCGGCGGTCGAGGTCGAGGACCCGATCTGGCGCATGCCGCTCTGGAAGCCCTACGACGCCAAGCTCTCGTCGAAGGTGGCCGACATCAACAACGTCACCACCGACGCGTTTGCCGGCTCGATCACGGCGGCGCTGTTCCTGCAGCGCTTCGTCGAGAAGGCGAAGAGCTGGGCGCATTTCGACATCTTCGCCTGGAACCCGACCGAGCGGCCCTACGGCCCGGTCGGCGGCGAGGCGCAGGCCATCCGCGCGCTGGAGAGGGTGATCGCGACCCGCTTCGGCTGATGGTTGCCTTGCAAGGACTGAAACGGAACCGAAACGTTTTCGGTGCATTCTCGGGCGCATGGCAGTCCATTTGCGTCCGAGTCAGGCCTTGCGACTTTGGCAACAGGTCAACCTGTCCGAAGTGCGCGACGACGCGCCCGACCTGACGGTGAGGCAGATGGCAATCTTGCTCACCATCTATCTCGACCCGCCGCCGCACACGGTGCGCGGGCTCGCCGCGCGGCTCAACGTCACCAAGCCGGTGATCACGCGCGCGCTCGACACGATGGGCGCGCTCAAGCTCGTGTCCCGCCACCGCGACGAACTCGACAAGCGCAACGTGCTCATCAAGCGCACCGTGGAAGGCGCGCTCTATGTCGAACGTTTCGGCGATGCTATCATCGCCAAAGCAATGGAGTTGCCGATTTGACTGCCCACGACCGCCGCCTGCATGCCTTCCGTGCAGACCTCGCCGATGCCCGCCTGAAGGGCCAAGTTTCCGCCGAACGTTTTGTCACGGGCCGCCCGGCGCGGATCACCGCCTCGGTGGCCGACGTCAAGAAGGAGCCGCGCGCCGATTCCGGCATCGACACGCAACTGATTTATGGCGACGACGTGCTGGTCTTCGACGAGACGCCGGGCTGGGTGTGGATGCAATGCGAGCGCGACGGCTATGTCGGCTATGTCGCGGAAACCGACATTGGCCCGCGTGAACACGCGCCGACGCACCGAGTGATCGCGCCGCGCAGTTTTGTCTACCCGGGCGCCGACCTGCGCTTTGCCCGCGCGGGTGAGCTGTCCATGGGCTCGCTCGTCACCGTCGTCGGCCATGCCGAAACGCGCGGCACGCGCTATGCGCTGCTGCCTTCCGGCGAGGCCGTGATCGACTCGCATCTTGCGCCGCTTGATCATGCCGCCGCCGATTTCGTCGCGGTGGCCGAGAAACTTATCAACACGCCCTATCTGTGGGGCGGCGTTTCCGGCTTCGGCATCGACTGCTCGGGCCTTGCGCAGCTTTCCCTGCTGATGGCCGGGCGCAAGGTGCTGCGCGATTCCGACATGCAGGCAGCGACCATTGGCGAGCCGGTGGCGACGGGCGCGGATTATTCCGGCCTGCAGCGCGGCGACCTTGTCTTCTGGTCGGGCCATGTCGCGATCATGGTCGATGCGGAAAACATCATTCACGCCAGCGGCAACACCATGATGGTCACCCGCGAGCCGCTGAAGGACGCAATCGAGCGCATCCGCCCGCAATACGGCGCCCCCTCGGTGTTCCGGCGGCTGTGAGGGGGCGCTCTCCCCCCCCCTTGGGGGGGGCGAGGATGACGAAGTGGGGCGGCCGGTACCAATTGCCGCTTCGCGGGATCCCCGGAACCTCCGCACTTCGCTTCGCTCAGTGCTCCGGCCCGAGGATGACGAAGATGGGGTCTGCCTTCGCGTCGAGCGCAATTCATCCCAAATATGGAACGGCGGCGATCTTCAAATGAATGTGGCGCTCGTGTAGGTAGTCTCCCGGAGAGCGCTCTCATCAGTTTCTAACAGGATGAAATCATGAAGAAATTCCGCTTCGCCCTTGCGGCGTCGGCGATCGTTCTGGCTGCATCCGCGCCAGCGAAGGCTGAGGACTTGGTGTTTACGCTCAAGAACGGAACCCAATCCGTGCTCACCCGATTCTACACTTCTCCCGTCGGCGTCAACGAATGGGAAGAGGACGTGTTCGGCCGGGACGTGCTTAATCCCGGCGAGAGCGTCGAAGTCACCATCGCCGATGGCCGGACTGTCTGCTCCTATGACATGAAGTTCGAGTTCGAGGAAGGCTCTGATCTGGATACCACGACCGATACGCAGGATTTGTGCGAACTGGGGTCCTATACGATCCACGAATAATCGAGAGCGGGGGGCTGCTCAAGAGCTCCCCGCCGCAATCTCTGGCTCGGCCTGCTTCGGCGTGCCGATTCCGGCATCGTTCATCGCGATGCAAGCCGCGTGGAAGGCCTGTGAAACCGCCGCGAGCTTGACCGCCTGCCAGTAACGATAGTCTCGGACGAGTTGAGGCGAGATCCAGCATTCGCCCCGGTTGCTGCGGTTGGCCCAGCCGATGAGGCCGGCATCCCGCGCCATTCCGAACAGGCGAGCGGCATGCGTTCTGGATATGCGGTATTTCTGCGAGAACGCGTTCGGCGATACCTTTCCGATCCATATTGGCGACGTCATCTCCGTGGACAACGGGGGAACGCCGATGACCAGGTCGTGCAGGATGCTGCTGCCGGAGTCCGAGCGAACGAATTTGGCAATGCTTTGCTGCGGTCGATGCCAGTCCTGCGCCGCCAGAAGAAGACGTGCGAAGCGGGGCTGTGCCCATTGCAGAATGTCCGGATGCCGGCAGGACAACGCATAGCGCTCGCCGTCGTCGATCGTGTCGAGAGCCCGCAGGTGAATATCGAAATAGCGTCGGATGAGCCGCTCGCTCATCTCTGTCGCTTGAGCGGCTTGTAGCCGTCGGTCTTCTCTCGGCAGGGGCGCGATGAACCGATAGCGCTTCATTTCCATCAGGAAGGAATGGACTGTATTGCGGCTTGCGACTCCCGTGTCCTTGATTGCGCGGAGCAAGTTGCTGGGTGAGAGAGGTGCGGAAGCCGGATCGAGCTGATACTCGAAATGCAGGGCGATCGTCACCTGACTGAGGATCCATCGTTGCAGGTCCGCAACATAGTGAACCTCCTGCGGCAAGGCGAGATGCGTGTCCAGAAGCTCCTGTGCCGCAGACGCGACACCTTCCGTGAACAGCTCCATGCGAACGAGAGAATCTGCCGAATAGGCAAGTGGAGGGGAAGCGAGAGCGGGCATTGAAAAGGTATTGGGTAACAATTGGGTCTGGCGACGTTTCACGGTCCCTCGCCACCCGCAAAAACGGGAGCGAGGAACCGACGTTCGGTGATGCCGGCCGCTAATACCCCGCCGCGCGGTTCACCACATATTGCAGTTTCTCGCCACGCTCGAAGGCGTCCATCTGCTGGAGCATCGGCGGAGCGAGGTGCTCGGGGTCGGAGCTGGCGGCCGCATGCGGCGTGAGGAACACTTTCGGGTGTGACCACATCGGACTGCTGCCCGGCAGCGGCTCGACCTCGAACACGTCGAGGCTGGCTTCCTTCAACGTGCCGTCGTCGAGCGCGCGCAGGATGTCGGCATCCTTCTGCAGCTTGCCACGGCCGGCATTGATCAGCACCGCGCCGTCAAGCCCGTTGCGGCGGCGCAGGTGGCACAGAAGGTCGTAATTGACGATGCCTTCGGTCGCGGGCGTGTGCGGCAGCAGCACCACCAGAATGTCGGTGGCGTTTAGGAACGGGACGAGGCCTTGCTCGCCGTGGAAGGTCGACACGCCTTCCATCGGCCGGTCGGTGCGGCCCCAGCCATTGACCTTGAAGCCGAGCGACAGAAGCGCCGTTGCCGCCGCGCGGCCGAGCTCGCCAAGCCCCATGATGCCGACCGAAATGTCCTCGGCCGGCCGCTGCGGCGGCTCCTGCCAGAGCCTGTTCTGCTGCTGGGCGCGGTAGAGCGCGCCCTGGCGGTGATGATCGAGCACGCGCCAGACGACATATTCGGTCATGTGGCGGGTGAGGTTGTCGGCCACCACGCGCACGATCGGCACGTCGGGCAGGCCGGGATCGTTGAAGAGGTGGTCGACGCCGGCGCCGATGGAGAAGATGGCGCGCAGGTTGGGCAGCCTGGCGAGGATGTTCGGCGGCTGCTTCCAGACAACGGCATAGGTGATCGACGGGTCGGTCGCGCTGTCGGGCTTCAGAACCACCTCCCGGTCCGCCGACAGAAGTTCCTGCCAGCGCTGCGGGTTGAACCCGGTGACAGACAGCAAAATACGGCCCTTGTCCATGCCGCACCTCCCCTTTGTGTTTGCTTGCTTTACTCGCTGACGACGCCCGCGGGTGCCGTTTCGATGCGGAACGCGGCCGATATCAGCGCGCGCGTGTAATCCGTCTGCGGATTCTCGAAGATCTGTCGTGACGGGCCGGCCTCGACGATCTGTCCGTTGCGCATGACGATGACGTCGTTGGCTAGGGCCCGCACGACCTTGAGGTCGTGGCTGATGAACAGATAGGCGAGGTCGTGCTTGGCCTGCAGGCCGCGCAGCAGGTCGACCACCTGCGCCTGGACGCTCATGTCGAGCGCCGAGGTCGGCTCGTCGAGCATGACGAAGCGGGGCTTCAGCACCATGGCTCGGGCGATCGCGATGCGCTGGCGCTGGCCGCCGGAGAATTCGTGCGGATAGCGGAAGCGGGTCGACGGATCGAGTCCGACCTCGTTGAGCACGGCCACGACCTCGGCGTCGCGCTCGGCTTCCGAGAGTTTCGGCGCGTGGATCTTCAGCCCTTCCTCGATGATCTCGGCAACCGACATGCGGGGGCTCAGCGAGCCGAACGGGTCCTGGAACACGATCTGCAGGTCGCTGCGCAGCGGCCGCATCTCGTTGAAGGACAGCTTGTTGATGTCGCGGCCCTCGAACTGGATCTGGCCGGTGGAGGAGATCATTCGGGCGAGCGCCAGCCCCAGCGTCGTCTTGCCCGAGCCGGATTCGCCGACCACGCCCAGCGTCTGGCCGGCGCGCACGGTGAGATCGATGCCGTCCACGGCCTTCACATGGTCGACCGTCTTGCGGAAGAAACCCTGCTTGATGGGGAACCAGACCTTGACCTCCTTGCCGGACATCACGGGCTTGGCGTTCTCGTTGGCTGCCGGCGGCTTGCCCTTGGGCTCGGCGGCGAGCAGGTGGCGGGTGTATTCGTGCTGCGGATTGGTGAAAATCGACTCGGTCGGGCCGGCCTCCACGATCTTGCCCTTGGTCATGACGCAGACGCGGTCGGCAATGCGGCGCACGATGCCGAGATCGTGGGTGATGAACAGCATCGACATGCCGGTGTGGCGCTTCAGCTTGTCGAGCAGCTCGAGGATCTGCGCCTGCACCGTGACGTCCAGCGCGGTCGTCGGCTCGTCGGCGATCAGGAGCTCGGGCTCGTTGGCGAGCGCCATGGCGATCATGACGCGCTGGCGCTGGCCGCCGGAAAGTTGGTGCGGATAGGCGTCGAGCCGCTTTTGCGGCTCGCGGATACCGACCTCGGTGAGAAGCTCGAGCGTGCGTTCCTGCGCCCGCTTCAGGCTCACCGGCTGGTGCAGCCGCAGCACCTCTATGATCTGCTGCGAGATGGTGTGCAGCGGGTTGAGCGAGGTCATCGGTTCCTGGAAGATCATGGAGATCTTGCCGCCGCGCACCTTGCGCAGTTCCCTTTCGTTCAGCGCCAAGAGGTTCCTGTCGTGGAACAGGATCTCGCCCGTGGGGTGGCTGGCAGCCGGGTAGGGCAGCAGCTTCAGCACCGACAGCGCCGAGACCGATTTGCCCGAGCCCGATTCGCCCACCAGCGCCACCGTCTCGCCCTTGCCGATGTCGAAGGAGATGCGATCGACGGAGCTCTGCGTCTTGCCGCTGTTCGAGAAGGCAACCGAGAGATCGCGGACGGAAAGCAACGTGCTCAAAGGGCGGCCTCTATGTCGGTCTTGCGGAAGTCGTCGCCCTTGAAGAGGAGCTTTTCACTTCGCGCCTTGGCAAGCGCATAGGCAAAGCAGTCGCCTAGATTGAGCCGCGCTTCATGGTTGCCCTTGCCGAATCTACGATAGGCTTCGCGGGCAATTTGCGCCTGGGTCCGTGTAATCTGCGCGAGTTTTATCGCTCCTACGCTCATGATTTCGTCAAGCGCCTCCCCGGTCTCGGGGCCTTTCTTGTCCGCCTTTATCGCGGCCTCCACGAAATTGATCGGCGAGATGAAGATGTCGTCGCGCTCATCGGCGATCGCGCGGCTATAGGAGTCGCCGTCCTCTTCTCCGAGGACAATGGCCAGCAGGGCGGACGCGTCGACAATCATGCCGGAAGCCCATCGTCGTCATAGAGATCGGAATGATCGCTCGTTATGCCGGGCGGTGTCGGTGGAAGGCTCGAGACGATCTCTCTGATACGCTGATATCGCCACTCTCGTTCTTTGTGACGTGCAAGCCTCTCCAGCCTGTCTTCCAGCGCGCGCTCAATGGCCGTGGTCAGGGTCTCACCGGTTTCCCGGGCGAGGTCCCGCGCCAGCCTCTCCACCCGCTCGTTCTTGATGTTCATGCCCATGCCGGTCTCCATGGTAGAAATCCGACAGAATTATACCATCTCAAGCCGCTCATCGGAACGTCTTCCTCGGGTCGAAGGCGTCGCGGGTGGCCTCGCCGATGAAGATCAGCAGCGACAGCATGATCGAGATGACCAGGAAGCCGGAGAAGCCGAGCCAGGGGGCGTTGAGGTTGCGCTGGCCCTGCTTCAGGAGTTCGCCGAGCGAGGGCGACCCGGGCGGCAGGCCGAAGCCAAGGAAGTCGAGCGAGGTCAGCGTCGAGATCGAGCCGTTGAGGATGAAGGGCAGGAAGGTCAGCGTCGCCACCATGGCGTTGGGCAACAGGTGCCGGATCATGATGGTGCGGTTGGACACGCCGAGTGCGCGCGCAGCGTTCACGTATTCGAAGTTGCGTGCCCGCAAGAACTCGGCGCGGACCACGCCGACGAAGGCCACCCAGGAGAACAGGAGCATGATGCCGAGCAGGATGAAGAAGCCCGGCGGCAGGATGGCCGAGATGATCAGCAGCAGATAGAGCACGGGGATGGCCGACCAGATCTCGATGAAGCGCTGGAACAGGAGGTCGGTCCACCCGCCGAAATAGCCCTGGACGGCGCCGGCGCTGACGCCGAGGACAGCCGAGAAGGCGGTGAGGATCAGGCCGAACAACACCGAGATGCGGAAGCCGTAGATGACCCGCGCCAGCACGTCGCGCGCCTGGTCGTCGGTGCCGAGCCAGTTCCAGTTACCGAGCGTGCAGTTCTCGTCGTTGACGCCTTGCGGATAGCGCTGGCAGCGCACCTCCTTGGAATAGAGCCAGGAAGGCTTTGCGGGCGCGGCCTCCGGAATCTCGTTGTTGACGGTGCGGTAGCTGTAGCGGATCGGCGGCCAAACCAGCCAGCCATGCGCCCTGATCTCGTCGCTTATCACCGGGTCGCGATAGTCGGTGACGGCATAGAAGCCGCCGAATTTTTCTTCTGGATAGTCGATCAGGACGGGGAACAGAATCTCGCCCTTATAGGAAGCGATCAGCGGCCTGTCGTTGGCGATGAACTCGGAACCCAGCGACAAAACGAACAGGACCAGGAAAATCCAGAGCGACCAGTAGCCGCGCCGGTTGGCCTTGAAACTGGCCCAGCGTCGCTGGTTGAGCGGCGACAGCCGAGGCCGCGGCGCCTGGCGGGCAGGGACTTCCGCGATGATCGTCATCACACGTCCCTCCGCTCGAAGTCGATGCGCGGATCGATCCACGTGTACATCAGGTCGGAGATCAGGCTGACGAACAGGCCGATCAGCGAGAAGATGTAGAGATTGGCGAACACCACCGGATAGTCGCGGTCGAGGATCGACTTGTAGCCGAGCAGGCCCAGCCCATCGAGCGAGAAGATGTTCTCGATCAGCAGCGAGCCGGTGAAGAAGGCCGAGATGAAGGCGCCGGGGAAGCCGGCGATGACGATCAGCATGGCGTTGCGGAAGACGTGGCCGTAGAGCACCTGCCGCTCCGTCAGGCCCTTGGCGCGGGCGGTGACGACATATTGCTTGCGGATCTCGTCGAGGAAGGAGTTCTTCGTCAGAAGCGTGGTGGTGGCGAAGGCCGACAGCACCAGCGCCGTCAGCGGCAGGGTGATGTGCCAGAAATAGTCGAGGATGCGCGCCGGCCACGACAATTGCTCCCAATTGTCGGAGGTGAGCCCGCGCAGCGGGAACCAGTCGAAGAAGGAGCCGCCGGCAAACAGCACCATCAGCAGGATGGCAAACAGGAAGCCGGGGATGGCATAGCCGATGATGACGACGGCGCTGGTCCAGGTGTCGAAGGAGGAGCCGTCCTTGACGGCCTTGCGGATGCCGAGCGGGATCGAGATCAGGTAAGACAGCAGCGTCACCCACAGCCCGATCGAGATCGACACCGGCATCTTTTCCAGGATCAGGTCGAGCACGCTGATGTCGCGGAAATAGCTCTGTCCGAAGTCGAAGCGGGCATAGTTCCACAGCATCATGAAGAATCGCTCGAGCGGCGGCTTGTCGAAGCCGAACTGCTTTTCAAGCTTGGCGATGAACTCGGGATCCAGCCCCTGGGCGCCGCGATAGCGCGAGGAGGCGATGCCCCCGGGTTCGAAATTGGTCGCGCCGGCTTCGGCGCCGCCGCCTGAAATGCGTTCGGTTGCGCCGCCGCCCTGTCCGGTCAGCTTGGCGACGACCTGCTCGACAGGGCCGCCCGGCGCGAACTGGACGACGGCAAAGGAGATGGCCATGACCCCGAACAGGGTTGGGATCATCAATAGAATGCGGCGCAGGATATAGGCGCCCATTACGCGGCTTCCGTCAGTTTGTCCGTCTCCCCGCGGGAAGGATCGATCCGCGCAGGGGCACGGGGTGGAAATTCAAGCTTTGCCAATAGCCGCAGCCTTGTCCTTGTCGAACCACCATAGCGCTTCGACTGGAAAGCCGAAATCGGGTTTGGGTTCCTTGAAGCCGAACATATCCCAGAACGCTGCCCGGTGATTCGCCAGATACCAATTTGGAATCCAGTCCTGGCGCGCACGCAAGACCCGGTCCAGCGCGCGCAGCGCAGTGGTCAGGCTCTCGCGACTGTCGGCACTGCCGGCGGCTTCCACCAGCGCGTCCACCGCCGGGTCGGCTATACCGGGAAGGTTCTTGGAGCCCGGCAGCGTGGCCGAGCGCGAATGGAACAGCCCCTCGATCTCGTCACGCGAGGGCGTGGCCGCAAAGGACAGCGCCATGCTGATCGCGTCGAAGTCGAATTCGAGCTGGCGGTTGGTGTATTGCGCCGAATCGACCACGCGGATGGACGCGTCGATGCCGATGGCCCTCATGTTCTCGACCCAGGGCGAATGGATGCGGATCCAGTCCTCGTCGTCGACCAGGAGCTCCAAAGCCAGCGGCTCGCCCCTGTCGTTCTGGACGAATTGGCCGCTGCGCGTCCAGCCTGCCTCGGCGAGGAGCTTCGCGGCCGAGCCGAGCAGCTTGCGGTCGCGCCCCGAACCGTCGGACACCGGCTGCATGACCGCCTCGCCGAAAGCCGCGTCGGGAATCTTGCCGCGCAGCGGCTCGAGCAGGGCCAGTTCCTCGGGCGAGGGGAGGCCCTCTGCGCGGTAGGCCGAGCGCTCGAAGCAGGACTGCGAACGCTCGTAGGAATCATAGAACAGGTTGCGCCGGGCCCATTCGAAATCGAAGCACATGGCGATGGCGCGGCGCACGCGCGGATCGCGGAAGCGCTCGCGGCGCTGGTTGATCGCGGTGGCCTGCATGATCGGCCGCTTCTCGGCCGGGAACTCGCGCTTGACGACCTTGCCTTCCTTGAGGGCGGGGAAGTCGTAGCCGGTCACCCAGACGCGGGCGGTGAACTCCTGCCGGAACAGCACGTCGCCCTTCTTGAAGGCCTCGAAGCCGGCCTGGCGGTCGCGGTAGAACTCGATGCGGATGCGGTCGAAATTGTACAGGCCGCGGCTGACGGGCAGCTCGCGCGCCCAGTAATCCTCCACGCGCTCATATTCGATGGTCTGGCCGGCAACGACGCGGCCGACCTTGTAGGGGCCGGAGCCCAGCGGCGGCTTCATGCTGGCGCTGGTGAAGCCGTTGGGCTCGAAATAGGCCTTCGACGCGATCGGGAAGCCGGCAACGCCGAGGATGGTGCGCGCCGACTGCTTGCCCGAGAAGGTCAGCCGGAAAGTGCGCGCATCGACGGCGACGGCCTCGGTCATCTGGGTGAGCGGCAGGAGCAGGTCGGGATGGCCGTCCTTTTTGAACTGGGTGAAGGAATAGGCGACGTCCTCGGCCGTCAGCGGAGAGCCGTCGTGGAAGCGGGCCTCAGGCCGCAGCGAGAACTCGAAGGTGTTGCGGTCGGCGGAGATGGTGACGCCCTCGGCGACCAGCCCGTAGAGGGCGTCCGGCTCGTCGAGTGCGCTGGCCATCAGCGAATCGAAGCACATCTCCATGCGCGGCGGCGCATCGCCCTTGGCCACGAAGGTGTTGAGCGTGTTGAAGGTGAGCGGGTTCTGGTTGAAGATCCAGCTGGGCGGCGAGAAGATGAAGGCGCCGCCCTTGGGTGCATCCGCGTTGACATAGTCGAACTGCTTGAAATCCGGCGGGTATTTCAGGTCGCCGAAGGCCGAAAGGCCGTGCAGCTTCGTGCCCGTCGGCGCGGCCGCGAAGGCGACGCCCGGCAGCAGCGCCGCGGCCGAGCCGAGGGCCAGGAAGTCGCGGCGGGAGAGCAGGGCAGCCCCCATCATTCGGTGCCTTTGTACTTCGCGGCCAGGGCCTTTTCCTTCTCGGGATCGATCCACCACGAATCGATGTCGGCGCCGGTGTATTCCGGCTGCTTCTCGGGCATGCCGAACTTGTTCCAGTAGGCGATCCACTGCTTGGTCCGATGCCACTGCGGGATCACGTAGTAGTTCCACAGGAGCACGCGGTCGAGCGCATGGGTGGCGGCTAGCAGGTCCTGGCGGTCGGTGGCGTAGATGACGCGCTCCACCAAGGCGTCGACTACCGGGTTCTTGATGCCCATCAGGTTACGCGAGCCGGGCGTGTCGGCGGCCTTGGAGCTCCAGAAATCGCGTTGCTCGTTGCCCGGCGAGGTGGACTGGTTGAGGATCGAGGTAACCGCGTCGAAATCGAAATTGTTGGTCCGGTTGATGTACTGGCTCGTGTCGACGATGCGAAGCGAGGCGTCGATGCCGATCTTGCGCAGCGTGTTGACGAAAGAGTTGGCGATCACCTCGTCGGTTGGGCCGCTGCCGAGGAACTCGATCTTGAACTGCTCGCCCTTGTCGTTCAGCATCTTGCCGTTATTGATCTTCCAGCCGGCTTCGGCGAACAGGGCCACCGCCTGGCGCAGATATTGCCGCTCGGACTGCGACGTGTCGTAGACCGGCAGCTTGAATTCCTGCGTGAACAGCTCCGGCGGCAACTGGTTCCTGTAGGGTTCGAGGATTTCCAGCTCCTTGCCGGTGGGCAGGCCGCCGGAGGCGAGATCGCTTCCCACGAAGAAGCTGCTGGTGCGGGTGTTCTGGTTGTAGAACAGGGTGCGGTTCATCGATTCGAAGTCGAAGGCCAGCGTCAGCGCCTCGCGTACCCGGCGGTCCTGGAACTGCGGCCGGCGCAGATTGAGCGCAAAGCCCTGCATGAAAGTGCTGGCGGTGCTCGGGAACTCCTTCTTGATGACGTCTCCCGCCTGGACGGCCGGGAAGTTGTACTCGGTCATCCAGCGCCGCGAGCTGTTTTCCGCGCGCACGTCCTGGTAGCCGCCCTTGGTGAAGGCCTGCCAGGCGGCGTTGTCGTCCTGGAAATAGGTATAGCGGCGCCGGTCGAAATTGTTGCGGCCGACATTGACGCCCAGATCGGCCGACCAATGGTCGGGTACGCGCGCCCAGATGATTTCCGAGCCCGGCTTGAAGCCCTCTATTCTGTAGGCGCCGGAGCCGAGCGGGGGCTCCAGCGTGGGCCTGGCGATGTCGCGCTTCTTGCCACTCTTGTCTGTGCCTTCCCACCAGTGCTTGGGCAGAACGACCAGATCGCCCATGATCTTGGGCAGTTCGCGGTTGCCCTTCTGGTCGAAGCGGAACTCCACCTCATGGTCCCCCACCGCCACTGCCTCGGTGACGTCGGCGTAGTAGCGGTTGTAGCGCGGGCTGTTGGCCTTCAACGTGTTGAACGACCAGATGACGTCGTCGACGGTGATCGGCGTGCCGTCATGCCATTTCGCACGCGGGTCGAGCCGGTAGGTGGCTGAGGAGAAATCGTCGGGATATTTGAACGCGTCCGCGATCATCGGATGGCTGACGCTGGGCTCGTCGAGCGACTGCTCCATCAGCGTCTCGTAGAGCAGGCCGCCGCCGAACTCCGCGAAGCCGGCCGCCGGCGCACCCTGCACGATGTAGGGGTTGAAGCTGTCATAGGTACCGGTGGCGGTCAGGTTATATGTGCCGCCCTTGGGTGCATTGGGGTTGACGTAGTCGTATTGCTTGAAGCTGTCGCCGTATTTGGATGGGGCGCTGAGGGAGGACGAAGTCCGCCATTCGTCGGCCGCCGTTGCCGTGAGAAGGCTTGCCGCTAGAAGGGCCGGCACGAGGCCGAGCTTGCCGATGGTCCGCGCCAGGCCTGCCTTCATCGCCAACCTCATTCTCCGTCGCTGGTTCCGCTGCGGCTGCCGCTGGGTAAGCCATTCAAGCAATATCCGCCAGGGCCGCCGGAAAGCCTAATAAAAAAGCCGGGCGGAACCCGGCTTTTTCATGATCTTGCGATGATTATTTCGTTACTGCGCCGGCGCCGGCTGGGCTGCGCCGCCCTCGGCAGGAGCAGCAGGAGCCTCCGGAGCGGCAGGAGCCGCGCCGCCTTCGGCCGGGGCAGCGCCTTCCTTCGGCGCTTCGCCAGCGGGAGCGGCCGGGGCAGCGCCTGCCTCAGGCAGCGGCTTCGGGCTGTCCGACAGCGTGCGCAGGTAGGCGATCAGGTTGGCGCGTTCCTCGTCGTTCTTGATGCCGGCAAAGCCCATCGCCGTGCCCTTCACGAACCCCTTCGGCGAGGTGAGGAAGTGGTTCAGGTTGTCGTAGGTCCAGTGGGTGCCACCGTTCTGCGCGAAGTCCTTCATGCCGGCCGAGTAGGAGAAGCCCTCATGCCCGGCAACCGGACGGTCGACGATGTCCCAGAGATCCGGACCGACCTTGTTGGGGCCGCCCTTCTCGCCGGAGTGGCAGGCCTGGCACTTCTTGAAGACGGCTTCGCCGGCCTTCGCATCGGCATGCGCAAGCAGCTCGGCAATCGGCTTGGCTTCCGCAGCAGCAGCGCCGGCGGCGGCAGGCGCCTCGGCTTCGGCTGCCTCGATCGTGAATCCCGGCTTCTCGGGAGCGGACGAAGCGAAAATCTCGTCCGACGCGAGCGAAATGGAAAATACCACGAAGACGGTGCCCAGAAGGCCGCCGATGATCTTGTTGAATTCGAATGAGTCCATTCGCCCCTGGCTCCTTGGCCGGCAGGACACCCAGACAGTCCCGTTCCGCCGACAGTATTATCCCCTTGCCGACCGGGCCGGCAGAATTCGGCGGAAACTAGGTCTTTTGCTTGCCGGTTGCAACACCTATAAGGGCGGCTCCAGTGAGACGTTTTGCCACTTTCCACCGTTGCCTTTGTCCGGACCGTCCGAAAGCCTATGTCGCAGCTCATCCTGATTCCCGCGCGCCTGCGTGCCACGCGCCTGCCCGGCAAGCCGCTGGCCGACATTTGCGGCCGCCCCATGATCGTGCACGTCGCCGACCGCGCGCGGAAAAGCGGGCTTGGCCGCGTGGTGGTGGCCACCGATGCGCCGGAGATCGCCGAGGCCGTGCGTGCTTACGGCCATGAGGCGGTGATGACGCGGGCCAACCACGAATCGGGCTCGGACCGCATCTTCGAGGCGCTGACCGTGCTCGACCCCGGCAGAAACGTCGAGACGGTGATCAATGTGCAGGGCGACTTGCCGACCATCGACCCGGAGACGATTCGGGCGGCACTGCGGCCGTTCAGCGATCCGGCCGTCGACATCGCCACGCTGGGCGTGGAGATCGAACGCGAAGAGGAAAAGACCAACCCGAACGTGGTGAAGATCGTCGGCACCCCGCTTTCGGAGACCCGGCTGCGCGCACTCTATTTCACTCGCGCGACGGCGCCCTGGGGCGAGGGGCGGCTCTACCACCATATCGGGCTCTACGCGTACCGGCGCGCGGCCCTGGAACACTTCGTGACGCTGAAGCCGTCGCCGCTCGAAAAGCGCGAGCGGCTGGAGCAGCTGCGGGCGCTGGAGGCCGGCATGCGCATCGACGCCGAAATCGTGACGACCGTGCCGCTGGGCGTCGACACGCCGGACGACCTCGATCGCGCCCGCGAGATTCTTTCAAAGCAGGACAGGGCCTGATCATGGCTGAAAAGACCAACCGCATTTCCTTCCAGGGCGAGCCGGGCGCGAACTCCGACACCGCCTGCCGCAACGTCTATCCGACGATGGAGCCGTTGCCGTGCCCGACCTTCGAGGATGCGTTCAATGCGGTGGAGACCGGCAAGGCCGACCTTGCCATGATTCCGATCGAGAACACCATCGCCGGCCGCGTGGCCGACATCCACCACCTGCTGCCCGAATCGAAGCTGCACATCGTCGGCGAATATTTTTTGCCGATCCATTTCCAGCTGATGGTGCTGCCGGGCGTGCAGCGCTCGGAGATCAAGACGGTGCACAGCCACATCCACGCGCTGGGCCAGTGCCGCAAATATATCCGCAAGAACGGCTGGAAGCCGGTGGTGGCGGGCGACACGGCGGGCGCCGCCAAGCTGGTGGCCGAGACGCAGAACCGGTCGATGGCCGCCCTTGCGCCGCGGCTCGCTTCCGATCTCTACGGGCTCGACATACTGGAAGAGAATGTCGAGGACACCGAAAACAACATCACCCGCTTCGTGGTGTTGTCCAAGACCAAGCAGTGGGCCGAGCGCCAGGACGGCGTGCCGATGGTCACCACCTTCGTCTTCCGCGTGCGCAACGTGCCGGCCGCGCTCTACAAGGCCATGGGCGGCTTCGCCACCAACGGCGTGAACATGACCAAGCTCGAGAGCTACCAGCTCGGCGCCTTCACCGCGACGCAGTTTTACGCTGATGTCGAGGGGCATCCGGACGACCAAAGCGTCAAGAACGCGCTGGAGGAGCTGCGCTTCTTCTCGCGCGAAGTGCGCATTCTCGGCGTCTATCCGGCCAACGAGTTCCGCGCCACGCAGGACGCCGACGCCTGAGAGCAGATGGCCCTGCCGGGCCTCTCGTCGACCTGATCGAAGCGCCTACAGGCGCTTCGAGAACCAGTGGTCGGCGTAGGGATTGTCGTTGAACCGCTCAATCGCTTGATACCCCTCGCGCCGGTAGAGGGACTGAGCCTCCCTGAGCGCGCGGTTGGTGTCGAGGCATACCGTTTCGGCGCTGAAATCGCGTGCGATCGCTTCGAGCTTGCGCAGCATGCGGCTGGCGACGCCGAGCCCGCGCGCGGACGGCGCGACCCACATGCGCTTTATCTCCGCGGTCGTGGCATTCATCATGCGCAGGGCCGCGCAGCCTACGGGGCTTCCGTCGAGCCGGGCGATCACGAAACTGCCATGGGGAGGGGTGAACTCGTCCTCGGTGGTCGTGTTCCCCTTGCCCTGGTCGAAACCTTCCTCGAAGCGCTGAGCGAGTTCGCCGAAATACCGCGCCAGGCATTGCCGCGCTTCGGCGCTGTCCGCTGGTTCCTCATCGAGCGTGATCGAAGCCGCGGCCAGCAGGCGCCCGACATCCGCCATCGCGGCGATGAGCCGGTCGCGCCCGGTTTCCGAAAGCGGTTCGAGAATGGAATTCGCCAGTTCGTCCGACAGGGCGTCGTAGGCGGCGTGTTCCGCACGGCCCTTTTCGGTCAGCGTCGCGTAGCGGCTGCGGGCGTCGCCGTCGAGCTTGGCGACCGAGACGAGTCCCTGTGCTTCGAGCGAGCGTAGCATGCGGCTGAGATAACCCGAATCGAGCCCGAGTTTTGATCGGAGCGCGCCGAGTGCCGCGCCTTCCGGCCCGATTTCGAACAGCAGCCTCGCCTCGCCGAGCGGGCGACCGCGGCTGAGATAGCTTTCCTCCAGCGCGCCGATCCTGCGGGTGACGGCGCGGTTGAAACTGCGGATCTGGGTGATGCGCGAGTTGTCCATTGCCTGACTCTAGTCAGGTATTATGCGATTGGCAAGGGATGTCTGACTTTGGTCAGATAATCACGCCGTGTCGGCCCATTCCCGGATCAGATGATGGGCGATGGCACCGGGGGGCGGCACGCCAAGTCCGTCGGGGTGAGTGCCGGCCAGCATGGCGCGCACCTCGTCGGGCAAGAACCAGCGGCAGTCTTCCAGCTCGTTGAAATCGGCGTGAATCTCTTCGGTCAGCGCCTCGCCGAAGCAGCCGATCATTAGCGTGTGCGGGAAGGGCCAGGGCTGGCTGGCGTGATAGATAACGCGGCCGAGCCGGATGCCGGCCTCCTCAAAAGTTTCGCGCCGCACTGCCGCCTCGATGGTCTCGCCGGGCTCGATGAAGCCCGCCAGCGCGGAATACATGCCGGGCGCAAAATGCCGCCCGCGGCCGAGCAGGCATTTGTAGGGCGTCACCGTGAGCATGATCGCCACCGGGTCCGTGCGCGGAAAATGCTCGGCGTTGCAGTTGAGGCAGACGCGCTTGTAGCCGCCGTCGCTGCTTTCGGTGTTGTGGCCGCAGCGGCCGCAGAAGCGGTGGGTGGCATGCCAGGCAAGCAGCGATGCGCCCTGCGCCAGCGCGCCCAGAGCGGCAGGGTCGATGAGCCCATGGGTGTAGATGGAGCGGTAGTCGATCGCCTTGATCGATTCGGGCAGCCGTTCGGCCGGCAGCCCGCCGGGGGCGGCAAGCACCGGGCCGGACTCGGAGAAGCCAAGCAGCACGACCTGATCCACACGTGCGCGCAGCGTCTCGGCCTCGGCGAGATCGAAATAGGGATCGAACGCGTCGTCGGCGAGCTTCAGATGCGCGCGGCCGTCGCGCAGGATGAGCAGCCGCGCCGACGGATCGGCCAGGACGGCGCCGATCGGATGGTCCTGACGGCTTTCGGCCTGGCGGTCGATCCGGTTACCCGCGAAGCCGACAAAGTGGCTGGCTTCGCGTTCCGGCGCGTCGAAGAGGCGAAACATTGTCGAAGGGTCCGCTGAGCCGAACATTGAACTATTGCAGCGCCGCGCGGACTTTTTCGCAGAGCCCGTGCAGGTCGGCCCGCGTGTAGGGCTCGCGCATGCCGTGTCCCCACACCGGCCCCGGCCAGCCGGGATCGCCCTCATTGCGGGCGATGACATGGATGTGCAACTGGCGCACGATGTTGCCGAGCGCGCCGGTATTGATCTTGGCACAGCCGGTGGCGCGCTTCAGCGCATGCGCCACCGTGTTGCATTCGAAGGTGAGCATCGCCTGGTCGAGCGGCGTCATGTCGTGGATTTCTTCAACGCCCGGGCGCTGGGGCACCAGCATCAGCCACGGCCAGCGACGGTCGTTCATGATCCGCAATTCGCAAAGACCGAGCCACATCAGAGGCTCGCTGTCGGCCTCGAGCCTGGCGTCCAGTTCGAATCCGGCCCTTTGGCCAGGCATCATCGGCGTTTTCCCTTGTTTTCCATTGAAGCTAGAGTGATGCCCGGCGGCCTGCAAGCGTTTCATGCGCAGGAATGTTTGTTGCGGGCACTTAATCCATCGCTCTTGCAATTAATCGCGCAATTGCCGATATGGGGAGCGGGAGGTTGGTGGTGGACGATCCACTCGCCAACCGGGTCAGGTCCGGAAGGAAGCAGCCCTAACGAGCCCCGGAACGGGTCACTGTTCCAGCCTCCCACCTCTTCGCCGATTGTCCGCCCGGTTCGTCGCAGATTGACGGCCTTTGGCTGTGCGGGAACACTGCAGGATCGGCCGATCTCCCGAAGCGGCCCATGGAGCACCTGAAGAGCGGATGAGCGAAGCCGGAAACGACCAGCAGACGAAGGCCGCCGGCGCCTACCGCGTGCTCGCGCGCAAATACCGTCCCACCGATTTCAACGCGCTGATCGGCCAGGAGCCGATGGTGCGTACGCTGACCAACGCGTTTTCCTCCGGCCGCATCGCGCAGGCCTGGATGCTGACCGGCGTTCGCGGCGTGGGCAAGACTACCACCGCCCGCATCCTGGCGCGTGCGCTGAATTACAAGACGGCGGAGATCAACCAGCCGTCCGTCGACCTCACCATTCCCGGCGAGCACTGCCAGGCGATCATGGAAGGCCGCCATCCCGACGTGATCGAGATGGACGCCGCCTCGCACACCGGCATCGACGACATCCGCGACATCATCGAACAGGTGCGCTACGCGCCCGTTTCGGCGCGCTACAAGGTCTACATCATCGACGAAGTGCACATGCTCTCCACGCAGGCCTTCAACGGCCTGCTGAAGACGCTGGAAGAGCCGCCGCCGCATGTGAAGTTCATCTTCGCCACCACCGAGATTCGGAAAGTTCCGATTACGGTCTTGTCGCGCTGCCAGCGTTTTGATCTCCGCCGAATCGATGCGGCGGTGGTCAAGGCGGACCTCAAGCGAATCGCGGGCCTTGAAGGGATCGAGGCGGAAGATGCCGCGCTTTCGATGATTGCGCGTGCGGCCGAAGGCTCCATGCGCGACGCGCAATCGATCTTCGACCAGGCGATTGCGCACAGCGCCGGCAATGTCACCGCCGAAGCCGTGCGCGCCATGCTGGGTCTCGCCGACCGCGCCCGCATCGTCGACCTGTTCGAACATGTCATGAAGGGCGACGCCGCATCCGCGCTCATGGGCCTGCGCGCGCTCTATGACGTCGGCGCCGACCCGGTCGCCGTGCTGACCGACCTTGCTGAATTCAATCATCTGGTCACCCGCATGCGCTTCGTGCCCTCGGCCGCCGAGGACGCCTCGCTGAGCGAGGACGAGCGCGTGCGCGGGCTGGAATTTTCGCAGAACCTGTCGATCCGCGTGCTGTCGCGCGCCTGGCAGATGCTGCTCAAGGGCATTCCGGAGGTGCAGTCGTCCAACCGGCCGATCAGCGCTGCCGAGATGGTGCTGATCCGCCTCGCGCATGCCGCCGACCTGCCGACGCTGGACGAGGCGCTGAAGTCGCTGGGCGACGGCGCGCCGGTGTCCAATGGCGGCGGCCCGCGCCCGTCGGGCTCGCCCATGTCTTCGGGTGGATCGGGCAATGGCGCCAGCGCCGTCTCGCAGACCGTGATACAGACCACCAATGGCGGTGGCCAGACCATGCGCCTGGTGGCGAACGAGCCGACGCCGATCGTCTATGCGCCGCCGGTGGTCGAGGAACCGGCAGCCGTGCCGATCAAATCGCTGGCCGACATCACCGCCCTTGCCGACGCCCATCGCGACATGGCGCTGAAGGTGCTGGTCAAGCGCTGCGTGCGGCTGGTCAAGGTCGAGCCGGGCCGGCTCGACGTGAACCTGACCGCAGAGGCGCCCAAGACGCTGCTGAACGATCTGACCGTGAAGCTCAAGGCCTGGACCGGCCGTCACTGGATGGTGGCGCTGTCGCGCGAGGAGGGCGGCCAGACGATCGCCGAGAAGGAAAACGAGCGGCGCGAGAACGCTTTCCTCGATGCAAAGGCCGACCCGACGGTGGCGGCGATCCTCGCCAAGTTTCCGGGCGCCAAGATCATCGACGTGCGCATCCCCGATGCGCCGGAGGTCGAGGAAGCCGATGCCGACATGCCGGCCGAGCTGCCGGTCGAAGACGACGACGAGAACTGACCAACACGAAGGACTACCGATCATGAAGGATCTTCTTGGCCTGATGGGCAAGGCGAAGGAAATGCAGGCCAAGTTCCAGGCCATGCAGGAAGAGGTCGCCACGCTGGAGGCAACCGGCCAGGCCGGCGGCGGGCTGGTGCAGGTGACGCTCTCGGGCAAGTTCGAGATGAAGTCGCTGAAGATCGATCCGTCGCTGTTCAAGGAAGACGAGGTCGAGATCCTCGAGGACCTGATCATCGCCGCCCACAACGACGCCAAGGCGAAGGTCGAGGCCGTGATGCAGGAAAAGACCAAGGCGCTGACCGCCGGTCTGCCGATCCCGCCCGGCATGAAGCTGCCTTTCTGAGGCGATCCGCAAATTCGCTGATATGGTTTCAGGCTAGGTAGCCTGTCTCAAATCCAACCTCTGCTGACAAAGCCGCACGAATTTTCGTGCGGCTTTGTCGCTGTCTGCGCTAAATAAAAGGCATGTCCAAGAGAATCGCCGGCCCCGAAATCGAACGCCTGATCCAACTCCTCGCCAAGGTGCCGGGGCTGGGGCCGCGCTCGGCGCGCCGCGCCGCACTGCACCTGATCAAGAAGAAGGAGCAGCTGATGGAGCCGCTGGCCTCGGCCATGGGCGAGGCAGCGGAGAAGGTGCGCGTCTGCTCCACCTGCGGCAATGTCGACACCGTCGATCCCTGCACGGTCTGCACCGATCCGCGCCGCGACCCGGCGACCGTGATCGTGGTCGAGGAGGTGGCGGATCTCTGGGCGCTGGAACGCGCCGGAGCCATGAATGCGCTCTACCACGTGCTCGGCGGCACGCTCTCGCCGCTCGACGGCGTCGGCCCCGATCAGCTCAACATCAAGCAGCTGGTGCAGCGCGTCTCGGAAGGCGCGATCAAGGAAGTCATCATTGCCGTCAACGCCACCGTCGAGGGGCAGACCACGGCGCATTACCTGACCGACCAGCTTGCCGGCTTGGAGGTGAAGGTGACGCGGCTGGCGCATGGCGTTCCGGTGGGCGGCGAGCTCGACTATCTCGACGAGGGGACGCTTGCCGCGGCGCTGAGATCGCGGACCGCTTTCTGACGCAATTTGCCGGCAAGGGGGGAAGATGAAGCCTGAAACCGCGGTTCTTTCTCCTGCCTCTTTCGGCCTGGTGCGCATGCTGCTCGGCCTGCCGCTGATCCTGTGCCTCGTGCTCGCAGCGGCCCAGTTCGCGACCCGCCCGGCCGCCGCCGCGCAGATCGACGACCAGTTCCGCGCCTGGCTTCAGAATGACCTCTGGCCGGAGGCGAAGGCGCGCGGCATCTCCCAAAAAACCTTCGACGCTGCCTTTGCCGGAATAAAACCCAATCTGAAGCTGCCGGACCTTGTCATGCCGGGCACCAAGCCGACGACGCCGCAGAAGCAGCATCAGGCCGAATTCGGCTCGCCGGGCAATTATTTCGCGCCGCTCGCCACTGTCACCGCCGGTGCGCGTGCGCGCGCTGCGGAAAACGCCAAGACGCTCGCGGCGATCGAAAAGCGCTTTGGCGTGCCGAGCCCGGTGCTGCTGGCGATCTGGGGTCGGGAATCGGGCTTCGGCACGGTAAAAATCCCCTACAATGCCTTCGAGGTGCTGGGCACCAAGGCCTTCATGTCCACCCGCAAGGAGATGTTCCGCACCGAGGTGCTGGCCGCCCTCGAGATCGTCCAGCGGGGGCAGGCGGACATTAAGTCGATGAAGTCGTCCTGGGCCGGCGCGCTCGGCCAGCCGCAGTTCATGCCGTCCAAATATCTGCAGCACGCGGTCGATTTCGACGGCAACGGCCATCCCGACATCTGGAACTCGACGCCGGATACGCTGGCTTCCATCGCCAACTATCTCGTCCACTACGGCTGGGTGAAGGGTCGCGACTGGGGTTTTGAGGTCACCGTGCCGGCAAGCGTTTCCTGCGCGCTCGAAGGGCCGGACAAGGGCAAGAAGATCGCTGACTGGGCGGCGATGGGCATCAAGCGCGTGGGCGGCAAGCCGTTCCCGGCGAGCGAGATGCGCGAGCAAGGCTTTCTGCTGATGCCGGCCGGCCGCAACGGTCCGGCCTTCATCGTCACGCCTAACTTTTACGTGCTCAAGGAGTATAATCAGAGCGACCTCTACGCGCTGTTCATCGCCCATGGCGCCGACCGCATCGCCAATGGCGACAAGCCGTTCGTCGGCGAGTGGGGCAAGGTGGACGAGCTCTACCGCTCCGACATCGCCGCCATGCAGCGCGGGCTGGAGAAGGCAGGCTACGACGTCGGCAGTGCCGACGGCCTGCCGGGCTTCAAGACGCGCCGCTCGATCGGCGACTGGCAGGCCAAGAACGGCCGCGCCGCCACCTGCTTCCCGGACAAGGGGCTGGTCGAGGCGATGCGGTAGCCATTTTACTCCCTCGGGGAGAGGAGACGCGGGGCGTAGCAAGCGGGGCATATGTGATGTCCCTGCCCGTAGAGGCGGGGTACGCGGCCTCAAGCCGCCTTCGACAATTGACTGTGCACGTCGGCGAGGATCTCGAACGAGCGCACGCGCGCGGCGTGGTCGAAGATCTGCGCCGTGACCATCAACTCGTCGGCGCCGGTGCGGGCGATGAAGGCCTCCAGTCCGCGCTTCACCGTCTCGGGCGAGCCGACGATGGCGCAGGACAGCGCCTGCGCCAGCATCGCGCGTGCCGTCGGCTCAAGCTCCCTGTCGTAGCCCTCGACAGGCGGCGGCAGCGGGCCGGGATGGCCGGTGCGCAGGTTGACGAAGGCCTGCTGCAGCGAGCTGAACAGGAGCCTTGCCTCGGCATCGGTCTCGGCCGCGAATACGTTCAGGCCCAGCATCACATGGGGCTTGTCGAGGCGCTCGGAGGGCTGGAAGCGCGAGCGATAGACGGCGATCGCGTTTTCCAGCTCGGCCGGCGCGAAATGCGAGGCGAAGGCGTAGGGCAGGCCGAGTATGGCTGCAAGCTGTGCGCCGTAGAGGCTGGAGCCCAAAATCCACACCCTCACGTCCTGGCCTTCGCCCGGCACTGCGCGCAGGCGCTGGCCCGGCTCGGCGGGGGCGAAGTAGTTCATGAGCTCGACCACGTCCTGCGGGAAGCTGTCGGCGCCCGCCTCGAGGTTGCGGCGGAGCGCACGGGCGGTCAGCATGTCGGTGCCGGGCGCGCGGCCGAGGCCCAGGTCGATGCGGCCGGGGTGGAGGGCGGCCAGCGTGCCGAACTGCTCGGCGATCACCAGCGGTGCGTGGTTGGGCAGCATGATGCCGCCGGCGCCGACGCGGATGGTTCTGGTGCCCGCCGCGACATGGGCGATGACGACGGAAGTGGCGGCGCTGGCAATGCCGGCCATGTTGTGGTGCTCGGCCAGCCAGTAGCGCTTATAGCCGAGGCGCTCGGCGTGGCGGGCGAGGTCGAGCGTGTTGGCCAGCGACTGCGAGGCGGTGCCGCCTTCGGTGATCGGCGACAGGTCGAGAACGGAAAGCGGTATCATGGCGGGTTCCCCGGGACAGGCACGATGCCCGGATATAGGAATGGCTGTGCGCTTCGCAAAGGTAGCGCTGGCGGCTGGTCCGACCGTTCGGCGGTCGTGCCCTATTTCGCGGGCACGCGCTCTTTCTCGTCTTCCTCGTCATTTTCGATGGCCTGCTCGGCGGCAAGGAAGTTGCCGACATGGCGCAGGCTTTCGAAGTGGTCGCAGAACACCTTGATGACCACCAGAAGCGGCACCGCAATCAGCGCGCCGACGAAGCCCCACAACCACGACCAGAAGGCGACGGCCACGAAGATCGAGACCGCGTTGATTTCCAGCCGCCGCCCGACGATCGTCGGGGTGACGAACTGGCCCTCGACGATGTAGCAGCCGATCGCCACCAGCGGCGCGAGCATCGCGTAGGACAGGCTGTCGAACGAGACGATGGCGATCACCGTCACCAGCGCGATGTTCATGGCCGCGCCGATATAGGGCAGGTAGTTGAGCAGCGCCACCGTAACGCCCCAGACGAAGGGCGTTGGCATGCCGATGACCCACATGCCGAACCCGACGACGGTGCCCAGCCCGATGTTGATGATCGTCACCGTCAGCAGGTAGTGCGAGATTTCCCGCTCGATGTCGTAGACGATGCGCAGTGCACGCTTCTTCTCGCTGAGCCGGGTGAAGGACTGCACGATCTTCTGGTAGAACAGCGTGCCCGAGGCGAGCAGGAACAGCGATAGCACGAAGGTGATCGCCGGCGCGGTGCCTACCGAGAGGATGTTGCTGGCAGCCTGCGAGATGATGCCCGGTTGGGCAATCACCACCCTTTGCACGCCGGGCTCCTGCCCGCTTTCGGCGACGTGCTCGACCTGCAGCGAGATGTTGATCATTTTCTCGAAGGGCTGGCGCAGTTTGGCCAGCCGTTCGGTGAGCTGGTTGCCGATAGCGGGGGCGTCGTCGATGAGCTTGATGACCGGGCCGCTGAGCAGGTAGCCGGCGGTGCCGACGATGATCATCGCTATGATGACCAGGATGGTTGCCGACACCGGTTCGGGAATGCCGCGTTTGCGCAGGAAGCGAACGATGGGAGTGAGGATCATCGCCAGCAGGCAGGCCAGGATGACCGGCATGAAGAAATCGCGCCCGAAATAGAGCGCATAGGTCGCCAACAATGTGAAGATGCCGATAAGCAGCGAGCGTATGAGCCTGATGTCGGATGCGGTTTGCGTCGCGTCCGGCACCTCGGTGTCGGCCTGACTGCCGGCCATGGTGCACTCCGCCACAAAATGCCGCGCGGCCTCAGCGCCGCGCGAGCTATGGCCGCAAAATGCAGCGGGGCGGAGAAGGTTCCGTTTTCAGCCGGCCGCCAGCGTGTGCTCCCTGGAAGCCGCCTCGCGGCGCACGAGCGGAGCGACCCTGGTGCCGAACAGCTCGATCGCCTTCATGACCTTGGCATGGGGCAGCGTGCCGATTGCCATCTGCAGCAGGAAACGGTCGTTCCTGAACAGCTTGTGGGTGGCGATCATCTTCTCGGCCACCTGCTCGGGATTGCCGACGAACAGCGCGCCGCGCGGGCCGCGCGCCTGATTGAAATGCGCCCGGCTGGTGGGGCCCCAGCCGCGCTCGCGGCCGATGCGGTCCATGACCTCGGCCTGCGGGGCGTAGAAATCGTCGGCGGCCTGCTCGGTGGTTTCGGCGACGAAGCCGTGCACATTGAGGCTTGTGGCGAGGCTCGACGGATCGTGGCCGGCGCGGCTGGCGGCCTGCCGGTAGAGATCGAACAGCGGCGCGAAGCGGGCCGGTTCGCCGCCGATGATGGCAAGCGCCAGCGGCAGGCCGAGCGTGCCGGCCCGGGCAACCGAGGTTGGCGTGCCGCCCACCGCGATCCAGATCGGCAGCTTGTCCTGATAGGGGCGCGGATAGACGCCGCGGTCGTGGATGGCGGGGCGCAGCTCGCCCGACCAGGTGATGCGCTCGCTCTCGCGCAGCTTCAGGAGCAGATCGAGCTTTTCCTCGAAGAGCTGGTCGTAGTCCTCGAGCCTGTAGCCGAACAGCGGGAAGGACTCGATGAAGGAGCCGCGCCCGGCCATGATCTCGGCGCGGCCGCCCGAGATGAGGTCGAGCGTGGCGAATTGCTGGAAGACGCGCACCGGATCGTCCGACGACAGCACCGTGACCGCGCTGGTGAGCTTTATGCGCTTGGTGTGTTCGGCGGCGGCCGCCAGCGCGACAGCGGGGGCGGAGGCCGCATAGTCGGGGCGGTGATGCTCGCCCAGGCCGAACACATCGAGCCCGACCTGGTCGGCAAGCTCGATCTCCTCCATCAGGTCGCGCAGGCGCTGATAAGGAGCGACGGCGCCCGGGCCCGGCACCGGGCTGACATCCGCGAAAGTGTAGAGACCGATTTCCATGGCTGTCCTCGAGACCGTTTTGACTAGAGGTAGCTATGCGCCGGCCTTGGCGCCAGATGCCCGGAAAGGAACAATCATCGTCGCATTTGCTGCGACAAACCGTTCCCTCAGGGCAACAACTGCGGCTTGCATGGCCGGAATGCTGAATTGGCGCTTGAACTCTTGGCGCTGCTGCGTATTTAAACGGCTCGGAATTATAGGAAAATTGAAGGCGAAAATTGGCAATCTATAGGGAAAAGGACTTCCACGAGCGGCGCAACGCCGCAAACGAGGCAAAGAAGGCTCTCCTCGACAGGTTCAAGGCAAGGCCGGCGGAAGACGATCCGGAGGTTTTGGCTCGCAAGGCGGAACGCCAGGCCATCCTTGAGGCGCGGGCAATCCGCGAAGCAGAGAAGGCCCGCATCAAGCAGGAAAAGCTTGCCCGCGAAGCCGCCGAGAAGGCCGCACGCGAGGCCGCCGAAGCCGAAGCGCGCAGGATAGCCGAAGAGGCTGCTGCTGCAGAGGCCAAGGCCCGCGAAAGCGAGGAGAACGAGCGCATTGCTCGAGTGCTTGCGGACGAAGCCGAGCGCAAGGCAAAGCGCGACGCGCGCTATGCCGCCCGCAAGGCACGCAGCGGACGCATGCCGCCGCCGCCGCGGCCGTAACGCACGACGCAAGCTCGCCGGGTTCTCATATCCTGCGCATCGAACCTTCCGGCTTCCGCCGCGAGGTTCTGCGCGGGCGCGCTATTTCTTGTCCTTCAGTCTGAGCGCATGCACGGGCTGTAGCGACGCTGGCGCGACCGCGACTGCCCGCTTCTTGGCGTCCTTCTTCGGTTTCCGGGGTTCCTTGTTGCTGCGTAGTTGACCCTTGGCCATGGCACGCTCCTCCGAAACGGGAGCGTAGTGAAGCAACGGATTGCCTCGAGGGCAAGGGCGACTATCCGGCAAGACGCGGGCTGAGCGGCCGCGGCGGGAAAAATCCGGGATCTCACTAGCCTGCGTCGTCGTCCATCACCATCAGCCGCAGCTGCCCGGTCTTCGAATCGGCCATGCGCTGCGTGGCAGCCTCCTTGCGAGAGGGCGGATTGGCCTGCTCTCCGCTGGTGGCGGTTTCGTCGCCAAGCTCCAGCGTCTCGATCTTCGCGCCGCGCCGGGTGATCTTGCCAGTGGAGACGAGGATATCGTCGATGTCCTTCGCGGTCTGGCCGAAATGGCCCTGCAGCTTGCGCACGCGCTCGTCGAGCCGTGACACGTCCTCCATCAGACGGATGACCTCGCCCTGGATCAGGTGTGCCTGCTCGCGCATGCGCGCGTCCTTCAGGATTGCCTGGATGACCTGGATCGACAGCATCAGCAGCGAGGGCGATACGATAACCACGCGCGCCTTGTGCGCCCGGTGCACCAGCGCCTCGAAATTCTCGTGGATCTCGCTGAACACCGATTCGGAGGGCACGAACATGAAGGCCGTGTCCTGTGTCTCGCCGCTGATCAGGTATTTTTCCGAGATGTCGCGGATGTGGATCTCGACATCGCGGCGGAAGGCCTGGGCGGCAAGCTTCTGCGCGTCCGGACCTTCGGCGGCGCGGATGGCGTTCCAGGCTTCGAGCGGAAACTTGGCGTCGATGACCAGCGACGGCGCGCCATTGGGCATCCGCACCAGGCAGTCCGGCCGGTTGCCGTTCGACAATGTCGCCTGGAACTCATAGGCGCCATGCGGCAGGCCGTCGGCGACGATCGCCTCCATGCGCGACTGGCCGAAGGCGCCGCGCGTCTGCTTGTTGGAGAGGATCGCCTGCAGCTGCACCACCTGGCCGGCCAGCGACTGGATGTTGTTCTGCGCCGTATCGATGACGGCAAGCCGCTCCTGCAGCTTGGCCAGGCTTTCGTGGGTCGATTTCGTCTGCTCGCTCATGGTCTGGCCCAGGCGGCCGGTCATGGCGTCGAGCCTCTGGCTTAGCGACTGGGTGAGCTCGGCCTGCCGGGCGCCGAACAGCTCGGCCATGGCACCCATGCGGCCCTGCATCTCGGCCTGCGCCTGCAGGATCGCGCCCATGCGCATCTCGGCCTCGATCGCGGCAACCGCCCGCGAGCGGGAAGAGCGGATAAGCGCGACCGAGAACAGGCCGAGCAGGATGATCAGCAAAAGCCCCGCGAGCATCATCATCTGGCCCAGCGAGACGGCGCTGGCGCCGAGCCGCAGGGCCGGTTGCGAAAGGAGGGCTGGCAGATCGCTCATTCGCGCAAGATACGCGATTCGGCAGCAGAGAAAAGATCAAAGCAAGAACATTGTAGCGCGAACAGTTGACGCTTTTCGTGCGACGTCTTAGGTGAAGCGCATGACGATAAAGCCGCTGATCATCCTTCCCGATCCTGTCCTGCGCCAGCTCTCCAAGCCTGTGGAGCGGGTGGACGACGAGCTGCGCAAGCTGGCCGACGACATGCTGGAAACGATGTACGACGCGCCTGGCATCGGCCTGGCGGCGATCCAGATCGGTATTCCGTTGCGCATGCTGGTAATCGACCTATCCAAGGAAGGCGAGGAGAAGGCGCCGATGGTGGTGGTAAACCCCGAGATCGTGCACAGCGCGGACGAGCGCTCGGTCTACGAGGAAGGCTGCCTGTCGATCCCGGATTACTATGCCGAGGTCGAGCGCCCGGCCAGTGTGCGCGCGAAATTCCTCGACCGCGACGGCAAGCAGCAGGAGATCACCGCCGAGGGGCTGCTGGCCACCTGCCTGCAGCACGAGATCGACCACCTCAACGGGGTGCTGTTCATCGACCATATCTCCAAGCTCAAGCGCGACATGGTGATGCGCAAGTTCAAGAAGCTTGCCAAGGACCGCCCGCCGAGCCGCATGGTGGGGTGAACCCCGGGCTTTGAGCCTGTTTCGGTTGTAGATTGCGCGCTGGCAGCATAGCTGATATCGTCGATATCAAGCTATGGAGGCGCATGTGAGTGATCTGTTGATCAGAAACATGCCGGACGCCTTGAAAGCCGATCTGGCAAAGAAGGCCGAGCAGAACGGCCGTAGTCTCTCTGAGGAAGCGAAAGCGCGCCTGCGGAAGAGTCTCCTCGAAGACGCCAATGCCGAGACCCGACCCAGGCAAAATGCCTATGATGCGATCAGAAGCATCTTCATCGAAGCGGACGCGCTGATGAGCGATGAGGAGCACGCCGAGTTCATGCGTGCAATCGAGGACGGCCGGAGGGATACGGGCCGGCCCGTTCCAGAATTCGAATGATCGTCCTCGACACGAATATCGTGTCCGAGGTTTCGCACGAGCGGTCTGACCCTGCAGTTGTGGCGTGGCTCAGGGCGCAGGATGAAGCCGAGCTTTGTCTTTGCATCCCGGTCGTTGCCGAACTGTCCTTTGGTGCGGAACGCTTCATGCTGCGAAACGGTAATCGAAAGCACCTGATTGCGTTCGAACGGCTCGTTCAGGAGCGCTTTCGCAATCGGATCTTGCCGATGGATGTGATTGCCGCGTCAAAATACGGCGAGGTATACGCGGCGCGTGAAGCAGCGGGTCGACCAATCGGGATCATGGACGCCATGATCGCCGCCATCTGCCTCGTAAACGACGCCACGCTCGCCACACGCAATGTCCGCGACTTCGATGGACTTGACCTGAAGCTCGTAAACCCGTTTGAAGCGGGTGAGTGACCGGCGCGCGGCGATGCGCGCCGACTGACAACAGCCGGATTGGGACAAGAATGCCGCTTCGCGTCATCTTCATGGGTACGCCGGATTTTTCCGTGCCGGTGCTGGCCGCCATCGCGGCGGCCGGGCATGAGGTGGCTTGCGTCTACACCCAGCCGCCGCGCCCGGCCGGCCGGCGCGGGCTGGAACTGACGCCATCGCCGGTGCAGCGCGAAGCCGAGAGGCTGGGCATCGAGGTGCGCACGCCGCTGTCGCTGAAGGGCGAGGCCGAGCAGGAGGCGTTTCGCGCGCTTGGCGCGGATGTAGCCGTGGTGGTGGCCTACGGGCTGCTTCTGCCGAAGCCCATCCTCGAAGGCACGAGGCTCGGCTGCTACAACGGCCACGCCTCGCTTCTGCCGCGCTGGCGCGGCGCAGCCCCCATCCAGCGCGCCATCATGGCCGGCGACCGCGAGACCGGCATGATGGTCATGAAAATGGATGTCGGGCTCGACACCGGCCCGGTGGCGCTGACGGCGAAGGTGGAGATCGGCCCCGACATGACGGCCGGCGAGTTGCACGACCGGCTCATGGAAACCGGCGCCGCGCTGATGGTCGAGGCGCTGGCGAAGCTGGAGCGGGGCGACCTGCCCCTGACCGCCCAGCCCGAGGACGGCGTGGTCTACGCCAAGAAGATCGACAAGGCCGAGACCCGCATCGAGTGGGCACGGCCGGCGCCGGAAGTGCACAACCACATTCGCGGCCTGTCGCCTTTCCCCGGCGCCTGGTGCGAGGTGACGATCGGCGGCAAGGCCGAGCGGCTGAAGGTGCTGCGCACGACGCTGGGCGAGGGCACCGGCGCGCCTGGCGAGATTCTGGACGAGCATCTCGCGGTTGCCTGCGGCGAGGGTGCCGTGCGCCTGCTGGAAGTGCAGCGCGCCGGCGGTAAAGTCATTTCAGGGGAGGAGTTTTTGCGCGGGGCCAAGCTCGACAAGGGAGGAACACTGTCATGAGTGGCGTGAGCGTCAGACAGGCTCTGCCGGAGGACCGCAAGGCGATCTTTGGCGTCGAGGAGCGCGCCTTCGGCCGCAAGCACGAGGCCGACCTGGTCGAGCGCGTGGTGGCCGACGGCGAGCAGCTGCTGGAACTCGTTGCCGAGAAGGACGGCCGCATCGTCGGGCATGTCCTGTTTTCGCGGCTGCTGGTCGATCCCGACGGCAAGCCTTTCGCCGCGGTTTCGCTGGCGCCGCTGGCCGTGGACCCGGATTATCAGGGGCAGGGCGTGGGCAGCGCGCTGGTGCGGCGCGGGCACGAGATCTTGCAGGAGCGCGGCGAGAAGCTCTCCATCGTGGTGGGCGATCCGGCCTATTACGGCCGCTTCGGCTATGCCCGCGCGGGCGCGGAAAAATTCAAGAGCGACTATCAGGGCGACGCCATGCAGGCACTTTATTGGGGCGAGGCCCCGTCCAGCGGCCAGCTGGCCCATCCCCGCGCCTTTGCCGGTTGGTG
The DNA here is from genome assembly GCF_040045035.1 of Mesorhizobium sp. KR1-2. Taxonomy (NCBI): domain Bacteria; kingdom Pseudomonadati; phylum Pseudomonadota; class Alphaproteobacteria; order Hyphomicrobiales; family Phyllobacteriaceae; genus Mesorhizobium; species Mesorhizobium sp. KR1-2. The sequence goes on along the minus strand of NZ_JBDZDS010000003.1, from coordinate 33,415 downwards.
ACGATCAGTGCCGCGCTATCGCCTCGACATCGAATATGACGGAACCGCCTATGCCGGCTGGCAGCGCCAGGACGGCCCGGCCACCGTGCAGGGCGCCATCGAGCTGGCCATCAAGGGCTTTTCGGGCCAGGAAGTGACGCTGCGCGGCGCCGGCCGCACCGACGCAGGCGTGCATGCCAGCGGCCAGGTCGGCCATGTCGATCTGGAGAAGCCCTGGCGCGACGACACGGTGCGCGATGCGGTGAACGCGCATCTGCAGATGGCGGGCGAGGCGGTGTCGATCCTGGCCGCGTGCGCGGTGCCGGAGGATTTCGACGCCCGCTTCTCTGCCACCGGGCGGCAATATCTCTACCGCATCCTCAACCGCCGCGCGCCGGCCGCACTCGAGGCGAAGCGGGTCTGGCTGGTGCAGAAGCGGCTGGACGTCGAGGCCATGCACGAGGCAGCGCAGGTGCTGGTCGGCCGGCACGACTTCACCACTTTCCGCTCCCAGCAGTGCCAGGCGGCGAGCCCGATACGCACGCTCGACCGCTTCGACGTGGCGCGCAATGGCGACCTCATCGAAATCCATGCCGCTGCCCGCTCCTTCCTGCACAACCAGGTGCGCTCCATGGTGGGCACCATCAAGCGGGTGGGCGAGGGAGCCTGGACGCCGCAGGACGTGAGGGATGCGCTGGAGGCCAAGGACAGGGCCGCTTGCGGCTCGGTGGCGCCGCCCTATGGGCTTTACCTGACCAAGGTCGACTATCCCGAAACGTTGATGCCTAGCGCCGACTGAAGCGTAAACAGCACGAAGATCGAGGCGGCGAACATTCCGCCGAACACGGCGCTGCCGATGGCGGGGCCGCGGGCGATGACAATCGTGGTCAGGCGCCAGGTCAGCACCATCGACAGGCCGAACAGGCCGAACGAGACCAGCAGGAAAAGCGAGGAGTCGGACGACACGACCAGTCGGAGCAGCGCGGCCGGCAGCACCAGCCAGGACAGGATCGCCGACGCCCAGTTGACGGCGACGACATATTGCACGAAGCGGTCGCGGATGCCGGCCAGCGGCGCGACGAAGGCGAGCCCGATCAGGGGCAGGACCCAGGCGCCCAGATCGGCCACACCCAGACGCAGGAAATAGGAGAACTGGCTGGTCGGCGCCAGCGGGTCGGCGCCGAGCTCCTTGGCCCATCCGGCCCAGTCGACGAATAGCGGCGGCAACGCGAGGACGATGGCGAAGAACGAGTTCCAGAAGCCGTCAGCCGAAACATCGAGCAGCGCCAGCCCGTCGCGCCGGCCCGTCATCAGCCGCCAGGCGCCGACCAGATATCGCTGGATGTCGTCGGCGGGCGGCATGTGTCAGCCTCGTTCGAACCAGTCCCGGATGAAACGTTCGTAGATATCGGTCAGTGTCTCGAGGTCGGCAACCGCCACACGCTCGTCGACCATGTGCATCGTCTTGCCGACCAGACCGAACTCGACCACCGGGCAGTGGTCCTTGATGAAGCGGGCGTCCGACGTGCCGCCGGAGGTCGACAGCGCCGGCTTGCGGCCGGTGATGGCCTCGACCGAGCCGCTCAGCGTCTCGATCAGCTTCTCGTCGCGGGTGAGGAAGACGTGGCTCGGCCCGTCGCGCCAGACGAGTTCGAAGTCGATCGGCTCCTTGCGGGCCTTGCGGTATTTCTTGCGCTTGGCTGCGACGTCGAGCCGGTTGTGGATCTCGGCCTGGATGGTCTCGGCCGTCCAGCTGTCGTTGAAGCGGATGTTGAAGCTGGCCGTCGCCTTGGCCGGAATGACGTTGGTAGCCGGGTTGCCGACGTCGATCGAGGTCACTTCGAGATTGGTCGGCTGGAAATCCTTCGTGCCCTCGTCGAAGTCGGGCACCAGCAGCGCGTCGACCAGGGTCATCAGGCCGCGCACCGGATTGTCGGCCAGATGCGGATAGGCGGCGTGACCCTGGCGGCCATTGACCGTGATGGTGCCGGACAGCGAGCCGCGGCGGCCGATCTTGATCATGTCGCCGAGCGTATCGGGATTGGTCGGCTCGCCGACGATGGAGGCGTCCCAATTCTCGCCCTTGCCGGCGGCCCAGTCGAGCAGCTTGGTGGTGCCGTTGATGGCGGGGCCTTCCTCGTCGCCGGTGATCAGCAGCGAGACCGAGCCCTTCGGGTTGCCGTGCTTCTCGACGTAGCGGGCAAGCGCTGCCACGAAGCAGGCGATGCCGCCCTTCATGTCGACGGCGCCACGTCCGTACATCTCGCCATTGTCGACGGTCGCCGAGAACGGCGGGTGCTTCCAGGCGGCCTCGTCGCCCACCGGCACAACGTCGGTGTGCCCGGCAAACATCAGGTGCGGGCCGTTTCCGGAGAGCCGCGCATAGAGGTTTTCGATGTCGGGCGTGCCGTCCTCGGAAAAGACCGGCCGCTCGACCGTGAAGCCGAGCGGCCTCAGCATGGCTTCGAGCGCGGTCAGTGCGCCGCCCTCGGCGGGCGTCACGGAGGGGCAGCGGATCAGGGCGGCGAGGTTTTCGGCGGGGTCTTTGGGAAGCATCATGGCCAGAGGGATAGTCGAAAGCAGGGCGGCTGTCACGGGAGATGACGCACCGGGGGATTGGTCCATCGAAGCCTTGTCGGGCGGACAGCCCCGGCGCGAACTTCGGTGCGAGCCCTTGCCGCCCAATGCCCCAAAGCGCAAGACGGATTTTTCCCTAACGCGGCTTTTCCGTCGCGACCCTGCCGGTAGTTCGTCTATAGTCGGTGCCCGTTCCGGCGCTGGCGGGGCTGGTGATTGGGCGGCTGCGGCGTTCCAGCCGCGCGCAGCGCCTATGCAGTGCTGGTGGGGCTGGGCGCGCATCTGGCCCTGCAGCGGAGCTGATTCGACGAGAAGGCAGATATGATTTCGACCATCACCACCATCGGCTTCGACGCCGACGACACGCTGTGGCAGAACGAGCAGTTCTTCCGCCAGACGGAGAAGCATTTCGCCACGCTGCTGGCCGAACATGCCGGGGGCCACGACATTGAGGCCCGCCTGCTGGAAGCCGAAAGGCGCAACCTTGCTCACTATGGCTTCGGCATCAAGGGCTTTACCCTTTCGATGATCGAGACGGCGCTGGAGCTCAGCGGCGGCAAGGTGCCGCCCAACGTGATTCGCGAGATCCTCGATGTCGGCCGCGAAATGCTCAGCCATCCGGTCGAGACGCTGCCGCATGTGCGCGAGACGCTGGAGGAATTGGCCGGCGCCTATCGTCTGGTTCTCATCACCAAGGGCGACCTGTTCGACCAGGAGCGCAAGCTGGCGCAATCAGGGCTGGGCGAACTGTTCGACGCGGTGGAAATCGTCAGCGACAAGACCGCGGCCACCTATCAGCGCATCTTCACCTGCCACGGCGACGGGCCGGGCCGCAGCATGATGGTGGGCAATTCGCTCAAGTCAGACGTTGTGCCGGCGATTCAAGCCGGGGGCTGGGGCGTCTATGTCCCGCACGACCTGACCTGGGTGCTGGAGCACGCCGACGAGCCGACGGCGGCGCCGCGCTTCCGGCGGCTTGAGCATTTGGGCGAGCTTTCCGCCCTGATCGAGCGGCTGGGCCGCGAAGGCTGATCAGCCGACGCGCGCAAGCCATGTTCGGCCTGGTCCAGGAATTGTGATCGGCGGGTTGCGGCCCTACTGTGCCGAGTTTGTGTCTCTTCCGTACCGGTTGCGCCCGGGGTCGCCCGGAAACAGGCACAGCGCCACGAAGGCGACGAGCGACACCACCGGGATGAACAGCGCCACCGCCATGATGCCGGGCTTGCCCATGTCGTGCAGGCGTTTCACCGCCGCCGCGACATGGGACCAGAGGAAGACGATGAAGGTCATGCCGAACACGGCCGACCAGGCCTGGGCGGCCGTGCTTTCGGCTGGCACCCGCATGAACTGGTAGAGCGGAAACGAAACCACCACCAGCATGAACAGGAATGCCAGCACGAAGGCCGCCCGGCCGAGCCGGCCGGTGAAGCGGAAGAACAACCAGATAAGCTCGTTTTTGTCAGGCAAGAGGGTCCGGTCCGTATTGGTTGGGGCTTCTGGCCCCTTCGAGAATGCCGAGTTCGACCAGAATCCACACCGCGCCGATGAACGGCACAAGTCCGATCAGGCTCCACCAGCCCGACTTGCCCCGGTCATGCCAGCGCTTGGCATAGAGCGCCAGCCCCAAATAGATCGAGATAATGAACACGATAAGGCCGATCACGCCGACGGATTCTTCGCCGATGCCGGTTCCGAAGATGGAATCGAGTATGCGCGCAACGATCGCAACGACGACCAGCACACCTATGCCCGCCCAGAACTTGGCGCGGTTGATGCGGCCTTCCCAACTCGTGAACAGATATTTCCAGTTCATTTTCCCCTCCCTTGTTGAGGCGCGCCACCGGCGCGCCTGCGGAAGGTGCTTCGAATTCCGTGAAAGATCAATCTCTCAGCAGTTCGTTGATGGAGGTCTTGGAGCGGGTCTGGGCGTCGACGCGCTTGACGATCACGGCGCAGTAGAGGCTGGGGCCCGGCTCGCCGTTCGGCAGCGGCTTGCCCGGTAGCGAGCCGGCGACGACGACGGAGTTGGCCGGCACCTCGCCATAGGTGATCTCGCCGGTTGCCCGGTCGACGATCTTGGTCGACTTTCCGATGAACACGCCCATGCCCAGCACCGAGCCTTCACGCACGATGCAGCCCTCGACGACCTCGGAACGGGCGCCGATGAAGCAGTTGTCCTCGATGATGGTGGGGCCGGCCTGCATCGGCTCCAGCACGCCGCCGATGCCGACGCCGCCGGACAGATGCACGTTCTTGCCGATCTGGGCGCAGGAGCCGACCGAGGCCCAGGTGTCCACCATGGTGCCGGAATCGACATAGGCGCCGAGATTGACGAAGGACGGCATCAGGATCGCGCCGGGCGCGACATAGGCCGAGCGGCGCACGACGCAGGACGGCACGGCACGGAAGCCGGCCTTGTCGAAGTCGACCGCGCTCCAGCCGGCGAATTTCGACGGCACCTTGTCCCACCAGGTCGAGTCGCCGGGGCCGCCCTTGACGATCTCCATCGGGTTGATGCGGAACGACAGCAGCACGGCCTTCTTCAGCCACTGGTTGACCTTCCAGGCGCCGTCCTCCTGGCGCTGGGCGACGCGGGCGACGCCACGGTCGAGCAGGTCAAGCGCGGTCTCGATCGCCTCGCGCACCTCGCCGCGCGTCGCGGTGGTGATCGCCTCGCGTTCGTCGAACGCCTTTTCGATTGTGGCTTCGAGGCTGGCGAGATCGGCTTTCGTCATGAAGTTGCTCCATTACACGTGCTGTTAAGGCCCGAGCCTTAGGCTGTTTTTTAAATCGCGGGGACCCTATGTCAGGGCTTACGAGGGGTCAATCACAGGAGCGCCGTGGGACGGCGCTACAGCAGAAAATTTGGACAGGACAAGCAAATGAATCCGATGGAAAAGGCGGGCTGGACGCCGCTGCCGCACTCGACCGAGGACCTGGCAAGGGCCAAGGCCGTACCGGACACGCCGCAGACGCGCGCCGACACCTATCGGCTGGCCTGGGACGACGAGGACTTCATGACGCGTCGTGAGTTGCGCGCCGTTCGGCTGCAGCTCGAACTCCTCAAGCCGGAGATGATCCTGGCCGAGCGCGGCATCCGCTCGACGGTGATCCTGTTCGGCGGCGCGCGCATCCCCGAGCCCGGCGGCGAGGCCTGGGCGGCCAAGGACGAGACCCAGAAGCGCAACCTCGAGAAGAACAGCAAATATTATGAGGAGGCGCGCAAGTTCGCGCAGATCTGCTCGCTTCATTCCGCCGCCTCCTACTACCGCGAGTTCGTGGTGGTGACCGGTGGCGGCCCCGGCGTGATGGAGGCAGGAAACCGCGGCGCGGCCGATGTCGGCGCGCCCTCGATCGGGCTCAACATCGTGCTGCCGCACGAGCAGGCTCCCAACGCCTACATCACCCCCGAGCTGTGCTTCAACTTCCACTATTTTGCCGTGCGCAAGATGCATTTCGTCATGCGCGCCAAGGCCGTGGCGGTGTTTCCGGGCGGCTTCGGCACCATGGACGAGCTGTTCGAGACGCTGACGCTGATCCAGACCGGGCGCATGGAGAGGGTGCCGGTGATTCTCTTCGGCAAGGAGTTCTGGGAGCGGGCGATCGACCTCAACTATCTGGCCGAGCAGGGCACGATCACGCCGGGCGACCAGGACATCATCGACTTCGTCGAGACCGCCGACGAGGCGTGGGACATCATCAGCCGCTTCTACAAGCTTCGGGTGCACGCACGGGGGTAGTGCCGGCCGCGCTGGGGCGGGGCCTGTCAAAATGGCAGGAGCCGGCACCGGAGCACGGGCCGGCCTGACCTCCGGCGTGGTAAGATTACGCGGACGGTCGTGATGGTTGCCGCGCTTCGGTGCGTCGACCGTCCCGCTCTCGCGGTTGCTGCCCTGGATGCAAGAGGAGAAGACCATGCGCCGAGTTCTATTGCCGCTCACCGCGGCCTGCGTGCTGACGGGCATATCGATCGTGACCGCCCATGCTTCCCGTGAAGAGGTCGGGTCCGTCCAGAAGAGCGGTGGCCCGCCGGCCCTGACCATCGTTGCCGAGAATGGCGGCGGCCACGAACAGGCCGGGCACGACGCGGCTGTCGCCGCCGGCGATCTGGAGATCAGCGATGCCTGGGCGCGCGCCATGCTGCCCGCCCAGCCGACCGGCGGCGCCTATCTGACCATAACCAACAAGGGCAAGGCGGCGGACAAGCTGCTTGGGGTGTCATCGCCTGTGGCCGGCAAGGCGGAGATCCACATGATGAAGATGGATGACCACGTCATGGTCATGCGACCGGTCCAGGGCGGGCTGGAGATCCCGGCCGGCGAGACTGTCGAGCTGAAGCCGGGCGGCTACCACGTGATGTTCATGGGCGTGAAGGAGGCCTTCAAGGAAGGCACCACTGTGCCGGTCACGCTGGAGTTTGAGCATGCCGGCAAAGTCGAGCTGTCGCTGCCGGTGAAGTCCGCGGCGGGCGGCCAGGACCATTCCAGCCACTGACGTGCGATGCGAGGTCGCGCGCAGGGGCGCAACGCGTCTCAGGCTGGTGCCGGCAGTGCCTGGCCTTCCATGAAGGTGCGGTTGCGTCCCGCCTTCTTGGCGGCATAGAGGTATTCGTCCGCGCGCTCTACCGCCGCCCACAGGTCGGCTCCCTGGCGGAGTTCCACCACGCCGATGCTGCAGGTGATCGACGTTTCGGCCGGCAGGCCGTCCAAGCGGGTTTGCTGGATTTCGAGGCGCAGCCTTTCGGCGAACCGGTAGGCGCTCGCCAGCGGCTTTCCCTTCAGCACGACCACGAACTCCTCGCCGCCGATGCGAGCGATTATGTCCTCGCTGCGTGCGACCTTGCGGATAACGCCGGCGAAGCCGACCAGAACCGCGTCGCCGGCAGCGTGGCCGTATGTGTCGTTTACCGCCTTGAAGTTGTCGATGTCACAAACGACCAGGGAGGACGTCTTCCTGGCGCTTTCGCCATGCAGGCTGCGACTGCGCCATTCCAGACCGCGCCGGTTGAGCAGCCCGGTCAGCGGGTCGTTGTCGCGCTCGCCGCGTAGCGCGGTGACGACGTCCACGCTTGTGACGCCAAGCAGGCCGAGTGCGGTGCCGGCGCCAAGCAGCGACAGCGTGATCTGTACCCAGGTCCAGAAGGTCGAGGCGCCGAAAGCATCGAGATTCCCGCCCGAAAAGGCGCTGATCGTCAGCATCGTGCGCGGGAAGAAGTGCAGCCCCACCGCCACGACCAGCCAGAACATCGCACGGTCGGTGCCCTCGCCGAACCGGAGGAACCTGGCCTGCCAGGCGATGATCAGGAGAATCGTGCCGAGGCCGAAATTGAGGATGTAGGCTCGCGCGACCAGGCTGCGGTCGACGTAGAAGAAATAGACGATGCCGACGAGAACCAGCGCCGCGATGAGCACCGGCAGCGCCCGCGCCAGCTTGCGCCCCGAGCGGCGCAGAACGCCCTCGCCGAGGAGCAGCACGCCGAGACAATACAGGGTGATCGAAGCGACGGTGTTGAGCCCGATGTCGTGTGGCCAGAAGGTGACCTGCCCGAGCGCCGCAAGACCGACGCAGAGATAGGAGAACGCGAAGAGCAACAGGTGGCTTCGCGTCCGCTCCAGCAGCCATGCGCCGAGGAAGCTCAGCGAAAACAGCAACATGAGTACCGGGGCCACGAACTTCACGATCGAAAACCATTTTTTCCGAAGAGGCGTGGCCCGGCGGCGGCTACGCCTGGAGTGCAATGTCAGAAGCACATATGCGTTTTCGCCGGCCCACGCGTGTGACGTAGCGTAGTATGGTAAACCAACTGATAAGGCGGCCGGCGCTCCGGCCTTCGGCTCAGGACTGCGCCGGCGCGATGGTGCGCAGGAAGCCGGCGAGATCGTCGGTGACGAAGTCGACGGCGTCGTCATAGGCCGGGTCGCGTTCCCAGATCTCCGAGAAGGTCGGCTCGAAATTGTGCGGCACGATCAGCACCGTCTGCATGCCGAGCGCCTTGGGCACGATGAGGTTGCGCGCAAGGTCCTCGAACATGGCGGCGTTGGGGCCGGCGATGCGGTGTAGCGCCAGGAACTTGTCGTAGGTCTGCTGCGCCGGCTTCGGCATCAGTTCGGCGGCGACGATGTCGAAGATGTCATCGAAATGGTCGAGGATGCCGAGCTGGCGCGCCGCGCGCTCGGCATGGTCGCGATTGCCATTGGTGAAGATGAACTTGCGGCCGGGAAGCGCCTTGATCGCCTCGCCCAGCGCCGGGTCGGGCGCCAGCCAGGAATAGTCGATGTCGTGGACCTTGTTGAGGAAGTCGTCCGGATCGATGTTGTGGCGCGCCATCAGGCCTGCCAGCGTGGTGCCGTATTGCTGGTACAGCTCCTTCTGCAACTTGCGCGCGTCCTCGCGCGGCAGCTGCAGCAGCTCGGACACATAAGCCGTCATCCGCACATCGATCTGCGAAAACAGATTGGTGTGGTGCGGATAGAGCGTGTTGTCGAGGTCGAACACCCAGTCGGTAACGCGGGCGAAGCGGGCAGAGTCAGGCAATTCAGTCATGCCGTCCTTATGGCACGGTTCGTAACGCTTGTATCCACAGGGTTGTAAAAAATTCGACGCCGGCGGCGGCCGGATATTCGTTCAAAATTTACTGATGCGTGAAACGGGACGTTCAGCGTCGTCTGCCATGCAGGCGGCTTGGAGTTGGGGGCCCGATGAAAAGCATAATCCTGAGAGCGACGATCGTTGCCGTCCTTGCCACCGTGGGCTCCCTGCTGGTCGCGGTGACGGTCGTGCCCTTGCTGGGCGGCACGGTGGACGGCAATGCGTGGCTGATGCTGATCCTGTGTCCGCTGCTCACGGCCTTTCCGGCGAGCGCCTACACCTTCTGGCAGAGCGACCGGCTGAAGCAGGCCCATCGTGAACTGGCCCGCGCGCACGCACAACTTGCCGCCACCCACCGCGCGCTCGCCGAAAAGGCCTCTCGCGACGACATGACCGGCATGCTGAACCGGGAAAGCTTCTTTGCCGCGCTCGACGGTTCGCGCCGGCGCAGCGACCGCGGCGCGCTGCTCATCATTGATGCCGACCACTTCAAGAAGATCAACGACAATTTCGGTCACCTGACCGGCGACGACGCGCTTCTGGAGATCGCCGCTGCGATTTCACGCGGCGTGCGCAGCGGCGATGTGCTGGGCCGCATTGGCGGTGAGGAGTTCGGCGCCTTCCTGATCGGCGCGACCGAGACGGAGGCAGCGGCCGTCGCCGAGCGCATCCGGCGCGAGGTCGAACAGGTGTGCTTCCAGCCGGCCGACGCGGAGCAGATTCCGCTGACCGTGAGCATCGGCGGCACGGTCTGCGCACTCGGTGCCACTGTTTCCGAGCTCATGCGCGCCGCCGACCGCCGCCTCTATGAGGCCAAGAACGGCGGCCGCAACCTGGCCATCGTCGGCGGCCTATTGAGCACCGCCTAGAATTCATATCCATTTGCATATTCTATGAGAGGAGCGCGGCCACATCCTGGGCTGCGCCCGTTTTGCTTGTGCAGTGCACAAAGGGCATGGAGGGGCATTCCAGCAGGTGTCGTCCACCAGATTTGTTGAGGGGGGATATTTGCAAATGCATAGATTTGCCCCTAATGATATCGGCGGAGGCCGCGATCTGTTTTGCGGACAAGGGAAGAGGAAACTTTTCATGAAGACGAATGAAGTGCTCGGCCAGCTGGCCGAACTGCTCCTGTCGGGGGGCGTCGAGGTTGTGGACCTGTCCGGCGTGCTCGGCCCGGATACGCCGCTTTTGAAGCTGCCGCCGGAACTGGCAGTCGATACGCCCAAGATCGAGATCCACGAAATCTCCGCCTATGACAAGAACGGCCCGTTCTGGGCCTGGAACTGGCTGAAGGTCGGCGAGCACTCGGGCACGCATTTCGATGCGCCCAAGCACTGGATCACCGGCAAGGACTATGCCGACGGTGCGACCGACACCATCTCGGTCAAGAATTTCGTCGCGCCGGTCAATGTCATCGACTGCTCGAAGGAAGCGGCCGAGAACCACGACTTCCTGCTCACCGTCGACCACATCAAGGCCTGGGAAGCCAAGCACGGCGCCATCAAGGCCGGCGAGTGGGTGGTGATGCGCACCGACTGGTACAAGCGCAATGGCTCGGAAGCCGACTTCCTCAATGCCGACGAGACCGGCCCGCACACGCCTGGACCGACGGCCGAAGCGATCGAATACATCATCTCGACCGGCGCTATCGGCTGGGGCACGGAAGCGATCGGCACCGATGCCGGCCAGGCCGGCGGCATGAACCCGCCGTTCCCGGCACACAACCTGATGCACAAGGCCAACCGCTATGGCCTCGCGAGCCTCTGCAATCTCGACCGCCTGCCGGCGAAGGGTGCTATCCTGATTGCCGCGCCGCTCAAGATCAAGAGCGGCACGGGCAGCCCGATCCGCGCGATGGCGCTGGTTCCGACGGCCTAGTGGCTCGGGACGAAGGGTGCGGCAGGCCGCACTCTTCCTGACAGGGCTTGGCGCGCGTCGGTGCGCGCCGTTCCCGTCCGGGCAGGGCGGTGGCCTCTGGCCATGCGCCCGCAGGGAGAATGTGATGGACCAGACCGGCTCGGAAAAGCAGCAGCGCATCTCGACCCTTGGCGAGATCGGCCTGCAGCAGTTCGCGCCCTACCTGATGAACCGCATCATGGGGCGCTACAACGTCACGCTGCGCGAAGACCTGCGCAAGCAGGGGCTGACCGTACCGCAGGTGCGGGCGCTTGCCGTGCTGTCGGTGGCCGATGGTGTCACCATCAACGACCTGTCGGTCTACAGCGTCATCGAGCAGTCCACCATGAGCCGCACGCTCGACGCGCTGGAGGCGCAGGGGCTGGTGCGGCGCGAGGCCTGCGACGACGACAGCCGGGTGCGCAAGATCTTCCTGACCGACGAGGGCAGGGCCGAGTTCAACCGCGCCTGGCCGGCCATGCACGATGCGTTCGAGGCGATGTTCGCGGATATCGACGATGGCGAATACGCCGCCTTCGTTGCGACCCTGCAGAAGATGCTGCGCAACATACGCAAGCACGACATCTGAACCGAAATTACCCATGCGTGCGCCAGAGGCGCCGCATCCGATGTGAAGGAGGCTTCCAATGGCTGAACGGTCCTTTGTGAAGGAAGTCGAAAAGCTGCGCCTGGGCGAAGGCGAGGAATTTTCCGGCGAAGGCATTTTGGCCATCACCAAGGCGCTGCTGGAATGCGGCGTCGGCTATGTCGGCGGCTATCAGGGCGCGCCGATCAGCCATCTGATGGACGTGCTGGCCGATGCGCAGGACATACTGGGTGAGCTCGGCGTGCATTTCGAGGCGAGCGCCTCGGAAGCCACCGCCACCGCCATGCTGGCCGCTTCGGTGCATTATCCGATCCGCGGTGCCGCCACCTTCAAGTCCACCGTCGGCACCAACGTCGCCTCCGACGCGCTGGCCAACCTCGCTTCCGGCGGCGTCACCGGCGGTGCGCTGATCATCGTCGGCGAGGACTATGGCGAAGGCTCCTCGATCATGCAGGAGCGCAGCCATGCTTTTGCGATGAAGAGCCAGGTGTGGCTGCTCGACCCGCGCCCGAACCTGCCCTCCATCGTCAAGGCGGTCGAAGACGGCTTCGAGCTGTCGGAGGCGTCGAACACGCCGGTCATGCTGCAGGTGCGCATTCGCTGCTGCCACGTGCATGGCAGCTTCACCGCCAGGGACAACAAGCGTCCGGCCATGACGGTGGCCGACGCGCTCGAAAACCCGCGCCGCGACACCGGCCGTATCGTGCTGCCGCCCGCCTCCTTCATCCACGAGAAAGAGAAGGTTGCCAAGCGCTGGCCGGCGGCGGTCGACTTCATCCGCTCGCGCAAGATCAACGAGTTCTTCGGCCCGGACATGGCTCGGGTCGGCATCGTCTGCCAGGGCGGCATGTACAATTCGGTGATGCGCGCGCTGGAGCGTATCGGCCTCGCCGACATCTATGGCGAGACGGAAGTGCCGATCTATGTGCTCAATGCCGTCTACCCGCTGATCGACGACGAGTTTTTGGGCTTCTGCGAGGGCAAGGATGCCGTGCTCGTCGTCGAGGAAGGCCAGCCCAACTATATCGAGCAGGCTTTTGGCAACATGCTGCACAAGGCCGGCCGCGACACGCGCGTGGTCGGCAAGGAATACCTGCCGGTTGCCGGCGAATATACCGGACAGGTGATGCTGGACGGCCTCACTGCCTTCCTGCGCGAGACCGCCCCGCACATGCTGCCGGTGCAGGTCCGCGCGCCCAACAAGCAGGACGACGGCAACGAGCTTTCCAACCTCGCGGCCATCGTGCCGGGCCGTCCGCCCGGTTTCTGCACGGGCTGCCCGGAGCGCCCGATCTTTGCCGCCACCAAACTGGTGGAGCAGGAACTGGGGCAGCACCACATCGCCTCCGACATAGGCTGCCATCTGTTCTCGATCATGCCGCCCTTCGAACTGGGCGCGACGACGATGGGCTATGGCCTCGGGCCGGCTTCGGCCTCGGCCTTCAACTCGCCGGACGCAAAGCGCCGCTCGATCTCCTTCGTCGGCGACGGCGGCTTCTGGCACAACGGCCTGACGTCTTCGATCGGCAATGCCGTGTTCAACAAGAACGACGGCGTTATCGTCATCGTCGACAATTTTTACTCCGCAGCCACCGGCGGGCAGGATATCTTATCCTCGCGCGCCAGCAACAAGACCAAGTCCACGAAGCATCCCATCACCGAGGCGGTGAAGGGCATGGGCGTGAAATGGGTGCGCCACCTCGAGCGTACCTATGACGTGGGCAAGATGCGCGACACGCTGCGCGAGGCGCTGACGACCGAGGAGAGCGGACCAAAAGTCATCGTCGCTTCGTCCGAATGCATGCTCAACCGCCAGCGCCGCGAAAAGCCGCTGGTGGCCAATGCCATCAAGGGCGGCGAGCGCGTGGTGAAGCCGAAATTCGGCGTGGACGAGGATATCTGCACCGGCGACCACGCCTGCATGCGGCTGTCCGGCTGTCCGTCGCTGTCGGTGAAGTCGCTGGACGATCCGCTGCGCGACGATCCCGTCGCGCATATCGACCAGACCTGCGTGGGCTGCGGCAATTGCGGCGAAGTGGCTGATGCGGCGGTGCTGTGCCCCTCCTTCTACCGCGCCGATGTGGTGCACAATCCCGGCAAGTGGGACCAGTTTTTGGAAAAGATGCGCCGCAAGTTCATCGGTTTCATGCAGCGGCGTCGCGAAAGCCGCCGCCTGACTTTCGCGGATGCGTGACATGACAGTTCTGGCTCCGAAGACCCCGAAGCTCGCCGCCGATGGCGGCATCATCAAGCTGGCCGCGCTCGCCGTGGGCGGGCAGGGCGGCGGCGTGCTGACCGACTGGATCACCGACGTTGCCGAGCGCAACGGCTATCTGGCGCAGTCGACCTCGGTTGCGGGCGTGGCCCAGCGCACGGGTGCTACGATCTATTACGTCGAGATGTGCCGGGACACCGGCCGCCGGCCGATCTTCGCGCTTTCGCCGGCACAGGGCGACGTCGATATCCTGATCGCAGCCGAGCTGATGGAAGCCGGCCGCGCGGTCATGCGCGGTTTCGTGACGCCGGATCGCACGACGCTGATCGCCTCCTCGCACCGCATTGCCGCGGTGTCGGAAAAGATCGAGCCGGGCGACGGGCGCGCCTCGTCGGAAAAGGTACGCGCGGCGGCCGAACAGGCTGCAAAACGTCTTGTCGCATTCGACATGGAAAAGGTGGCGGTCGATGCCGGCTCGGTGATCTCGTCGAGCCTGTTCGGTGCGCTGGCGGGCTCCGGCGCTCTGCCATTCCCGCGCGAAAGCTATGAGGAGACGATCCGCGCTTCCGGCCGAGGCGTGAAGGCGAGCCTTGCCGCCTTTGCCGGCGCCTATGAGCGCACGCGGCGCCTTGTCGAGGAGGGCATCGAGCCCGACGCCGCTCCCGCCCAGTCGGTGAAGATTTCTTCGCACGGCGTGACGGGTCCCGATAGATTGATAATGGGCTGGCAGGCGCTGCGAACGCGTGTCGATGCCTATCCCGAGGCTGTGCGCGACATGGCCGGGCGCGGGTTGCAAAAAGTGGTCGATTATCAGGACCTGACCTATGGCGCCGAATATCTCGACCGCGTCGACCAGGCGCTGAAGCTGGACGATGCAGGCCATGACTATGCGCTGTCGATCGCTGCGGCAAAACATGTCGCCAACGCCATGTGCTACGACGACATGATCCGCGTGGCCGACCTCAAGACCCGCTCCAGCCGCGACCGGCGCGTGCGCAAGGAGGTCGGCGTCAAGGACGGCAACATCCTGCAGGTGACGGAGTATTTCCACCCGCGCATCGAGGAATTCTGCGGCACCATGCCGGCGGCGCTGGGCACCTATATCGAGAGCCGGCCGAAGCTTGCCGGCTGGCTCGACCGCCGCATCAACCATGGAAGGCGCGTCCGCACTGACAGCTTTGCCGGCTTTGCGGCGCTCTGGTTCATCGGCGGATTGAGGCGCTGGCGGCGCAAGTTGTTGCGCCACAAGGTCGAGGCCGAGCATCTGGAGCGCTGGTACAAGCAGGCGCTGGACTGCGTGGCGAGCGACTATGCGCTGGCGGTGGAGATCCTCAACTGCCGCCGCCTGATCAAGGGCTACAGCGACACACATGTGCGGGCGCAGTCGAAATTCGACCGCGTGCTTTCCGGCCTGCCGCTGCTCGAGGGGCGCCCGGACGCCGCCGACTGGCTGCGCCGCCTGCGCGAAGCCGCGTTGAAGGACGAGAAGGGCACCATGCTCGACGGCGCGCTGAAGACGATCGCGACGCTGTAGATCCGATCGAGCCTCGAAACGCTCTGAGCGGCCAGTGATGCCTCACTGCCGCATGGGCGAAACGTTGCCCGCACGCATGGCGAGACGCACCAGGTCGGCCTGCCCGGATGCGCCGGTCTTGCCGTAGACGCTCTTGAGCTGGGAGCGGATCGTCTCGCGCGCCAGACCCGCGGCGGCGGCGATTTCCTCGATCGTCCGTCCAATGACGATGCCGGTCATTGCGCGCGTTTCCGCTGCCGTCAGGTTGAACGCGCGGGCCAGATGCTCGAAATCGACAGCCCGGCTGCCGGCATGCGGCGGCTCCGCCAGAACGATGACGGTCGGCCCTTCGAAGAAGGTCGATATGCGGTCCTTCTGGACGAGGATGAAGGTCAGCTTGAACGAGTCGATGAAGAGGCTCTGCACGGTCTGGCCCGCAAAGCCTTGCTCCAGCATGGTGCGCAGCAGCGACGTGGCCTCGGACGAGCGCAGCGTCAGCTTGCAGAGCGGAGATGTGCCGATGGTGCTGCCTTCGGCCAGCATCCGTTCGCCGGTGGCGGACACGGTCTTGACCTGCATTCCGTCGCCGACGATGACCAGCCCGACATCGACGGCATCGAACAGCGAGCCGCCGATCTCGGTCACCGCCCTCTGGAACGGCCCGGCGCGATAATGCCGGAAGGCGCGCTGAAGATGCGGCGCAAGCCGCGTCAGCCGGTCTGCCGCTAGGCGATTGAACTCGAGGTTGGCGCTGCTCGTCAGCGTGCTGAGCACGAAGGAGCAGCCGCTTTCGCGGTAGATGGTCACGCCCACCGCGCTCTCCAGGCCGTTGGCGCGCATGAAGTCGCTGTAGTATTCGGACTTCACGAGATTGTCGCGGGCATACATCTGCTCGGCCAGCACGCCGAGCCCTAGCGGCCGGGTGGTTGCCCCCTTCATCATCGGATTGACGCTGGCATAGTGGCTGCCATAGTCGGCGAGAGCCTGCTCGCTGAAACCCGTGCTCAGCGATATGCCGCCGACATTCCGGTGGGCGTCATGGAAGAACAGCGTCGAGGCGCCGTTCGGCAGCGTGTCGCTCAGCCTGTCCAGAAATTGCTGCCACGAAACTTCGCCCAGAAGCGAGGCGTAGATGAGTTCGACCAGTTCGTCGTCGACCGCACCTATCCGATCCAAGGCGGACACCCCGGCCTGCTCCCGCCGTCCAGGGCAAGCAGCCTTGCGATCATTTCTTGTCCCCCCACGTCTCCTGAGCCTGGCGCTGCTCAGGACGACAGTTCATTGCGGAAGGAATGATAGTCGGGGCTCCGTCAGGCTGACAATAGGCTTGCGGCCGGCAGGTATGGTGGGCATGGCCCGCCGCGTGGCGTGAGGCAGAGTCTTTGCCTAGTTCTGTGCCGGCCGGACAAAGGCCGAGATGAAGACCAGCAGCCAGCCGATGATCAGTAGTGTTCCGCCGATCGGCGCGGCATAGGGAAACAGCCGGTCGCCCAGATAGTCGCGGGCCAGAAGGTCGCCGACGAACAGGATCAGGCCGGCCAGCAGCACGAAGCCGGAAAAGCGCAGCAGCCTGGTGGCCGCCATCAGGCCGATGGCCAGAAGGGCGGGCGCGTGCATCAGCAGGAAGGACGAAGCGGTTTGCATATGTGCGCCGCCTGCATGCGCGGCCATGGCCGCCACGACCACGCCGGCCGCGCCGGCGAGCCCGCCTGCGCCTAGAAGAAAACGGTCGCTATGCATGGCGGCCTCCTCGATTGTTCCTCGACTGGTTGCTGCAAACTATAGAACCTTTCGCGGCCAGATTGAATCGCATCTGCCAGCGACAATTCGGCCGAGGTCTGCGGACGTACACCTGAGGAGCGCCGCGTTGCAGTTCCCCGGCGCCGGCTCGGCCCGGCGCAACCGGCCGTAAGCTGTGGATGGCTTTCCTGTGGACCCAGTTTTCGCCGCCATCTTCGGCGATTGGCATGGTGGCGCGATCGGACCTATGGTCGCTGCCCTATCGACACTGGAAACGACATGGCCGCAGACATTCAACGCATTGCCGCGCTCATAGCGGTCGACATCAACGCCAGACCCGACCAGGCCGCCGCGGCCATCGGGCTTTTGGATAAGGGCGCGACCGTTCCCTTCATCGCCCGCTACCGCAAGGAAGTCACCGGCGGCCTCGACGACACGCAGCTGCGCAATCTGGCTGAGCGGCTGATCTATGTGCGCGAGATGGATGCGCGCCGGGCGACGATCCTCGAATCGATCCGCAGCCAGGGCAAGCTGACCGAGGAATTGGAAACGGCGATTGTCGCTGTCACCACCAAGGCCGAGTTGGAAGACCTTTATCTGCCCTACAAGCCCAAGCGCCGCACCCGCGCCGAGATCGCCCGCGAGCGCGGGCTGGGGCCGCTGGCCGAGGCGATCCTGGCCGACCGCGCGGCTGTGCCGGCGGAACTCGCTCAAGCCTACCTCACCGACGATGTGCCGGACGTGAAGACCGCGCTGGACGGCGCGCGCGACATCATCTCCGAACAGTTCGCCGAAAACGCCGATCTGGTCGGCCGCCTGCGCAACCACATGAAGGAGCGCGCCTTCCTGCGGGCCAAGGTGGTGGACGGCAAGCAGGAGGCCGGCGCAAAGTTCTCGGACTATTTCGACCACACCGAACGCTGGGCCAATGTGCCGAGCCACCGCGCGCTGGCCATGCTGCGCGGCCGCAACGAGGAGGTGCTGTCGCTCGACATCGAGGTGGATGCCGACGACACCTCGCCGGTGAAGCCAGTGGAGCGCATGATTGCCGAGGCCTACGCCATCGGACGGCAGGGCGCGGGCGACCAGTGGCTGGCCGAGGTCGCCGGCTGGACCTGGCGCGTAAAGCTCTCGCTGTCTCTGTCGCTCGACCTGATGCGCGAACTGCGCGAAAAGTCCGAGGAAGAGGCGATCCGCGTCTTCGCCCGCAACCTGAAAGACCTATTGCTGGCAGCACCCGCCGGCTCGCGCGCCACCATGGGCCTCGATCCGGGCATCCGCACCGGCGTCAAGGTGGCCGTGGTCGACCAGACCGGCAAGCTGCTCGACACGACCACCGTCTATCCCTTCCCGCCGAAGAACGACGTGCGCGGCACGCAAGCGGAGCTGGCGAGCCTCATCCGCAAGCACAAGGTCGAGCTGGTCGCCATCGGCAACGGCACCGGCAGCCGCGAAACCGAAAAGCTCGTGGCCGACATGCTGGCCGCCATGCCTGCACCCAAGCCGCTGAAGGTCATCGTCAGCGAGGCGGGTGCTTCGGTCTATTCGGCGTCGGAGACGGCGGCGGCCGAGTTCCCCAATCTCGACGTGTCGCTGCGTGGTGCGGTGTCGATCGGGCGGCGCCTGCAGGACCCGCTGGCCGAGCTGGTCAAGATCGAGCCGAAGTCGATCGGCGTCGGCCAGTACCAGCACGATGTCGATCAGTATCGTCTGGCGCGTTCGCTGGATGCTGTGGTCGAAGATGCGGTGAACGCGGTGGGTGTGGATCTCAACACGGCGTCCGCAGCACTTTTGGCGCGTGTGTCCGGCCTTGGCACCTCGCTTGCGGAAGCCGTCGTCGCGCATCGCGACGCCAATGGTCCGTTTGCCAGCCGCAAGGACCTATTGAAGGTTAGCCGGCTTGGCCAGCGCACTTTCGAGCAATGCGCGGGCTTCCTGCGCATTCCGAACGGCGCCGAGCCGCTGGACGCTTCGGCCGTGCACCCGGAAGCCTATGGCGTGGCCAAGAAAATCGTTGCCGCCTGCGGCCGCGACCTGCGCGCGCTGATGGGGGACAGCGCAGTGCTCAAGGCGGTCGACCCGCGCGCTTTCGTGGACGAGCGCTTCGGCCTGCCCACGGTGCGCGACATCATCGCGGAGCTGGAAAAGCCCGGCCGCGACCCGCGCCCGGAATTCAAGACCGCGACCTTCGCCGACGGCATCGACGACATCAAGGACCTGAAACCCGGCATGATGCTGGAGGGCACGGTGACCAACGTTGCCGCCTTCGGCGCCTTCGTCGACATCGGCGTGCATCAGGACGGGCTCGTGCACCTGTCGCAACTGGCCGACCGCTTCGTGAAGGACGCGCATGAGGTGGTGAAGGCAGGCGACGTGGTGAAGGTGCGCGTGGTCGAGGTCGACATCAAGCGCAAGCGCATCAGCCTGACCATGCGCAAGCACGATGATGGCGCGGGCGCGCGCCCGGGCGGCGGCTCGCGTGACGACCGCTCGCAGAGCCGCGGCGGTGGCGGCAAGACGTTCAAGTCGGCCCCGCAGCAGAAGGGCGGCGGGACGTCGCAGGGCGCTTTCGGCGCTGCGCTCTTGGAGGCCATGAAGCGCAAATAGTCGGCTCTACTCCAAGGGACAAAAGATCGACGCCGGTGGGAGGGATCCCGCCGGCGTTTTTCTTTGCCTGCCACGCCTCGGGCCTGTCGACCCCGGCGCCAAGATTTGTCCTGCACCCTGTCGGCAATTGCGTTACTCATTCGTCATTCACATGAGACGGAGGACACGGTGCTCTACGCAATCCTTTGCTACAATTCCGAAGACGTGGTCGGTTCCTGGACCAAGCAGGAGGACGACGAGGTGATGGCACGGCTGGGCGCGGTGCAGGAAAAGATCGCCGAGGCCGGCAAGCTCGGCCCGGTGGTACGCCTTCTGCCCACCACCGCCGCCACCACGCTGCGCAAGGGCCGCGACGGGCCGCTGGTGATCGACGGACCCTTCGCCGAAACCAAGGAGCAGTTCCTGGGCTTCTACGTCGTCGACTGCGAAACGCTCGACGAGGCGCTGGACATCGCCAAGGAATTGCAGGCCGCCAATCGCGGCCCGGGCGCCTATGAAATCCGGCCCGTCAGCATATTCAGACCCGGAGCATTGACCACATGACTGCCGATCCCTCCTGGATAGACGACGCACTGACGGCCGCCCGGCCGCAAGTGGTCGGCGCGCTTCTCCGCTATTTCCGCGATCTCGACGCGGCGGAGGAAGCGTTCCAGGAGGCGTGCCTGCGGGCGCTGAAGAACTGGCCGGTGAACGGCCCGCCGCGAAATCCGGCCGCCTGGCTGATCTTCGTCGGCCGCAACAGCGGCATCGACGCGGTGCGGCGGCGGGCCAAGCAGACGCCGATGCCGCCCGAAGAGACGGTGTCCGACCTCGACGATGTCGAGACGCCGATGGTGGAGCGGCTCGACGGGGCCCACTATCGCGACGATATCTTGCGGCTGATGTTCATCTGCTGCCACCCGGATCTGCCGGCCACGCAGCAGGTGGCGCTGGCGCTGCGCATCGTCTCGGGACTGAGCGTCAAGCAGATCGCGCGCGCTTTCCTCGTCAGCGAGGCGGCGATGGAGCAGCGCATCACGCGGGCCAAGGCGCGCATCGCGCGCGCCGACGTGCCTTACGAGGCGCCGGGTGCGGTGGAGCGCTCCGAGCGGCTGGCGGCCGTCGCGGCCATGATCTACCTGATCTTCAACGAGGGCTACTCGGCCGGTGTGGAGGAGGCGGACCGCCGCGCGCCGCTTTGCGACGAGGCGATCCGGCTCGCGCGTCTGCTGCTCAGGCTTTTCCCGACCGAGCCGGAGATCATGGGACTGACGGCGCTGCTTCTGCTGCAGCATTCACGCACCGCCGCGCGCTTTGCCGCCGACGGTTCGATCATCCTGCTGGAGGACCAGGACCGCGGCCTGTGGAACGGCGCCATGATCGCCGAGGGGCTGGCGCTGATCGACAAGGCCATGCGCCATCGCCAGCCGGGGCCGTATCTCATTCAGGCGGCGATCGCGGCTCTCCATGCGCGTGTGGGCAAGCCGGAAGACACGGACTGGGCCGAGATAGAGCTGCTCTATGCCATGCTGGAGCGGCAGGAGCCGTCGCCGGTGGTGACGCTGAACCGCGCGGTCGCGGTCGCCAAGGTGCGCGGACCCGAGGCGGCGCTCGCCATGGTCGAGCCGCTGGAGGAACGCCTGTCGGGCTATTTCTATTTCTTCGGGCTGAAGGGCTATCTGCTCATGCAGCTTGGGCGCTCGGCCGATGCACGCTGCGCCTTCGACCACGCGATCGCGTTGGCGAATACGCCGGCGGAGGCGGCGCATATCCGCATGCACCTGGACAGGCTGATGAAGGAAAGCGGCGAAGCGGCGCGGGCTTGAACGCAGCGTCCCTCCCCGTCGCGAGACGGGGAGGGACTTGTTGTAAGTACAGATCAGCTGATGAAGAAGTTTTGCGTGCCATGGGCCTCGATGGCCTCGGCCAGACGGCTCAGCGCATGCACATAGGCCGCCGTGCGCATGGTGACGTCCTTCGAGCGGGAAATGTCCCAGATCGCCTGGCCTTCGCGCTCCATGATGGTGCGCAGGCGGACGTGGATTTCCTCGACCGTCCAGTAGTAGCCCTGACGGTTCTGCACCCACTCGAAGTAGGACACGGTGACGCCGCCGGCATTGGCCAGGATGTCGGGCAGCACGATCACGCCGTTCTTGGCCAGGACCTCGTCGGCTTCCGGCGTCACCGGGCCGTTGGCGAGCTCCAGCACGAGCTTGGCCTTGACGTTGGCGGCATTGCCTTCGTGGATCATGTTTTCCAGCGCGGCCGGAACCATCAATTCACAGTCGACGCCCACGAGATCTTCCGCCGAGATCGCCTGGTGGCCGTTCTTGCCGGCCGTCGAGACGACGGAGCGACCTTCGTTCTTGGCCGCGAACAGCGCGTCGAGGTTCAGACCGTCAGCCGCGAAGACCGCGCCCTCGGAGTCCGACACGGCAACGATCTTGTGGCCGTCGGAGGCGAGCAGGCGGGCGATGTGCTGGCCGGCATTGCCGAAGCCCTGGACGGCGACGCGCAAGCTGGCGGCCAGGCCGAGGTCCTTGGCCAGGTGGCGCACCAGATAGTAGCCGCCGCGGGCCGTGGCGTCGCCGCGACCCAGCGAGCCGCCGAGCGCGATCGGCTTGCCGGTGATGACGGCCGGTTCGGCCGAGCCGACGATCTGCGAATACTCGTCGGCCATCCAGCCCATGATCATGGAGTTGGTGTAGACGTCCGGCGCGGGGATGTCGCGGTCGGGGCCGATGATGCGGGAGAAGGCCTGGATGTAGGCGCGCGACAGGCGCTCCAGCTCGGCCTTGGAGAGCTTGCGCGGATCGACCTGCACGGCGCCCTTGCCGCCGCCATAGGGCAGGTTCATCACGGCGCATTTGAAGGTCATCCAGAATGCGAGGGTTTCGACCTCGTCGGCCGTAGAGTCCGGATGGAAGCGGATGCCGCCCTTGGTCGGCCCGCGAGTGTCGTCATATCGGCATCGCCATGCCAGGAACGATTTTCGAGATCCGTCGTCCATGCGGATCATCAGGCGAACTTTGGTAGTCTCTCGCGGGAATTTCAGTTTCTCGATGACATCGGCGTCGATGTTCAGGTGTGCGGCGGCCTCGTCGAGACGGACCAGTGCGTTATCGAGAAGACTGTCTGCGGACATCATAGTTCCTTCTTTTGAGATCCAAAGGTTCGGGCGCGCAGAGCGCGCGCCCTGCATTTGCCATAGGTGACTGCCCAAAGCCAAGCCGCAGAAGGTACAAAGCGCCTCTCGCGAAGCATTTTTGCACTCCACGCGGCTCTTTTGCGAAATTTTCGGTCGTTTCGACGGCTGCCGGAGGCGGGCCGTGTCTTTTCTACGCGCATTGCGGCGTTGGGAATGGGCCAGCGCAGGAATATGATTGTCACCTTGCGGAAGGTCCCGGCTTGTACATGGAAGCGCGATCGGTGAAACAAAGGGCCGGGCGCGGACTTTCCATGTGCCGCCGCGCAGGCAAGGGACCGGAGCAGCGCCATGCAACGACATCAGTTCGGGCCGACCGGCCGCGAGGTTTCCAGGATCGGGCAGGGAACATGGCGCCTCGACGAGGCGAATCGGGCCTCGGCGGTGAATACGTTGCGCCGGGGGCTGGAGCTGGGCATGACGCATATCGACACTGCCGAATTGTACGGCGATGCCGAGCTTGTCGTCGCCGAGGCGGTCGCGGGACGGCGCGACGAGGCCTTCATCGTTTCCAAGGTGCTGCCAAGCAATGCATCGCGCGCGGGCACCATCGCGGCCTGCGAGAAGTCGCTGAAGCGTCTCGGGACGGACCGGCTCGACTGCTATCTGCTGCACTGGCGCGGCATCTATCCGCTCGACGAGACGTTCGGAGCCTTCGAGGACCTGCGGCAGGCGGGAAAGATCCTCTCCTGGGGGGTGAGCAATTTCGACGTGGAGGATCTGGAGGAGGCGTTGAGCGTGGCCGGGCCCGGCAAGATCGCCTGCAACCAGGTGTTCTACTACCTCCAGGAACGCGCCATCGAGCACGGCGTGCTGCAATGGTGCCAAACGCATGGCGTGGCCGTTGTCGCCTACAGCCCCTTCGGCCAGGGGGCGTTTCCCCATGAAGCATCGGCCGGGGGCCGACTGCTTGCCGAAATCGGCGCCGCGCATGGCGCCACGTCCAAGCAGGTGGTGCTCGCCTTCCTGGCACGGGAGCCATGGATATTCGTCATTCCGAAGGCTTCGAGCGTCGATCATGCGGTCGAGAACGCCGCCGCCGGGGATTTGCGCCTGAGCGACGACGAGATTGCCCGCATCGACAGCGCGTTTCCGCGCCGGCGCTGGCCGGGAAGCCTGCCGATGCTCTGACCGCTTTCGGCCGCTCACGCAGCGCGGTCAGGGCGGTCGCGCGCTTCAGCCTCGGATGAGCCCGGCTGGCGGCCTTGCGTGATCAGCAGCGCGCTGCGCTGCCCGGTGGTGTGGATCCACAGCCAGCTAAGCGCCACGCTGAGGCGGTTCCTGACGCCGATCAGGAAGAAGATGTGGGCGATGCCCCAGATCCACCAGGCAAGCGCGCCGCGCAGCTTGATCCAGCCGAAATCGATGACGGCGAGCCGCTTGCCGATCGTAGCCAGGCTGCCGGCGTGGCTGTAGCGGAAGGGCCGGGGGGCCGGTTCGCCCTTGAGCCGGGCCTTGATGACCTCCGCGACGTAACGGCCCTGCTGCTTTGCCGCCGGCGCGATGCCCGGGACCGGCAGGCCGTCGGGAGCGGTAACCGCGGCGGTGTCGCCGATGACGAAGATTTCCGGATGGTTCGGCACTGTGAGGTCAGGCTCAACCTCAACGCGGCCGGCGCGGTCGGCGGGCGCGCCGAGCCATTCCGCGGCCGGCGAGGCGGCGACCCCGGCCGCCCAGATCACGGTGGCGGCCGGCAGATAACGGTCGCCGTAGACGACGCCTTTCCCGTTGCAGGCGCTCACCGCATGCCCGAGATGCACCTCGACCCCGAGCGACTGCAGCGCCTGATCCGCATAGGCCGATAGATCCGGCGGAAAGCTGGGCAGGATGCGCGGGCCCGCCTCGATCAGGATGGTCCGGGCCATGCGGGTGTCGATGTTGCGGTAGTCGCGCCAGAGCGTCACACGCGCCAGTTCGGCGATGGTGCCGGCCAACTCCACGCCGGTCGGGCCACCGCCGATGATGACGAATGTCAGCAGCGCGGCGCGGCGGAGCGGATCCGGCTCGCGTTCGGCCCGCTCGAAGGCCAGCAGGATGTGCCGGCGCAGCCGCGTGGCGTCCTCCAGCGATTTCAGCCCGGGCGCGAAGGGCTCCCACTCGTCGTGGCCGAAATAGGCGTGGCGCGCGCCGGTTGCCAGCACGAGCGTGTCGTAGTCGACCTCGCTGCCGTCGCCGAGCAGCACGCGGCGCCGGGCGGTGTCGACCGCGACCACCTCGGCCAGAAGCGTCGTGACCTCGGGGCGGTCGCTGACCAGATGCCGGATCGGCCAGGCGATTTCCGACGTGGCGAGCGAGGCCGTCGCGACCTGGTAGAGCAGGGGCTGGAAGAGGTGGTGGTTGCGGCGGTCGATCAGGGTGATGCGCACCGGCGCACCCTTCAACCCCCGAACGGTCTCGAGGCCGCCGAATCCGGCGCCCACGATCACCACGTGATGGTCCTGCACTGTCCCGGACATGATCGCCCAGCCCCATGAAGGTGCGGTGTCGGCAACGTGTGCAGCAAGCTTGCCAGCATCGGGGCTAGATCGCAATCCGGGCTGTTTCGGACTGCAGAAGCAGGCAGCCGAACCGTTCCGCGAACGGTCCTGCTGCCGAAAAACTCTAGCCGCGCCGGGATGCGGCGTGGTCTTTGCGGAACTGCTCGACGACCTCGGCAGTGGCGACGCCGCCCTGCGGGCCTTCGATGGTGACGGCCCGCGAGGCTGCGGCGATCGCGAATTCCATCGCCGATTGGAGGTCCTGGCTGCGGCCGATCGCGTAGACGAGGGCGCCGCCGAACGTATCGCCGGCGCCGGTCACGTCCACCACCGGCACCTCGTAGCCGGGCACCTTGATCATGCCGGTGCCGTCATAGGCCTCGGCCCCGGAGGCGGCGAGGGTGCGGATGACGATGCGGACCCCGTGCTCGCGCATCCAGGCATTGATCGCGGCAAGATCCGGCGTACCGAAGGAGAGGCCGAAGCCGATCTCGTTCATGATGAGGATGTCCGCGCCCTCCAGATATTCGAGGTCGACAGGCTGGAAGCCGTGGACATCGAGGTCGAACACCAGCTTCCGGCCATGGGCGCGCAGGTCGGCGAGCAGCTCCGCGCCGGCAAGGCCGTCGCCGCGCAGGCGCTTGGCGCGAGCGGTGGTGATGTAGAGATAGCCGGGCTTGCGCAGCGCCTCGAGTGCCGGCGCGGGCAGTACCATCGGCGGCTCGCCGGTATCGCCGATCAGCACGACATGCTCGCCGCCGACGAGGAAGATCATGTTGTGCGAGTTGGGTACGTCGGCGTCGTGCAGCATGTGGGTGGTGGCCACGCCGACCCGGTTGAGCTCGTCGCAGAGCCGGCGCGACAGCGGGCTGTGGTTGAGCAGCGAGATGAACTCGGTCGGCCCGCCCAGGCCTGCATGCACGCTCGCTGCGTTGGCGATCATGCCGCCGACATAGCTCTTGTTCTCGCGGATATAGGCCTTGTCGGCGAGGCCGGGCCAGCGCTCGGCCGTGTAATAGTCATCGAGCGCAACGTCGCCGATGAAGAACGCCGTCAGGCTCCGTTCCGCGTCAGCCATTCGCCGCCTCCGGTGCGGTCACGAGCACGGGACCGTTCTTGACCTCGACCCAGGGGGAAGCGCCAAGGCCGCAGGTCGCCATCCAATAATAGCGGGCTTCCCTGTCCACGCCATGGCAGGCGTCGTGCCAGGTACCCTTGTTGAGGACGACGGCCGTGCCCGGCTCGATGACGAAGGCGCGAATGTTCTCGGCGCTCGGATAGTCTTCCTCGGTCGGTGCGGCTACCGCCAGAACAATCGGGTCGGCGGCACAGAACAGCGCCTCTTCGGTGAGAAGATGGCGCTCCATCTTTGCCGTGCTGAACGGGCAGGCGCTGCCCAACGTGAAGCCGAGGCTGCCGTTCGAGCTGATGAGCGGGTTGGCGGTGTAGGTGTCGGACCAGCCCGGCCCCTCGGAATGGATGGTGCGCGTGGCCGGGTCAGCCGAGGCTTGAGACGACTTCATGTCGTAGACGCGGCCGAAGGGCGAGAAATCGCTTTCGAGCACGTTGGCTGCCTGGATCTGCATGGCTCAAGCTCCCATCCGCAGCGCGACAGCTGCGTTTTCGGCGCGCAGGCTCTCGACCGCCTTGATCAGTTCCGCGACATGCGATCCCTCGACGATGCCGGTGTCGGTGTAGGTATCCTTGAAATAGCTGCCGACAATCGCCCCGTCTGCCTCGAGAAGCTGCTCGCGGGCGTTTCCGGCGGTCAGGCCGGCGCCGATCAAAAGCGGAAAGTCGCTGCCGGTCGTGGCGCGGAAACGGCGCACCTTGTCGAGGTCGGTCACCTGGCCGGTGGCGTCACTGGTCACTACGATGGCGTCGCAGCGCGACTTGCCGATCACCAGGTCCTCCGGTTCCGAGCGGCCGGATTTCACCGGCTGGTACTTGAACCGCACGCCGCCGAACAGGACGGACGAGACCTGGCCGCGCAGCTCGGCCAGCTCGGCGGCGAAGTCCTTGTCCTCCTCGGGCGGCAGGTGGCCGGCAACCGAATCCATCTGGATGAAGTCGACCCTGAACTGCTTCGCCAGTTCGAAGGCCAGATGGTGGTCGCGCAGCACGTTCAGCCCCACGAGCACGTCGGGATTGCGCGTCTCCAGCCATTCCAGCACGTTGCGGACGTCGTCCTTGTCGCCGAAATAGTTTTCCACGATGACGCCGTCGACGCCGTTGGCGATCAGCGTCTCGGTCTCCTTGCGGGCGATGTCGAGGCGCTCCTCAGCGGATGCGCCCGTCAGGTGCAACATGCCCAGGATGGGCTTGGGAGTGACGAAGATCTCGCTGAACCGGTTATTCAAGTGATTGTCCTATCTGCTGAAATCATGCCGGTGGGAGGGCCGGCGAAAAAGGGCTAGACCGAGGGCGGCCGTGGCGTGGCGCGCGGGTTGACGCCGTTCCACGATGTTCCGACCTTCATTTCGAGTGTTGGCGAATAGATCACCGAGGTTCGTTCCACGAGCTCGTCGTTGCTGTCGTAGACATCGCCGCTCGCGCAGATGAAGCCGGGCACGTCGGGGGAGGGGCCGAACACCTGCCTGGTGAGATCCGACTGCGGGGCGATCGACAAAGTGAGCTCGGAGCGCGTCGGCACCACGCTGTAATGCTCGCGCATGACCTGGTAGAGGGACAGCTGCTCGAAGTCGAATTTCTCCAGGCCGGGAAACCGCTTCAGATCGAGCCAGGACGTGTCCAGATTGAGGAAGGTCTGGGTTTCCTCGGTGGCCACCCCGCGCGCGCGTACCAGCTTCAGGATCGGCCCGTTCGGGCCGTCTTCGATGGTACGGGCCAGCACCGTGGTGATCGGTCGCTGGCCGCGCGCGCGGGAGAAGTCGGTGAAGCCACCGAAGTTCCAGATGCTGTGATTGATGGGGGTGTACGTGACCAGCGTGCCCTTTCCCCGGATCTGCTGGACAAGGCCTTCCTTGACCAGCAGGGCCACGGCATTGCGGACGGTGCTTCGCGTGATGCGATGCTGGTCCTTCAATACCGTTTCCGACGGGATGGCATCCCCTTCGGCATATTCGCCGTCGAGGATGCGCGACCGCAAGATCCGGTAGAGCTGCGCGTAGAGCGGCGTCGGATCGTGCGGGTTGAGAGCAAATTCACCAGTCATCGGACCGAAGTTCCCCCTTCGGGATCACTTCCCTGCGTTCACAGTGAAGGATTCCACAGCTGCGCCCTTGAGGCCGTAGCGATCCAGGATGTCCGTGTAGGCGCCGTCGGCCTTCATGGCATCCAGGGTCGCCTTGACCGCTTCACGCAACTGAGTGGATTCCTTGGCGAATGCAATGCCGTAGTTGCCCGGATCGTACAGGTCGCCGATGGTGTAGAACTGGTCGGGCTGCTGCTTCTGCAGGTCGAGCACGCCCTCGAAGCCCATCATCACCGCCTGGGCACGATCCTGCTTGAGCTGCATGAGCTGCTCGCCCAGCGTGCCGATCTGCAGCAGGTTCATCTGGGCGGAGGCGTCGCAGGTCTCCTTGCTCAGGCTCTCCATGAAGCCCACCCAGCTGGTGCCGGTGGCGACCGAGACGGTCTTGCCGCACAGATCCTGGACGGTCTTGATGCTGTCCTGGTACGCCACGGGTGCGAAGATCTTGTTGCCGGTCTTGAAGTAGTCGATGAAGTCGAGCTGTTCCTGGCGCGTGGTCAGATCCGAGAAGGCGGTCCAGATCATGTCCGAGCGGCCGGTGGTCACCGAGGTGATCAGCTGCGAGAAATCGACGTTCTGGAAATTGATCTTGAGGCCGAGGCGCGCTGCCACTTCCTTGGCGAGGTCGATGTCCGCGCCCTTGAGGTCGGTCGAACCGGCGTCCGAATATTCCATCGGCGGGTAGGCCAGGCTGATGGCGACGTTCAGCGTACCGGCGTCGCGCACGCTCTCGGGCAGCATCTGCCGCAGTTCTTCACTTGGCGCGGTGTCGGCGGAGGCGGCGACGATGCTGCCGGGAACGCCGAGCGCTAGCGCGGTGGCCACCGCCAGACGGGTGATCGAACCGAGATGGCCCGAACGGCGGTTGGTTTGGTTGGACTTCATTACATGCTCCTCTTTCATGCACATTGAGAGCGGGTTGAAATTCATCGGGGTGCTAGGCCAGCACGCGGGCCAGGAAGCTGCGCACGCGCGGGTCGGTCGGGTTGGCCAGCACTTCGGCCGGCGGCCCCATCTCGCGGATTTCGCCGTCGACCATGATCGCGACCCGGTCCGCGACCTCGCGGGCAAAGCCGATCTCATGGGTGACGACGATCATGGTGGTGCCGGAGGCGGCCAGCTCGCGCATCACGTCGAGCACTTCGCCCACCAGCTCCGGGTCGAGCGCGGAGGTCGGCTCGTCGAACAGCATCACCTTCGGGTTCATGGCCAGCGCGCGCGCAATGGCGACACGTTGCTTCTGGCCACCGGAGAGCTGCGCGGGATAGGCATTGCCGCGGTCGCCGAGCCCGACCGAGGCGAGCAGCTTCTCGGCCCGGGCGATAGCCGAGGCTCGCGGCTCCTTGCGCACGATGACCGGGCCTTCGATCACGTTTTCCAGAGCTGTCATGTGCGGGAACAGGTTGAAGTGCTGGAACACCATCCCGATCTCGCGCTGCTGCCGCCGCACCTTCCGGGGCGGCAGCTCCTTCAGGATGCCGTTGCGCATCTCGTAGCCGATGATCTGGCCGTCGATCCAGACCACGCCGTCGTCGACCGTCTCCAGATGATTGAGGCAGCGCAGCAGGGTGCTCTTGCCGCTGCCGGAAGGGCCGAGGATGCACAGCACCTCGCCGTTGCGGACCTCCAGGTCGACCCCTCGCAGAACCTCGCTGCCGGCGAACTTCTTATGGATGTTGATTGCCTTGACGATGGTGTTCGTCATTGCGCCTTCTCCAGTGCGGGCGTGTTGGCGGAGCCAAGGCCGAAAGGTAGCTTGAACAACGACCGGGAGCGGGTCTGGGACGCGCCTTTGCCGTAGCGCTTTTCGATGAAGTACTGGACGACGCTGAGGACGGTGGTTCCCCCCAGGTACCAGATGGCACACACGAACAGGAGCTCGATCACCGCGCCGTTGACGAAATAGACCTGCTGCGCGGCGTTGAGCATTTCGGTGCAGGAGATCGCGGCGGCAAGCGACGAGAATTTCAGCATGCCGATCGCCGAGTTGCCCAGGACGGGTACGATCAGGCGCATGGCCTGGGGCAGGATGATGCGCCGCAGCGTCTGGAAACGCGACATGCCGAGCGTGTTGGCGGCCTCGGTCTGGCCTTGGTCGACGGAGTTGATGCCGCCGCGCACGACCTCCGTCATATAGGCGCCCTCATTGATGCCTAGGCCCAGAAGCGCGGCGACGAACGGGGTGACCACGTCGACCACCCTGCCTGTGTAGATCCCGGGGATGACGAGCCGGGGAAAGACCAGCGCGATGTTGAACCAGATGAGAAGCTGCAGCAGCACCGGCGTGCCGCGAAAGACCCAGACATACAGCCAGGCCACGAAGCGGGTGACCGGATTGGCCGACAGGCGCATCACCGCGAAGATCGTGCCGAGCGTCAGGCCGATCAGCATGGCCAGCGCCGAGATCAGCAAGGTGGTGCCGAAGCCGCGAACGATCACGTCGGCAGTCAGGAACTGGCCGACCATTCCCCAGCGGATCTGGCCGTTGGCGAAGGCCCGGACCAGAAGCCCCAGCAGCACGAGGACCACAACGCCCGCTGCCCACCGGCCCGGGTGCCGCAGCCGGACGATCTTGTAGCTGCGCTGCCGGAGGGCCTCCACCTCGACGCGCTGCGGGCTTGAAGCCGCCTCTGAAGCCATCGGTAACGTTCCCATTTGATTGTATGGTTAGGTGTACAACTTTGCTTAACGGGAAGCGCGTCCTGAGTCAATCGGACCTCGGGTGGAGGCCGGGCGGTGGCGATCGAGGAGGCGCGGCCGGACGGTGCCCGCAAGTTCCGCCGGCATGCGGGTGCCTCGCAGGCAATGCGTTGGCCGTGTCCGGGTTTTAGGCTCGATTGGCGCGGAACCGAATGACCGCGCCGCAAAACCCGCCCTGCGGGCAACGCCTCCGAAGTTTACAATTGCGTAATACCTAAGGGCTACGGTCCAAGGTGGCGATCGTTTGATCGGAAATGGGTTCGGAATGGTTCTGCGACGAGGGTTGCCTCGCGGATCAAGAGATATGACAAGCATCAATTACAAGCCTTGCGTGAGTAGCGTCAAAATCTCTCGTAATCGAACCAGGCTCCCCTAAAATCCTTCGATTGACACGGCCTGCCCGGATTTGCGGGCGGCGACGTCGAATTTCCACCCTGCATCGCATGGCGCGAAGCTGAAGGCTTCCCGTCTCGCGACTGGACACCGTCAGCTGTTACGGCCTGCAGGCAGCAACCCAATCCCATCCCTACGGCAAGGAAACGACCCATGAGCTCCACCGTGCTCGACGCAACGCCACCCGAGGATTCGCGCCCACGGTCTTCAAGCTTCACCATGACGCGCAAGCTGATGCTGAGCTTCTCGGCGATCGTCTTCGTCAGCGTCGTCATAGCGGCCTTGGTGATGCGCGCGCTCACCACCGTCGAGGTCGCGAGCAAGGACTACGAGGCGGCGAGCCGCCTGCTCATCAGTGTCGGCCAGGCCGAGGCGCTACATCTTGACCGGCTCAATCTCGCCCGCCTCTACGTGCTGTCGCAGCGGGACGAGGTGGAGGCTCGCTATCGCGACACAACGCGGCAGTTCGAGGAGCAGATTGGCGAGGCCAAGAGCAAGGCGGAAGGCAACAGCGACATTATCGAGGCGATCGAGAAGTTCCATGTCGCTGCCGGGACGTGGCGCCAGGAGGTCGGCGATTCCATGGTCGAGCTGGCGAGCAGGCCCGAGATGTTGCTGCGGGCACGGGAGATGGCCTCATCCACGCGCGCTACCGAGACCCAGGCGGCGGTTCGCACGACGGTCGGAGATGTGCGTAACGAGATCACCGACTGGCTGAACGACATTGGCGAGATGAAGGACGACGCGGTATATACCGCAGAACGTCTCCAGCTTGGCGGTGCGGCGGCGACGCTTTTGATCTTGGTTCTGATTGGCTGGTGGCTTTCGCATCAGATTGCGCGTCCGGTGAGCCGGATGACGGGGGCGATGCGGGCGCTGGCTTCTGGCGACCATACGGTGGCGATCCCGGCTGTGGGGCGGCGCGACGAGGTCGGGCAGATGGCGGCGGCGGTGGCGACGTTCAAGGAGGCGGCGATCGCCAAGCTGAGGCTGGAGGCGGAAGCCGAGGCGAGCCGGGCGGCGGCCGAAGCCGAGCGGGCGGCGGTGGCCGCGGCCAAGGCCGAGGAAGACCGTCAGGACCAGGTCGCGATCGCGGCGCTCGGCGAGGGCCTCGACAAGCTGGCGCATGGCGACCTGCTGCACCGCATCGACGCGCCGTTCCCGGACAAGCTGAGCAAGCTGCGCGCCGACTTCAACGACGCGGTGGAGAAGCTGCAGCAGACGCTGGCGTCGATCTCGACCAGCGTGCGGGCGATCCATGCCGGCACCGGCGAGATCTCGAGCGCGGCCGACGATTTGTCGCGGCGCACCGAGCAGCAGGCGGCGAGCCTGGAGGAGACGGCGGCGGCGCTCGACGAGATCACGGCGACGGTGAAGAAGACGGCGGACGGGGCGGTGCACGCCCGCGCGGTGGTGTCGGCGGCCAAGGGCGACGCCGAGACCTCGGGCACGGTGGTGCGCCAGGCGATCGCGGCGATGGGCACGATCGAGAAGTCGTCGGAACAGATCGGCCGCATCATCGGGGTGATCGACGAGATCGCCTTCCAGACCAATTTGCTGGCGCTCAACGCCGGCGTCGAGGCGGCGCGCGCCGGCGACGCCGGCCGCGGCTTTGCCGTGGTCGCCTCGGAGGTGCGGGCGCTGGCGCAGCGCTCGGCCGAGGCCGCGCGCGAGATCAAGGGGCTGATCTCGGCCTCGACGACGCAGGTCGGCGAGGGCGTC
>NZ_JBDZDS010000002.1:360755-733564 GCF_040045035.1 Mesorhizobium sp. KR1-2 | reverse complement strand
TCGAGGCATCGCTCACGCCATGCTTGCGGCACAAATCCGCGACCGAGACCCCGGCCTCGTGTTCCTTCAAAATCCCGATGATCTGCTCATCCGAGAAGCGGCTGCGTTTCATGTTCTGGTCCTCTCTCTGGGCCAGAACGAACTTCAATCCGGATCAAGTCAAAGGGGTAACGTCGAATGCTCTTAACGTACGCTACGTACGCTTCGGGCCCGGAGCGCCGGCCCGGTCGAGATGCGCGACGATTTAGAGACGGAGGACAAGCGTTCCCTCCATGAGCGCAACGGAAAACTCGACGCCGCCCCCATCGGCATTGGTGGTTAGCGTGTCGGCAGTGCGCGATTTGGTCCTTCGATTACGGCGTCGGCCTGCGAACATCGTTGCGAACGACCTTCATAGCGGGCCCGGTAACAGAGACCTACTGCTCCAAAGGCTCGACGAGCTTAGGTAGAGAAAACTTAGCAACCTGACGAAGTTTTCTCTTGCGCTGGCGAAAAATCAGGCGATAGTTAGCGTCATGGCTAAGCATGATCCCGATCTCTCGCCGCTCTTCCACGCTCTGGCCGACCCGACCCGTCGGTCGATCCTGACCCGACTCGCTGAAGGGCCCGCGCGGGTGACAGATTTGGCTGGTCCCACGGGACTGCGTCTGCCCACGGTGATGCGGCACCTTTCCGTACTGGAGGAGACAGGATTGATCGCCACGTCCAAGGACGGGCGGATACGCACCTGCGCCATCGTACCCGAGGCCCTGGATCCGGTGCGGACATGGCTCGATGAACAGCGGGCCATCTGGGACGCCCGGCTCGACCGGCTGGACGCATTTGTGATGAACGTGATGGAGGAACGCGCGAAATGACTTCGAACCTCAATACACGCAGCCCGACCCGTGCGGCGCCCGATGACAGGAAGGGCGGCTTCGCGACGCTGACCTTCAAGCGGGACGTGGCCGCGCCGTTGTCGGTGCTGTGGCAGGCCTGGACGGCGCCGGCCGCGCGGGCGGTCTGGGCCGCGCCCATGCCTTCCGTCACTGTGGAGTTTTTGGAGGCCGACACCAGGGTGGGTGGACGCGAGGTCTCGCTCTGCAAGGTCAAAGGCCAACCGGATATCCGCTGTGAATGTGGCTGGCTTGAATTGCTTCCGGCGGTTCGCAGCGTGAGCTACGAGGTGATCTCGTCTGGGGGCGTGACGCAATCGGCGGCGCTGGTGACGGCTGAGTTCTCAGGCACGGACGAGCGCAGCAGGCTGGTCGTGACGGTGCAGCTTTCCTCGCTGGCAGAGGATATGGAGGCCGGCTACCGACAGGGCTTCGACGCGGGACTGGACAATCTCGCCGGCGTTGCCGAGCGGACCATGGTGCTGCAGCGGGTGATCAAGGCGCCGCGATCCATGGTGTGGGGCGCGTGGATGAACCCCGAGACGCTGCCGCAGTGGTGGGGGCCGGACGGGTTTTCCTGCCGCACGCAAAGGATCGACCTGCGAAAGGGCGGCGAATGGGTATTCGACATGATCGCGCCTGATGGCACGATCTTCCCGAACCACCACCTCTATGTCGAGGTCCGGCCCGAGGAGAGGCTCGGCTATACGCTGCTATGGGGCGAGAACGGCCCGAAACATGCCGACGCCTGGGCCTCGTTCGAGGACCAGGATGGGGCGACGAAGGTTACGCTGGGCATGGTGCTCAACACGGCTGCCGAGTTTCAGGAGGCGAAGGGCTTCGGTGCCGTGGAACTGGGACTGCAAACCCTGGGCAAACTGGAACGCTTCGTCACATCCCGCTGAATGCCGCGACTTCCCGTCGGCTCGAATTTGGGCTCGTGGCCGAGGTCCTCATCGATGTCGCGCCCGTCCTCATCGACGACTGCATCCCCTCTGGAACTGGCACGGCCAGCCGGAACGGCTTACTTGAGGGCGACGACGGAATGGCCGCTTCTCGACAACATGATCCCGTAAGCTGCCCTTCCGTTCTCGGCCCGTTCTACCTTGACGTTTTTCGTTTCTCGACTGGCCAATCAGGGCCGAGGAGAAACACGATGGGTTACTCTCGATTTGATCCAGCTATACAAGGTCGCGCAGCGTGGAATGCCGGAAAGACGGTAGGGACGAAGCGACCACTCACGCAGAAACAGATATGGGCAATTCGCTTTTTTCTCGATCGCGAAGGACACCTACGTGACCGTGCGCTGACCCGCAAAACCGATTTCGATTGCAGCCCAAATGGCGGCGAGACCAACCAGAAGTATCGCTGGAAGCGAATAGTTATCCAGATCGAGCATGAGACAACTCTGCTGATGGTTGCCCCCCTCATTTTGAAAATGTCGAAGTCGACCACGTTGGCGACGGGGTGCTGGCAAGCTGAGCCCAGCATACCACCTCGTCAAACCGGCGCGCCGCGAGTGGCAAAATTCGCCTCGAGCCCGCAGGTGAACATCGGCATCAGCCTCCCGGGATCAAACAACGCCATTTGTGATGGCACGTCCTGATTGTCTTCGTTCTGCGCTGCACTAATTGCACCTCGTATCGATATGACACTCAGTACGCTACATGCCAGAAGCGAGGTCGCCATGACACGCTGGGGCTTGGGTTTGGCGGCTGCCTTCTTAGGTCTTGCCGCTAGTGTTACAACGTTTTCTGCAACTTATGCGCAGGATCAGACGCAGGCTGCGAACGCCCCGACAGCGGGCGTTTCTGCGACGGCTCCGCTCAGCGAACACGAGCTGGAGGTGCTGGTTGCTCCGATCGCACTCTATCCCGATGAACTGATCGCGGCGATCTCGCAGGCGGCGCTCTATCCGCTTCAGATCGTCGAGGCCGAGCGTTATCTTGAGCAACATGCCAAGAACAAGAGCCTGCAGCCCAAGGCAAGCTGGGACAGCAGCGTGATCTCGCTGCTCAATTATCCCGATATCGTCAAGAAGATGAGCGGTGATCTCGATTGGACCGAGAAGCTGGGCAACGCGATCACTTCTCAGCAAAAGGATGTGCTGGTCGCCATCCAGCAACTACGCCACCAGGCGGTTGCCAAGGACATCATCAAGTCCGACGACAAGATCAAGGTGACGGAGGAAAACGACAAGGTCGTCATCGAGCCGGCAAGCGCCGAAACGGTCTACGTGCCGCAATACGAGCCAGAAATGCTCTACGTGGCCGACTACCCGCCAGAGCCGATCACCTATTATCCCGAAGCCTATCCCTCCTACTGGTATCCAACTGCACCCTTCTTCGCTGCGGCCGTGACCGGAGCGGCATGGGCAGCCGCCATCGACTGGAACGACTGGGGCGTTTGGAGCGGACGCTGGGGCAACGACGTCGACATCGATTGCAAGCACTGCTTCAACAACCGCGACTTCAACGGCAAGGTGAATTTCAACGACGTCGACTGGAAGAATGTCGACCGTTCAAAGATCGACATTGACCGCGATCAGTTCGCCAAGTTCAACCAGGCGAACATCAGAAACGGTCTTGAGCGCAACAGCGCCAATAACCTGCGCAACCGGACCGCCAGCATCAAGAACCAGCGCCCATCGGCAGTCGCCCGCAACACCGGCAATGCGAAGAATGTCGGCAAGAGCACGCTCGAGGGCCTGAAGAAGCAGCCTGGCCGGGCCCAGGCGAATGCAAACAAGCCCAATGTCAAAAAGGCCGACGTCAATAAACCGAACGTCAACAAAGCAAACGCGAACAGGGCGAATGCCAACAAGCCCAATGTCAAGAAGGCGGCCAACGTGAACCGGCCCGCGGGCAAAGCGAAGGTCGCGTCCAACGCCGGTCACCGGCCGAAGAAGCCGGCAGGTGTTGCCAATGCGGGTCATCGCAAAGGGCAGAACGTGGCTTCAAATCGTGGTGCACAGGCGATGAAAAACGGCGCGCATCGCGGCTATGCCATGTCCGCACCCAAAAGCGGCGGCCGTCACATGGCTGGACCACCACGCCACCATGGTGGACATCACATGGCCAGACCGCGCCACCACGGTGGACCTGCAATGCGTGGCGGCGGAGGATCCCGCGGCGGTGGTGGCGGGCGTCGGCGCTGAGACACTGGCCATTGAGGCCAGGAGCCGACAAGCGGCTGCAACGAGAACTGGCAGTTGCGGACTTCCCTGGACAGTGCGTGCCTGAATTCCTCAGAGGTCCTGATGTCCATCGGCAGTTCATCAGCCGAATGTCAATTTTCTTGCCAGGTCCAGGTGCCATCAGCGCGGTACTCAAGAATGGCATCGTAGAAGCCGCCAGCCCCATCCGCTTTGCCGAAGTTGACGCAGGTGATCGAGCTCTGAGGAAGTCTGCCCAGCAAACGAAGAAGTTGTGCGGTATCGAGAACCGCTTCGATTTTTTCTAGCAACAGAAATCGCGGAGTCGCCAAAAAAGCTTTTGCCAAGGCCAAGAGCTGCCGCTCGTGCGTCGTCACCGACGTCTCCCAATCCTGCTCGTTGTCCAGCCCCAGATCTAATAGGTGGTCGAGCCCGAGTTCGCGCAGTAGCCGTAAAACCCGATCATCCGGTATCGACTTGTCAGGAACGAGCAGGATCTGCCGCAATGTGCCTGGGGGCAGGTAAGCTTGCTGCGGGACGAATTTGATTTCGTGCGGGCCAGGACGGATGATGCGCCCGGTGCCAGCGGTGGAAATGCCGGCCGTTGCCCGAAACAGCGCCATGCCTGGACCTTCATCGGGGCCGGTGACCAATATCCGCCGGCCGACCGGAACCGAAACAGACAAATCCTTCACTGGCGGCGTTCCGGAAGTCGAAAGCAAGGTCAGGTGCTCGTAGGCAAGACGCCCCTCGGTCTCGACTATTTCGACACCTTCCAAAGCATTTGCGCTGACCTTTTCGATCGCCTCCAGCAGAGAGTTCAGGCGCGTCACCACGGCCGCGAAAGTCGAAATCTGCTGAAACTGGGTAACGATGAAAGAAAACGCTGCCACCAGCAATGCGAAGGCAGAAGCCGATTGCGTGATCACGCCGAATTCGATTTCCCCTCGGAAAAAGGCCGGCGCGATGATGAGCGCGGGAATGATCTGGATCATCCAGTTATAGCCGGTCGTGAAGAACCCCACATTGCGGTTGACCGCCGTGATCCGCCGAAAATTGGAGATCAAATCGTCGATACGATTCATCAAAAAAGCGGCCTGCCCCCCTTCACTTCGGGACACGACGATCGCTTCGGCGTTTTCCCGAACACGAATGAGGCCGGCGCGGAAGGTGGCCTCCTTGTCGAGCTGGTCATAGTTGAGGTTGATCAGCGGTCGCCCCAGCACGATCGTCAGATAGGAGCCGCATGCGGCATAGAGCACGGCCACGACAAACAGCAGCGGACTGATCGTCCACAGCACACCGGCAAAGGCCAGGATGGTGAGGCTGCTGTTGAGCACCATGATGATGAAGGAAAGCGTGGTGGTCGTGAACGCGCGAACGTCCTCCGATATTCTCTGATCGGGGTGCGACAGTATTCCCGAAGCGTCCAGGCGATAGAACGCTTCGTCTGCCAGGTACATTCCTACGGCCCGGCGCGTCAGGAATTCCCGCCAGAGCAAGGCAAGCCGCTCCTCGGCAAATCGGGCGAACACGGCGACCAGAGTGGAAGCGGCGAACACGCCGACGTAGAACACGGCCTGCCGCATGAACTCGGCTGAACGCCGTTCGGCGATCGCACTCATGAAATTTCGGCCGACGTAGCTATTGACGACGTTGAGGGCGCTTATTCCAGCCAGGAGAGCGGCGAGGACGACAAACATCAACTTGGCCTTCCGACCGACCTCCGAGTTTGCGAAAATCCTGACCGTCCGCACAAATCGACCGGCGGTTATCCTCAGCGGAGTTTGCTGTCGCTCCATATTCTCCCCTCCGCGCGCTGCGGTTCCATAAAGGACTGTATGTAGGGCAGGGCGGCCGAGATTTTTGCCGCTTCGAACTCGCTGTAGGACAAACCAAACCAGGAGCTGGCTTCCGGTGCATGCGGACGGTTGCACACGCAAGCAAGCGCCAGTGCGTGGTCTCAGCGCGATATTACGGGCACCAATCAATGGCGAGAGTCAGGGCGTCGTGCCCTTCCTGAAAGTCGCCAATGACACGGCGATTGCCGTCAGCAGAGGGGCAAGTCTGCCTCGGCATGATGACGACGCGCCGTTTGCTGGCTTGGGACACATGGCGTACCTCGTGGCCTCAAGGCGTCATATCGCTCGCTCTATCCGACATTGACAGATGCCGGGCCCGGGCTGCAGCGGTGCGAGGCAGCGAAATTCGCTAAGCGATTGTTCACAACTTCGCTTACGAAAATCTGGCTTGCGTCAAGTCGCGTCACTGCATGAGCAAACCCGGACGGGTCGGTTCACGTCCTCAATCCAGCAAGTTGAACGTCTGCAATTTTTGTTGTGAAGCCAGAAGCCGCCGGTACGCTTTCGGCCCCAAACATCGCATTGCTCTGATCGCAGGCTGTAAGATCAGTGTTGCGCTCAGCGCGCTGAGAAGAGCCCTTTGACGTTCGTCCGCCGTTTTGAATGTGGTC
The DNA here is from genome assembly GCF_040045035.1 of Mesorhizobium sp. KR1-2. NCBI lineage: Bacteria > Pseudomonadati > Pseudomonadota > Alphaproteobacteria > Hyphomicrobiales > Phyllobacteriaceae > Mesorhizobium > Mesorhizobium sp. KR1-2. The sequence continues at coordinate 727,062 of NZ_JBDZDS010000002.1, read as the reverse complement.
GGGGCGCTCGCCTATTTGGACGGCCCGACCAATGCAAGAAAACGCGGGTTGTCGTGCAACGCTGCAAAATCCCGGTCGTGCCTTACCCACACAAGCATCTGAGGATGCTTGCCGGGAAGGCAACGCTCCAAAAGTTCAAGCGCCCTGGCTTGGTCCCCCAACAGGGCACAGACTGATGCAACATTGTAGAGAACCTGCGTGTCGTCAGCATCCAGCCACAGGGCACGTTCGGCCCACTCGCGTGCGCGTGCTCCGTCGCCAAGGATCGCCAGGGAGAAGGCACCAAAGCAGAGGGCGCGCTGATTGTCGGGGCGGAGTTCGAGTTCCCGTTCAACCCGATCGAGGCAAAGGCGCTCCATTGCCACGGAGTCGGCTTGTCTTCCAAGTGCCCAATATTGATGGCTCAGAAGTCCATAGGGCTGGAAATCGTCCGGCGCGATCGCGATTGCGCGCTCGAAATGACGAACCGCATCGGCGTAGCGTCCCTGCAACGCAAACGTATGGCCACAAAGGTGGTGCGCCTCGAAAGACATGGGATCGAGCGCGATCGCTCGTTTGAACGATCCGATGGCCTCCTGGTAACGCGCCGCAACCGCCAGCGCCCAGCCACGCGCGGCATGCGCCTCGGGCAGTTGCGGATCGAGATCGGTCGCCTGCGCGCTCAGCTCGAGCGCCTTTTCTATGGAAACGTCGGCATTCCACATGCAGCGAAACGCGCAGCAATCCGATGCCCCCGCATAGGCGCGCGCGTAGCCGGGATCGAGTTCGATCGCTTTGATGAACAGGCGATGGGCGGCATCATAGGCCTTCAGAGAATAGAGGCTCAGATAGTGCCGTCCCCGTAGATAGAATTCGTAGGCGGCGCTGCTCGTCGTGCTGATCTTGCGGATAGCCTCGCTTTCCTGCGCCAGTAGATGCACCTTCAGCGCGTCGACGATGCTGTGGGTGATGTCGTCCTGCACGGAAAAGATGTCGGACAGGTCGCGGTCATAGCGCTCGGCCCAGACAGGCGTGCCGCCCTGCGCGGCGACGAGCTGCGCATTGATCCTTACGCGCTGGCCTGACTTGCGCACGCTTCCTTCCACGATATGGGAGACGCCGAACCGGGTTGCGACGTCGGAAATGTCCACCGCTCGTCCTTTATACGTGAACACTGAATTGCGGGCGATGACGGACAGGCCCGATGCCTTCGACAGGTCGGTGATGAGGTCCGCGGTCATGCCGTCAGCGAAAAACTCCTGCTCCGGGTCCCCGCTCATGTTTGTGAAGGGCAGAACGGCCAGCGAGGGCTTGTGCGCAGTCCTTGCCGGCTGCACTGCGCCGCGGTCGTCGGCGCAAACGGACAGTTTCGCTTCATCCAGAAGGTAGCCGCGGCGCGGCACCGTCCGGATGAGCCCTTCCGCCCCGGGACCGAGCGTACCGCGGATGTCCTTCAGGCACTGGCTGAGGGAATCGTCCGATACGACGACATTCGGCCATACCGCCGCGATCAGTTCGTCCTTGCTGATGACGCGGCCGGGGTTCGTGACAAAATAGGTGAGCAGGGCGAGCGATTTGGGCCGCAGCGTTACATCATTCGCGCCGTTGCGCAGTCTACCCTGCTTGAGATCGAGCGTGTGACCTTCGAATTCGAACACCGACATGAACAACACCGCAGCCTTGGACAGTCGTTTCGGACTCTATCCTAGCGAACAAGCGGACGCACTTCTACGATCGCTCCCTCGATCTTCCGCCACAGGCACCCGGCGAAATTTCAGCGAAGTTTCATCGGTCGATCCCGACTTCGTCCCGACCGCCTGCAATGCTTCCGCAAGAATTCAATCAGAACGGGAGCAGGTGCGATGACGCTGTTCGCGAATGAGTTGGATGATAAGGCCGACGTTGCAAGCCATGTGCGCGTTCCAGCCGGCCGGCCGCCGACATGGGCGTCCATGCTGGTCTGCCGGTGGACGAAATGGCGCCATAGGCGCGCGACCCGCGCACTTCTTGACGCCCTTTCGGCGGTGCAGCTCCAGGATCTCGGCCTAAGGCGCGTCGGGTGCGGTGTTCGATGGCTCGACCATGGCGAGGCACTTCCGCGTGACCATTTCGCCTATGATGTCATTGCGGACGACGCGGCCGGTCGGGTTCGGACCGCGCGTTCCAGCATCAAGCCACAGACGCGCTTTTGCGAGACCTGAACGGGAGATCCGCCATGCATTGGTTTTCCGGCGCGGTCATCGGCACGACCGCTTTCTTCACCGGTGGCGCTCTCGCCGCCGACCTTCAGCCGATCGAAGGCGTAAACATCGATCTGGGTAGCGTCTCAGGGAGTGCTTACTACACGGTCGAGCGCGATGGCTACAGTCTTGTTGCCACCCTGGCCTCTGGCCCAGACACGACCCCAGTCCGCTTCATCTCGACACTGCTCCCCGGACAGGGGGTGATCCTTAGCGTTCCGAAAGCGGAAGGCGGCGAGGCCCTTACCTTTGAAGTCAGACGCATCGGAGATCGGATCGAGGTAACGGAACCAAAGCGCACACTTCGCGTGGATGAGCGGAACTCATCCGAACAAGGAACTCTCTTCGGTGGCTGCTCGCCAATTGGTCGGGGTTCCATCTGGTGTCTCACCCATGAGAAACGCGCCGCCGCAACCGAAGCCTACGCCGGCGATCGGAAGTTCGAAGATGTCCTTGTCGAACGGGCCGTCACTTGCTGGACGACGCCGACGGCGCTGCGCGGAATCAAACTGGAAGTGGACCTCGCTGTGAGTATCGATGACCACGGCGACGTGAATGATGTGACCATTCAGAGCTTCGCTCCGTTTTCCGATACCAGCAACGCGCTGGCACAGGATTTCGCGATGGCGCTGAAGCAGTGCAGCCCATATGCCGCCCTTAGCGAGCGCCGGATGATCCTGCATGTGAACTGGCCACTCTAACAGGAACGAGCGAGCCGCCTCGGAATTGGGCCGCGCCGACCGCCGGACACATCGGCACCGAACCGGGAGAATGCACCATGACCCGGCATGGCATGGTCCAGCCTTCAGCCGCGGGCACTCAGCCTTCGGCAACGGATCCACGCGCGGCCCTGATGATCATCGATGCCGACAGGACCGCGTGCGGCCGTGCGCTGATAGCGACCGTCGTCAGCCGGCTGCTGGTTGGGTAACGCCCCGCGCACGCGAGCACAATGGCTAGCGCCGAATGTCGGAATTGGGCGCCTGTTCGGCGCATTTAATGGCGACTCTCTCGTGCCCCGGCATGAAGCTGTCCTTGTTGACTCCAGGAGAATTTGCATGCGTGGTCATTGCTTATGTGGCGCCGTTGCTTTTGAAGTCGATGACCCGGCACAGTCCTGCGTGGTCTGTCATTGTGAAAGTTGTCGGCGGCAATGTTCTGCGCCGATGACCACCTACATTGGCGTCTTGGACGGCCAATGGCGATGGCTGGGCAAGCCACCGAAGGTGTTCAACTCTTCTCCCGGCGTGGAAAGAACATTTTGCGATCACTGTGGTACGCCGCTGTCCTTCCGCTCAAAGAACATGTCTGATGTCATGCATTTTTTTGCCGCAGCGATGGAGGAGCCGGAAAAATTTGCACCTACGCTGCATGTCGCTTTTGAGGAGAAGCTGCCTTGGTTGAAACTCGCCGACGGTCTGCCGACACGTTTTGGGCCTGACTATACGAAAGACTAGGTTTCGCACTCATAAAGGCGAAGCGACAAGCGGACGGCGCCGAGTTTTGCAAGAGCCAGGTATGCTGAAGCCTGGCAGTCATAGCGCGTGGCGATGTGGCGGACGCGGACGAACAGGTTGGGGACGGCCCCATTGCTGGCGCGTACCTTCGCACGAACCGCGCAGGAGGGCGATCAGCGGGTCAAGGAGATCGCCATTCTGGGCAGCGTCGGCGAGGCTATGACCAAGACGCTGAACGTGAAGACCGTGACCCGCATCGTCGGCGACAAGGTGCGGGAAATCTTTGCCGGCCAGGCGGTTGAGATCCTACTGATCGATGACGAGTCTGGCCTGATCATTGTCCCTTGCGCCTTCTACCGTGGCTACCATGAGCCTGAACCCTTTGCGCTGGGCGAGGGCCTCACCTCGCGGGTGATCCTCTCGGGCCAGTCGCTCCTGCTGCGCTCCTATTCCGAGGCGACAAGACCGAGACATATCTCGGTGTCCCGATTGTCGCGGGCGGCAAGGTACTGGGCGTCGTCAGCGTGCAGAGCTACCAGCCTAATGCCTTCAACGAAACGCATGTGCGATTGCTGCAGGAGCTTTCGACCAGCACGGGCGTTGCCATCGCCAACGCCCGCCTGTTCGACGAGACGCAACGACTGCTCAGGGAGAGTGAGCAGCGCGCTGCAGAGTTCGGCGCCATTAGCAAGGTCAGTGAGGCGCTGATTGCCGAGGCCGATTTCAACAGCATGATCCGGCTGATCGGCGACCAGATGCGCGACATCTTCAAGGCCGACATCGTGTACGTTGCGCTGCTCAATACCGAAACCGGGATCATCGAATTTCCGTACCAGTATGGCGACGTGTTGCCTCCTCTGAAGCTAAGCGAGGGCCTGACCGGCAAGATCATCCGGACGGGCGAGCCAGTGCTCATCAACGAGGATGTCGATGAGCGCACGATCGCGATCGGCGCCACCAATATCGGCAAGGACGCGCTGTCGTACCTCGGCGTGCTGATCAAGATCACGCAGGGCACGATGGGTGTCATCAGCGTGCAGAGCACGACGCAGGAGGGGTGGTCCAACAACCACTCTGTGCGCCTGCTCTCGACCATCGCGGCCAATGCCGGCGCGGCGCTGCACAACGTCCAACTCTATACGGAGACGCTGAAGCTCTCGCTGTCGCAGCACGCCAAAGAGGCCGCGGAAGCGACTAATGAGGCAAAGAGACCTTCCTTGCCACGATGAGCCACGAAATCCGCACGCCGATGAACGGCATCATCGGCATGATGAACCTGCCGTCAGTGACACCGGCATCGGCATCCCGAGAGATCGGATGGACCGGCTGTTCAAGTCGTTCAGCCAGGTCGCTGCTTCGACGACCCGTCGCTATGGCGGCACCGGCCTCGGCCTTGCCATCAGCAAACGCCTGATCGAGCTGATGGGGGGCGACGTTTGGGTCGACAGCGCCGAGGGCGAGGGAACCATTTTCACCTTCACGCTCACCACCCCGCTTGTTGCGTCTGGAGAGGCGGCGCACCCGCCGCCGGCGCCCGAACTCGCAGGCAAGCGCCTGCTGGTCGTCGACGACAACGCGACCAACCAGCGGATCATCGCCCAGCATGCGCAGTCCTCGAGCATGGTGCCGACCTTGAGCAGCTCGGCTGCCGATGCACTGATGAGGCTTGCGAGCGAGGACTTCGACGTCGTGCTGCTGGACATGGACCTCAGCGGCACCGATGGCAACGCGCTCGCCAAACAGATCTGCGCGCTGGGGGGCGGGGCAGCATGCCGATGGCGCTCCTCTGGGCCACGGTGCCGATCTCGGAGCAGCAGAAGCGGCAGGTGGACGAGGTCAAGTTTGCGGTCGTTCTCAATCGGCCGATCAAGGCCTCGCCGCTGCTCAATGCCTTCATGGCGATCTTTGCCGGCGCTGCGCTGCACATCGACAACACCGATCATGCCGACGATTTCTCCGTCGCCGAAACCGCCAGCAAGTTGGTAATCGACAAGCAGGCGCTCGATAAACTGCGCGTTGTCGTCGGCGGCGAAGAGGTCGACTTGATCGACTCGCTTCTCGAGGAAGGGCCGTTACCTGTCGAAAGGCTCGTTGCTTCGTACCAGGTTGGGGACGCTTACTAAATGGCTGTTACAATCGATGTGACGCGTAATCATAAGTATGGAACAAGTACATCGGCAAAAAACAAACGGGGAGGCTAGGCCTCCCCGTCGCACAAGTCATATCCTGAAACCGTCGATCAGAACGGCGAATCCGGGAAGTGGTAGTCGACGGCGTTGTCCTTGGTCACCAGCGTTGCGTCGAGGATGTAGGTGCCGTGAACCGGAACCTGGTCGAACAAATGCGCTGCCGTCAGTTCCATTGCGGTGCCAACCATTGCCGGCGGATAGAGAACGTCGACCGGGACCATATTGTCGCCGTCCATGACCTTCTTGACCATGTCCTTCGAGCCGGCGCCGCCGACGACATACTGGATGTCGGTGCGCTTGGCCTGCTCGATGGCTTCGAGGATGCCGACGACCATGTCGTCGTCCTGCGCCCAGACCACGTCGATCTTCGGATATTTGGTCAGGTAGTCCTGCATGACCTTGAAGGCATCGTCGCGGTTCCAGTTGCCGAACTGGCGGTCGAGAACCTTGATGCCCGTGCCGGCGATGCCCTTGTCAAAACCATCCTGGCGCTGCTGGTCGATCGGGATCGGCATGCCGCGCACAATGACGACTTCCGCGTTCGGTGTGGTGGCGGCAATGTACTTGCCGGCAACTTCGCCGAGCGCCGGGTTGTTGCCGGCGACGTAGAGGTCGCGGACCGAATCGTCATTGGTGGAGGGCGCACGGTCGACGAGCGCGACGAACTTGCCCTTACCCTTGACTTCCTTGATCGCGCTGACCAGCGGATCGGGATCGGTGGGCAGGATGACGAGCGCGTCGATGCCCTGCGTTTCGAGGTCCTGCACGGCGTTGGCTTGCGATGCCGGATCGGGCGAAGTCTTCACCACGACGTTCAGGTTCGGATATTCCTCCATCAGCTTCTTGGCGACGCGTTCGGCATGAAACACCACGCCGGCGGTCCAGCCATGGTCAGCGGCGGGGATCGAGACGCCGATGGTCTTCTTGTCTTGCGCCAGGGCTGTGCCCATGCTAGCGGCGAGCGCAACGCTCGCCAGTCCCAGTAGAATTTTACGCATTTTTCGCTCTCCCAAAGTTGCAGGCCTGTCTTGAATCGACCGGGCGACCCGCAGTCAGATTTCCTTCACGATCTTCGCGTCAGCGAACGCTGCACCAACATTGCGATAATGACGATTGCTCCCTGGATCGCGCCGAGCAGATACTCACTGACATAAGTCGTCAGCAGCATGATGTTGCCGATGATTTCCAGGATGAAGGCGCCGGCGACCGTGCCCCAGACGCGCCCGACGCCGCCGCGCAAGGCGGTGCCACCGACCACGACGGCCGTGATGGCGTTCAGTTCCCACATCGTGCCTGTCGTGGCCGTGGTGGAAGAAAGGCGCGGAATATAGATGAGGCAGGCGCCCGCCACGCATAGCCCCTGGATCACATAGGTCATGGTGCGCACGCGCGCGACCGAAATGCCCGAATAGCGCGCGACGTCTTCATTGGAGCCGACCGCGATCACATGGCGGCCAAACGAGGTGCGGTAAAGGATGAACGCCGCGATTGCGGCCGTGATGAAGATTGCAAGCACGGGGTAAGGAATGCCGAAAAGATTGCCGAAATAGACCGGGCGATAGGTCGCCTGCACGTCTGGATTGCCCAGCGTGATCGCGCCGCCTTGCGAAAGCCAAGTGGTCAGGCCACGATAGATGCCCATCATGCCGAGCGTGGCGATGAAGGGTTCGATCTTGCCCAAGGTGATGACCAGTCCGTTGGTCAGCCCACAGACCATGCCGATTGCCAGCATCAGCGCCATGGCAGCCATTACCATCGTCAACGGATTGGCGATGCCGCCCGCATTCATGAACATGATGGCGAGCGAGGCGATGAAGGCTGTCATGGCGCCGACAGAGAGATCAAGGCCGCCGGCGGTGATGACAAAGGTCGCGCCAATTGCGATGATCGCGATATAAGCCGAGCGCGTCATGACGTTCAGCAGATTGTTGGCCGTCAGGAAATTGTCATGGGCAAACGAGCCCAGCACCAGAAGCAGCGCCAGCGCGATGAAGGGTGCGATGGCGCGCAGGTCGACATCCTGCAAGAGGCTGCGCTTTTGCGGGGCGGCGGTGGTCGTCGTGTCAGTCATGTCTCAAGCCGCCTCATAAGTTTTTACGCCCGTCGCAAGCACGACAATCTCTCGCTCGTTCATATGTTCGCCGCTCACCTCATCGGCGATCACCCCCTCGCGCATCACCACGATGCGGTCCGAGACGCCGATCAGCTCGGGCATTTCGGATGAGACGACGATCACCGACTTGCCCTGCCGGGCGAGGTCGGCGATGAACGTATAGATCTGCTTCTTGGTGCCGATGTCGATGCCGCGCGTCGGCTCGTCGATGATGACGACGTCGGGCTTCAGCATCATCATCTTGGCGATGAGCAGCTTTTGCTGGTTGCCGCCGGAAAGCTGGCCGGCCAGCAGGTCCTTGTTGCGGGTGCGAATGTCGAATTCGGCAATCGCCTGATCGAGAGCGGCGCGTTCCGCCTTGCGGTCAAGAATCACGCCGCGCACGAAATTCTTCAGGCCGGCGAGCGTCAGGTTCACGCCGAGCGGCTCCTGCAGCAGCAGGCCCTTGCCCTTGCGATCTTCGGAAAGATAGACGATGCCCGCCTTCATGCTCTGCTTGGCATTGGCCAAGGAAACCGGCTTTCCGTTCAGGCGGATCGTACCCTTGGAGGGGCGCAGGCCGACGATGCCCTCCATCAACTCGGTGCGCCCGGCGCCGACAAGGCCGGCGAAGCCGAGGATTTCGCCACGCTTCAGCTTGAACGAGACATTGCGGGCATAACCGGGCACATCCATGTTTTCGACTTCGAGCACATAGTCCTCGCCCTCGGGTGCAACGTGATCGGGATAGAGCTTGGATACGTCGCGGCCCACCATCAATTGCGCCATGTCGAGCGGTTCGAGGTCGGCTGCCCCGCGGGTGGTAACCAGCTTGCCGTCGCGCAGCACGGTGACACGGTCAGCCAGCGCCTTCACTTCCGGCAGGCGGTGGGAAATGTAAAGGACTGCCGCGCCCGATTTGCGGATATCGGAAATCACCTTGAGCAGCGCATCGGTTTCAATCGGCGTCAGCGAAGCGGTCGGCTCGTCGAAAATGACCAGACGATGCGGCACCAGAAGCGCGCGGGCAATCTGCACCAATTGACGCTGGGCAATCGAAAGGCGGCCGACGACAACGTTCGGATCGATATTGGCGCCAAGGTTGCGCACGGCCTTCGCCGCGCCGGTATTCATGGCCTTGTCGTCGCACTCAGGCCCTTTTTGATCTCGCGACCAAGATAAATATTCTGCGCAACCGTCAGGTCGGATGCCAGCAAGATTTCCTGATGCACCAGCACGATACCGCGGTGTTCGGCGTCCACCGGTCCGCTGAAGACGACCGTCTCACCGTCAATCGTGATCGATCCGCGCGTCGGCGCCAGATGGCCCGCGAGGATCTTCATCAGTGTGGATTTGCCTGCGCCGTTCTCGCCGATGATGGCATGAACTTCACCCGAGCGGATATCGAGCGAGATGTCCTTCAGCACCTCAACGCCGCCAAAGGCTTTGGTCAGACCTTGTCCGGCCATGAAGCTCTTGTGGTCCTGCGCCTGAGGTACGATGGGCCTGTTCATCCGATCTTTATCCACACGTTGCCGGCTTGCGACGAGGCGACGGAGGCTTCGATGAACTTCATGCCGCCAATGCCGTCCTCCACGGTCGGGTAGATCACGTCGGCGTCGGCCTTCTTGCCTTCGCGCGCCGCGCGGATGGCGCGGGCTGCTTCAGTGTAGATGGTGGCGAAACCTTCGAGATAGCCTTCGGGGTGGCCGCTCGGAATGCGTGTGACGCGGGTCGCAGCAGGGCCCGCGCCGGACCCGGCACGGGTGAGCAACTGCTTCGGCTTGCCGAAAGGCGTGAACCAGAGATAGTTCGGGTCGGCCTGCGTCCATTCCAGGCCGCCCTTTGTGCCATAGACGCGCAGCTTCAGTCCGTTTTCGTTGCCGACAGCCACCTGGCTTGCCCACAGCATGCCGCGCGCGCCCCCATTGTAGCGAAGCAGGATCTGCACATCGTCGTCGAGCGGGCGGCCCTCAACGAAGGAGGTCAGTTGCGCCAGCACCTGTTCGGTCTTCAGCCCGGTAACGAAAGCAGCCAGGTTATAGGCGTGGGTGCCAATATCGCCGATCGCACCGCCAGCGCCGGAGCGCTTGGGGTCAGTGCGCCATTCGGCCTGCTTGGAGCCTAAGCGTTCCGCCGGCTCGGTCAGCCAGTCCTGCGGATATTCGGCCTGCACGACGCGGATTTCGCCGAGATCGCCATTGGCGACCATTTCGCGCGCCTGCCGGATCATCGGATAGCCGGTATAATTGTGGGTCAATACAAACAGCTTGCCCGACTTCTTCACCAGCACGGCGAGTTCTTCGGCCTCCTTGACAGTGGTGGTGATCGGCTTGTCGCAGATCACATGGATGCCAGCCTCAAGGAAGGCTTTCGCGGCAGGCGCGTGCATGTGGTTCGGCGTCACGATGGAGACGGCCTCGATGCCATCGGGGCGGGCAGCCTCCGCTTTGGCCATTTCTTCAAACGAACCGTAGGATCGGTCGGCGGGAAGGCCGAGATCGGCAGCCGAGGCCTTGGCCTTTTCGACGTTGGACGACAGAGCGCCGGCCACCAGTTCATACTGGTCGTCGAGCCGAGCGGCCATGCGGTGGACAGCGCCGATGAAGGCGCCTTGACCGCCACCAACCATGCCCAGGCGAATGCGGCCGGCGCCGGCTTCCTTCTTGCTTGCTTCAATAGCCATGTTGCGCTCCCCTCAGCTCAGGCCGAGCATCTTGCGATTTGCGGCCTCGTCGGTGCCGGCACTGGCGAAATCGTCAAAGGCGTGTTCGGTGACGCGAATGATATGCGCCTTGATGAACTCGGCGCCTTCACGCGCGCCGTCTTCCGGGTGCTTCAACGCGCATTCCCATTCCAGTACCGCCCAGCCGTCGAAATCATTGGCGGTTAGTTTGGAGAAGATCGAACCGAAATCGACCTGGCCGTCGCCCAGCGAGCGGAACCGGCCAGCGCGGTTGCCCCAGCTCTGGAAGCCGCCATAGACGCCCTGCCGACCAGTCGGATTGAACTCGGCGTCCTTGACGTGGAACATCCGGATACGGTCGCGATAGATGTCGATGTAGTCGAGATAGTCGAGCTGCTGCAGCACGAAGTGGGAGGGGTCGTAAAGCAGGTTGGCGCGAGCGTGGTTCTTCACGCGTTCGAGAAACATCTCATAGGAGACGCCGTCGTGCAGGTCTTCGCCTGGGTGGATTTCGTAGCAAACGTCGACGCCATTCTCGTCGGCATAGTCGAGCAACGGGGTCCAGCGTCTGGCCAACTCATCAAACGCGGCCTCGACCAGACCGGCCGGACGCTGCGGCCAGGGATAGACATAGGGCCAGGCGAGCGCGCCCGAGAAGGTGGCGTGGGCCTTGATGCCCATATGCCTGGAGGCGCGCAGCGCGCGCTTGACCTGGTCAACCGCCCATTCCTGACGCGCCTTCGGATCGCCGCGCACTTCCGAAGCCGCAAAACCGTCAAACGCGGTGTCATAGGCGGGATGAACGGCAACCAGCTGACCCTGCAGGTGGGTAGAGAGCTCGGTCACTTCCAAACCATGCGAGGCGGCGATGCCTTTGATCTCGTCGCAATAGTCCTTGGAGTCTGAAGCCTTCTTCAGGTCGATCAGCCGCGCATCCCAGGTTGGGACCTGGACACCCTTGTAACCAAGGTCAGACGCCCATTTGCAGATCGAGTCGAACGAGTTGAACGGCGCTGCGTCGCCGGCGAACTGCGCCAGGAAAATGGCGGGGCCCTTGATCGTCTTCATGCACTTCCTCCCGTGGCGCGCTCACGCCGAAACGTCGCTCTAGATTGGACAGGATGCCCGGCTCACCCCGTGAGCGAAATTGCTGTCATCCTATATCCTGCGATCTACGGTCACCTTCCATGCCGCCAGCTCGCCGTATGCGCGAGTGACATCGTCCGTCGCACCTTACACGTAACGGTTGACGATGTTTTCGAGCAATTCCTGCCGGCCGGACTTCGGTTGCGGTTCAATCTTCTTGTTGACGACGCGCTCGGCCACCTCCTCGAGCGTGCGCTTGCCCGTCAGCATGGCCTTGCCCTCGGCGGTCTTCCAGCCGGCGTAGCGCTCGGCCAGAGGGCCGGACAGAGCCTTGTCCTCGATCATGCGCGCCGCAGCCTTGAGGCCGCGGGCACAGGAGTCCATGCCGCCGATATGGGCGATCAGCAGGTCCTGCGGATCGAGCGACTGGCGACGAATCTTGGCGTCGAAATTGGTGCCGCCCGTCTTCAGGCCGCCGGCCTGAAGGATGTAATAATAGGCCAGCGCCATTTCCGGCACGTTGTTCGGGAACTGATCGGTGTCCCAGCCCGACTGGTAGTCGTTGCGGTTCATGTCGATCGAGCCGAGGATGCCAAGCGACCCGGCCAACGCCAGTTCGTGCTCGAACGAGTGGCCGGCGAGGATCGCGTGGCCCTGCTCGATGTTGACCTTGACCTTGTTTTCCAGGCCGAAGTCCTTCAGGAAGCCATAGACCGTCGCGACGTCGTAGTCGTATTGGTGCTTGGTCGGTTCCTGCGGCTTCGGCTCGATCAGGATCGTCCCCTTGAAGCCGATCTTCTTCTTGTAGTCGACGACCATGGAGAGGAAGCGGCCGGCCTGCAAGCGTTCCTGCTTCAGGTCGGTGTTGAGCAGTGTCTCGTAGCCTTCGCGGCCGCCCCAAAGAACATAGTTCTCGCCGCCGAGCTTCTTGGTGGCGTCCATGCAGGCCTTAACCGTGGCCGCCGCATAGGCAAAGACGTCAGGATCAGGGTTGGTGGCGGCGCCCGCCATCCAGCGTCGGCTGGAGAACATATTGGCGGTGCCCCAGAGCAGCTTCACGCCACTCTGCTTCTGCTTCTTTGCGAAAATGTCGACGATCTCGTCGAGCCGGTCCTTGCTTTCGGTGAAGCTGTCGCCTTCGGGGCGCACGTCGGCGTCATGGAAGCAGTAGTAGGGCGTGCCGAGCAACGAGAACATTTCGAAGGCGACGTCTGCCTTCAGTTTGGCGTGATCCATCGTTGGGCCAAACCAGGGCCGATAGAACGTTTGGCCGCCGAAGGGGTCGCCGCCTTCCCAGGCAAAAGAATGCCAGTAGGCGACGGCGAAGCGCAGGTGGTCCTCCATGCGCTTGCCGAGCACGAGCTCGTCCTTGTTGTAGAAGCGGTAGGCCAACGGAGTGGCCGAGTCCGGCCCCTCATACTGGATCGGTTTGATGTCACCAAAAAATCCGGTGGCCATGTCCTGTTCCGTCCCCTTCCTACAATTTCTGATGTACGTATATCAGAACGATCGGACGCGCCAGAGGGTGCGGCCAAGAATCCGGTGCTCAAGGTAAATTGTCGCGTAGATATATCTCGATACGAATGTGCTCCTGTCCCTCGATGAGGGTCCGCTGATCGGTCAGCGAACGGAGCGTCCGGATGGCGCTGCGGACTTCATGCCCGGCATCCTGATTGATGATGGCGTGAAACAGGCCGCTTTCCAGCGCGGATTGCGTATGGACGCTCAGTTCGTGTGCTACCACCATCGGCCGCCTTTCGGGCGGCCGTCCGGACAGCGCCTCGATCAGGCCCAGATTACCCGCGCCGATATTGTAGAGGCCCACGACGTCCGGGTCGCGATCAAGGCATTGCTCCACGATGCGCCGTGTCGCCGTTCGGTCGTCCCGACCCTCGACCACCGGCAGCGCCTCCAGATTGGGATATTCGGTGCGGATCACCTGATCGAAACCCATCCGGCGTTCCACATGGTCGCGCACCAGCATGGAGCCGGCGACCAGCGCAATCTTGCCGTTGACGCCTCTCAGGAAGCGCCCGAGCAGGCTCGCCGCAGTGCGTCCCGCCGCGACATTATCGATGCCCACATAGCGATGGCGCTGAAAGGACGGCGCATCGGAGACAAGGGTGACGACAGGAACATTCGCGCTATGCAGCCGCGCCAACGCCTGACGCACCGGCGGCGCTTCGGTTGCGACCAGCGCCACGCCGCCAATCTCGTTGGGGTCCAGCCGGTTGAGGATGTCGGCCAGTGCCTGCCCGTCAAAGGCAGGCGCCGTGACGACGCAAAGTTCGATCCCGTCAGGCGCCATCTGGCGACCGGCTTCGCGCGCTTCGCTCTCGAGCCTGCGCATGAAGCTGTTTGCCCCTTCGGGTATGATGAAGATAAGGCGGTAGACGCGGCCCTTGGCCAGATTGGCCGCCGCCTGGTTACGAACGAAGCCAAGTTGTCGGATGGCTGCTTCCACGCGCTGCACGGTCGAGGCCCGAACGCCTTCGCGGCCATTGATGACGCGATCGACCGTTGCGAGGCTGACGCCGGCTGCGCGGGCGACGTCGTGGACCGTGGGGCGCATCGTGGCTTCCATTCCTGTGTTACGTACATCAGTACATTCGCTTGGGCGTTTGCGTCAACGTCAGTCACCAGGTGCCATAGTGCAACCATTGAGGCCGCGCCCACGACCCACCTGTTCATGTCGTCCAAGGCGTCGTGCATTGCGGTGCTGGTGATGCCGAACACGCCCTCGTAGGGAATGCCGAGGTTATCCTGGCGCTGGGCGCGATCCCGCCCGCAGGCGGGCGGAGCCTGTGCTCATTCGAGTGCTCAAGCGGGCGTTATCGAGCCGGGGAACAGCCGTTCGCTCAAGGGCACGGGAAGGCGGCCGCACTGGGAAGTTTCGATTTTACGAGTGTTGTCTGGGCGGTAGCGTCTGCTGGAGTAACGTCAGATTGTTCCTCAGGACTTCGATGGAGAAATCGATCTTCAACACTAGGCAGGGATAAGCTGCGCGGTCTTTCTCTCGCAGGGCGCTCCTCAACTCCTGGATTTGCCCGTCCGCCATATCGAGCCGATACGCCATCCGATCGGCATAGATGTGCACCAAGGTGGGCTCTGCTTTCTCGCAGATCCGGCGTTGCCGAGCAGCCGCGATCGTCTACGGCGCGCTCGGCCGATAGGCGGATGCGTCGGTCGTGAAGTGGGCATGTCCCCAGGATGCAAGCTGCTTCCCGATGATCGCAACCAGACGTCGGTCCACTGCACCTGCAAGCATCGGTATGTTCATCGCGAGCCTGTAAGCCAGGAGGCGGCTACCGGTCACCGTTGCGGCGATGCCGTAGCAGGCCTTGTCCAGCGCATTGGGAACCACTCCCATGCCTGCGGCTCTCGCCGCATCCCCGCCCGCATAGTTCTTGACGAAGAATACCTTCGAGAACCCTTTCTCCACACGATCGAAGACGCGGGAGGTGAGGGAGTTGTCCGGCGGGAGATAGGCGCCGAGCGTCGCGCGCAGCAGATTGCCGCAGGTATCGTCATCGAAGCCCGACCGCAGTGTCGCGAGGCTCGCGGCCATCAGCGTCACGATCTCCTTTGGCGTGGTCGCCAGGAGAGTCTCGGGCAAACCGAGCAGGTAGCAACGGTAACGGCTGAGTTCGACGCGGGCCCGCTCCTCTGCCGTGAACTCGCTACGGCCCTGACGCAGCACGTCGCTTGCCATCATGGTGACCGATATGAGACCGGCCGGCATCTGATCGACCTGCGGGATCGGGACGCCGTAGATCGAGACGTCCCAGCGGCCCTTGCGCATGGCGTTGAAGCGCACCATCGCATGCATCAGGCGAACCATCGCCGCAGCACGGAAGCCATCGCCGCCGCGGGCAAGCGCGCCGGGCAGCACCGAGGTCGCGAAGAACGTCGCCGTCTCCTTGACACGCCTGGCCGCGCTCGCATTCGAAAGCGCACCGGTCAGCGCCATCGGGAGCGCAGCGTACCGGTTCATGAAGGTCGCGATGAAGGCGGCGCGGATGGCAATGGGGCTCATGATTGCCATGGCCGCCCGCTCGAGACGAGCTCCTTCCTCGACCATCGCCATGTCCAGCCAATCGGGCACCGTTTCCATCGCCGCGATGAAGGTGCGCAGTTCCGGCGGGGCGTCGGCAACGGAATCAATGCCGTGCTTGCAGGCCTGATCGACCATGTCGATCAGGCGCTTGAAGCCATGTTCCGGCATCAGGGCGGCATAAGGATCGGCCACGCGATCGCCCATGAAAGTGTAGGCGCGGATCAGTGTCATCAGGCCGTCATCAGCGAGAAGCTGGGCCCGCTCTGCCTCGCTTGCAGATCGCAGTTCATTCGGATCACCGGCAGCGCCGGCAAAGCGCTCCGGCACGGCATCAAAATCCACGGCCCCGTAGATCGAAGGCGTGGCAATGGCTTGTGACCGCACCTGATCCCAAATCTGCTGCTTATCCATGCTGCTCATCCCGATCGGAGCCGTGTCGAAGCGGCTCCCTGGAGCAACGCCGGGCGCACAATAGGAAGCAACACTTAACTCCAGCTTACCCGTGTGCACGCTCGGTTCCGGCGTTGCTTGACGAAACGGCCGATGCTCTCGGACCGGCAGTGCCTCGCGGATCAACCTTCTTCGGCGCCGCGAGAAATCCTGCCGGCCGGCGTTGAGACAGCGGCCGACTGGCTGCCGATCTTGAGGCCGCAGCACTGCCTCGGGCTGATGCCAGGCAAGCGCTGGCTTCTGCGAGCGGGGAGCCACATCTGCGGCGCGCCGTGGGAACTGGTATCCCGGTATGGAGCATCCTGCCCCGCGCACACTTCGCTTTAGGGCCGACAATTTTTTCGACATCCAGCGCGCGATAAGATTCGTTGTTTGATAGGGAATTTCCAGCGAGCGACCGGGGCCGGATCAAGTCGAAGTCAAAAGGTGGTGCGTCAAGTCCGCTTCCGACATTCCAAGCCTTAAAGCAGCCGGTCCACCTTCGGCCCAAAGCTGTCAGTCAGCAACGCGCCGATCGCGGCCTTAGAGATCGGCTTCGAGGCTTCCTGAAAAGCAGACCTTGCCGGCGACCCCGCTGGAGATCGCCTTGAAGCCGGAAGTCAACCTCCGCTTCGCGCCGCTTTGCGGTCATTCGATCCGTTTCGCTCACCTCGCACAAACCTGCTGCTCGTCTTGGCACCGTACCCCAACTCAAGCTCGCCGCAATTGCTGATCACGGCCCGTTGTAAAGCACGCCGACTACGCGACGCGCAGACGTCATCAACGGCGCCCCGGCTCGTTTGCTATGATAGGGCACATCA
This sequence comes from Mesorhizobium sp. KR1-2, assembly GCF_040045035.1. Taxonomy (NCBI): domain Bacteria; kingdom Pseudomonadati; phylum Pseudomonadota; class Alphaproteobacteria; order Hyphomicrobiales; family Phyllobacteriaceae; genus Mesorhizobium; species Mesorhizobium sp. KR1-2. The sequence continues at coordinate 710,026 of NZ_JBDZDS010000002.1, read as the reverse complement.
CGGAACTAGATCGTAGTCGAAGCTGCAATTCAGAAGGACGTCGGCATGATCAGGACGATTGTAGGCGCGAAAGGCCTCACGGTTCGTTTGTCATTTGGCGAGGATATTGAACTGCTCAGCAAGTGAAGGTGCCGGAATGTAGGTGTACCTGTCCTGTCGTTTGCGGATCATGTGCACCATCTCGATGCCAGAATGGATGACTTCGGCTGCAGCCATCGACTTGAAGCCGAGCATGGCGCGGATGCAGCGCCTGATGCGCCGATGATCCTGCTCAATCCGATTGGTCAGGTATTGGCTCTTGCGGATATCGACCAGCTTCAACTGTCTGCAGGCCCGATTCCGCAGTCGGCTCTCGGCATCGCACGATCGGATTGCCTCGTGCTTGGTCTGGCTACCATGGATGACGCTGCGATCCGGTCTTCCATGGCGCTTCAATGCCTTCCGAAGAGGCACCCGTTCAGTTTATCCGACAAGAAGGCGCCGTCAAACGGCATCGCGCTGCCGCAGCCGTCGGCCGACCCGCCAGCTATAAGCGAACACGCAGGTGCCGACGAAGCCGATCAGGATGGTCGCCAGCGCGTTGACGTCCGGGCTGACACCCAGCCTGACCTTGGAGAAGATCACCATCGGCAGCGTGCTCGACCCCGGCCCCGAGACGAAACTGGCGATGATCAGATCGTCGAACGACAGGGTGAAGGCGAGCAGCCAGCCCGAGATCAGCGCTGGCGCCAGCATCGGCAGGGTGACATCGACGAACGCCCGCCATGGCCGAGCACCGAGATCCTGTGCCGCCTCTTCCAGAACCCCATCCATCTGCGCCAGCCGCGACTGCACGACAATCGTCACATAGGCCATGCAGAACGTGGCATGAGCGATGACGATGGTGGTCAGGCTGCGGCCTTGCGGCCAGCCAACGAAATCCTCCATGGCGACGAACAGAAGCAGCAGCGCCAGGCCGGTGATCACCTCCGGCATCACCAGCGGAGCTGTTGCTATGCCAGCCATCATCACCCGGCCACGAAACGGGCCAAAACGCGTCAGCACATAGCCGGCCAGCGTGCCCAATACCACCGCCAGGGTGGCGCTGAAGGCGGCCACCTTGACGCTGAGCCAGGCGGCGTTGAGCAACTGATCGTTGCTCAAGAGCTCGCCATACCACTTTGTCGAAAACCCACCCCATACCGACACCAGCCGCGAGCCATTGAAGCTCAGGATCATCATGAGCAGGATCGGGATATAAAGGAACGCCAGGCCGGCAAGGGCCATCGTCGTGACAAAGCGACCGGTCCTGAGCATGCTACGCGACCTCCGGCTTCTTGTTCCCGCGCGCCCGGATCAGCATCACCGGCGCCACCAGAATGACCAGCATCACGATTGCCACCGCCGAGGCCATCGGCCAGTCGCGATTTGAAAAGAACTCGTCCCACAGCACCCGGCCGATCATTAGCGTGTCAGGCGCGCCGAGCAGCGCCGGGATGACGAATTCGCCCGTCGCCGGCACGAACACCAAAAGGCAACCGGCCAGCACGCCCGGCAGCGCCAGCGGCAGGGTGATGGTGAAGAAGGAGACAGCCGGTCGCGCGCCGAGATCGGCTGAGGCCTCCAGCAGCGCCGCATCCAGCTTTTCCAGCACTGCATAGAGAGGCAACACCATGAACGGCAGATATGAATAGACAATGCCGATATAGACCGCCAGATCGGTATGCAGCAGCACTAGCGGCTGCTGGATCAGGCCAAGATCGAGCAGCAAGGTATTGAGCAGGCCATTGCTCTGCAGGATGCCGACCCAGGCGTAAACGCGCAGCAGCATCGAGGTCCAGAACGGCAGCATCACGATTGCCAGCCAGAAGAAGCGGGCATGCGGCGGCCGGCTGACGATGAACAGCGCAATCGGAAAGCCGATCAGCAGGCATAACAAGGTGGTGATGGCGGCAATCTTCAGCGAGTTCAGATAGGCGGCGAAATAGAGCCGGTCGTCGAGCAGAAACTGATATTTCGAGAAGGTCAGCTGGATGGTGACAGTGGCGTCGTCGACCCAGTTGAGCAGCGCCGTATAGGGTGGAATGGCGATATCGGCCTCGGCTAGCGAGATTTTCAGCACGAAGGCGAAGGGCAGTAGGAAGAACAGCAAAAGCCATGCATAGGGCAGGGCGATCACAATATTGCGGCCGAACCGCCGCCTGTCGCGGGCCGCAGGTGCGGTCTCGACGCTCATGCCGGCAACACCACGGCGCTGGCCGCCCCCCAGCTGCAATGGATCGCATCGCCCGCCTCGAAAATGGCGCCCTCGTGGCGGTCGAGATTGGGCAGCGTGACATGGATCACCCGGCCCGTGTCGAGCCGAACCTGATAGACGCTGAGATTGCCGAGATAGGCAACTTCGTCGATGGTGCCCGGCGCGACATTTTCTTCCGCATCCGGCCTGTCGTGGCTGAGATTTATCTTCTCCGGCCGGATCGCCAGATGCACGGTCTGGCCAAGCGTGCCGGTGATGCCGTGGCTGACATGGATGACACAGCCGGCCTCGTCGCAGCGCATGCGGGCATGACCCGGCTCATCCTCGATCACCACGCCGTCGAACAGATTCACCGCACCGATGAACTGAGCGACCAAACGGTTGGCGGGGAACTCGTAGAGATCACGCGGACCCCCGACCTGCACCAGCCGCCCATCGCTCATCACCCCCATGCGAGAGGCCAGCGTCATCGCCTCGTCCTGATCGTGGGTGACGACGATGAAGGTGGTGCCGAGCTGCGACTGGATCTTCATCAGCTCGAACTGGGTTTCCTCGCGCAGTTTCTTGTCGAGCGCCCCCAGCGGCTCGTCGAGCAGCAAAAGCTTCGGCTGCTTGACCAGCGAGCGCGCCAAAGCCACACGCTGGCGCTGGCCGCCAGACAGCTGGTGCGGCTTGCGCTGCGCGAAGGCGCCCATCTTGACCATGTCGAGCATGTCGGCGACCCGCTGCCGCGTCTCGGCGCGGCTCACCCCGCCGCGGCGCAGGCCGTAGGCCACATTGTCGGCCACGCTCATATGCGGAAACAGTGCGTAGGACTGGAACATCATGTTGACCGGGCGCTCATAGGGCGGCACCCCTGTCATGTCCTGCCCGTCGATCAGAATGCGGCCCTCACTCGGCTCCTCGAAACCGGCCAGCATCCGAAGCAAGGTGCTCTTGCCGGAGCCGGAGCCGCCAAGCAGGCAGAACAGTTCGGAGCGCTGGATGTCGAGGTCGATCTTGTCGACCGCCACCGTCGCGCCGAAGCGCTTGGTAATGCCCTCGATGCGGACGAAGGGAGCGGCCTGTGCCCCGCCGGCTGCTGAACCGGCGGGACGGGTTTCGGGTGCGCTGGTCATAGGTCCTCGTCGTTACTGGCCGGTCTTGATCTCGGTCCAGGCCCGCGTCAGCAACCGGTCGTACTTCAGCGAATGCGCCTTCATTGCATAGAGTTTGTCGCGCAGTTCCATGGGCGGATAGGCGCCGGGATCGTTGCGGACATCCTCGCTGATCATCGGGTCGGCCGCCAGACTGGCGTTCGGGAAGTTGATGGTGTTGGAAAGGCTGGCAAGCACTTCCGGCGAGGAAATGTAGTTGATGAAGGCGTAGGCGTTTTCAGGATGCGGAGCATCCTTCGGGATCGCCATCACGTCGAAGAACAGGATACCGCCCTCTTTCGGCATGACGATCTGCAGTTCGACGCCGTTCTTGGCCTCCTGGGCGCGCTCGCGCGCGTTGACCATGTCGCCGGCATAACCCAGCGTGATGCAGACCGAGCCGTTGGCCAGGTCGTTGATGAATTGCGAGGAGTGGAAGTAGCGCACATGCGGGCGCAGCCCCATCAGCAATTCCGTGGCTTTGGCCAGGTCCTTCGGGTCTTCGCTGTTCGGATCGATGCCGAGATAGACAAGCGCTGTCGCCATGATTTCGGACGATGAATCCAGCACCGTCAGGCCGCAATCGGCCAGCTTCGCGGCATTTTCCGGCTTGAAGAAGATGTCGAGCGAATCGATCTTGTCAGTGCCGAGCCGCTCCTTGATCATCTGCTTGTTGTAGCCGACGCCGATCGCGCCCCAAAGATAGGGCACCGAATAGGCGTTGTCGGGGTCGTTCTTCGCCAGTTGCTTCATCAGCACCGGGTCGAGATCGCCGAAATGGGTCAGCTTGGAACGGTCGAGCTTGAGATAGACGCCGGCCTTGGCCTGTCGTTCGAGGAACTGGGCGCTCGGCACGACCACGTCGTAATTGGAGCTGCCGGCGAGCAGCTTGGCTTCGAGGACCTCGTTTGAATCGAAGACGTCGTAATTGACCTTGATGCCGCTTTCTTTTTCGAAATCGGCCACTGTGGTCGGGCCGATATAGTCGGACCAATTGTAGACGTTGAGGGATTTCCCTTCATCGGCGACAGCCGGGGTCAGCATCGTCGCCGCAATCAGCGCAGCCAGAGCGCCACGTTTCAGATTTCGCATGTTTCCTCCCTTGTGTTCCCGCGCATCCGACACCGAATCCGGCCTCGTTCTAGCCGGCGCGCACGTGGACGTCGGAAAATCAGAAGACGATGTTGATGTGCAAACAGCGATCGGCGGATGCCGGACATGTTCCCGCCTCGCCGCGGCGACGGCTCGCTCCTCTTCCCTCCAGGATCACGCGCCTCCACACGCATGAACCCAAATCCTTCAATGTAGAAACAATACAGCCCCATAAGGGGAGGTCAAGCCGGTTTGCCGTCATTCTCAGTCTGCAATCGTTTTAAGCCTAGAAACCGAAGGCGAAAAACTGCCGAACAAGCGCAGTTTTTCCGCCACGCCGTCCTCAACTCGTCCGCCGGAATCCGCCTTTCCAGCAGCTACCCGGACACCCAAATCGCCAGTCAGCCTCGTGTCCGACGCCCGGCCGTTGCCAGGATGGGCAGTCAAATCAAAGGGGTTGACTTGGATTATCTACAGTGTAGAAATTCGCCTCGAAAGCTTACCCATGGCTGCGGCACGACGGGTTGCCTGACAGACTCCGCGTAGGCCAGCCAAGCGTCGCGCAGACCGGTCTGTGATCAAGAATTTCGCTGCAAAAGCCAGCGGCAACGGGGGGAATTTTCGTCATGGAGGCAAGGGTGTTTGCCGATGATCCCGATCGCGCCACCTCCGCAGCTTGCGCGGACGAGGCGCCAGAGAGCCGCTATTTCTCCGCCGCCGTCTGCGACCTCAACGGCGTCTTGCGCGGCAAGCGCATGCCCTCCTCCAAGCTGGCGCAGGTGCGCAAGGCAGGCATCCGCATGCCGATGTCGTCGATCGGCGTGGACATCTGGGGCGTCGACGTCGCCGGCACCAAGCTCACCATGGAGAGCGGCGACCTCGACGGCATCTGCCTGCCGACCGGTCGCGCCCCGGTGTCGCTGGGCTGGGCCGGCTGCGACGCGCCGCTGCTGCCGCTGATGATGTGGAAGGAGGACGGCACCCCCTATTTCGCCGACGCGCGCCATCTGCTCTCCGCGGTCCTGGCGCGCTTCGCTGCCAAGGGCCTGCGCCCGGTGGTGGCGACCGAGCTGGAATTCTACCTGCTGGAGGCGGAAGGCACGCCCGCCCCCGCCGGCTTCAGACCCGGCACGATCAGCGGCGATTTCGACAACATCTACTCGCTCGACGAGCTCGACGCCGCCAGCGCCTTTCTCGACGACGTCTACCGCACCGCCGAAGCCTGCGGCATCGAGGTGGAGGCGGCGATCGCCGAGGGCTCGCCGCGCCAGTTCGAATTCAACTTGCTGCACCGTCCGGATGCTCTGAAGATCGCCGACGACACGGTTTTCTTCAAGCAAATTGTCAAGAACATCGCCCGCCGCCACGGCCATGTGGCCTCCTTCATGGCCAAGCCCTGCCGCGAATGGGCTGGCTCAGGCATGCATGTGCATTTCTCAATCGTCGACGACAAGGGCGCCAACATCTTCAATGACGACACCAATAGAGGTGCCGACGCGATGCGCCATGCCGTCGGCGGCCTGCTCGCGACGATGACCGAAATGACGCTGGCCTTCGCCCCGCACCTCAATTCCTACCGCCGCCTGTGCCCCGGCGGGCTGGCGCCCACTACGGTTGCATGGGGCTATGAAAACCGCACTTCGGCGGTGCGCATCCCAGCCGGCGACCCCGTGGCGCGTCGTATCGAGCACCGCGTCGCCGGTGCCGACGCCAACCCCTATATCGTGCTCGCCGCCATTCTCAGCGCCGCGCTGTACGGCATCGAGGGTCGGATCGAGCCACCAGAACCGCTGCGCAACAATTCGCACGATGCCGATTGCGAGTCACTCGCCCGCGACTGGCGGCAGGCGCTCGGATGCTTTTCGGCATCGGAACGGGTGCAGGCGCTGCTGCATCCGGAATTCGTCAACGCCTTCGCCGCCTGCAAGCGGCAGGAGCAGGACGAATTCGGGGCCCGCATCAGCGAATTCGAACTCGCCACCTACCGGCTTTCGGTCTGATCCGGCCGGCACTGACCCGGGACCAATCGACATGGCCGAACCCTATTGCAGTTCCTATTACGCGGCGACCGCCAACCACACCGCGCCGTTTCCCCGGCTGGAAGGTGAGGTCGACTGCGACGTCGCCATCATCGGCGGCGGTTTCACCGGCATCGCCACGGCCGTGGAACTCGCCGAGCGCGGCGTGCGCGTGGTCGTGCTCGAGGCAAACAGCATCGGCTGGGGCGCTTCCGGGCGCAATGGCGGGCAGGTCACCGGCTCGCTTTCCGGCGATAGGGCGATGGAGAAGCAGTTCCGCCGCAAGCTCGGCGCGGAAGCGGCTGAATTCGTCTGGAACCTGCGCTGGCGAGGGCAGGACATCATCAGGCGGCGCGTCGCGAAATACAATATAAGCTGCGACCTCAAGCATGGTCACATGCAGGCCGCCTACCAGCCGTCACACATTGCCGAACTGGAGGACATGCACCGCGCCGCCTGCGAGCATGGCATGGGCGATGAGGTCGAGATGGTCTATGGTGCCGACCTGCGCCAATATGCGGGAACCGACATCTACCATGCCGGCCTCGTCAACCGCCGTAACATGCATCTCCACTCGCTCAATCTGTGCCTGGGCGAAGCCGATGCGGCCCGTTCGCTGGGTGCGCGGATCTTCGTCGATTCGCCGGTGAAGAAGATCGTCCATGGCGACCGGCCCGAACTCGTCACCGCGTGGGGCCGGGTGCGCGCCGACAAGGTGATGATTGCCGGCAATGGCTATCACCATCTGGCGCCAGGCAAGCTTGCCGGCATGCTGTTTCCGGCCACGCTCGGCATCGTCGCCACCGAGAAACTGCCGGAAGATCTGGCCAGAAGCGTCCTGCCACAGGATTTCGCCGTCTACGACACCCGCTTCGTGCTGGACTATTACAGGTTGACCGCCGACCGCCGCCTGCTGTTCGGCAGCGGCACCAACTACAAGGGCACGGAAAGCACCGACATCGGCGCGCCGATGCTGCCGGCGATCGTCAAGACCTTCCCGCAACTCGCCGATGTGAAGATCGATTTCGCCTGGGAAGGCCAGGACGGCATCACCATCAACCGCATCCCGCAACTCGGCAATGTCACGCCCAACGTATTCTACGCCCAAGGCTACTCCGGCCACGGCATCGCCACCTCGCACATCATCGGCGAGATCATGGCGGCGGCGATCACCGGCGACAGCCGGGATCTCGACGTGTTCGCCAGCGCCCGGCACTGGCGTCTGCCCGTCGGCCGTTATCTCGGCAACCGCGCGCTTGCCATCGGCATGTGGTATTTCCAGAAGCTTGAAGCGCTGCGCTGATTTTTTGTCCAAATTGACCGACCGGGACTGGCCGGTCAGGCCTGCGCAGCCTGCGCGACGATGCCGTCGAGCAGCATTTCGATGCTGAGCGCGAACACCGCGTTCGGCGCCATATCCTGATAGAGCGGCATCGCCCCCTTCAGCAGCGGGTGCGAATGATCGGGTAGTTCCGCCAACTCCTCCATGTCCTGCAGGCTGGCCGGGCCAATCAGCCCCCCCACCTCGCCCATCGCCAGCCCGGTGATGCAGGCATACCAGCCAAGGCAGATCGACGGCACGTCACGAGCCGGAATGCCGGCCTCGCGCAGCGCCCCGTGTACCATTTCCATATGGTCATAATCGGCCGGGCCGGTGTAGACGAAATGCTGCATCAACCAGAAGCTCTTGGGAAAACGCAGCGCCACGCTGCGATACTGATCGGCCAGATGGCGCATGCGCCCACGCCACGGCAATGAGCCGGGTGCGATGCGCAATTGCGATTCCAGCCGCCCGGCCATCGCTCGGTATAGGCCTTCCTTCGATTTGAAATGATAGAGGATCGACATCGGATCGCAGCCGACCCGCACGCCGAGCTTGCGCAGCGTGAAGCCGGCCTCACCGCCAGCCTCCATCAGCTCCAGCGCCGCCTCGACCATCGCGTCCTTCGACAGGCCGCGCGGACCGGGACTGGCTCTTTGTCTGGGAGTGGTCATTTCGCTCATTCACGGAACTGCCGCTGGCGGGGGCTTCAGCACTTTTGGGCGGAACGGAAATCTAGAATATCGGAAACCTTCTGTCGATGCCGCCAGCGACCTTAGCTTTGGTGCATGGATGTTCAGCGGGCGTGGTGTAGGCGAGCGGCGATGCCTTTCGTTGATGGAACTGGATCTCGACGTCCCCGATCATTAGACGCTGAGCGCGCCGCGCGCGGACATGGCAATCGCCCAACCGAGCATGCCCGGACGGTGTCTTCGTCGACGCCACCGCGACGTCGATGGTTAGGGGGCACACTTGCCGCGATCAGCCGCGCCGAGCGGCCTCGATCGCGGCGACGTCGATTTTCGTCATTTGCATCATCGCCTCGAAAGCTCGTTTTGCCTTATCTCCGCCGGTAGCGAGCGCCTCGGTCAGCACGCGTGGCGTAATTTGCCAGGAAATGCCCCATTTGTCCTTGCACCAGCCGCAGGCGCTTTCCTGTCCCCCATTGCCGACGATGGCGTCCCAGTAGCGATCGGTCTCTTGCTGATCGTCGGTAGCGATCTGGAACGAGAAGGCTTCGCTATGTTTGAACACGGGCCCGCCATTGAGGCCGAGACAGGGGATGCCAACGACCGTGAACTCGACGGTCAGTACGTCGCCCGCCTTGCCGAACGGGTAGTCGCCAGGGGCACGGTGGACTGCGGTCACCGTGCTGTCAGGAAAGGTCTCCGCATAGAAACGGGCTGCATCCTCGGCATCCTTGTCGTACCACAGGCAGATCGTATTCTTGGCAATAGCCATAGCTTGTCCTTTCGCTTCTGACACCTATTCCGGCCAGCTGAAGGCTCTTCTGTTGTTTGAAAAGCGCTCGCAGGATCAATGAAACTCCTCATAGGGAGTTTCATGTCGCTCCCGATTGCCAGGAGCGTGCGGAAATTGGCGCGGGGCGTCAATACTGTTGCGTTCAGTGATAAAAGCGACTGCAGACGCCAAGGGCGGGGCGGGGGCTCCCTATTCCGCAATCAGGAAGAAATCCACGGCTGCAAACGTCAACGCCAGACCGCCGATGAACACGAGCCAGGTGATGATGGAAGAGCGGATTTCGGATCTCTTCTCTGCGGCGGTGCGATTGTCCTTGTCGGGCTCAGTCACTTGGCAACTCCTGTCAGTGGCTGGGTCAATGAGCGCATCTTACAGGCAGGCTCAAGTAGGGCCATGGAGCGGAAGGACGCAGGCCGCCTCGGATCAGACGGCAGATGGACGCGGATGGTTATGCCTGCGCTAGCAAAGCCCAGAACGCAAGCAAGGGCGTGTCCAGCGAACGCATGGCGTGCTTAATTCCTGGTTCGTTGTAGAACGATCCGCCAATGCCGGGCGAGAACCATTGGCTCTCACCGTGCTGGAACTCTCCTTGCGAGAGGACGAGGTAGGTTTCTTCCGGCGCATGGTCGTGATCCGGGTACCTGACGTCCGGCGCCAGCAATGAAACGCCGAGCCAGATGTCATTTCGGTCCTCGAGCCCGCGCGGCCCGACAATCATCGCGTTGGCGTGGCCGTCGGCGAAATTGTGGCTGGCGGTCCCGTCGTATTTGGGCCGGCGCGTCCATTCGAGCCTTGGCTCGATTGCCGCGAACCGCTCGACGAGCGGGCGTAGATGGTCGTGGGCGCGGGCTGCCGCGAGCGCTTCGTCGAGACAAGAGCAAACGGGCAAGCGGCTGCCGTTGTGCGAGTGCCCGTGAACCGGCTCCTTCAGCGCGAAAAAAATCTGCTGGATCGACCGACGAGATTGTGGGCTCCGGGCGCACTGGTCGAATGCATTGAAGGCGGCGTCAAGGAAAAGTTGGAGGGCTTCTTGCCGGAGCGTCATCGGTCCCCGCTGCGTTCGAGAGAAGCCGCAACAAACCAGACTTGGCCCTTGCCGGCAACACCTTCAGAATCGGCGGTCGATGCGATTGGCCGAGTGATGCCCGTTCCCTCATCAAGCCCGCCCTGACTGGGCGGGCTTCGTGTGTTTACCGGGCTCGGGCGTCCAGATGCGCAAAAGCCGCAAGGTCATTCAATATTTTACTCCGGAAGCCGCAATAATCGGTTCATGCGCCAGCGCTTCCGCTACTCTGTCGCCGTATGTCGCGGCTTCCTGGAAGGTGCGTTCAGAACTCGAGACAATTGACATGGGGACCTCCTTCTTTCAGGGGGCGCCTGATGTCTTCCGATTTGTTCGCGAACGGAAGCGCAGCCGCCGGTCGCGCTGCGGGAGTCAGCACTGCAACCCGCATCGCCTTGTCGTGCGCGCCGGTTCTTCCATTACGATGCATCGCCAGGCTGCCGGTTCCGAACACGCCTTCTGGCTCGCTTCGCAGCGGTTTCTTCAAGTTTCGGTCTGGCGAAGGTCTTGACCAGTCAGGCACCACAAAGCGAAAAACGGCACGCGCAGATGCGCGCCGAGTTGGCTTGCCACATTCAGGCAAAAGCAATCACGAAAGATCAGGACATTCATGACCATTACGTTCGAAAACCAGGTCGCGATCGTGACCGGAGCCGCCAGGGGATTGGGCAGGGGCTACGCTGAGGCGCTGGCGCAGCGCGGCGCGAAGGTCATCGTCGCCGACCTCGGGGAGGGTGCTGAGCTGGCGGCCGAAGCGATCCGCAGCGCCGGCGGCGAAGCGAAGGCCTGGGACATCGACGTCACCGACTTCGAAGCGGTCCAGCGGATGGTGGATCGAACCGTCGCCGATTGGGGCCGCCTCGACGTCATGATCAACAATGCGGGCATCCTCCGCGACAAGACTTTCGCGAAGATGGAACTCGGCGACTTCAGGGCGGTCCTCGACGTCCACCTGATGGGGTCGGTCCATTGCTGCAAGGCGGCATGGGACGTGATGCGGGAGCAGAAATATGGCCGCATCCTGCTGACCAGTTCGTCGTCGGGCATGTACGGCATCTTCGGGCAGGCCAATTACGCCGCCGCCAAGGCCGCGATGCTGGGCTTCATGAACGTCCTGCATCTCGAAGGCGAGCGCTACGACATTCGCGTCAATAGCATCCTTCCGAACGCGATCACCGCAATGACGGAAGGGCTGCTCAAGCCCGAAGCCGAGCGCCTGCTCGCGCCTGAGGCCGTGGCGCCCGGGGCACTGTTCCTGGTCTCGAAGGATGCGCCGTCCCGCGTGCTGCTGGCCGCCGGAGGCGGGAGCTTCGCCCGCGTCTACGTGACCGAGACGGAGGGCATCAGCCTGTCAGGCGAGGCGCTGTCGCCGGAAGGCGTGGCGGCGGGCTTCGAGGAAATCAGCGACCGCTCGAATGCTCGGGAGATCATGAGCGGCTTCGAACAGGCCGACAAGCTGGCGGCCTCCGCGGCCCGGACGCTTGCGCAGTAGACGGGCGGGAAAACGGGCCGACACCCCTAGACATCAGTGTCTAGTCTTCGTAGTTTTCGCCCTGATCGGGAGGACGTCGGTTAAATTGTTGTCGCTCTGCCGGGTGGGACTTGGTCGCGCGGCCATGGCCCTGAACCCGCCGCGAGCGACGGCTGAGCCGCGCCTCCGCTTTCAAGATTGCGTGCATCGTTTGCGCTTTGCCTTGTGACCAGGGCAACGCAAACGCTGAGACCAGGAACATGAACCGATGACCCGCCGCTATTCCGCGCTTTCCTTGTTCAAGGAAGGTCTAGCCGGCCAGAAGGGCTGGGAGCCCGCCTGGCGCTCGCCCGAGCCGAAGAAGACCTATGACGCGATCGTCATCGGCGGCGGCGGCCATGGCCTGGCGACCGCCTATTACCTGGCCAAGAACCACGGCATCACCAATGTAGCCCTGCTCGAAAAGGGCTGGATCGGCGGCGGCAACACCGGCCGCAACACCACCGTGGTGCGCTCCAACTATTATTACCCGGAAAGCGTGGCGATCTACGATCTCGCACACCGGCTTTACGAGGGGCTATCCGCGGATCTGAACTACAACGTCATGCTTTCGCAGCGCGGCATGGTGTTTTTGGCGCACAGCATCAACGAGATGGAGATCACCGCGCGGACGGTGAACGCAATGCAGATCAACGGCATCGACGCCGAGATATTCTCGGTGGACGATGTGCGTCGCGTGGCGCCGATGCTGAATTTCTCGCCCAACGCTCGCTTCCCAATCCTCGGCGGCGGCTGGCAGGGCAGGGCCGGCACCGCGCGGCACGACGCGGTGGCCTGGGGCTATGCGCGCGGCGCGAGCCGGTTGGGCGTCGACATCATCCAGAACTGCGAGATCACGGATTTCATCATCGAGGGCGGGCGCTGCCGCGGCGTGCACACCACTCGCGGCTCGATCCGCGCCGACCGCATCGGCATGGCGGTGGCCGGCCATTCCTCGGTCCTTGCCGCCAAGGCCGGTTTCCGGCTGCCGGTCAATTCCTATGCCCTGCAGGCCTGCGTGTCCGAGCCGGTCAAGCCGATCCTCGACACGGTCGTGCTTTCGCCGGGCACCGGCGTCTATGTCAGCCAGTCGGACAAGGGCGAGATCGTCATCGGCGGCGCGCTCGACCGTATCCCGTCCTATGGCCAGCGCGGCAACCTGCCGGTGTTGGAAGGCGTGATCGCGGGGCTGCTGGAGATGTTCCCGACCTTCGCCCAGCTCAAGCTGATGCGGCAGTGGGCGGGCATCGTGGATGTGGTGCCGGATTCCTCGCCGATCATCGGCGAGTCGCCGCTGCCCAACCTGTTCATCAATTGCGGCTGGGGCACGGGCGGCTTCAAGGCCATTCCGGCGGGCGGCACGCTGCTCGCGCATCTCTTGGCGACCGGCAAGCACCACGACATCAGCCGCCCCTTCGACCTCGACCGCTTCGCCTTCGGGCGGTTGCTGGACGAGGCGGCCGGCTCCGGCATCGCGCACTAGGACCCCAAACCATGCAGCTCTTTACCTGCCCCTTCTGCGGTCCGCGCGACGAGACCGAATTTCATTTTGGCGGCGAATCCGGCAATCTGAGGCCCGACGGCACCGATGTGACGGCCGACCGCTGGGCCAGCTACCTCTACATGCGCGACAACCCGAAAGGCGCGGCGCGCGAAATCTGGGTTCACATGAATTGCGGCGAGTTCTTCGTGATGGAACGTGACACCGTCAATCACAAGGTCGAGACGTCGATTGCGCTCGACAGCGCGGAGCATGCCTGATGACCGCCTCGCGTCTTTCCTCCGGCGGCAGCGCCATCGACCGCTCCCGGCCGATCTCCTTCAACTTCGACGGGCGCACCGTTCAGGGTTTTGAGGGCGACACCATCGCGTCGGCGCTGTTGGCAGCGGACGTCGCGGTCGTCGGCCGCAGCTTCAAATATCACCGGCCGCGCGGCATCTGGGGCGCGGGCGTCGAGGAGCCGAACGCGCTGGTCGATGTGGCTGGCAGCGTTCGCGCCACGCCCAACACGCGCGCCACCACCGAGCCGGCGCGCTCGGGGCTGGTTGCGAAAAGCGTCAACGCCTCGCCGAACGCGGCTGCGGACCGCAACGCCTTCATCGACCGCTTTTCGCGCTTCATTCCGGCTGCCTTCTACTACAAGACCTTCATGTGGCCGGACTGGCACCTGTTCGAGCCACGTATTCGCGCTGTCGCCGGGTTGGGCAAGGTCGACCCGGACTGGAAGTCGCCCGGACCGGCCGACCAGATCAACCGCCATTGCGACGTGCTGGTGGTGGGTGCCGGCCCAGCCGGTCTCGCCGCGGCAAAGCTCGCTGCCGGCGCGGGCAAGTCCGTCATCTTGGTGGACGACCAGCCCCTGCCTGGCGGATCGCTGCTCCATCGCGACGCCGAGATTGACGGCAAGCCGGCGGCTGCCTGGATCGATGAGACGGCCGCAGAGCTGAAAGGGGCGGGGCATCTGGTCCTGTCCTCGACCACCGCGTTTGGCATCTACGACCACAATCTGATCGCGCTGAACCAGCGCCACAACGACGGTCGGCCCGATACGCTGTGGCGGGTGAGGTCGCGCCAGATCGTTCTGGCCACTGGTGCCATCGAACGGCCGCTGCCCTTCGCCAACAACGACCTGCCGGGCATCATGTCGGCGGATGCAGCACTTGCCTATCTGCGCCGCTACGCCGTGCTGGTAGGCCGCCGTATCGTGGTCGCCACCAACAATGACAGCGCCTATGAAGTCGCTGTCGCGCTGGCCACCGCGGGTGCGGACGTCACGCTGGTCGAGATTCGCAAGAATGCGCTGCCGGCCGCGCCGTCGGGCGTGAAGCTGCTTGCCGGCCGTACGCTTGTCTCAGCGCGCGGCGGCATGCGCGTCGAGGGCGTGACGCTCGATGACGGCACGTCGCTTGCCGCCGACAGCGTCGTGGTTTCGGGCGACTGGACCCCCACCGTCCATCTGTTCTGCCAGGCGCGCGGCAAGCTTGCCTGGGACGAGACGCGCGCCGCATTCCTGCCGGGCGATCCGGTCGAGGGTATTTCGGTCGCAGGTGCGCTGAGCGGCGCGGTTGCGCTGTCCGATGTTTTTTCGAGCGCCGCTAAGGCGACGTCGGCTATCGGCGAGACGAAGACTAAAGCGCCGCGCAGCACCGGCGCGGAAGCGACCGGCGGCGTACTGGCCGCATGGCCGATCCCCGGCGCCAAGGGCCGCGTCTGGATCGACTACCAGAACGACGTGACGGCAAAGGACGTGGAACTCGCCGCGCGCGAGAACTTCGTCTCCGTCGAGCATCTCAAGCGCTACACCACCCTCGGCATGGCGACCGACCAGGGCAAGACTTCGAACCTTGTCGGCCTCGCATTGATGGCGAACATCACCGGCCGCACGGTGCCGGAGGTCGGCACCACCACCTATCGTCCGCCGTTTACGCCAGTGCCGCTGGCGAGTTTTTCCGGCGCGCTCGGCGGCGAACTGATGTCGCCGGTGCGCCGTCTACCGCTGGAGAATGTGCACCGGGCAAACCGCGCCGTCTTCCAGGAATATGGCGGCTGGCTGCGCCCGGCCCATTATGGCGGGGCAGGCGCCGATGCCGACCGGACGATCCAGGACGAGGCGCGCCGTGCGCGCCAGTCGGTGGCGCTGTTCGACGGCTCGACGCTCGGCAAGATCGAGGTGATGGGGCCGAAGGCGGCCGAATTCGTCGATTTCATCTATTACAACACCATGTCGACGCTGAAGCCCGGCCGCTGCCGCTACGGTTTCATGCTCTCGGAAAATGGCGTGGTCTTCGACGACGGCATTCTGGTGCGGCTGGACGAGAACCGCTTCGTCGTCTCCTGCTCCACCTCGCACGTGGCTTCCGTGCATGCTCGGCTGGAGGAATGGCGGCAGGATCGTTTTGGGCGCGGCGCGGTATACATTCACAATGCCACCTCCGAAATGGCCACGTTGACCGTCTCGGGTCCGAACTCGAAAAAGCTGCTCGAAGCGCTCGACCTCGGACTATCGCTGGACGATGCCGACCTGCCGCATATGGCGATAGGCGAGGGCAGGTTCGGCGAAGATGCCGTGCGCATCGCGCGCGTCAGCTTCACCGGCGACCGCAGCTACGAAGTGTCGATCCGCGCCGACCGGGCCGAGCCGCTCTGGGCGCGCATGCAGGAAACCGGCAAGGCGCTCGACGCGGTGACCATCGGCCTCGAGGCGCTGATGATCCTGCGGGCCGAAAAAGGCTACATCGTCATCGGCAAGGATACCGACGGCACCACCTTGCCGCACGATCTGGGCGTCGACGGGCCGCGTACCAAGCGCAAGAACGAATATGTCGGCCGCCGCTCGCTATTCACGGATGTGGCCGTGCAGGACAGCCGCCTCCAGTTCGTCGGCCTTACCGTTGCCGAGGGCGAGCCGCCGCTGGCGACTGGCACCCACGCCATCGCCAAGAGCGGAGGCAAGCTCAGAAGCCAGGGTTTTGTTACCTCGAGCTATCATAGCCCGACGCTCGGTCGGCCAATCGCACTTGCGCTGATCGAGCGCGGCGCGTCCCGTCACGGCGAGACGATTGACCTTCAACACCTCGGCATGCTTCGGCACGCGACGATCACCGGCCCCTGCGCCTTCGACCCTTCAGGAGAGCGGCTCAATGCGTAATCTTGCGGAAAAATGGGCGGTCGTGCCGGACTGGCAGACCGCTGCCATCGAAGTTCCGGGCCTTGCGATCCGCTCGCTGGCGGGCCTCAGCCAATATCTCGTCAGCGGAAAACTGGACGCTTGGAGCAAGGCGTCGGGTGTCTCTGCACTCGGTGTTGGTGCGTTCGGCAAGGCCGAAGGCGATTGCTATGCAGCGCAGGTCGCGCGCGACCGGATGCTGGTCGTGTCGGCTACGCCACTCGGCATCGAGCCGGGTTGGCATGATGCGGGCTTCGGCGTGACCGTCGTCAGCGCCGGGCTGCAGGTCTTTGAGGCCGAAGGCTCTGCGACCGCCGAACTGATCGCGCGCGCGACCACGCTCGACTCGAGCGCCGGCAGTGCATCGGCAGCGCTTTCCTTTGCGGGCGCAAACGCCGTGGTCTACCGCCATGGCGACAGGCTGCGCATCCATGTCGACCGCGGGCTTGCGACCTATCTCTGGACGTGGATGGAAACGGCGGCCAGGAACATCGCGGCCACCGCGAAGGGCTAATTAGCCTTTCGCTTCACCTGACCTGAAGCGGGCGATGAACTCGTCGAACGCGGCGATGTCCTCCGGCCCGGGCTCCTGACCGCTGAAGGCGAGCAGATAGGCCGGCACGTGCGAGACCCGGATGTCGAGCGCCTCGTCCAGGTCGAGCGTGTAGTGGCCGATCTGCATGAAATAGAGCACCCGCGCGCGTATGAACGCGTTCTCTTCGTCATAGCCATAGCGGCGATACATGGCCGTCAGCGCCTCGACGCGCCGCCTGTCGGCCTCGTCAATCACCGCACGGATCGAGGGATCGCGACGCGCCCAGATACGCACGGCGATGTCGAGCTTGGGGTCGAACAGCCTATCGTCGACCCAGCATTCGAAGACGTTCAGGATGGCGCGGTTGATGTTGGGCGCCGGCCGCATGGCGTGCTCGACCACGGGGTCGGTGTTCTTGCGCAGCCAGTTCTGTAGGAGCTGGTCGTGCAGATCCTGCAGGCTTTCGAAGAACCAGTAAAAGCTTGAGCGCGAGACGTTCAGCTTCCTGGCCATGACCTGGATCTTCACCTGGTCGATGCCGTCCTCGATCAGCGTTCGAATTGCCAGGTTCAGCCAATCGTTCCGGGTCGTTCTTGCGGCGCCGTCACCGGTTGTCTCGGTGGCGGGGCTCCGTTCCGGGCGGCTGGCTTTCTGTTCGGATGTGGGCATCGGTTCCCCTGTGCTTTCTCCCTTATAGGGGCAAGCGATGCGCCTTGGCACCGGCATTTTGCGACCTGTGTGTCGCTCTGATGTCAGCCAGAAGCTCGCAGCCGCGCGGCTTCTTCCAGCACCAACGTATGCAGGCGGCTGGCGGCCGGGGAGAGGCGGCGGCCGCGATGGGTGATGATGTGATAAGGGGACACCTCGATTGGGACGGCGAGGTCGACGACGGTAAGCGAGCCTGTGCCGGTTCCCTCCATCAGGCGCGCCACTTCGAGCGACATGGGCGCGATCATGTCGGATTCCACCAGAAGCGCCATCATCAGGACCAGCGAGGACGTGGCGACCACATCGTCGGGCACGCGCAGCCCGGCGTGGATGAAGGCGGCCTCCACGGCCTGCCGGATCGGCATGCCGCGCTCCTGGGTTATCCATGGGTGGTCGGCGAGAGCGGCGAGCGGCACGTTGCGCCGGCTTGCGAGCGGGTGGCCGCGGCGAACCACGCAGCGCACGCTTTCGATCTCGCCAGGAACGATGTCGAAGGCATCCACATCCGAATCCGGCAGCAGGCGGCCGATGATGAAATCGTAGTCGCCTTCTTCCAGGCCGCGCATGAGCTGGATCGACGGAACCACGTCGACGCGCAACTCGACATGCGGGGTGACGGCCTTCAGCCGACGGATCGCCGGCACCAGACAGCCGACGGCCGGACCGGTGACCGCGCCCGCCTGGACGAGGCCGCTACGGCCCTCGCGCTCCTCCTGCATTTCACGGGCGAGGTTTTGCATCTCCGTCAGCATCGTGTGGGCGCGGCGCACGAGGATCTCGCCGAGCGGCGTCGGCGTCATGCCGCGTGGATGCCGCTCGAACAAAGGCGCCCGGACAAGCCGTTCGATCTCGGCGAGGCTGCGCGAAGCGGCGGGCTGGGTGAGCGCCAGCGCCTGGGCGGCGGCCTGGATCTGGCCATGCTGGGCGATCGCCGCCACCAGCCTGAGATGGGCAAGCTTCAGGAAGGGCAGAGAGGAAAGGGGAAACGCCATTTCGATATACCAATTTTGGTATGCATTCCGGAGATAATTCGATTTGCCCGTTATGTCGATAGGTCCTATCTCTGGCTATCCGTTTTTGCGGAAGAGGTTTCGGGGTTGGAGGAAACCCCGTCCAAAGGGAGGACAACATGAAGATCAGGTTTCTTGCGGCGACTGCCGCACTTGGCGCTTGCCTGCTTGCCGCCCAGGCATGGGCCGACAGCAAGGGGCTGGTCGGCATCGCCATGCCGACCAAGTCGTCGGCGCGCTGGATCGACGACGGCAACAACATGGTCAAGCAGCTGACGGAGGCCGGCTACGACACCGACCTGCAATATGCCGAGGACGATATCCCCAACCAGCTCGCCCAGATCGAGAACATGATCACCAAGGGCGTGAAGGTGCTGGTGATCGCCTCGATCGACGGCACGACGCTGACCAACGCGCTGGAAAACGCGCAGGCCGCCGGCATCAAGGTGATTGCCTACGACCGCCTGATCCGCGAAAGCGACGCCGTCAGCTATTACGCCACCTTCGATAACTTCAAGGTCGGCGTGCAGCAGGCGACCTCGCTGGTCAATGGCCTGAAAGAGCGCTTCCCGGACGTGAAGCCCTGGAACGTCGAGCTGTTCGGCGGCTCGCCGGACGACAACAACGCCTTCTTCTTCTACAACGGCGGCATGTCGGTGCTGCAGCCGTTGATCGACTCCGGCGACATCGTCATCCCGTCGGGGCAGATGGGCATGGACAAGGTCGGCACGCTGCGCTGGGACGGCGCGGTGGCGCAGGCCCGCATGGACAACATCCTGTCGGCCAACTACTCGCAGAAGCAGCTGCATGGCGTGCTTTCGCCCTATGACGGCCTGTCGATCGGCATCCTGTCGTCGGTCAAGGGCGTCGGCTACGGCTCGGGCGACCTGAAGATGCCGATCGTCACCGGCCAGGACGCCGAGGTTCCCTCGGTCAAGTCGATCGTTGCCGGCGAGCAGTATTCGACGATCTTCAAGGACACGCGCTCTCTTGCCGGCGTAACGGTCAAGATGGTCGACGCCGTGCTTCAGGGCACGCAGCCGGAAATCAACGACACCAAGACCTACGACAACGGCAAGATGGTCGTTCCGTCCTATCTGCTGGAGCCGGTCTCGGTCGATGCCTCCAACTACGAGGACGTGCTCGTCGGCTCGGGCTACTACAAGGCCGATCAGCTGAAGTAAGGTCTCGGCGGGGCGAGGGGGCGTCGGCGCCCCCTCGCCCCGACGGAGGAACGGCATGACTGCGCTTCTTGAAATGCGGGGGATCGGCAAGTCCTTCCCGGGCGTGCGGGCGTTGAACCGCGTCGACCTTCGGGTCGAAAAAGGCGAGATCCACGCGATCTGCGGCGAGAACGGCGCTGGCAAATCGACGCTGATGAAGGTGCTTTCCGGCGTCTATCCGCACGGCTCCTATGAGGGCGAGATCGTCTATGACGGCCGCCCCGTGGCCTTCCGCGGCATTCGCGACAGCGAGACCGAAGGCATCATCATCATCCATCAGGAACTGGCGCTGGTGCCGCTGCTCTCCATTGCCGAGAACATCTTCCTCGGCAATGAGGTGGCCACGCGCGGTGTGATCAACTGGCCGCTCGCCTTCCAGCGCACCGAGGCCCTTTTGAGGAAAGTCGGACTCAGCGAGGCGCCGACGACGCCTGTCGAAAAGCTCGGCGTCGGCAAGCAGCAGCTGGTCGAGATCGCCAAGGCGCTCGCCAAGGACGTGAAGTTGCTGATCCTCGACGAGCCGACGGCCGCCTTGCAGGAAAATGACAGCCAGAAGCTTCTCGACCTCCTGCGTGAACTCAAGGCCCAGGGCGTCACCGCCATCATCATTTCGCACAAGCTCAACGAGATCCGGCGCATCGCCGACCGCGTCACCGTGCTTCGTGATGGTTCCACCGTCTCGACGCTGGCGCGCGAGGACGTGAGCGAAGAACGCATCATCCGCGACATGGTCGGCCGCGACATGGCCCATCGCTATCCTGAGCGGACGCCCCAGATCGGCAAGGTGCTGATGGAGGTGAAGGGCTGGAATGTCGGCCACGCCGACCAGCCGCGACAGATGATCCGCGACGCGGGCTTTTCCGTGCGGCGCGGCGAGATCGTCGGCATCGCCGGGCTCATGGGCTCGGGACGCACCGAGCTCGCCATGAGCCTCTTTGGCCGCAGCTATGGCCGCTATCTCTCCGGCGAGGCGACCATCGACGGCAAGCCGGCCGACCTTTCCAGCGTCAGCCGCGCCATCGATGCCGGCCTCGCCTATGTCACGGAAGACCGCAAGGTGCTCGGGCTGATCCTCGAGGAGCCGATCACCCGCAACGTCTCGCTCGCCAATCTTTCGGGCATCGCCAGCGGCTGGATTCTCGGCAAGGGCCAGGAGCACAAGGTTGCCGAGCAGTACCGCCGGGCGCTCAACATCCGCACGCCCGGCGTGCACCAGCGGGTGGTCAACCTTTCGGGCGGCAACCAGCAGAAGGTGGTGCTGTCGAAATGGCTCTTCACCGACCCGCAGGTGCTGATCCTGGACGAGCCGACGCGTGGCATCGACGTCGGCGCGAAATATGAAATCTACGCCATCATGAACGAGCTGGCGGCGCAGGGGCGCGGCATCGTGATGATCTCGTCGGAAATGCCGGAACTGCTCGGCATGTGCGACCGCATCTACGTCATGAATGAGGGCCGCATCATCGGCGAGCTTTCGAGGGAGGAGGCCAGCCAGGAGCGCATCATGGGTCTCATCATCCGCGACGGAAACGAAAACAGGGAGCACGCAGCGTGACAAGCGCCATCAATACCCTGCGGGTGCAGCTTGGGGGCAACCTCCGCGAAAACGGGATGATGCTGGCGCTGCTCGCCATCGTCTTCTTTTTCCTCGTGGTGGTGCGCGCCGTGCAGGACGTGGACTTCCTGTCGGCGCAGAACATCACCAACCTGTTCCTGCAGAATTCCTACGTCATCATCATGGCGCTCGGCATGCTCCTGGTGATCGTCGCCGGGCATATCGACCTGTCGGTCGGCTCGGTCGCGGCCTTCACCGGTGCGGTGGCCGGCACGCTGACCGTGTATGGCGGCTGGCCGGTCTATGCCGTGATCCCGGCGGTGCTCGTTGTCGGTTCGTTGATCGGCGCCGCGCAGGGCTACTGGATCGCCTTCTGGCGCATCCCTTCCTTCATCGTTACGCTTGCCGGTATGCTGGTCTTCCGCGGCCTGACGCTGTGGCTGCTGGCCGGCCAGAACATCGGCCCCTTTCCGCGCGCCTTCCAGTCGCTCTCGACGGGTTTCATACCGGACATTTTCGGTGTCGATCGCCCCAACGTCACGGCGCTTTTCGTTGTCGTTCTCGCCATCGCAGCACTCGTCTGGCGCAGCCTGAAGAGCCGCAACCAGGACATCGCCTTCGGCATGGAGGTTGGCTCGTCCGCCATGTTCTGGCTGCGCAACTGCCTGATCGCCGTGGCGCTGCTGTTCGTCGGCTGGAAGCTGGCGAGCTTCCGGGGCCTGCCCAACGTGCTTCTGGTCATGTCGGTGCTGATCGTCGCCTACAGCTTCTTTACCAACCAGACGACCACCGGCCGGCGCATCTACGCCGTGGGCGGCAATGAGAAGGCGGCGCGGCTCTCGGGCATCAAGACCGAGCGGCTCGTCTTCCTCACCTTCGTCAACATGGGCGTCCTTGCCTCGCTCGCGGGCATGATCGTCACCGCGCGGCTCAATTCGGCAACGCCGAAGGCTGGCATGGGCTTCGAGCTCGACGTGATCGCGGCGGTGTTCATCGGCGGCGCATCGATGTCCGGCGGCTCGGGCAAGGTGGTCGGTGTCGTCGTCGGCGCGCTCATCATGGGCATCATGAACAACGGCATGTCGATCATGGGCATTGGCATCGACTACCAGCAGGTCATCAAGGGGCTGGTGTTGCTGCTGGCCGTTATCTTCGACGTCTACAACAAGAACAAGCAGGGCTAGGAAATGCTTCTCAGTCAGATCAGGGGCGGCGGCGTCGCGGTGCGCGACGGCGCGACGCCCACGGCGCGGCTCGTTTCCGGCGCCACCATTTTCGAGCTCGCGCAGGCGGCGATTGCGTGGGGACGTCCGCTTCAGAGCCTTATACCCCAGGGCGGCGAGACGCTAAACCTAGCTGAGCTCGCGGCAATGGGCGCGCTGGACGTGCCGCTGCGCCATCCCGATCCGTCGCGCATGTTCCTGACGGGCACGGGGCTCACCCATACCGGCTCCGCCTCGGCGCGCGATGCCATGCATGCGCCGGCCGAAGGGCTGTCCGACAGCATGAAGATGTTTCGCATGGGGCTCGAAGGCGGCAGGCCGGCGGCCGGAAGCGTCGGCGTGCAGCCGGAATGGTTCTACAAGGGCACGGGCGCTTCTGCGGTCGCGCCGGGCGATCCGCTTGTCTCGCCGGCCTTCGCGCTCGACGGCGGCGAGGAGCCGGAAATCGCCGCCTTCTACCTGATCGCGCCCGACGGAACGCCTTGGCGCGTCGGCTTCTCGCTGGCCAACGAGTTTTCCGACCACGTGACCGAGCGGATCAACTATCTGTTCCTCGCCCACTCCAAGCTGCGCCCGGCCGCCTTTGGGCCGGAACTGCTCGTCGGCGAGCTTCCCGGCGACATTCGCGGCACGTCGCGCATCCTGCGGGGCGGCAACGTGATCTGGGAAAAGCCTTTCCTGTCGGGCGAGGCGAACATGTCCCACTCAATCGCCAATCTCGAGCATCACCATTTCAAGTACGGCCTGTTCCGCCAGCCGGGCGATCTGCACGTGCATATGTTCGGCACGGCGACGCTTTCCTTTGCCGACGGCGTCAAGCCGGAGCAAGGCGATGTCTTTGAAATCTCGGCACCGGATTTCGGCCTGCCGCTCGCCAATCCGCTGGCGATCGCGAAGGAGCCGACCGAGCGCGCCGTCGCCGTCAAGGTCTTGTGACGGCGACCGACAGACCAGGAAAGAGAGGCCGACTATGAGCCGTTTCACGCCCAAGCCGTGGCCGCGCAAGCTACGTTCGCAGGAATGGTACGGCGGCACCAGCCGCGACGTCATCTATCACCGGGGCTGGCTGAAGAACCAAGGCCATCCGCATGACCTGTTCGACGGCCGCCCGGTGATCGGCATTCTCAACACCTGGTCCGACCTTACCCCTTGCAACGGCCATCTGCGCGAGCTTGCCGAAAAGGTGAAGGCCGGCGTATGGGAAGCCGGCGGCTTCCCGGTGGAAGTGCCCGTCTTCTCGGCATCGGAAAACACATTCCGCCCCACCGCGATGATGTTCCGCAACCTCGCGGCATTGGCGACGGAAGAGGCGATCCGCGGCCAGCCGATCGACGGCTGCGTGCTGCTGGTGGGCTGCGACAAGACCACGCCGTCGCTGCTGATGGCTGCTGCCTCCTGCGACCTGCCCTCTATCGTCGTCACCGGCGGGCCGATGCTCAACGGCTGGTTCCGCGGCGAGCGCGTCGGCTCGGGCACGCATCTGTGGAAATTCTCGGAAGCTGTGAAGGCAGGCGAGATGACCCAGGCCGAGTTCCTCGAGGCCGAAGCCTCGATGAGCCGCTCGACCGGCGCCTGCAACACCATGGGCACGGCTTCCACCATGGCCTCGATGGCCGAGGCGCTGGGCATGGCGCTTTCCGGAAACGCCGCCATTCCGGCCGTCGATTCCCGCCGCCGCGTGATGGCGCAACTCACCGGCCGCCGCATAGTGCAGATGGTGAAGGACGACCTGAAGCCGACCGATATCATGACGCGCGAAGCCTTCGAGAACGCCATCCGCGTCAACGGTGCGATCGGCGGCTCGACCAACGCCGTGATCCACCTTCTGGCGATTGCTGGCCGCGTCGGTATCGATCTTACGCTCGACGATTGGGATCGGCTCGGCCGCGAGGTGCCGACCATCGTCAACCTCATGCCGTCGGGCAAATATCTGATGGAGGAGTTCTTCTATGCCGGCGGCCTGCCCGTCGTCATCAAGAGGCTGGGCGAGGCGGGGTTGCTGAACAACGATGCGCTGACCGTTTCGGGCGAGACGATCTGGGACGAGGTGAAGCACGTTGCCAACTACAACGAGGACGTCATCCTGCCGACCGAAAAGGCGCTGACGCAGCATGGCGGCATCGCTGTGCTGAAGGGCAATCTCGCCCCCAACGGCGCGGTGCTGAAGCCCTCGGCGGCCTCGCCGCATCTCCTAAAGCATCGCGGCCGCGCGGTCGTTTTTGAGGACATCGACGACTACAAGGCCAAGATCAATGACGACGCGCTCGACATCGACGAGACCTGCGTCATGGTCATGAAGAATTGCGGCCCGAAGGGCTATCCGGGCATGGCCGAGGTCGGCAATATGGGCCTGCCGCCCAAGGTGCTGAAGAAGGGCATCACCGACATGGTGCGCATTTCAGACGCGCGCATGTCCGGCACGGCCTACGGCACGGTGCTGCTGCACACCTCGCCCGAGGCGGCTGTCGGCGGCCCGCTGGCGGTGGTCAGGAATGGCGACATGATCGAGATCGACGTGGCCGAGCGGCGCATTCATCTGGATATATCGGACGAAGAACTGCAGGCGCGGCTGGCTGCGTGGGCGCCGAATGCGCCGGCGCCGCAGGGCGGGTATATGCAGATATTCCACACCCATGTGCAGGGTGCCGACACCGGCGCGGATTTTGATTTCCTGCGCGGCTGCCGTGGCGCGCCGGTCGGCAAGGATAGCCACTGAGAAGGAGCTTTCGTGCGGGAAGGCGGTGCCGAATGGCACCGCCTCGTCATCAGTCGAGGAAGGTGTCTGTGACGCGCCGTTGACCGAGCAGGAAGGCATCCGCCACGTGGATCAGCGGCGACAGGTCGAAGTCTGAGCCGCCGGCGCCCACGAGTTCGACGAAGCGCCGGTAGAGATTGCGATATTCCGTGTCGGGCTCGGCCATGCGCTGCACGCCGTCTATGGCGAGACGGCTGCCGCCCTGCGAAAGAACGAGCTCGCCGCCGTCGGTTGCAACGCGAATGTCCCAGGTCTGCGGGCCGGTCTGGCGCCAGTCGAACACCGCCTCGACGGGCGCGCCCGAAGCCGTGCGGAAGGCCAGCGAAGCGGCGATCGGCGCGTGGCGGTTTTCCGGAAAGTCCAGCGTCGAGGCGACGAGATGCATCGGCTCCGGCAGGATGCGCGTGACGATCGAAAGGGCGTTGATGCCGGGGTCGAAGACGCCGAGGCCGCCCGGCTCCCAGATCCATTGCTGGCCAGGGTGCCAGTGGCGCACGTCTTCTTTCCAGTCGATGTGGACGGAGCGGATGGTCTTGCCCGCCAGGAAGGCGCGAGCAGGCTCGACGCCCGCCGCCTCGCGCGAATGCCATGTGGCGAAGATCGTCAGGCCCTTGGCGCGCGCCATGCGGCCGAGCGCCTCCACTTCCGCGATCGACATGCCGGGCGGCTTTTCCAGCATCAGATGCTTGCTGGCGGCAAGGGCGGCCTGCGCCTGCTCGAAGCGTCCTTGCGGCGGTGTGCAGAGCGAGATGGCGTCGACCGCCGTGTCGCTGGCGAGAAGCGCGTCGACGTCGTGGAAATAGGGAAAGCCCGGCAATCCGGCATGGCGGCTCGCGATGGCGGCGAGTTCGACGCCCTCCGTCGCCGCGATGGCGGGAAGATGCTGGTCGCGCGCAATCTTGCCCAGGCCGACAAGGCCCAGTCTGATGGTCATGGATTTTCCTCCGGCGGGGCCCCTCTCGATAGGTCATACTATTTCGCTGCGAAGAAGATCGTCAATCTGCCCTCAACCTGAAAACTTGATGTATTTCAATGCAATGTAGACCGTCGGGTCTGCGGTCAGCCTCCGCCGCGCTTCGAGATCGTGCCTGCCGCAGGCGGACAATCTGCTGATCTTCGCAGGACCGACCCTTGGACGTCTCAGGCTTTGGCAAAGTTGCTGTCGGCTCTGCCTTTAGCCAAATCGTAATGCCGGCCATCACCTCGCAGGCGGTGGCCTTTGGCATACATCATGCATATATATGGATATTGGACGTTTAGATTTTCGGTGCGATGACGATGAACTGGTCGCCTTCGATCTCCAAGGCCGATGGCCCCCTCTATCTGGCGATCGCCGATGCGCTGTCGGCTGACATCGCCTCCGGCCGGCTGCCCGCCGGCTTCCGGCTGCCGCCGCAGCGGACGCTGGCCGACCAACTGGGCATAGATTTCACCACCGTGAGCCGGGCTTATGCGGAGGCCCGCAAGCGCGGTCTGGTCGAGGGTCGCGTGGGGCAGGGCACCTATGTGCGGGCAAGGCGGCAGGCGGGACCGGCACCCCTGGTCACCGGTGTCATCGACATGAGCATGAACCTGCCGCCACGCTTTGACGATCCGGAGCTTGCCGGCCGGATGTGGGACGGCATCTCTGGGCTGCAGGCCAGCGATGGGATCGAGCTTCTGATGCGTTATCAGGAGGCTGGCGGCACGTCGCGCGACCGCGCCGCGGGTGCCACATGGCTGGCGCCACGGCTCGGCGAGATCGGTGCCGAGCGGCTGCTGGTTTGCCCCGGCGCGCAAGGGGTGATGCTCGCTTTGCTGGGCGCCCTGGTCGCTCCGGGTGAAACCGTCGCAGCCGAAGCGCTCACCTATCCAGGGTTTCTGGCCGCAGCCGAGCACCTGCGCCTGCGCGTTGCCGGTGTGGCGGTCGATGCCGAGGGGCTTGTTCCGGAGGCCTTCGAAGAGCTTTGCCGCGAGCGTGCGCCGAAGGTCCTTTACTGCAATCCCACGCTGCACAATCCGACGACGGCGACGCTGTCGCTCGCCCGGCGCGAACGCATCGCGGCGATCGCGCGCGAGCACGATGTGCTCATCATCGAGGATGACGCCTATGGCGCGTTGCCGCTGAACCCTCTGGCGCCCTTTGCGGCGCTGGCGCCCGATATCACCTATCACATCGCCGGTCTTGCCAAATGCGTCGCGCCGGCCTTGCGCGTTGCTTATCTGGTCGTGCCCGAGGGGCGCAGCCTTGCGCAACTTGCCGGCGCCATCAGGGCGACGGCGGGCATGGCTTCTCCGCTGACCATGGCCATCGCCACGCGCTGGATCGAGGACGGGACTGCGCAGGCGGTTCTCGCCGCGATCCGGAAGGAGACGCGGGAGCGGCAGGCGATCGTTTCGCAGACCTTGCCGCCGGAACTCGTGCAGGCAAACCCCGAAGGCTTTCATGCCTGGCTGAAACTCCCAAGCCATTGGAGCCGCGGCGACTTTGCCGCGCGCCTGCGCTCGGAAGGCATCGGCGTGGTCACCAGCGATGCCTTTTCGGTTGGCGGGACTGCGCCCGAAGCCGTCCGGCTGGGCCTCGGGGCCGCTCCCGATAGGGCCTCGCTCTCGGCCAGCCTGCAGAAAATCGCTGAGCTGCTCGATCAGCAATCGGCCATGGCGTCGATGGTGGTTTGACGCGCCGGCGGAAACGGCCCGGCGAACGGCACGACACGCGCCATGCCGAGGATTTCGTTGAGCGCCACCTCGTCGCTCACGCGTCGGAACATGCCCGGCGACATCCACGGCGCATGGCCGTCGACATTGGGCGCGCCGCGGCCTTCGCGAACATCGTCGATCCAGAGCGTGCGGGTTTCGAGCGAAATGCGCGTGAGTCCGGTCGCGTTCGGCACGCCGGCATGGGCATGCGCGCTGGAGAAGGCGATGATCTCGCCCGGCGCGATCACCACCGGGGTGGCATCGGCTACCTCCAGTTGCTCGGTCAGATGCGGGATTGCCTCGTCGGCATTGACCGCGTTGCGCCCGCCGGCCTTCGACCGCTCCAGAAGGGCGGCAAGGTCGAAGCCGGCGCTGGTGTTGGCGACCGGGCGATCCCATAGCGAGGGGTAGATCGCGAATGTGCGGCCGGCTTCGATTTCGTAGATCGGCGCCCACCAGTTCGTCTGCGCATAGAGGTTCGAGCCCCAGGTGTCGCGATGGAAGGCGATGGTCGCCGTCGTGCGGGCACGCGGCACAACGCTGCCGGGGTCCTGGTGCGGCTGGAACCGCAGGTAGAGGCTGTCACGCGCCAGACCGTCCGCATCGAGCCCCGCCGCCTCGAAGACCGCGCGCCACAACCGCCTCGCCTCGGGCGAGCGGGCAAAGTCGCGCTGCCGCTGCGCAAAGCTCTCCGTCTGCTGCTGGTGTGACAGGTGCCTGTGTATCTCGATGGGTGCGAAAGGCGCGAATGCTTCTTCGAGGAAGGTGCGCGTGAAGTCGACCAGATTGTGCATCGGCTGAAGTGCGTCGAGACGAAGCACCTGGCCGGCATAGATCCGGTCGTGAAAATCGCGCGGCTCAAGCGCCCGCGAAACGCTGGTGTACATGGGATAGCTCCGGTGTCGGGTCAGGCGGTGAGGCCCGCGAGGTTCATCAAGATGCGGAAGGCGAGCGCCACAAGACCAAGGCTCAGCACGCTGGCGGCCCAGATCAGCACCAACCAGCCGATCCGCTTCGGCCAGTTGGGCGAAGGGGATTGCACGGTCATCAGTGGTAGCCTTCTCCGGCCTTCACCTTGCCGCGGAAGACGTAATAGGACCAGGCCGTATAGGCGAGGATGATGGGAATGATGAACAGCGCGCCCACCAGCGTGAAGCCCATGCTTTGCGGCGGCGCGGCGGCTGCGCGGATAGAGATGTCCGGCGGGATGATGTTTGGCCACAGGCTGATGGCAAGCCCGCTATAGCCGAGGAACAAAAGGAAAAGCGCCAGCAAGAACGGCCCCCCATGCGGCTCGCCCTGCAGGCTGCGCAGGATAAGCCAGGTGCTGACCAGCACCAGCACCGGCACCGGCGAGAACAGGACGATGTTGGGGAAGCTGAACCAGCGCTCGGCGATCGCCGGATGGGCAAACGGCGTCCACAGGCTGACGATGCCGATGAGCACCAGCAGCAACAGCGTGATCGGCCTGGCAAGCGCGATCATGCGTGCCTGCAGCGCGCCTTCGGTCTTGATGATCAGCCAGGTGCTGCCGAGAAGCGAATAGGCGACGAGCAGGCCAACACCGGTGAACAGGCTGAACGGCGTGACCCAGTCGAGCGCGCCGCCGGCATAGGCCCCGTTCTCGACCGCAAAGCCGTTGAGGAAGGCGCCGAGCGACACGCCCTGAAAGAAGGTCGCGATATAGGAGCCCCAGGCAAAGGCATGGTCCCAGAAGGCCCGATGGTGCGGGTCGGCCTTGAAGCGGAATTCGAAGGCCACGCCGCGCCAGATCAGGCCCAGCAGCATTAGCACCAGAGGCAGGTAGAGCGCGCTGAGGATGATCGAATAGGCGAGGGGAAAGGCAGCCATGAGTGCTGCGCCGCCCAGCACCAGCCAGGTTTCGTTGCCGTCCCACACGGGAGCCACCGTGTTGACCATCACGTCGCGATCCTCGCGGTCGCGCACGAAGGGGAACAGGATGCCGATGCCGAGATCGAAACCATCCATGACGACATACATCATCAGGCCGAAAGCGATGATGAAGGCCCAGACTACGGGAAGATCGATGCCCATCGTATCAGCCTTTCCTGCCGTGGTTGTTGGGCGTGAACAACTCCATCTGGTCCGGTGCGGCCGAAAGCGGACGGGACGGTCGGCCGGTGATGTGTTCCTCTTCCGACGGCTCGTGGTCTTCGGGGCCCTTGGCAACCAGCTTCAGCATGTAGCTTGTGCCGACGCCGAAGACGATGAAATAGACCACTATGAACGCGGCGAGCGTGGCGCTCATCGCCAGCGCCGAATGGCCAGACACCGCATCCGCCGTGCGCATGATGCCATAGACGACCCAGGGCTGGCGGCCGATCTCGGTGGTGAACCAGCCGGCGAGGATGGCGATCAGGCCGGTTGGACCCATCAATGTGGCGAAGCGCAGGAACGGACGCGCCTGGAAGAGATGGCCCTTCCAACGCAGCCACAGAGCCCAAAGGGCGAGCAGCAGCATCAGCGCGCCGAGCCCCACCATGACGCGGAAGCTCCAGAACACCACGGTCGAGTTCGGCCGGTCTTCGGGCGCGAATTCCTTGAGGCCCGGGAACTGGCCGTCCCATGTGTGGGTCAGGATGATGCTGCCGAGGCGCGGCACCTGCAGCGCATAGAGCGTCTCTTCCTTCTGCATGTCCGGCCAGCCGAAGAGGGTCAGCGGCACGGCCTCGCCCGGCTTGTTCTCCCAATGGCCCTCGACAGCGGCGATCTTGGCGGGCTGGTATTTCAGCGTGTTGAGGCCGTGCAGGTCGCCGATGAAGATCTGCACCGGTGCCGAAAACAGCAGCATCCACATGGCCATGGAAAGCATGGTGCGCACGCGGTTATTGTCGTTGCCGCGCAGGAGATGCCAGGCGCCGGATGCGCCGACGAAAAGCGCTGTCGACAGATAGGCGGCAACGGTCATGTGCGCGAGGCGGTAGGGGAAGGAGGGGTTGAATATGACCTCCAGCCAGTTCACCGGCACCACCACGCCGTTGACGATGTCGAAGCCCTGCGGGGTCTGCATCCAGCTGTTGGAAGCAAGGATCCAGGTGGCGGAGATCAGCGTGCCGGCCGCAACCATGATGGTGGAGAAGAAGTGCAGGCCCGGCCCGACCTTGTTCCAGCCGAACAGCATCACGCCCAGGAAGCCGGCCTCAAGGAAGAAGGCGGTCAGCACCTCGTAGGCGAGCAGGGGGCCGGTGAC
Organism: Mesorhizobium sp. KR1-2; assembly: GCF_040045035.1. Classification (NCBI taxonomy): domain Bacteria; kingdom Pseudomonadati; phylum Pseudomonadota; class Alphaproteobacteria; order Hyphomicrobiales; family Phyllobacteriaceae; genus Mesorhizobium; species Mesorhizobium sp. KR1-2. The sequence continues at coordinate 678,602 of NZ_JBDZDS010000002.1, read as the reverse complement.
GCCACCGGCGAAGGCCGAGAAATAACTCCAGTTGGTGCCGAACTGGTAAGCCATGACCAGGCCCGAGACGACGCCCATGGCGAAATTGACTGCAAAGATCTTCGACCAGAACAGGTAGAGGTCACGATAGGCCGTGTCGCGCTTCCACAGCCAGAGCCCTTCCAGCACCATGAGGTAGCTTGCAAGCCCGATCGTAATTGCGGGAAAGATGATGTGGAAGGAGACGGTAAAGCCGAACTGTATGCGGGCCAGTTCAAGTGCTGTCAGTCCGAACATCTGGGACCCCTTCTGCAAGCACTACCAATGCTGCACAAGGCTGCGCACAAGCCGAAGACCTTCCGATCGCCGACGAATATTACCCAGCCTCACTATCGCTCTTATCCTGATCCCAAAAAGGCCAAAAGTCGACGTAGACACTTTGCCCCATGAGGCGCGGTGTCCTGCGTCAATTTTGCATGCAATATCTTGCTGAAAAATCCATACATTGCATGCATTATATGTCAGTTATATGCACTACCGGTTACATGAGGGCAGATTGGGGCCCTATGTATGGACATGAATGGCGGGTCGGCACTGCGCCGGGCTTCACGACCTGTCGCAAGAGGCGACCATGACACAGAGCAGATATTCGGCCGAAGGCTTCACACCCACCGACAATCCCATGAAGACCGGCGCGCTGGGGCGTTGCCCGCGCTGCCAGATGGGGCACCTTTTCTCGGGTTTCCTCAAGCTCGCACCGCGCTGTGAAGTCTGCGGGCTCGACTATTCCTTCGCCGATCCGGCGGACGGACCCGCCTTCTTCGCGATGACCATCGCTGCCGTGCCGGCACTGGGCTTCGGCGTCTGGTTCCAGGTGACGTTCGGCCTGCCGCTCTGGGCGCATCTGTTCACGACGCTGCCGCTGACGGTGCTGAGTTGCATGGCGCTGCTGCGTCCGTTGAAGGGCTGGCTGGTCTGCTCGCAGTTCTTCCACAAGGCCGAGGAAGGCTCCATCGACTTTGAGTGGCACGCGAAGGCCAAGCAGAATAGCGAGGCCTGACAAAGTCCAGCCTTGTGGGCGGAGGCCGTCCAGATGGAAAAGCCCCGGCTTGCGCCGGGGCTTGTTCGGTCACGGTGTCCCGCTCGGCTGGGTGGCGACGAGGTCAGGCCGCCAGCCACTCCTCGGCGGCGCGCGAGGTGGATTCCTCGTGTGCGTCGGGCACCAGAATGCCTCGGGAGCGCGCAAACGCTATGAAAGCGATGCGAGCTGCGTCGACGTCGGTCTCGTTGGTAAGCGCGCTTCGGCAGACGTTGAGTGCCATTGCGTGCATCGGTCCGCGATTCCCATTCCACTCTATCAGCGCCTCATAGGCTTCCCAGACGTTGTCGACGTCACGGGGAAAGCCGAGGCCGACAAAGATCGCGACAGGCTGTGTGAAACGCTTGGTGTTCATGAGTGTCTCCAAATGGCGCGAACCTGAGCTGATTGCGCAGGCCCGACGTTACACGGGGCAGGGCAGAACGCGCGACTTGGCTCTCGGTTGCATCGAAATCATACAAAGGTGGACGGGGTCGTATAGGAGGAAGGCGTCGGGAGGGGCGCCGCGCCGGGCTCACGCCGTGGAAAGGCCGACGAGAAATGCGATCGCGGCCAGTGCGCCGAGAAGCGTCCGGACCGCGTGGAGCGTGCCCCATTTCTGGATCAGGGTCCGTGTTTGCGGACCTGCCTTTGTCTCGTCGGAGGCCATGAGTTCGTTGTTCGTGGGCATGATGGCCAGGAGCGTCCACGGCCAGTTGGCGATCATCAGGATGGCGCCGACCAGGAACCAAAGTCCGCCCAACTGCCACCACGCGATCAGCCCATGCACACAGCCGACGGCCGCGAGCGGGGCCTGCATTGCGAAGCCGCGCTTGTAGGCAGGCTTCCATTCCGAGAGCAGGGCCACGTCATTGAGGGTAAGGCGTGCCGGCTGCTCCGCGACGTTGATGTACAGCGCAGCGCCCGTGAAAACCGCGGCGCAGATCAATGCAAGGTGGCCGAAAAGCATTTTCTTGGCTCCGATCCCGCCCTGGCGCGCCGGGAACAATCTAGCCAGGCTCGAAGGCAGACTTGCAGGTGGCCGGCCTCATGAAGCCCGCCGCCCGAAAGCATTTTAAACGTCATGACGCAGTCCTCTCCAGTCAGTTGCTAACGGGTCGATTGGTTGCGTCTGGTCAAATGGAGTGCCAATGAAATGGTTCCGCTGGGCTTCGGGAGCTGTTCGGCCGCGCACTGCGCCTCTTTTTCAAATTTTGCCCGTCCGTGTCGGGAAAATGCCCGGGAAATAGGGGGGTATATTCCTGATGTCGATAGGAATTTGTCGGACAAAATCAAATACACTAATTGAGTATATAGTCAGGTTTTATCGCCGCTAAGTCAGTAATTTTCATAATTATTGTTTCATGAGGCTAATCAAATAAAAGTGTTTATCCTGATTTGTTATCAATCAGCCCATCGTCAACAATGACCAATTGCCGGCGGCTCTTTGTGTATTGGAGGGTCGCTTTCTTGAGTTGAAGTATTCACCGACGAAAGGAACCCAACATGAAGAAGCTCTTCCTCGCCGCTACGGCACTTGTCGCGATGACGACCCTTGCGGCTGCTGGACATGTCAGCACCAGCGCTGGCGGCTCCAATGGCAACAACAACGGCAATGGCAATGTCGGATCTAACAACGGCAACAACAACGGTAATAACAATACGGGGGCGAACAACGGAAATAACAACGGCAACAACAACACCGGGTCGAACAACGGCAACAGCAACGGAAATAACAATTCAGGTTCGAACAACGGCAATAACAACGGAAATAACAATTCAGGTTCGAACAACGGCGACAACAACGGCAACAACAACAGCGGGTCGAACAACGGCAATAACAACGGCAATAACAACGTGGCTTCAGGCGGCGGCGGTCACCATCACCACCACGGGAAAGATCATAAGCACCATGGCGGGAAGGACCACCACCACGGCAAGCCTCCTAAGTCCGGCAGCGCCGACTAATCTGGCCCGCTCGCGGATCCGGCTACAGCGCCAGTTTCATGTCCTGGCGCTGGTGTCGGCGTGGCCGGCTGCACGCGTGCAGCCGGCCATGTGGCCGGTTTCGCTCTTATTGACGACGGGTTCGACCGCGCTGGATGCGCCTCTCCCCGGAGGGGGAAACGCGGGTGGCGGCCCTAAGATCGAGCTCTGACTTGCGCCGTTCGGATCATGCCGGCGGCGTGTGCTGGGCGCGCGGCGGGTCCGTTCGAAGGGGGCGCCGGAGCGCGTCATCGCCACGATGCGATAGAGGGAGGGGACGCCACCATTAAACCAGACAGGGAGCTTCCGCACGGGAACTCCCTGTTTGCCATCCGCGCCACTGTAGATTACACAGATCCGGTTTGGCGTCGCCCTGTAGCTGCACGCACGATTCGTTTCCCCTCCCAAAGAATACGGACTTTTCCCTCATCATGGATATGCAGCCTGAACCGAGCGCGTCGGACTCGGCGACGCGGATTGAAAGCGACCTGCTTGGCGAGATGCGCTTGGCGCAGGAGCACCTCTACGGCGTGCAGACCGCGCGCGCGGTCGAAAACTTCCCGATCACCGGCGTTCTGCTGAACGAGTACCCGGAACTGGTGCGTGCGCTGGCCATGGTCAAGAAGGCGGCTGCGCTTGCCAACGAGGAGCTGGGGACGATCACGCCCGCGCAGGCGGAAGCCATCGTGCAGGCCTGCGACGAGATCATCGCCGGCAGGCATCACCAGCATTTTGTCGTCGACATGGTGCAGGGCGGCGCGGGAACGTCCACCAACATGAACGCCAACGAGGTCATCGCCAATGTCGGCCTGGAGAAGATGGGCCGCGCGCGCGGCGACTACGTGCATCTTCATCCGAATGACCACGTGAACCGCTCACAGTCGACCAACGACGCCTATCCCACCGCCGTTCGCGTGGCGGTGCTGATGCAGCATGAGGAACTGGTGGCTGCGCTTCAGCATCTCGCCGAGGCATTTTCGGAAAAGGCGAAGGCGTTTTCCGGCATCTCCAAGGTCGGCCGCACCCAGCTTCAGGACGCCGTGCCGATGACGCTGGGGATGGAGTTCGCCTCCTTCGCTGTGGCAATGGAGGAAGACGCCAAGCATTTGCGGCAGACGGCCGAGCTGCTCAGGCCGGTCAATCTGGGCGGAACCGCGATCGGCACGGGCATCGCGGCTCCTGCCGGCTATTGCGAACGTGCGATCGCGCATCTGTCGGCCGTGTCGGGCTACGAGTTCAGCCGCGCCCGCGACCTGATCGAAGCCTCCTCCGACCTCGGCGCGCTGGTCAGCTTCTCCGGCGCGTTGAAACGCGTGTCGATCAAGCTGTCCAAGATCTGCAACGATCTCAGGCTACTCAGCAGTGGCCCACGCGCGGGCTTGCGCGAAATCTCGCTGCCGGCGGTTCAGCCAGGCTCATCGATCATGCCCGGCAAGGTCAACCCGGTTATCCCCGAGGTGGTGACGCAGGTGGCCTATCAGGTCATGGGCAACGACGTGACGGTGGCGATGGCCGCCGAGGCCGCGCAGTTCCAGCTTAACGCCATGGAGCCGGTGGTCGTGTTCAACGTGCTGAATTCGATCCGCATGCTGACGCGCGCCGCGACGGTGCTGCGCGAGCGCTGCGTGGTCGGCATCCAGGCCAACGCCGCCCATTGCGAGGAGCAGCTGCGCGGCAGCCTGGTGCTGGCGACCGCGCTGGTGCCCCATATCGGCTACGAGAAGGCCGTGCAGGTGGCAAAGACCGCGCAGGACACCGGGGCGACCGTCCTCGAAACCCTCGAGCGGCTGGGCTTCCTCTCGGCCGCCGAGTTCCAGGCAATTCTGGCTTCCGAAGGCATATGCGGATCGGCTGCGGTGGCGGCGAACTGAGCTTCCCTCGGCCTTGAATGAAAAAGACCGGGCGTCCTGTCATGGGCGCCCGGTCTTTTACTTTGATCTGCCGTCATGTGCGGCTGGCTTGCCAGCGGATGCCCGGCCGAAGACCGATATCTAATGGATCTGCAGGGACAATTTCGCGCGGCTGCGTCTCAGCCGGCTGCGAGCAGCCCCCGATGTCAGGATCGAGACGTCCTTGGCCAGAAGGCCACCGACCCGAGCGAAGTTGAAGAAGGCTTTGCGCGCCTTCTCCGTCGTTTCCTGGCCGACCGTGGCGGCGAAGCATGCGTTCAGCGCGCGCTGGTAGACCGGCCCCTGACGCCCGACGGGCCAATTGAGGAGGAAGTCCACTGCCTGGTCGACATTGTAGATTTCCGTGACCGGCTCCCCGGCCTCAAGTGCCAGCCGAACCGGCATGAAAAACTGCAGACTGTCCATCCTTTCCTCCCTGTCTCGCTCACTCGAACAGGATTCCGGCCTCGCGCGCAGCTTCGGTGAATGCTGCCCGCGCCACTTCGGCCTTCTTCGTGCCCTGCAGAACCTCGAGACAAGCCTGACGTGCATCGCGATGCGTCTTGGAGCCTGCAGTGGGCCAGCGGTTCGTGAGGATGTCGACAGCCTGGCGAGCATTGGTGACGTTGTAGACATCTCTGGTAAGCCCAAGCGATATCGACACCGGCTTATCGAACCACCCATAGTCCATGATTGCCGCCCCTAGTACGCTGCACCCCATAAACGCGCAACAGTGAAGGAAGTTGCAATAAAAATGGCGATCCAGAGGGCAATATTCAAGATACCGGGAGGGGTGCCAAAGTGCTTCGGGCCCGGCAAATTGCTGGAAGTCGCCGGGCCCGATTTCGAATGCTTTGGCAGGTCTCGGGCGACCTTGTCAGGAGGTTGCGGGGAACGCTTTGCCGGCTCGCGGAGCGATTTCACCGCTCGTGCGTTGTGCGCTAATTGCGGCCGAAAGCCCCGCGCCCGAATGCATGTAGGAGAGGATGATGCGGCGATACATGACGTGGACGTTGCTGGCGGTCGTGACCGCGATTGCCGGATGCCAGAGTGTCGGCACACCGGAGTACTCGCGCTACGACCGGGGCTGCGACGATCGCCCGGCGGATTCAGGAATGTGCCAGCAGCCAACCAACTGGCGGCTGTTCGACCCGGTGCGCTGGGGTTGGGAATAGGTCAGATTCAAGGCCAAACCGTTTCGCAGCCAGATTGAGAGGTCCTAAACCTGTCTAACCCGATGGATCGCGCGGCCCAGCTCAGTCGTCGTTCGAAGCGTTGAGGTCTTCCGGGCGCAATCCGTCCTCGGCGTCCCGGTCGTAAAGCACGGCGCGCACGAAGATCGTGTTGGCCGCGCCGGGCTCGATGGAGAAGGCGCCGAACTGCAGGGCGTCCGGATCGTGCTCGGGAATGTGCAGCGTCACGCCGCCGCCGGGTCTCGACGTCGCCGACAAGGTGAAACGCACGCCGTTGGCCAGCGTGACCTCGATCTCGTCGGCATCGATCTTGACCGCCTTGCCGTCGCGAACCGCGCGGAAGGTGACCGCGCCGTGATTGCCATGGTGTTGCTGGTCCATGCCGCTCTCAAGAGCCCGAACCACTCCGCCACAGGCGGAGCTGGAGCTCTAACTCCTTGTTTCGGCGAATGGTCTCGACCCGAAAAGTTTGCAACTTTTCGGGCCCGAGCGCCAGTAGGGATTTGCGGAATGCGGCCGGTGAGGCGGCTCAGTCTTCCTGATGCATGATGTAGAGCTTGCGCGTCTTCTCATGGATCGTCCACTCGCCGCGCCAGCCCTTGGGCAGCACCAGCACTTCGCCGGCGCGCACCTCTTGCGTGCGGCCGTCCGGGCCGTGCAGCGAGACGCGGCCAGACACGATGTGGCAGGTCTCCGAATTGTGATCGCGTGCGGCGGTGAAGCGACCGGGCGTGCACTCCCACACGCCGATTTCCAGTTTGCCGTCCGGCGAGGTCCACAGCGTCGCCGCCGCCTCTTCCTGGTTGCCCTCAATCGAAGTGGGCTTGGGTTCCGGCGCGCCGAGATCAATGCTGGCGAGGTGGGCGAAGGTCTGGAAATCGATCATGAAAATCTCCGAGTAGGTACTAAAATGCCAAGTGTTGAAGGGGAATTCAGTTTGCGCTCGCCGGGCTCAGTGCCCAGTGATGCTGTCGGCAAGGGCTGCGAGCTTTGAAGTCTGCTGAAGGCCGGCTTCCTCGCGCTCGTCGGCGATGCGGTAGAGTTGGTACATGGAGTGCACGCCCAGCCAGCGCATGGGCTCGGGCTCCCACTTGCGCACCCTGCGGTTGACCCAGGGCAGGCGGGTGAGCTCGGTGTCGCGGCGCAGGATGAGGTCGCGCAGCGTGCGGCCCGACAGGTTCGAGCTCGACACACCGAGGCCGACATAGCCGCCGGCCCAGGCGATGCCGGTTTCCTCGTCGAAACCGGCGGTGGTGCACCAGTCGCGCGGCACGCCCAGCACGCCGCACCAGGCATGGTCGATCTTGAGGTTGCGGGTCTGCGGCAGCAGCCGCATCAGGATCTTGTAGAGCGCGTCGATGGTTTCCTGCTGGGTCTGGCCCCGCACGTCGGTCTTCGACCCAAAACGATAGGGGACGCCGCGTCCGCCCATGGTGATGCGGCCCTCGCGGGTACGCTGGGCGTAGCAATAGGCGTGCGCCGCGTCGCCGAGCAGTTCGTGACCCTTCCAGCCGATCTCCTCCCAGAGCTCATCCGAAACGGGCTCGGTGACGATCTGGGCGCTGTTGAGCGGCAGCCACAGCCGTTCATTGCCGGGAATGCCGGCGGTGAAGCCCTCCGTCGCACGCACGATGATCGGCGCGCGCACGGTGCCGCGATTGGTCGTGACCTTGCCTTTCTCGATGCCGAGCACCGTGGTCTGCTCGTAGATCGGCACGCCGAGGCGCTCGACGGCGTCCGAAAGCCCGCGCACCAGCTTGGCCGGCTGCACCCGCGCCATGCCGCGCAGTACATAGCCGCCCTGGACGTTGTGAATGTTGATGCGCTCGCGGGCTTCCTGCGCGCTCAGGAATTGAAGGCGGTCCGCCGGCATTTCCCAGGCTTTCGTCTCTTCATACTCGGCGCGAGCGCGGTCGAGCTGAGGCTTGTTGGTGGCGACGGTCAGGTTGTCGACCCGCAAAATGTCGGCGTCGATGCCCTCGGCTTCGGTCACCGAGACCACTTCGTTGACCGTGCCGTACATGGCGCGCTGCATGTCGACGACGGCGCCGCGCGTGGAAGTCTTCAGATATTTTTCGCGCGACCAGTTGAAGCTGCCCGACAGCCAGCCGCCGTTGCGGCCGGAGGCGCCGAAGCCGGCGAATTCCTTTTCCACGATGGCGATGCGGATCGAGGGATCGGCCTTCTTCAGATAATAGGCCGTCCATAGACCGGTATAGCCCGCGCCGACGATGCAGACATCGGCTTCGAGATCACCCGGCAGCGGCGCGCGATAGCCTGGCAGGCCGATATCGGCATACCAGAAAGAGATGTTGCCATTGACTTTGGCGTGCATGTCTTGGGTCCTGCGGAGTGAGGGAAGGATCAGGTCAGGGTCAGGTCGGCCTGGGCGTCGTCGGCCAGCAGCTTGGAGTCGGCGATCGACCAGCGCAGGTCGACCTCGTCGCCGATCGAGAACGATGCCGCTTCCAGCGACGCGCGCACGATGGCGACCGAGCCATCCTTGAGCGTGACCTGGTATTTCGAGCCGGAGCCGAGATAGATCGCTTCGCTGACCTGGCCCGCCAGGCTGTTCTGCCCGTCGGCGAGCGAGGTGCCGCGCGAGACGATGGCCAGCTTTTCCGGGCGCAGCAGGATCACTGGGTTGCGGCCACCGGACAGCGTCTGCCTGGCCGCCACCTTCTGCCCGGCGATGCTCAGGCCGGTCTCGCCGCCGGCGGTTTCGGCCGCACCGCGCAAGGTAGTGGATTCGCCGATGAACTTGCCGACGAACAGCGTCGCCGGCTCGTCATAGAGCTCGCGGCCGGTGCCGACCTGCTCGATGCGGCCGCGGTTGAACACGGCGATGCGGTCGGAGAGCACCAGCGCTTCCTCCTGGTCGTGGGTGACGTAGACGAAGGTGGTGCCGAGCTCGCGGTGGATGCGCTTGATCTCCAGCTGCAGCCATTCGCGAAGCTTCTTGTCGAGCGCCCCGAGCGGCTCGTCCATCAGAAGCAGCGGCGGGTCGAAGACGATGGCGCGGGCCAGAGCCACGCGCTGTTGCTGGCCGCCGGAGAGCTGGGCGGGGTAGCGATGGGCGAAGTCGGCCATCTTGACCATGTCGAGAGCGCGCGCCACGCGGCGGTCGCGCTCGGCCTTGTTGACGCCACGCAGGGTGAGCGGATAGGCGACGTTCTTGCCCACCGTCATGTGCGGGAACAGCGCATAGTGCTGGAACACCACGCCGATATTGCGCTTGTGCGCCGGCACGCCGACGATGCTCTGGTCGCCGACGGACAGTTCACCGGAAGTGACGTCGGTGAAGCCGGCAACCACGTTGAGCGTGGTGGTCTTGCCCGAGCCGGAGGGGCCGAGCAGGGTCATGAACTCACCCGGCTCGATGTGCAGGCTGACATCGTCTAGCGCGGTGAAATTTCCGTAGCGCTTGGTGGCATTTCGGATGCCGATGGCGGCGCCTCGTGCGCGCCCTGCGGACGTGGACATGTTGGTCGTGTGCATGTCAGCTTCTTTTCGAGTTCGAGCCGATGATCAGCCCCGCAGTGATGATCAGCGACGTGGCTAGGAAGATGATGGTTCCGACGGCGGCGACCGTGGGATCGGCGTCGCGGGTGATACTGGTGTAGATCTGCACTGGCAGGGTCTTCAGGTAGGGGCTGGTGATGAAGAGTGCCACGATGATCTCGTCGAAGGAGGTCACGAAGGCGAACAGCAGTCCCGAGAGGATGCCGGGCGCGATCAGCGGCAGCGTGATGGTGCGGAAGGTGGTGAGGCGGTTGGCGCCGAGGCTGGCGGCAGCCGTCTCAAGCCGTACGTCGAACACTTCAAGGCTCGCCGACACGGCGATGATGACGAACGGGATGGCCAGCATCGTGTGCGCGATGACGAAGCCGAGCGTTGTGCCGACGAGCTGGTAGTTGAGGTAGACGGCGTAGATGCCGATCGCCAGAACCACGCCGGGCACGATCATCGGCGTGATCAGCAGCGCGCGCAGGATGCCGGCACCGGAGTGCTTCATGCGGCTGAGGCCCAGCGAGGCAAGCGTGCCGACGACGGTGGCGGCGACGGCGACGATGGCCGCGACGCGGAGCGAGTTGAAGAAGCTCGTCAGCCATTCCGGGTTGGTGAAGAAATTGGCGTACCACTGCCAGGAGAAGCCGGACGGCGGGAAGGCCAGCGACTTCTTCTCGTTGAACGACATCGGGATGATGACCAGCGTGGGCATCACCAGCCAGACGGCGATCAGCAGGCAGAACAGGCCGAGGATGATACGGAAAGGCTTCATCGTCACGACCTCGCCGATTGCTTGTGGCGCTGGCGCATGAGCGGCGCGGCGAGAGCCAGCAGCACGAAGGTCGACACCAGGAGCACCACGCCCATGGCGCCGCCGCGGCCCCAGTTGAGCAGGCTCAGCACCTGGCTCTGCACCAGCGTCGACAGCATGGTGCTGCGCGGGCCGCCCAGCAGGGCCGGCGTGATGTAGAAGCCGAGCGCCAGGATGAAGACGATGATCGCGCCGGCAAACACGCCGGGCAGCGACAGCGGCAGATAGACCTGGAGGAAGGCAAGCGAGGGGCGCGCGCCGAGGCTACGCGCGGCTTGCACCAGCCTGAGGTCGATGCCGCGCATGACCGAATAGAGCGGCAGGATCATGAAGGGCAGCAGCACCTGCGCCATGCCGATGACGACGCCGGTGGGCGTGCGGATGAGTTTCACCGGGCCGAGGCCGACCGACTTGATGATGGAATTGATGACGCCCGAATCCTGCAGCAGGATGACCCATGCCAGCGTGCGCACCACGCCGCTGACCCAGAACGGCACCAGCACGCACATGATGAGCACCAGCCGCATGCGCGGGCCGACGACCGTCATGAGATAGGCGTAAGGATAGGCCGCGATCACGCAGACGAGCGTGACCCAGGCCGAGATGGAGAAGGTGCGGGCCAGCACCTGGAGGTTGACCGGGGTGGAGAAGAACCAGACGTAGTTCTGCAAGCCCCATTCGGGTTCGGAGAAGCTGCGCGACACGATCGTCAGCAGCGGATAGGCCATTGCCGCGATCAGCAGCAGGACGGCCGGCAGCGTCAGCAGGGATGGATAGGCGGCAAGCCGCCACCGTCGCTGCGGCGTTGCCGCGCGATCTGCCTGCCGGGGGTCGAAACCCCCGGACGCGGTCGTGTTAATAGTCTGGCTCAATCTTTCAGCCCCGGTCTGGAGTATGGCTTAGTTGCCGGCCATGAGCGCCGTCCACTTCTCGGAGGCGTAGTCGAAGTTTTGGACCCAGAACTTGATGTTCTGCTGGTAGCCCTGCTTCACGCGATCAGGCGTGTTGGTGAGGAAGGCGGCGACCGACGCGTCAACGTTTGGCTGGGCCTCGCCGTTGATCGGCGAATAGGAGGTCTGTTCGGTCAGGATCTCCTGCTCCTTCTTGCCGAGATAGGCATTGATCAGCGCGTAGGCCGCATCCGTGTCCTTCACGCCGACCGGAATGGTCATCTGATCCATCACGACCATCCAGTCCTGCCAGACGGGTGTGTACTGGGCGCCGTTGTTCACGGCGGTCATGGCGCGCCCGGTCCACATCATGATCATGTCGGCTTCGCCGGATTCGGCGAGCTGCTGGGATTCAGCACCCGTCTTCCAGAAGATCGTGTCGGGGCCGATTGCCTTGATCTTGGCGATGCCCTTGTCGATATCTTCCTTGGTCATGTTCTCTGCCGAGCCACCTTCGGCGAGCACGGCCTGCTCGATCAGCGCGCCGATCGGGCTGCCGCTGCCGTCGATAGCGCGTGTGCCGGGGAACTTCTCGGTGTCGAGGAAATCTTTCCAGTCCTTGGGCGGGTTATCCTTGTAGGTGTCGTTCTTGTACATGAGAACGATGCCGTAGTTCATCGCCGGCACGCTGCACTCGCCGACCTGGCCGGGCGGGATGTGCGAGATGTCGAGCTTGGAAAAGTCGAGCTTCTGGAACAGCGTGCCGCAATGCACGTAGGGCGGCAGGTCGTCCGTATCGACGACGTCCCAGGTAACGTTGCCGGATTCCACCTGCGCCTGCAGCTTGGCGATCTCGGTGGGGCCGTCATTGAGCAGCGTCACGCCGGTCTTGTCGACGAAGTCCTTCATCGCCGCGACCTGGCCATCCTGGTAGATGCCGCCATAGGACACGAAGGTCAGCGTCTTGCCCTTGAGCGAGCCGTCCACGATGGTGCCGGCTGGCGGAGCATCCTGCGCCATGGCTGCGTTGGCAATCAGCGCGAGCGCGGTTGCGCCGGCGATGCCGAACAGTGTCGATTTGGTACTCATTCTATACTTCCTCCAATAACCCGCTGTCTGTTTGTGGCGGCCCGGATGCGAGTGGTTTCCGGGCCACGTATTGGTCGAGATCGACGGCGCCGCTGGTGGGCGGCGCAATGATCCACAGCACCTCGGCCGGCGTGTCGCCGATGTTGATGGTCTTGTGCGGCGTCGAGGTGGCGTATTCGATGCTGTCGCCTTCGCCGAGGATGAAGCTCTCCTCGCCGAGCGTGAGCTGCAGGCGCCCGCGCAGTACGATGAACATCTCGTGCGCGTCGCCATGCGTGTAGGGCTGGTCGCCGGTCGAGCCGCCGACGGCGAACTCGCCGGAATAGACTTCGACGGCGTGGATGGGACGCCTCGACAGCAGCGTCTTGCGATAGCCTTCGCTCACCGGCAGCGCCGGCCGCTCGGCGCGCGTAAGCACCTGGTGCGGCGAGATCTCGGCTTCATCGAAAAGGTCGGCGACGCTGATGCCGAGCGCGTTGGCGATCAGCATCAGGGTCGAGGTGTTGGCTCCCGAAAGGCCGCGCTCGAGCTGGCTGAGAAAGCTGGCGGTCGTGCCTACCATGTCGCCGAGTTGGCGCAGGGTCAGCCGCCTTGCAGTTCGATAGGCCTTGACGCGGTCGCCCAAAATGGTCGACCGCCGCGCTTCCAGCTTGGCTCTGGCACCGCCGGCAACGGCGTCCTCCTCCGCAATTTTCATCCGTCCTCCCACGGTTACTTTACAGTCTATTAAGTGCCTTTGCGGATAGCAAGCCGGATTCTTGCGGCTGCTTGGAGGGCTGTGGAAGGCTTGTGCCGGGTGCTCCAGGCAATCTGCGTGGCCGCCCTGCGGCCACGCAGTGATTGTTCAAGGTCTACGCGGCGACTGCTACCCGCGCATCGAGGATCTGGTGGCAGGCGTTGGCGGCCTCCTTGCCCTTCACCGTGAAGTGCTCGAAGAAGAACCTGTGGTGTTCCTCGCTTTCGTGGAAATTGTGCGGGGTGAGCACGGCCGACAGCACCGGAACATTGGTCTCAAGCTGCACGGTCATCATGCCGTCGAGCACGGTGCCGGCCACGAAGTCGTGGCGATAGATGCCGCCGTTGACCACGAAGGCGACGCCGAGGATGGCGTCATAGCGGCCGGTCTCGGCGACCAGCTTGGCATGCAGGGGAATTTCCAGCGCGCCCGGTACGTCGAAGACATCGACGACGGTCTTGCCGTTCGACAGCGCCTGCGTGTTCTCGATGAACGAGTTCACGCACTGGTCGACGATGTCGGCATGCCAGCGCGCGCGGATGACGGCGACGCGGCGGGTTTCGAATTCGCGAGGGGATATCTGATTCATGGGTCCTTCCTTCTGTTCATGCCCAGAATCAGGACGCACGAGACGAAGCGCCTTCCACCCACTGCGGGCGGCTTGCGGCTCCGTTCGTTCTCTTTCATCCGGACTATGACCGTCGGCTCCGGAATTCAACCGGATCTGCTGACCTTTCCGGATGTCCCGGAAAGCGCTCGCGGGCTCGAGCTTTCGCTCTTACCGCCGGTGGGGAATTTCGCCCCGCCCTGAGAACTTGACGGCGACATTTATGGGCAGAGACGGGCAGCGCGTCAATCCCAGTCCCCGGCCGCTGGTCAGGTGTGGAAAAGCCGGCTTTCGTTTTTGTCGTTTGTGAGCCGACTTTGCTTTCGTTTTGAAGGACGGACGAGTTTATCGAAAGTGCGTGATCGCGCCATTCCTAAGGGAGACACCGGGTATCCACGAAAGTGTAGCGCCGATAGGCGTATTTTCGTTTGACATTCGTTCTGGTTTCGAAATATTTCTAAATCGACTGAGGTAATGGCCGGAAATCCGGACCGAGAGCGCATCGAGTGCAGCCCGTGAGCGAACTTCCTATCCATGACATCTTCATCATCGGCGGCGGCATCAATGGCTGCGGCATTGCCCGCGACGCCGTCGGCCGCGGCTATTCGGTCTGCCTTGCAGAGATGAACGACCTCGCCAGCGGCACCTCCTCGGGTTCGACCAAGCTCATCCACGGCGGCCTGCGCTATCTCGAGCATTACGAGTTCCGGCTGGTCCGCGAAGCGCTGATGGAGCGCGAGGTGCTGTGGAAGATGGCGCCGCACATCATCTGGCCGATGCGCTTCGTGCTGCCCTTCGCCAAGGGCCTGCGCCCCGCCTGGCTGATCCGGCTCGGCCTCTTCCTTTACGACCATATCGGCGGCCGCAAGCTACTGCCGGCGACAAAGACGCTGGACATGCGCCGTGACCCGGCTGGTAAGCCGCTGAAGCCGCTATTCTCCAAGGCGTTCGAATATTCCGACGGTTGGGTCAACGATGCCCGTCTCGTGGTGCTGAATGCGCGCGACGCGGCCGACCGTGGCGCCGACATCCGCACCCGCACCCGCGTGATCGGCTTGCGTCGCGAGGGCGACCACTGGGTGGTACGGCTGGAAAATACGCGCACCGGCGCGCAGCACGAGGTGAGGGCGCGCCTCGTCGTCAATGCCGCCGGCCCCTGGGTGGACGCGGTTCTGTCCGGGCCGTTGGGCAAGGCCGACGTGCACAATGTGCGGCTGGTGCAGGGTAGCCACATCATCGTGCGCAAGAAGTTCGACGATCCGCGCGCCTATTTCTTCCAGAACAAGGACGGGCGCATCATCTTCGCCATCCCCTACGAGGACGATTTTACGCTGATCGGCACCACCGACCGGGACTACAAGGGCGATCCGCACGATGTGAGGATCAGCGAAGCCGAGACCGATTATCTTTGCGCAGCGGCGAGCGAGTATTTTGCCCAGGCCGTGCGGCGCGAGGACATCGTCTGGACCTATTCGGCGGTGCGGCCGCTCTACGACGACGGCGCTTCCAAGGCGCAGGAAGCGACGCGCGACTACGTGCTGAAGGCGGACGATGCCGAAGGCGCGCCGATCATCAACGTCTTCGGCGGCAAGATCACCACCTACCGTCGCCTGGCCGAATCCATGCTGGAGAAGATCGAGGCCCATCTCGGGCAGCGCGGCAAGCCGTGGACCGCCGGCGCGCCGCTGCCGGGCGGCGATTTCTTCGACACCGGCTTCGAAGGCCAGGTGGAAAAGCTCACGCACGCCTATCCCTTCCTCGATGCCGCCCACGCCCGCCGGCTGACGCGGCTTTACGGCACGTGTGCCTTCGCGTTGCTCGGCGAGGCGAGTTCGGCTGCCGATCTCGGCCGCAATTTCGGCGCGGACCTCTATGAGGCAGAGGTTCGCTACCTGATGGAACAGGAATGGGCCGAGACTGCCGAGGACGTGCTATGGCGGCGCACCAAGCTCGGCCTACATATGAGCCCAATACAGCGGCAGGTGCTCGCCGAGTTCATGCGCAGCGTGAGCGCGGAGAGGAAGGACGCGGTCGAGTAGGCCAGCGCGATCGTCGCTGAACCAATTGCGGCAAATTTGCATGCCAGAGGGTGACGCGGCGTCGGATTTTCGCTAAGAGGGAGTAACCGCGGGTACGGTTCGGGCGCGAGAGACGGGGTTGCTCCGGCTTTTGCCGCCTGAAAGGTGTCTGCGGGCAGGGTTGCGGTCGCTTGCGAAAAGATCGGCTGCATCCCGCAATTGCTTGTTTTGTCGAGCGATCCCGGCGGGAACCGATGCCGGAGTAGACGACATAGCTTAGGAAGATTCCGATGCCAGCCTATCGTTCCCGCACCACCACCCACGGCCGCAACATGGCCGGCGCGCGCGGCCTTTGGCGCGCCACCGGCATGAAGGACAGCGATTTCGGCAAGCCGATCATCGCCGTGGTCAACTCCTTCACCCAGTTCGTGCCGGGGCACGTGCATCTCAAGGATCTCGGCCAGCTCGTGGCGCGCGAGATCGAGAAGGCCGGCGGCGTGGCCAAGGAGTTCAACACCATCGCCGTCGACGACGGCATCGCCATGGGCCACGACGGCATGCTCTATTCGCTGCCGTCGCGCGAGCTGATCGCGGACTCGGTGGAATACATGGTCAATGCGCACTGCGCCGACGCCATGGTCTGCATTTCCAACTGCGACAAGATCACCCCCGGCATGCTGATGGCATCGCTGCGCCTCAACATCCCCACTGTCTTCGTTTCGGGCGGCCCGATGGAAGCCGGCAAGGTGGTGCTGGCCGGCAAGGAGCATGCGCTCGACCTGGTCGATGCCATGGTTGCGGCGGCCGACGACAAGATCTCGGACGAAGACGTGAAGGTCATCGAGCGCTCGGCCTGCCCGACCTGCGGCTCGTGCTCGGGCATGTTCACCGCCAACTCGATGAACTGCCTGACCGAGGCGCTCGGCCTTTCGCTGCCCGGCAACGGCTCGACGCTGGCGACGCATGCCGACCGCAAGCGGCTGTTCGTCGAGGCCGGCCATCTCATCGTCGACCTGGCCCAGCGCTATTACGAGCAGAACGACGAAAACGTGCTGCCGCGCAACATCGCTTCCAAGCAGGCGTTCGAGAACGCCATGACGCTGGACATCGCCATGGGTGGCTCCACCAACACGGTGCTGCACATCCTGGCCGCCGCGCACGAGGGCGAGATCGACTTCACCATGGACGACATCGACGCCCTGTCGCGCCGCGTTCCGGTGCTGTGCAAGGTCGCGCCCGCCAAGGCCGACGTGCACATGGAAGACGTGCATCGCGCGGGCGGCATCATGGCGATCCTGGGCCAGCTCGACAAAGCGGGCCTGCTCAACCGGGATTTGCCGACCGTCCACACCGCGACCCTCGGCGAAGCGCTCGAGCATTGGGACATTTCGCGCTCCAAGAGCCAGAGCGTGCGCGACTTCTTCCTGGCGGCTCCGGGCGGCGTGCCGACGCAGGTCGCCTTCAGCCAGGACCGTCGCTGGGACGAGCTCGACCTCGACCGCGCTAACGGCGTCATCCGCTCGGCCGAGCATCCCTTCTCGAAGGATGGCGGCCTTGCCGTGCTCAAGGGCAACATCGCGCTCGACGGTTGCGTGGTGAAGACCGCCGGCGTCGACGAGTCGATCCTGAAGTTCTCCGGCCCGGCCAAGGTGTTCGAGAGCCAGGACGCGGCGGTGAAGGGCATCCTCGGCAACGAGGTGCAGGCCGGCGACGTGGTGGTGATCCGCTACGAGGGGCCGCGCGGCGGTCCGGGCATGCAGGAAATGCTCTATCCGACCAGCTATCTGAAGTCGAAGGGCTTGGGCAAGGCCTGCGCGCTGCTCACCGATGGCCGTTTCTCGGGCGGCACCTCGGGCCTGTCGATCGGCCACGTTTCGCCGGAAGCTGCCACTGGCGGCGCGATCGGGCTGGTGCGCGATGGCGACATCGTCGACATCGATATCCCCAACCGCACGATCAGCCTGCGCCTTGACGATGCGACGCTGGCCACCCGCCGCACCGAGCAGGACGCCAAGGGCTGGAAGCCGGCCGAACAGCGCAAGCGCAAGGTGACGACCGCGCTGAAGGCCTATGCGGCTTTCGCGACCTCGGCCGACCGTGGAGCCGTGCGCGACCTCGGCGACCGCTGAGCGATCCGAAATCGGGGCGGCGGCCTGACCCAAGGAAAGGTCGCCGCCTGACATATGACGCGGCTATGGAGCCGGGTCTAACTTGGCGGTGGCAGGCAACGTGCCGCAACGGAGCCATGCGCCTTTTGCCGCCCTTGAATGGGATGACCATCGTGACCGATGCATCGACTACAGCTGGCCGGATCCAAGCGGACAACACTGTTTTCGCGATCATTCTGGCGGTGAGTTTCTGTCACCTTCTCAACGACATGATGCAGTCGCTGCTAGCGGCGATCTATCCGATGCTGAAGACGGGCTATGGCCTGGACTTCTGGCAGATCGGCCTGCTGACAATGGCTTTCCAGGTCACGGCCTCGCTGTTCCAGCCGCTCATCGGCATGTACACAGACAAGCGGCCGATGCCTTATTCGCTGCCGCTGGGCATGGGCTCGACCATGTGCGGCCTGCTGATCCTCTCGCATGCAGGCAACTATCCGATGCTCTTGCTGGGTGCCTCGATGATCGGCATCGGCTCGGCCGTGTTCCACCCCGAATCCTCGCGCGTGGCGCGGCTGGCGTCCGGTGGCCGCTTCGGCCTGGCTCAGTCGCTGTTCCAGGTGGGCGGCAATTTCGGCTCCGCGCTGGGGCCGCTTCTGGCCGCCTTCATCGTCGTGCCCAAAGGGCAGACGAGCGTGGCCTGGTTCTCGGCCGCGGCGCTGCTGGGCATGATGGTACTGTGGCAGGTCAGCGGCTGGTACAGGCGCCACGGCGCGACCTCGGCCAAGCGCCTTGCGAAGTCCGGCAGCATCGCCCTGCCGCGCCGCAAGGTGGCGATTGCGCTGGTGGTGCTGGCGACGCTGGTGTTCACCAAGAACATCTATATGGCTAGTTTGTCGAGCTACTACACCTTCTACGTCATCCATAAGTTCGGCGTTTCGGTGCAGGAAGCGCAGGTGCTGCTGTTCATCTTCCTCGGCGCCGTCGCGGTCGGCACGGTGGCGGGCGGCCCGATCGGCGACCGCTTCGGCCGCAAGTTCGTGATCTGGTTCTCGATCCTGGGCGTTCTGCCCTTCACGCTGGCGCTGCCCTATGCGGACCTGTTCTGGACCCGCATCCTGACGGTGCTGATCGGCCTGATCCTGGCTTCGGCCTTCTCGGCCATCGTGGTGTTCGCGCAGGAACTGGTGCCGGGCCGCGTGGGCATGATCTCGGGCATCTTCTTCGGCTTTGCCTTCGGCATGGGCGGCATTGCCGCCGCCGTGCTGGGCATCGTCGCCGACGCCAAGGGCATCGACTTCGTCTACCAGATCTGCTCCTACCTGCCGTTGCTGGGCCTGCTGACGGTCTTCCTGCCGTCGTCGCGGGAAATGCGCCGGCAACTGGCTTGAACGACAAAGCGCGAGGGCAGACAACTGCCCTCGCGCTTTTCAGTACGGCCGTGCCGGCCGAATATCTTCGCGCGTTGCGCGCTCGGAGCCGCCATGGCGGCGGCGGTAAAAGCGGCCTCTCGAAAATTCCTACCGCTTGAACCCGGCTTGATGCCGAGGCGCTTGAGAGCCGCTCAAGCCTTCTTCAAAAACTCCGTCCGCAGAACCAGACCCTTCACCTGCTTGGTGTTGCACTCGACTTCGGCAGGGTTGTCGGTCAGGTGAATGTTCTTCACCAGCGTGCCGCGCTTGATGGTCTCCGACGTGCCCTTGACTTTCAGGTCCTTGATCAAGGTCACCGAGTCCCCGTCGTTGAGCCGGGTTCCGTTGCTGTCTTTCACGATGATGTCGTCGGGCAATTGATGTCTTCTTTCATGCTGGGGGAATTGAGCCGATCGGCCGGGCCTGGGTTAGGCAATTATCGACGGATCTGCAATGGCGTGCACCTGTATGGCTGCTCAACGGGCGGCGCCCATCCGGGTTCCATGACACCAGGCAGCGTGGACAGGTGACCGCAAACAAAAACGGCGCCCCGAAAGGCGCCGTTTTCGTTGTTCGCTCCGCTCCGAGGGATCGGAGCGGAAGGATCTTGCGTCAGCTCTTGGCCGGCACCGTCTTGCTCTCGACGCGCTGCGGGTGGTGCTTGGTCCACCAGTCGCCCAGGAAGAGCAGGATCGGCGCTGCGATGAAGATCGAGGAGGACGTGGCGATGACAACGCCGAACACCATCGGCACGGCGAAGTTCTCCACCGCACTGCCGCCCCAGATCGCCATCGGCAACATCGACAGCAGGATCGCGACTGAAGTGTAGATACAGCGCGCGAACACCTGGTTGATACTCATGTCGATGACCTGGCGCAGCGGCATCTTCTTGAAGAGGCGCAGGTTCTCGCGCATGCGGTCATACACCACGACCTTGTCGTTCACCGAGTAGCCGATGATGGTCAGGAGTGCGGCGATGGCCGTCAGGTTGAAGTCCAGCCCGACCAGCGCGAAGAAGCCGACCATCTTGGTTGTGTCGAGGATCAGCGTTGCGATTGCGCCGAGTGCGAAGTTCCACTCGAAACGCCACCAGATGTAGAGCAGCATGGCCACCGAGGCCAACACCACCGCCATCACGCCCGAATGCGCCAGCTCGCCGCTGACCTTCGGTCCGACGACGTCGACGCGGTCGAACTTGACGCTCTGATCGAGCTTCTGGACGGCGTCCTTGACCTTGGTCACGGCGGCCGTCTGAGCCTGCTCTCCGCCTTCCTGGCGCTGCACGCGGATCAGCACGTCGTTGTCGCCGCCGATGCGCTGCAGGGTCACTTCACCGAGGTCCAGGCCGCTCAGCGTGCTGCGCAGGGTCGCGAGGTCCGCAGGCTGCGAGGTGGTGATCTCCACCTGGATGCCGCCCTTGAAGTCGATGCCGTAGTTGAGGCCCGGCTTGATGAACAGGCCGATGGACGCCAGCGACAGCAGGATCGAGAGACCGATGCCGAAGAAGCGGGCGTTCATGAAGGAGATCGAGGTCTTCTCCGGGAAGAAGTGCACAAGCGGCTCGATCTTGATGGTCTTCATCTTACGACGGCGGATCACCTCGGTCATGATCACCTTGACGATCGCCACGGCGGTGAACATCGACAGACATGTGCCGATGATCATGGTGATGGCGAAGCCGCGGATCGGGCCCGAGCCGAACATGAACAGCAGCGCTGTCACGATCAGCGAGGTCACGTTGGCGTCGACGATGGTCGAGAAGGCGCGCTTGAAGCCGTGGTCCAGCGCGGCAAAGGCGCTTAGGCCCTTCTTGGATTCCTCTCTTATTCGCTCGTTGATGAGGATGTTGGCGTCCACGCCGAAGCCGATGCCGAGGATGATACCCGCGATACCGGGCAAGGTCAGCGTCGCGCCGAGGATGGCCAGCACGCCGATGGTGAGGATCAGGTGCAGCAGCAGGCCGAAGTTGGCGATCATGCCCCAGCTGCCGTAGAGCGTCAGCATGAACAGCACGACGGCGACGAAACCGGCGATACCGGTGTAGAGGCCCATGCGGATGACGTCCCCGCCGAGGTCCGGACCGACGGTGCGTTCCTCGATGACGGTAAGCGGGGCGGGCAGGGCGCCGGCGCGCAGCAGGGCCGAGAGCACGGTGGTGTCCTCGACGGTGAAGCTGCCGCTGATCTGGCCCGAACCGCCGGTGATCGGCTCACGGATGGTCGGCGCGCTCAGCACCTTGCCGTCGAGCACGATGGCGAAGGGACGGCCAACATTTGCCTGGGTGATCTCAGCGAACTGGCGGGCGCCGACGCTGTCGAAGCGGAAGGAGACAATCGGCTCCTGCGTGCGCTGATCGAAGCCGGCGCGGGCATCCGTAAGGCGTTCGCCGCTCAGCGCGACGCGGTCCTCGATCGGATATTGCTGCTGGGTCTTGGCATCCGGCATCATGGTCACGCCGGGAGGCAGCGGCTGGCCGGGCTCCACATTGTTGGCGACCATGTGGAATTCCATCTTGGCCGTCGAGCCGAGCAACTGGCGCAGGCGTGTCGGGTCCTGCAGGCCGGGCAACTGCACCAGGATGCGGTCGGAACCGACGCGCTGGATGGAGGGCTCGGCCACGCCGACCTGGTCGACGCGCTGGCGCACGATCTCAAGACTCTGCTGGATCGCCGCGTCGATGCGGTCGCGGATACCGGCTTCCGACAGCGTCAGCTTGATCTGCTTGTCGGTCGAGGCGACGTCGATGTCGGCCGTTCCGGCGCCGAAGCCGGAGGAAACCGGCATCGCCAGCTTCTTCAGCACGTCGAGTGCCTGGGCGCGCTGGGTGTCATCATCGATGTTGATGACCACGGCATCGCCGGCCACGCGGGCCGACTGCACGGGGATGCGCTCCTTGCGAAGCGCGCCACGCGCGTCGTCCAGCAGCGAACGCAGACGATCGGCCTTCAATGCATTGGCGTCGACTTCGAGCACGAGGTGGGAGCCGCCCTGAAGGTCGAGGCCGAGGGTGACCTGATGCCTGAACCAGCTCGGCATCTTTTCGAGCATGGAGGGCGGCATGGCGCTTGGAAGGGCGGCGAAGACGCCGATAAGGACGATGATGACATAGCTCATCACCACCCATTTGGAAGTTCGCATTGCTTCTGGTCCTGTCTATGCGCAACGCCGGCCGCTTCAGCCAGTCAATCCGCAGTCATTTTTCAAGAATGTGTAGTCGCTGTCGAGCGAAACGCGTCGCTCAGGCCGCCAGTGGCGGCGCGCGGGCGCGATGAACCAGCGCGCCGGCTTCGTGAAGGCTTTCCGGAACGGTTTCGGAAAGGCATGGGCGCAAAGCTGCGGCGACATGCCAGGATGCCGAGGGCAGGATTGCCGGGCCGGCATCGCCGACGGGAAGCTGGGATTTCTGCGCCAGACCGCGCCATTCGGCGATGGCCACCAGGCGCTGATGGTTAATCAGGCTGGTGCGCCCGCCCGCCGGGTCGCCGGTACGCTGGCCGGCGGCGCCAATGCTATCGGTTTGCAGCCGGAAAGCGCGGGCAGGAGAAATCGCGCCGAGAACGCCATGCGCGGCGGCCAGCGCCACGACGAACCAAAGCAGCACGGCGGATGCATATCCGCGTCCCGTCGGTTGGTCGGCTTTGAACATCATCGTGCGAGGTCGTTCCTACGGCTTCGTTATCCAAGTGTAACACGAGGACACAAATGCTCCTACACCATTGCGCTACAAACGCATAACCCCAAAAGATCAGGCGAAAATCTTTGAAGAGCTTTTTGTGCCGGGTCGAAGTGCTGAGCACAGCTGCACGTCCATCCGGACGTGTAGATCAAGGACCGAGATTCCTCTCTTCAATGCGTCACAAATGGGGCGAAGCGAGCGACAAATGCGCCCGATTCGCCCGGATCATGCTCCTCGGCGATCACGAAACGCGGAGGTTTCGCGAATGTAGTCAATCAGAGCCGCTTCGAGACCTCATGGAAGAAGGCGAGGTTCTGCTTGTCGAGCTCGTCGTCGACGGGCAGGGGCTGCGACGCGATCTTGACCAGAACCACTTCGTTCGCCGGATCGACATAGAGCCACTGGCCGTGGATGCCGATGCCGCAATAGGGCTCGCCCTCGAAGCCGGTCTGGTACCATTTGTTGCGATAGCTGCCATTGGGCATCAGGAAGGCAAAGTCGCCCTTCTTCCAGGCCTCGCGGTCACCACCGGTGGCAGTGTCCTTGACCCAGCTTTCGGGCAGGATGCGCCGGCCCTCGTAGACGCCGCCGCAGCGCATCAACTCGCCGACGCGAGCAAGGTCGCGCACGGTAACCGAGATGCCGCCGGCAGCGCGCGCGGTGCCTTCACCGTCAACGGTGATGCGGCCGCCGCGCTTGGCGCCGAGCGGTGTCCACAGGCGCTCGACCATGAGGTCGGCATAGCGCAGACCAGAGGCGCGCTCGACGATGACGCCGAGCAGGTCGGAATTGGGCGAGCGGTAGCGGAAAACCTCGCCGTGCTCGCCGGCGCCCTTGCCGATGGTCATGATGAAGGAAAGCAGCTTCTCGCTGTCGGGGCCGTTGGTGTTGGGGTTCCAAAGAGTCGCGCGGCGATAACGCGCGAAGGCGCTTTCGGGATCGAGATAGAGCTCCTCGAAGTCGATCGTGCTGGTCATGTCCAGCACATGCTGCACCGTGGCGTCGGCAAAGGCCGTGCCTTCGGCTTCGGGAATGTAGCGCGTGACCGGGGCTGTTGGGTCAAGCAGGCCGTCGGCCTGCAGCGAGCCCGCGAGGATCGCGGTCAGCGACTTCGAGATAGAGAAGATGATGTGACGGCCGCCCGGCGCCATGTGCGGGGCGTTGTATTCGCCTACCACCTTGCCCCCCTTCAGTGCCACGAAGGCGTCGGTGTGCGTGCGTTCGAAGAAGGCGGCCACGGTCTCGGACCCGGCACCGGTGACCACCGTCTCGCCCAGCAACGCGCCCAGGTCTCCGGCCGGCGCTTCAGGCGCGTCGGTGGGAGCGGCGATCTCCGCGCTCGGCACCAACTCGCCGACATGCTGGAAGGCCCAGCGGTTGTAGGGGTGGGTGCGCCAGTTCTCCAGCGTGACGTCGGAGCGGGCAAAGCCGAATTGGCGCGCGAAAGCGGTCTGGGCGGTCATGTTCTGTCCCTCGGGAATTGCTGAATCAGGCGAGTGCGTCGGCGATCGCGTGGATCGCTCTCAAAGTGCCGACTGAATAGTCGTGATTGGTGAAATCCGGATAGGTCGATAGTTTCACCACCACCATCTGGTGATCCCAGTTGATATGGATTAGCTGGCCGAAGACGCCCCGGCACATCAGCGAGCGAGAGTGCGCATCCTCGATCCAGAACTGGTTCTTGTAGGAGCCGGTCGGAAAGCTCTTGCTGTAAAGCGGGCCATGAATGCCGGTTCGGGTCGCCTCGATCCAGTCCGGCGGGACCACGCCGCCGCCATTATCCAGGATCAGCTGCCCGAAACGGGCATAGTCCCGAAGCGTGGCGTTGAAGCCGCCATCGGCCAGCGCATAGCCGGCGCTGTCTACGGTGAAGCAGGCGCTTTCTTCCGCACCGATCTTCTGCCAGAGCTCTTCCGACACAAGCTGCGGCAGGCGCTTGCCGGTGGCGCGTTCCATGGCAAAGGCGAGAACGTCGGTTTCGATCGAACGATAGACGAACTCCGCACCGTGCGGCCGCTCCGTCTCCGACAGGCCGAGGATCATCTCCCACATATGCGTCGGCCATTTGAATGCCGGGTCGGTGCCCGGCGGGATTGGCTTCCAGCCCGCGGCGACGTCGACCTGTCCCATCTCGGAATAGGGGTTGGCATATTCCTCGCTGAAGCGGACGCCGCTTCTCATGTCGAGGACATGCTGCAGCGTGGCGCCGCGCCATCCCGTCTGTTCCAGTTCGGGCAGATAGCGGGTCACGGGCGCGGCAGGGTCGATAATTCCACGGCCGGCGAGAATGCCGAACACCGTCGCAGTGACCGACTTGGCGACGGACTGCGACAGATGCAGCGTGCGCGGCGTCATGCCGTTGAAATAGCGTTCGTAAACGACCGCGCCCTTCCTGAGCACCAGGAAGCCGTCGGTGTAGGTCTCGTCGAGATGACCGGCGAGCGTCTGCGCGCCAGCGCCCTCAGCGACCGGCAGATCGTCGAGATTTCGTTCGTTGCGCGGCAGTTCGCGCACGGGGCCTTCGCCGCGCCAGACTTCGGCCGTGGGCAGAAGCTCGCGAATGTGCTGAAAGGCCCATCTGTTCCAGGGCGGCCGATCCCAATCCAACCGCGGCGGCACCATCTGCGGCGGCGATCCTTGCATGATGGGAGGAAGTGGATCGCTGTTGCGATAGGAGGTCATGGCAGCCTGGTCGGGAAGGGGCGGCCCGACGGTGTTCGCCGGGCCGCGATCATGCTGTTACTTCTGAAGCTCGGTCCAGATCTTGGTGTAGAGCTCCTGCGTTTCCGGCGAGCACATCTTCTGCAGTTCGCCATGGGCCTTGTCGGCCTCCGGGATCACGACTTCCGGCGCGTCCTTCATGTCATCCGGCATGTATTTTTCCGAGCCGGTGATGGCGTTGGCATAGCGGTGGAAGGCCGAGAGGCCGGCCGCATTCTCCGGGTCCATGATGAAGTTCTGGAAGAGCTTGGCGTTCTCGACGTTCTTGGCTTCCTTCAGCACGACGACGTTGTCGCTCCACAGGCCGAAGCCTTCCTTCGGGTAGGAGTAGTGGATCTGCGGATGCTCCAGCCGCTGGCGCAGGGCCGAGCCGTTCCAGTCGCTGGTTGCCATGAAGTCGCCGGCGCCCATGCGCTCGATGGTGTTGTATTCCATCGCGACCCAGTTCGGCTTGGCCGCGACCAGCATGTCGCGAACCTTCTTCAGCAGGGTTTTGTCGTCGGTGCACTGTTCGCCGCCGAGATACTTGATCGCCGCGAACATGACGTCGCCCATCTCGGGCACGACGTTGACCTTGCCCTTCAGCTCGTCAGGGGTGTTGAAGATGATGCCCCAGCTGTCGGCCGGACCCTTGTAGGCGTCGGTGTTGACCACGATGCCGATCGTGCCCCAGGCCCACGGCACGGTGTACTTACGGCCGGGGTCGAAGTCGGGATTGGCCCATTCGGGCGCCACGTTCTTGAAGTTCTCCATCGTGGAGGGATCGGTCTCCTGAATGAGGCCTTCCTCGATCCAGATCGGCACGTAGGTCTGCGACGGGATCGCGATGTCGAAGCCGGTGCCGCCCTGGCGCACCTTGGCAAGCGCGGTGTCGTTGGAGTCGTAGTCGGTGATCGTCACCTTGACGTTGAACTTCTCCTCGAACTTCTTGATCACCTCGGGGCTGGTGTAGTTGCCCCAGTTGTAGATGTTGAGCTCGCCTTCGGCGCGGGCGAGGCCCGTCGAGGCAAGCAGCGCCAACCCGATTGCCGGCGCGGTGGTCTTCCAGTTCATGGCAGTGCTCCCATTGGTTGTCTGCGGGTTCAGTCGCGTTTTCTGCTGGCGAAGAAGAAAAGCGTCACGATGAGGATCGAAAGCAGCAGGAAAGCCGTCGAAATGGCGTTGATCTCGGGCGTGATGCCACGGCGGATCTGGCCGAGCATGTAGGTCGGCAGCGTGTCCTGCCCGCCCAGCTTGACGAAGTTGGTGATGACCACGTCGTCGAGCGAGATGACGAAGGCGAGCATGAAGCCGGCCAGGACGCCCGGCCACAGAAGCGGCAGCGTCACGCGCCGGAACGTCTTCCACGGCGTGGCGTAGAGGTCGGCCGCGGCGCGCTCCAGCGTCAGGTCCATGCTTTCCAGCCGTGCCCGGATGGGCAGATAGGCGAAGGGAATGCAGAAGGCCGTGTGGGCGGCGATCAGGTAGCCGAGGCCGGCATAGCCGGTGAAGACCTTGACGCGCGAGAAGAAGATCAGCAGCGCCACCGCGGTCACGATCTCGGGCACCATCAGCGGCTGGTTGATGAAGGCGTATTTGAAGGTCAGTCCGCGATAGGATTTCGTCCGCGTGGTCGCGAGCGCTGCCATGGTGGCCGCGATGGTTGCGAATGTCGCGGCCAGCACCGCGATCTGGAACGACCGGATGGTGGCGTCGATCACCTGGGCGTTGTTCCAAGCCGAAACGAACCATTTCAGCGAAAAGCCGCCCCATTCCGAGGTGGAGGTCGCCGCGTTGAAGGCATAGGCCACCAGGATGATGATGGGCAGATAGAGCGCGACGAAGCAGATGACCGCGATGGTGGTGAAGCCCGGCAGGGCCTTGAGGTCGAAACTCTTAGCCATGACGCACCTCCGAGGAGCCGGCGTTGCGCACATAGGCAAGCAGCGCGATCATGACCATCGCCATCAGCGTGATCGAGATGGATGCGCCGAGCGGCCAGTTGCGGCCCTGGCCGAACTGCAGCTCGATGAGGTTGCCGAGCATCATGTTCTTGCCGCCGCCGAGCAGGCTGGGCGTGACATAGGCGCCGAGTGAGGGGATGAAGACCAGGATCGAGCCGGCGATGAGGCCGGGCTTGACCAGCGGGAAGATGATGCGGCGCAGCACCGCAAAGCGCGAGGCATAGAGGTCGTAGCCCGCTTCCACGAGGCGGAAATCGAGCTTTTCCATGCTGGCGTAGAGCGGCAGGACCATCAGTGGCAGGTAGACATAGACCATGCCGATCATGATCGCGACATCGGTGAACAGGATCTGGATCGGGGCGTTGATAATGCCGGCCTTGATCAGCAGGGTGTTGATGATGCCTTCGTTGCGGATGATCTGCAGGATCGCGAAGGTGCGGATGAGCAGGTTGGTCCAGAACGGAATGGTGATCAGGAACAGCCAGACCTCGCGCGTGCGCTCCGGCCGCGTCGCGATGAAATAGGCGGTGGGAAAGCCGAAGACCACCGTCAGCAGGGTCGTCCCCAGCGACAGTTTCACCGAGCGCCAGAAGATGGCCAGATGCGCGTCCGCGAAGGACAGCGTGTCGTCGAAGATGTCCCGTTGCAGGAACACGCTGACCCAGCCGTCAGTGGAGAATTCCCACTTCACGTCGCCATAGGGCCCGGGCGCGAGGAAGGAATAGACGAGAACGATCAAAAGCGGGCCGATGGCCGCCAGGAAGATGATCATCAGCGCCGGCGTCGAAAGCAGCCAGCGGTTCCTGATGTCCTGACGTTCGGCGCTGCGGGCGGATTCCTGTGCGCTCGCCATCTGTTCAGTCCCTCAGGATCTGCGCGACGTCTTGGCCGAACTCGATGCCGACGCGCTCTGCCTTGGCAAAGCCGTTATGGCCGTTTCGGCTGTTCTGCTGGCGCACGATGAAGGGCGTGCCGTCGTCGAGGCGCACGTGGAAATGCGTGTCGGTGCCCAGATAGACCACGTTCTCGACATGGCCGAGATGGGCGGCAGCGCCGTTCGGCGCCGCCACGCGCGCATGCTCGGGCCGGACCACGATGGTGACCTTGCCTTGCGGGCTCAAGCCGGAAGGGCAGGTGGCCGGGATCTCGGCGCCGGAGGACAGCCGCACGGTCGCGCGGCCATCGCCGGCCGAAACCACCTCGGCGTCGAGGAAGTTGGTCTCGCCGATGAAGTCGGCGACGAAGCGCACCGCCGGGCGGTCGTAGATGTCCCAGGGTGAGCCGACCTGCAGGATCTTGCCCGCCGACATGACCGCGATGCGGTCGGACATGGTCAGCGCTTCTTCCTGGTCGTGCGTGACGAAGATAAAGGTGATGCCGGTTTCGTGCTGAAGGCGCTTCAGCTCGATCTGCATTTCCTTGCGCAGCTTGTAGTCGAGCGCCGAGAGCGGCTCGTCGAGCAGCAGAACCTTCGGCTGCGGCGCCAGTGCGCGGGCCAGCGCCACACGCTGCTGCTGGCCGCCGGAGATCTGGCTGGTCTTGCGGTCCTTCAGCGCTTCCATGCGCACCAGCCTCAGCATCTCGGTGACGCGCGCCTCGATCTCGGCCTTGGGTTTGCCCAGCATCTCCAGGCCGAAGGCGATGTTCTGGCCCACGGTCATATGCGGGAACAGCGCATAGCTCTGGAAGACGGTGTTGACCGGCCGCTTGAAGGGCGGCAGCGGGGCGATGTCCTGGCCGTGAAGCAGGATCTGGCCCTCGGTGGGGAAGTCGAAGCCGGCGATCAGCCGCAAAAGCGTGGTCTTGCCGCAGCCGGAAGGCCCCAGAAGAGTGAAGAACTCGTTTTCACGGATCGATACGGAGACGTTGTCCAGCGCCGCGAACTGCGCCGCTCCCGTACCGAACAATTTGCTGACACCGTGGACTTCAATCGCATTTTTATCCGGCATTTCCGGCACGCGTTCCCCTGTTGCTGGCTCGCTCTTGTCGGCGAGGCATCTTTCGTCTGCAATTGTCAGCACATGCCGTTGGGATTGGCAACTGGCCGACTGAACAAAGATTCAAGTGGATGTTTCCTGCGACCCGCTTGTCTCTATGCCTGGTATGTGATCCGGCCGCCGCAGATGGTGGTGGCGGGGCGAATTTCGTGTAGTGCGTCCGGCGCGGTCGCCTCGATGTCGCCCGACAGCACGACGAGGTCGCCGAGGAAGCCGGGCTTGAGCTGGCCCTTGCGGCTCTCGGCGAACTCGGCATAGGCGCCTTCGACCGTGTAGGCGGCAAGTGCCTCATGCAGCGAGAATCGCTGGTCGGGCATGTCGTCGGCCCATTTTTCACGCATCATCGAAGCCTGCATGCCGGCGATCGGGTCGATCGGAGAGACCGGCCAGTCGGAGGCGAAGACGACATGCGCACCAGCCTCCTTCAGCGTGCGCGAGGGATAGCTGACATGCCAGCGCTCGCGGCCGATGCGCGAGACGGTCGGCTCCAGCGGCAGGCCCATCGAGCCGGGCGGATGGGGAGGCTGCATGGAAGCGATGACGCCGAGGTCGATGAAGCGCGGGATGTCGGCCTCGGTGGTCACCTCGATGTGCTCGATGCGGTGGCGGCTGTCGCGCTTGCCGTTTTCCTTCCGCGCCGCCTCGTAGCCGTCGAGCACGGCACGCACAGCGCCGTCGCCGATGGCATGGACGGCGATCTGCAGGCCGCGCCTGTCGATCGCCACGGCCAGTTCGCGGAACTGGTCTGGCGTGAACAGCGGCTCGCCGACCCAGTCGGGCCGGTCGGCATAGGGCTCGATCATGACGGCCGTCCACGAATCGAGCACGCCGTCATAGAAGACCTTGACCACGCCGGAGTGCAGGTAGTCGGACGAGTAACGCTCGGCCATGCTTGAGGCTTTCTCCAGCATGTCGAGCGTCATGAAGTTTTTGTAGTGGAAGGGAACCTGCACGCGGCAGGAGAGGCCTTCCTCGGCATCGATCTCCGACAGCAGGTCGAGCTGGTAGAGATTGCCGTCCATGTTCTGGATCGAGGTGATGCCGTGCTTGGCGCACCAGGCAAGGCCGCGGCGCATGATGTCGCGGTCGGCATCGCGTTCGGCTGTGCTCGGTGCCGGATCAGGCTCGCCGCCTGTGGACAGACCAAGGCGCGTGCGCTCTTCGCCGGCCAGTTTCAGCACCGGGCCGAAGGCTTCGTTCTCGCGCAATTCGCCGGTGGCGAGACCATCCTCGCCCATGACGACCTCGTTGCCCGGGCCGACCTTCTTGCCGTGCAGGACGCCGGCCATCTCCAGCGCCTTGGTGTTGGCCCACATGGTGTGATGGTCGGGCGCGGCCATGGCGAAGGGGCGGTCGGGCAGGATGCGGTCGAGATGGTGGCGCGTCACGGTTTCGGCGGGCAGCACCGTGTAGTCCACGCCCTGGCCCACGAGCATCTTCGCGTCGGGGCGGGCGGCGGCATAGTCGCGGATCACCTTCTGCAACGCCTCGAAGCCGTACACGCCCTGAAGCTGGAGATGCGCAAGCTCGGCCGCGCCGGAGAACAGATGCATATGCGCTTCGATGAAGCCGGGAACCACCGAGCCGCCCTTGGCATCGATGATCCGCGTGTCGGGGCCTTTCCGATCGAGGATGGAGCCATTGTCGCCGACGGCTAGGATCAGCCCGTCCTTGACGGCGATGGCCTCGGCCTTGGGATTGGCCTCGTCCATGGTCAAGACGCGGCCGTTGGTGACGATCAGATCGGCATGGGAAAGCATTTCGGTCTCCGTGACCCGCCTACGCTAGCAATCGCCGGAAACTTGGGATGATGCCAGATTAGCCATCAGTCTTGGCACAGAAGCACACTTGTGGAAGGCCGCCGCCTGCGGCTAGGGTCACGCCCCGAACCACCAAGGGGACAGTGAATGAAGACAATCTTTTCTCCGCTGCACGCCGGCCACGCCGGACAGATGGAGCTGGTTGCCGGTGAGATCGTGCCGGGCTTCGAGAAGCCTTCGCGTGCGGAGTACATCAAGGCACGGGTCGAGAGCGAGAAGCTGGGCCCGATCCTGGCGCCGACGGAGCACACGCTGGACGCAGCCAAGCGCGTGCACCGCGCCGACTATATCGATTTCCTGCCGACTGTCTGGCCGCTGTGGCAGAAGGCAGGTTATCCGGGCTCGGCCATGGCCTTCACCTGGCCCACGCGCGGCCTGCGCGGCGACGTGCGTCCGACGCGTATCGATGCATTGCTCGGTTACTACTCCTTCGACGCCGGCGCGACCTTCGTCCAAGGCACCTGGGATGCGATCAAGTCGTCCTATGATGTCGGCCTGACCGCCGCCGAGGTGGTGAAGGCCGGCGAGCGGGCTGCCTTTGCGCTCTGCCGTCCGCCCGGGCACCATGCGGGCGCCGCCTTCATGGGCGGCTACTGTTTCATCAACAATGCCGCCGTCGCGGCGCAGTGGTATCGCGACCAGGGTGCGGCCCGCGTGGCGATTCTCGACGTCGACTACCACCACGGCAACGGCACCCAGGAAATCTTCTATGAGCGCGACGACGTGCTGGTGCTGAACCTGCATGGCGACCCGAACACGGAATATCCGTTCTTCCTCGGTCATGCCGATGAGCGCGGCGCTGGCAAGGGCGAGGGCTTCAACGTGAACTATCCGATGGCGCCGGGAACGCCGTGGGACAAGTGGAGCCTCGCGCTCGAAGACGCCTGCACCAAGCTGGCCGCCTATGGGCCGGACGTGGTCGTCGTGTCGCTCGGTGTCGACACCTTCGAGAAGGACCCGATCAGCCAGTTCAAGCTGAAGAGCGAGGACTATCCCAAGATCGGCCAGCGCATTGCCAAGCTCGGCCTGCCTACACTTTTCGTCATGGAAGGCGGCTATGCGGTCGAGGAAATCGGCATTAATGCCGTCGGAGTGCTGACGGGCTTCGAGAACGCCTGACCTAACCGGGCGTCACGGAGGCGCCCTGCCATTTCACGCAAGATCTTTCACGGATCGGAACGGAAAACATGAGCAATCATCTGAAATTCTACATCGACGGTGAATGGGTTGCGCCGGTGAAGCCGGCGACGCTGGACGTCATCGACCCGTCGACCGAAGAAGCCTACACCACGATCTCGGTCGGCTCGAAGGCTGACGTCGACAAGTCCGTCGCCGCAGCGCGCGCGGCCTTCGCCAGCTTCTCGCAGACCACGCGCGAACAGCGCCTGGCGCTGCTCAACAAGGTGCTGGAAATCTACATGCGCCGCTACGAGGACGTGGCGCAGGCGATCTCTCAGGAGATGGGCGCGCCGATCACCTGGGCGCGCGAGGCGCAGGCCGCCGCCGGCCAGGTGCATCTCGAATCGACCATCAAGGCGCTCGAAGACTACGAATTCAGCCATCAGCGCGGCGGCACCATGGTGGTGAAGGAGCCGATCGGCGTCTGCGCGCTGATCACGCCCTGGAACTGGCCGCTCAACCAGATCGTCTGCAAGGTGGCGCCGGCCATCGCCGCGGGCTGCACCGTGGTGCTGAAGCCGTCGGAAATCGCGCCGATCAGCGGCATCGTCTTTGCCGAGATCATGCATGAGGCGGGCGTGCCGAAGGGCGTTTTCAACATGGTCAACGGCAACGGCCCGGATGTCGGCCAGGTGATGGCCGAGCACCCGGATGTCGACATGGTGTCCTTCACCGGCTCGACGCGCGCGGGCATTCTCGTTGCCAAGGCCGCGGCCGACACGGTCAAGCGCGTGGCGCAGGAACTGGGCGGCAAGAGCGCCAACATCATCCTGCCGGATGCCGATTTCGAGCATGCCGTGCGCGAGGGCGTGAACGCCTGCTTCGGCAACACAGGCCAGTCCTGCGATGCGCCTACGCGCATGCTGGTGCCGGCTTCCCGCCACGACGAGGCGCTGGAGGTGGCGAAGGCCACTGCCGAGGCGCACCGCACCGGCGACCCACGCTCGACCGAGACCCAACTCGGCCCGGTCGTCAGCCAGCTCCAGTACGACAAGATCCAGGGGCTGATCGAAACCGGCATCGCCGAAGGCGCCAAGCTGGTGGCCGGCGGCGTCGGCCGCCCCGAGGGCCTGAACCGCGGCTACTACATCCGCCCGACCGTGTTCGGCCATGTCACGCCCGACATGACGATTGCGCGCGAGGAAATCTTCGGGCCGGTTCTTTCGGTCATCTCCTATCACGACGAGGATGACGCGGTGCGCATCGCCAACGACACGGTCTATGGGCTTGCCGCCTATATCCAGTCGCAGAACATCGAGAACGCGCGCCGCGTGGCCTCGAAGATGCGCGCCGGCTCGGTCTACCTCAACTACCCGGCCTGGGACACGCACGCGCCCTTCGGCGGCTACAAGCAGTCGGGCAACGGCCGCGAATATGCCGACTGGGGCATCCACGACTTCCTCGAGATCAAGGGCATCGTCGGCTACGCCGGCTGATGCCATCCAGCGCGGCGGTGCAAACGCCGCCGCGCCCGAATTTCTACTCCCCATGTGCGGAGAAGGCGGGCGAATCCGCCATCTGGGCTCATCCGCAGCGTTCGTCACGGACCGTTATCGTACTGCTTGTTGAGAGTGCGAGGCTTGGATCCCCGCGATCCTGCCTTTCTTGCCGCTTGATGGGCACGCGGCTCGGCGGCCAGGACGCGAGGATGACGGCTGTATTGGTTGCTTGCGCTAATCTTTGAGGTAGCGATTGCTGCTACTGCCACCCGTCGTCCTCGGGCCGGAGCACGAGCGGAGCGAAGTGCGAAGGTTCCGGGGACCCATGCCTCAACCGCAGTGCAGCCAGAGGCAGTAAAGAATGTGCGATGTGAAGTAACTCGGCGATGGCTCGTAAGATTGAGCCTTCATGGCGTCGGGCCTACCTTGCCACGCGCATCGCCCAAAAGAAAACACCCGCCAGGGGAGGAGGTCCGGCGGGTGCTTCTAAAGGTGGTCGACAATCGGGAGGAGGTGAAAGTCGACCGTATCCGGATTGGCCTGGGAGGAGGGTGGCCGCACCGAAATTGCCTCCTCTAAATGCGCCCTTTCGGCCGCGAAGACAATTGCCAATGGCGCATGGCAGCCTTGCAATTTTGTGCGATGCAACATTCTGCCGCACTGATGTTGCGATGCGAGATCAGCTGTTTTTGGCGAGGCGGCATGATGTGTTTCGGCGCGGGAGCGCACGGCATGGACCACCCCCTCCCGGCTTTCGAAGGTGAGAGGCCGCGCCACACTCAAATATGAATGGCGTGGCCGAGCGCCTTCAGCGCGGCCTCCTGGAAGGCTTCGCCTTGGGTCGGATGAGCATGGATCGTGCCGGCGATGTCTTCCAGCCGCGCGCCCATCTCGATCGCCAGCCCGAAGGCGGTGGCGAGTTCCGAGACGTGCTGGCCCACCGCCTGGATGCCGAGCACCAGATGGTTGTCGGCCCGCGCCACAACGCGTACGAAGCCGGCCTCGCCCTGCATGGTCATGGCGCGGGCATTGGCGGTGTAGGGGAACTGGCCGACCTTGATCTCGTGGCCCTGCGCGCGCGCTTCTTCGGGCGAGAGGCCGGCGCTCACCACCTCCGGGTCGGTGTAGCAGATGGCCGGAATGCAGCGCTTGTCCCATGAGCGGCGGTTGCCGGCGACGATCTCGGCCACCATCTCGCCCTGCGCCATGGCGCGGTGCGCCAGCGTCGGCTCGCCGGTGACGTCGCCGATGGCATAGACACCGCGCATGGAAGTGCGGCACTGGCTGTCGATGCGCAGGAATTTTCCCGCACGGTCGAGGTCCAGTTCTTCCAGCCCCCAGCCTTCCATCACCGGCTTGCGGCCGACCGTGACGAGAATCTTGTCCGCGGGAAGTTCTTGTTCCTGGCCGTCGGCGGTCTTGACGATGAGGGCGTCGCCCTTGGCCGAAAGGCCCATTGCCATTGCCTCTGTCAGCACAGCCACGCCAAGCTCGCCGAGTCGTTTCGCCACCGGCCGGGTCAGTTCGGCGTCATATTGCGGCAGGATGCGTGGCAGGGCTTCCACTACCGTCACCTTCGAGCCGAATTTCGCGAAAGCGGTGCCGAGCTCCAGCCCGATATAGCCGCCGCCCACGACCACCAGCCTTTCGGGCACCTTCGTCAGGGAGAGTGCTTCAGTTGAGGAAATCACCGGCCCGCCGAAGGGCAGGGCGGGCAGTTCCATCGGCATGGAGCCGGTGGCGATAACCGCCGTCTCAGTGCGGATCACCTGCGTGCCGGTCTCGGTCTCGACCTCCACCGTCTTGCCGTCGCGGAACTTGGCGCGGCCATGCACGATCTTCACGCCGGCCTTCTTCAGCAGGCCGACCACGCCGTTGTTGAGGCGGCCGACCACGCCGTTCTTCCAGGTCATGGTCTTGGCGAGGTCGAGCTTGGGTGCTTCGACGGTAATGCCGAGCGTGCCCTTGCCGTTGCCGTTGGCCATGCGCACGGTCTTTTCGAACTCATCGGCGGCATGGATCAGCGCCTTGGACGGGATGCAGCCGATGTTGAGGCAGGTGCCGCCGGCTTTCTCCATCTCCACGATCACCGTGTCGACGCCGAGCTGGCCGGCGCGGATGGCGCAGACATAGCCGCCCGGGCCTGCGCCGATGACCAGAAGCTTGCAGGAGATGTCTTTCATCGGCTCAGCCCTCGACGAAAATCAGCGCCGGCGTCTCCAGCAGCGTCTTGATGCGCTGAATGAAAACTGCGGCATCCCAGCCGTCCACCACGCGGTGGTCGAAGCTGGAGGAGAGATTCATCATCTTGCGCGGAATGAACTGCGTGCCGTCCCATACGGGCCGCACCATGATCTTGTTGACGCCGACGATCGCCACTTCCGGATGGTTGATGACCGGTGTGGTGACGACGCCACCCATGGCGCCGAGCGAAGTGATGGTGATGGTCGAGCCCGAAAGCTCCTCGCGCGTGGCCGTGCCTGCCTTGGCGGCATCGGCCAGGCGGCTCACTTCAGCCGCGCAATCCCAGATGTCGCGCGCCTCGGCATGGTGCACCACGGGCACCATCAGGCCGCCCGGAGTCTGCGTGGCGATGCCGATATGCACGCCGCCATATTGATGCACCACACCCGCCTCGTCGTCGAAGATGGCGTTGACATTGGGCTGGTCGGCAATGGCCTTCACCATCGCCCGCATCAGGAAGGGCAGTAGTGTCAGCTTCGGCTGGTCGGCGCGCTTTTGCTTGTTGAGCGCCGCGCGCAGATCTTCCAGTGCGGTGACGTCGATTTCCTCGACATAGGTGATGTGCGGGATGCGCGACTTCGCCACCGCCATCTTCTCGGCGATGCGTCGGCGCAGGCCGACCACCTTGATGTCCTCCACCGTCGTGTTCCGGATGAGGCCGGGCGCCGGGGCGGGGGGGATCTGCGGGCCACGCGCCAGGAAGGCGTCGATGTCTTCATGGGTGATGCGGCCGGCCGGGCCAGTGCCCGGAACCTGGCGTAGGTCGATGCCCGCTTCGGTCGCGCGCAGGCGCACGGCAGGTGCTGCTATCGGCTTTTCGCCCTCGGCGCGCGGCGCGGCGAACTGGGGGCGGGCCGCAAAATGGTTGCGGCCGTTTGTCGGAGCCGGTTTTGGCGCGGACGCAGCGGGAGCGGCAACCGGCGCGGCTGGCTTTGCCTCTGTGCCCTCTGCCAGCTTGGCGGCAGGCTCGGGCTTTGCCGCTTCTACAGTTTTTGGAGCTTCGGCTGCGCTTGGCTCTTCAGCCGCTCCCCCCTCCACCTTCAACCGGATCAGCGGCGAACCGACGGCGATAACGTCGCCGACCTCCGCGCCCAGCCAGGTGATCTCGCCATGGACGGGCGAGGGGATCTCGACGGTCGCCTTGTCGGTCATAACGGCGGCGAGCAGCGTGTCCTCGCGCACGAGGTCGCCGACCTTGACGTGCCATTCCACAAGCTCGGCTTCGGCCACGCCTTCGCCGACGTCGGGAAGCTTTATGACGTGCTCGGCCATGCTCACGCCTCCATGGTTTCGCGCATGGCCTGCCCGAGGCGGGCTGGGCCGGGAAAATACTCCCACTCCTGCGCATGCGGGTAGGGCGTGTCCCAGCCGGTTACGCGGGCAATGGGCGCCTCGAGATGGTAGAAGCAGTGCTGCTGCACCAGTGCCGCCAGTTCCGCGCCAAAGCCGGATGTGAGTGTAGCCTCGTGGACGATCACGCAGCGGCCGGTCTTGTTCACCGAGGCGACGATGGTGTCGAGGTCGAGCGGAAGCAGCGTGCGCAGGTCGATGATCTCAGCGTCGATGCCGCTTTCCTCGGCCGCCGCTTCCGCCACATAGACCATGGTGCCATAGGCCAGGATGGTCAACTCCGAGCCTTCGCGGCGCACCGATGCCTTGCCGAGCGGCACGACGAAATGGTCGTCAGGCACTTCGCCCAGCGGGTGCTTGGACCATGGCGTGACGGGCCTTTCGTGGTGGCCGTCGAAGGGGCCGTTGTAAAGCCGCTTCGGCTCCAGGAAGATCACCGGGTCGGGGTCTTCGATGGAGGCGATCAACAGCCCCTTGGCGTCATAAGGGTTCGACGGCACCACCACCTTCAGCCCGGAAACGTGGGTGAACAGCGCTTCCGGGCTCTGGCTGTGGGTCTGGCCACCGAAAATGCCGCCGCCGGTGGGCATGCGCACCACGATGGGGCAGGTGAATTCGCCATTGGAGCGGTAGCGCAGGCGCGCCGCCTCCGAGACGATCTGGTCGTAGGCGGGGTAGACATAGTCGGCGAACTGCACCTCCACGCAGGGGCGCAGGCCGTAGGCCGCCATGCCGATGGCTGCCCCCACGATGCCGGCTTCGCTGATGGGCGCATCGAAGCAGCGGGTCTTGCCGTATTTCTGCTGCAGCCCTTGCGTGCAACGGAACACACCGCCGAAATAGCCGACATCCTCGCCGAAGACGACGACGGTGTCGTCGCGCGCCATCGACACATCCATGGCGCTGCGGATCGCCTCGATCATGGTCATTCTGGCCATGAGCTACACCCCCGCTTCCTGCCGCTGCCGCCGCAGATGCGGCGGCATCTCGGCATAGACGCCTTCGAACATGTCGCGCGTGGAGGGTTTGCCGCCCGCATGCAGCGTGCCGTGGCTCTCGGCTTCCTTCTGCGCGGCAATGACGGCGTCGAGGATTTCGGCCTCGGCCTGCTTGTGGCGCTCTTCGGACCACGCGCCCTTGAGGATGAGGTGGTTCTTCAGCCGCAGCACCGGATCGCCCAGCGGCCAGGCCGCCGATTCCTCCTTGGGCCGGTAGGCGGACGGATCGTCCGAGGTCGAATGCGCGCCGACGCGGTAGGTGACATATTCCACCAGCGTCGGCCCCAGATTGCTGCGCGCGCGTTCGGCTGCCCATTTGGCCACCGCGTGCACGGCGAGATAGTCGTTTCCGTCGACGCGTAGCGCCGGGATGCCGAAGCCCAGCCCGCGCGCCGCAAATGTGCCGGAGCCGCCGCGGGCTATGCCTTGGAAGGTGGAGATCGCCCACTGGTTGTTGACGATGTTGAGGATGACCGGCGCCTTGTAGGTGGAGGCGAACACGAGTGCTGCGTGGAAGTCGCTCTCGGCGGTGGCGCCGTCGCCCACCCAGCCTGCAGCGATCTTCGTGTCGTTTTTGATGGCCGATGCCATCGCCCAGCCGACCGCCTGGATATATTGCGTGGTCAGGTTGCCTGAGATCGAGAAGAAGCCGTGCTCCTTCGACGAGTACATGACCGGCAGTTGGCGGCCCTTCAGTGGGTCGCGCTCGTTGGAAAAAATCTGGTTCATCATGTCGACCATCGGATAGCCGCCCGCGATCAGCAGGCCGGCCTGGCGATAGGTCGGAAAGTTCATGTCGCCCGGGTTCAGCGCCTTGCGGAAGGCGCAGCTCACCGCTTCCTCGCCCATGTGCTGCATGTAGAATGAGGTCTTGCCCTGCCGCTGCGCCATCAGCATGCGGGCATCGAAGGTGCGCAATGTCATCATATCTCGCAGGCCTGCCAAGAGCTCCTCGTCGGTCAGCGTGCCGGCCCAGGGGCCTACGGCCTCGCCTTCGCGGTTCAGCACGCGGATGATGGAGTAGGCGAGGTCGCGGATTTCCCTGGGATCGACGTCGATTTCAGGGCGGGGCACGGAGCCGGCCTTGGGGATGGGGACGTTGGAGAAGTCTGGTGTGCCGCCGGGGCGAACCTCCGGTTCGGGCACGTGAAGGCTGAGCGGTGCGTGCTCGGTCATGCGGCCAATTCCTCCCGGTTCCGGTTGGCCAAGACACTCGATAGCGTCATTCATTCCACCGGCTCGGGCGGCAATCAACCCCTCCAACCGGCGCGGGCGGCCCTGCGGCGCGGCGCCCGGCAGCCCCCTTCGGGGTAGACAGAAATTTTATGGCGCCAATGCCTCGGGCGCGGGATCGTTCCTGTCGCCACGACAAATTCAGACAGCTTTTCCTGTCGTTTTGAGCTATTGTCCGCGATTGTGACGATGCGAAAATTTTTTTTCGAGATCACCGACAAGGGAGCCCAAACGCAGACGCGAGCTGCGAGATGGACATTCGGAGGAGATAGACATGCCCACCTTGTTACCCCCGCTTTATGAAGGCCACGCGCCGACCATGCTGCACCAGGCGTTTCACGACGCGCTGGAGGCGTATGAGGGGTGGGCTGTCGGGACTCCTGAACCGTCCGTCGATTTCGAAGGCAGCCCGGTTTTTATCAGCGCGGTATTCGGCCGGATGCGAACCTGTACCGACATCTTGCCCGTCCGCACGCTGGATGCGGTCCGCGACATTGCCGGTGCCTCGGCCTCGGAATTGTCAGAAGACCAGGTCACCTATGCCCATGCCGCGCTGCTCTTGAGGGCGCTGTGCGTAGAGAGGCTCAGAAGCTAGCGGATTCGATCTGTTTTCAAAATTGTCAAAATTTTGGAAAAAAATTCCTTGATTTGGCGATTTTTGGAAGGCGAATTCTGTTCGCCACAAAAAAATCGCAATCGACAAAGTCTACAAAAGACATAGACTATTCGTAACCTACGGAGGTCTGAATGTCTCGTAGCCTGTCAGCTGCCAAATGGCATAGCGTTCGCCGGTCCTTGGCGCCGCAACGCTCCAGAATCCGTTTCGGCGTCGAAACGCTCATCTTCCTTCTCGCGGTCGGGTTCACCGTGGCTTTGGTGTGCGGCCTCATCGGCGGGTGAGGACGAAAAAGAAGGCGCAAGCTCAATCAAACTCATAGATCGCGTCCAGCGCGAGTCGCGCGGGCGGCACGATGCACATGAGTTGAGGCATTCGTGGCGCCGCCGAGTTGCGCCGGCGTCGATCAGACGCGATATTTGACGTTTACCAGGAGGTCGTCGTTGTCGGCGTCACGCATCGAGGCGAGGCTGCGGTTGTCCAGCACCTCGGCGATGGCCTGGCGGACTTCCAGCATCATGTGGCGGACCTGGCAGGTGGCCTCGTCACAATCGTCGCAGCGCTGATACTGGGTGCGGCTGGCGCAGGGGATCGGCGCCAGTGGGCCGTCGAGCACGCGCACGACGTGGCCAATCTTGATCTCGGACGCCGGACGGGCGAGGCGGTAGCCGCCGTCCTTGCCCTTGCGGCTCTGCACGAAGCCGGCATTGCGCAACTCGCCGAGGATGGCGTCGAGGAATTTCTTCGGGATGTTGTTGGCAACTGCGATGTCGTTGACGAAGGCCAATTGGCCGACCGGGAGCCCAGAGAGGTGCACGAGGGCCTTGAGGCCGTATTTGCCTTTTTTAGTGAGCATGCCGGGGACAACTCATCGCAAATCCGCCACCGCATGTGGCGATCGTTTGTGTGCAAATCATGACGGGTCATGCTCCGCGAAGCACCTCCACCTGCCTTAAGGTCGGGTGCCATGATAGACAAGCGCAAACTCGTTGATGTTCCGTGACTTTTCGACGGTTTTCCTCGGCCGGTGACCAGAGACGCGTCAGGCGGCGAAAACGCGTCCGCGCCGCACCGTCACGAAGCCCGCGTCGCCCGCGCGTGCCCTGGTTTCCGGTGCGACGTCCAGCTCCAGCACATCGCCCTGGTCGGGCGCCACCAGTAGCCGCCGTCCGCCCGGATGGTCGATGACGCGCAGGATCTTCGCCGCCACGCCGCCGCCGTCGGCGGTCCAGTCGAGGTCGCCTGGGCGCAGGAACACTTCCGCCTTGCCGTCCCCCACGCCGGGCGCGGGGAGGGTGGCTGCGCCGATCTTCGCCTCACCGTTCACCACGGTGGCCGGCAGGCGGTTGGTGTCGCCCAGAAAGCTCATGACGAAGGGCGAGTTCGGCTCTCGGCACACCTCTTCCGGCGTGCCTTGCTGCACGATGTCGCCGTCCTTCAGAATGACGACGCGGTCGGCTAGGTCGAGCGCCTCTTCCTGATCGTGGGTGACGAAGAGCGTGGTGATGCCGAGCTCGTCGTGGATCTCGCGCAGCCAGCGGCGCAGGTCGCGGCGCACATTGGCATCCAGAGCGCCGAAGGGCTCGTCGAGCAGCAGCACCTTCGGGTCCACGGCCAACGCGCGGGCAAGCGCCACGCGCTGCCTCTGGCCGCCGGAGATCTGCGAGGGGAAGCGCTCGCCGAGCCCGTCGAGCTTGACCAGTCGCAGCAGTTCGGCCACGCGTGCGGCAATTTCCTGCTTGCTGCGCTTGACCTTCGACACCTTCATGCCGAAGGCGACGTTTTCGGCCACGGTCATGTGCGGGAACAGCGCATAGTGCTGGAACACGAAGCCGACGCCGCGGTCGCGAACGGGAATGTCGGTGGCGTCGACGTCGCCGAAATGGATCTTGCCGCTGTCGGCATATTCGAGCCCGGCAACCATGCGCAGTATGGTCGTCTTGCCCGAACCCGAGGGGCCCAGCAGTGCCACCAGCTCGCCGCTTTCGATTTCCAGCGACACGCCATGCACGGCGCGGAACGTGTCGAACGTCTTGACGACAGTGTCGAGGCGGATTTTCACGTCGTTTTCTCCGAGGCGAGTTGGGGGATGACCGCTGCGGCTTTCGGCGCGGCGAGCGCGGGGCGGCGGGCGCCGCGACCGGCACCCCGCCGCTCTAGCAGGACCTTGGCCACCAGCGTCACCACCGCCAGCACGGCGAGGATCGAGGCGACGGCAAAGGCGCCGGCGGATTGGTAGTCGTGATAGAGCAGCTCGATATGCAGCGGCATGGTGTTGGTCTGGCCGCGGATGTTGCCGGACACGACCGAGACTGCGCCGAACTCGCCCATCACGCGCGCGTTGCACAGCACCACGCCATAGAGCAGCGCCCAGCGGATGTTGGGCAGCGTGACCGAGAAGAAAGTGCGCCAGCCCGAGGCGCCGAGCGAGGTGGCGGCCTCTTCCAGATCGCGGCCCTGCGCCTGCATCAGCGGGATCAGTTCGCGCGCCACGAAGGGCGCGGTCACGAACATCGAGGCAAGCACGATGCCCGGCAGCGCGAACAGGATCTTTATGTCGGCCGCTTGCAGCGCATGGCCGAACAACCCCTGCAGGCCGTAGACGAAGAGATAGGCCACGCCCGCGACGATGGGCGAGATCGAGAACGGGATCTCGATAACGATCAGCAGGAAGCGCCGGCCCCAGAAGTCGAATTTTGTGATCGCCCAGGCGGCGGCGACGCCGAAGGCGGTGTTGACCGGCACCGCGATCAGCGCCGTCACCAGCGTCAGGAGGATGGCGTGCAACGTGTCGGGATAGGCAATCGCGGCGGCGTAGACCGCCCAGCCCTGCGAAAAGGCCTCCACGCCGATGACGACCAGCGGCGCCACGACGAAGAACGCCGTCACCACCAGCACGATGGCGATCAAGGCGCGGCGGAAGGCGGGGTTGTCGCCGACGCGCGGCGGCTTTTTGGCTGTGCTTGCGCTCATGGTTTTAGGCCCTTTGCGTGTGGCGCAGCGCGCGCGCCTGCAGGAGGTTGGTCACTGCCAGCATCGCGAAGGCGGTTATCAAGAGCACCGAGGCAATCGCCGCCGCCGCCTGATAGTCGTATTCCTCGAGCCGGATGAAGGTCAGCAGCGCGGTGATCTCGGTCTGGAACGGCTGGTTGCCGGCGATGAAGATGATGGCGCCGAATTCGCCCAGGCTGCGGGCGAAGGCGAGTGAGATGCCGGCCAGCAGGGCTGGTGTCAGAAGCGGCAGGATCACCTTGCGGAAGATCGCGCTGTCCGAGCCGCCGAGCGACTGCGCGGCCTCTTCCAGCGCCGGGTCGAGGTCTTCCAGCACAGGCTGGATGGTGCGCACGATGAAGGGCAGGCTGGTGAAGGCCATGGCGATCATGATGCCGAGCGGCGTGTAGGCGACCTGTATGCCGACCTTGGCCAGATACGCGCCGAACCAGCCGTTGGGCGCAAAAAGCGCGGTCAGCGCAATGCCGGCGACGGCCGTGGGCAGCGCGAAGGGCAGGTCCACCAGCGCATCGACGAAGCGCCGGCCGGGGAAACGATAGCGCACCAGAACCCAGGCGAGCGCGAAGCCGAAGACCAGGTTGAAGGCCGTCG
The DNA here is from genome assembly GCF_040045035.1 of Mesorhizobium sp. KR1-2. NCBI lineage: Bacteria > Pseudomonadati > Pseudomonadota > Alphaproteobacteria > Hyphomicrobiales > Phyllobacteriaceae > Mesorhizobium > Mesorhizobium sp. KR1-2. Next base: position 634,480 of record NZ_JBDZDS010000002.1, on the reverse strand, counting down.
CGGCGAGCGCGCACAGCACCGTCACGCGGTAGCTCGCCACCGCGCGGCCGGAGGAAACGATGCGCCAGTAATCGGTGAAGCCGAGGCTCGCCGCCTTGTAGACCAACGCGCCGAGCGGCAGCACGACGATGATCGAGACATAGAGCAGCGTGAGCCCGAGCGTCAGATGCAGGCCCGGCAGGACACGTCGTTGCACGAAGAAGCCTTCCGAAATTGTCGATATGGAAAGACGGAAAGCCGGGCTATGCCGGCTTTCCGCCCTTGAACAGCAGCAAAGCTGTCAGGTCAACGTTCGCCGTAGATCTGGTCCAGCAGGGCGCCGGAGGCGAAGTGCTCGGCCTGCACCTTGTCCCAGCCACCGAACACGTCCTCGACGGTCACGAGGCGAACCTCGGGGAACTTGTCCTTGAACTCGGCCGCGACGTTTTCGTCGCGCACGCGGTTGCCGTGCTCGGCCAGGATTTTTTGGCCCTCCTGCGTGTAGAGGAAGTCGAGGTAGGATTTCGCCAGCTCGCGCGAGCCCTGCTTGTCCGCCACCTTGTCGACGATGGCGACCGGGAATTCGGCCAGCAGGCTGACCGAGGGCGTGACCTGCTCGTACTTGTCCTCGCCGAATTCCTTGCGGATGCCGGTGGTCTCGGACTCGAAGGTGATCAGGACGTCGCCGATGGCGCGCTCCACGAAGGTGGTGGTGGCGGCGCGGCCGCCGGTGTCGAACACCGGCACGTTGCCGAACAGGTTGGAAATGAATTCCTTCACCTTTTGCTCGTCGCCGTTGAAGGCCTCGCGGGCATAGGCCGTGGCGGCCAGATAGGTGTAGCGGGCGTTGCCCGAGGTCTTCGGGTTCGGGAAGACGACCTTCACGTCGTCGCGGACGAGATCGTTCCAGTCCTTGATGTTCTTGGGGTTGCCGGCGCGCACCAGGAAGGAGGGCAGCGAATAGAAGGGCGACGCCTGGTTCGGAAAGTCCTTCTTCCAGTCTTCGGAGACAAAGCCGTTCTTGACCAGGAAGTCGATGTCGGTGACCTGGTTGAAGGTCACCACGTCGGCCTCCAGCCCTTCCACGATGGCGCGGGCCTGCTTGGAAGTGCCGGCATGCGACTGGTCGATGGTGACGCCCGGATGCTGGGCGACGAAGGCCTTGTTGACGTCCACGAACAGTTCGCGCGCCACGTCGTAGGAGGCGTTGAGCAGCTTGTCGGCGGCAAGGGCCGAGGCGGGGGCGGAGAGCAGGCTGGCAATGGCCGCGCCGACGAGCAGGAAACGTCTCATTTCAATCAACTCCAGAATCAATACACTGCGTGGTGTCCGGTATCGGGAGCAAACTAGCGAGCGGGGGCGCCGCCCGCGAGGAATGGCCGCCCCCGTTGCGTGGCAGCAGGGGAAAGGCTGGGGCCTGCGGTCCGCCGTGATTGGAAAATTATTTCCAGAGGACGGAAGTCACGCTGCGTAACGCGGAATTTTGGCCGCGTGCCCAAAAATCTTTTCCGCAGAATCTGATTTCGCCTCCGTCGTGCCGACCCGGAAAGTGTTTTAGCTATCGCTCAAAATACGAAAAGCGCGGTCCTGCATGGGGCGGATGGGCTGCCTAGAATGGGGGCGTTTCATGAGGCGGGCGTCTATCCCGCGAAAATCCCGGCGGTGGCCAGAGGAGTGATGCATGACAACCACCTTGATAATCCCCGGCTTCAATGGCTCCGGCGAGGACCATTGGCAGAGCCACTGGCTGGCCGACCACGACGATGCTCTGCTGGTCGCCCAGGAGCATTGGGGCGAGCCGGTGCTGGAAGACTGGCTCTACAATCTCGAAAGCGAGCTCATCGCCAATCCGGGTGCCATCCTCGTCGCCCACAGCCTGGGCTGCATCCTGGCTGCGCGGCTCGCGGGACGGCCAGCTGCCGAGCATGTGGCGGCCGCCGTGCTGGTCGCGCCCTGCGACATCGACGTGACCAACCGCAAGCACCCCGGCCTCATCGACTTCGGACCGATGCCGCGCCGGCGGCTGCCGTTTCCGTCGATCCTGGTCGCCAGCCGCAACGACGGATACATGGAGTTTGACACGGCGCGCGCCTATGCCGGCATCTGGGGCAGCGGCCTGGTCGACCTCGGCAATGCCGGCCACATCAATGTGGCAAGCGGTTTTGGGCGTTGGGAAGATGGGTACGCGCTGGCTTCCACTTTCCGCTTTGGGCGCTGGGTTTCGCGGGCTGCGTAGTGTGCAAAGCTTTCGCTCTCCTTTGATGGCGGAGGTCGCCACCGGCCGAGTGCGGAGAGGCCAGACCGTTTCAATCAGCCGTCTGCTGCAGGGAGGAATTCTCGACCCGTCGCGCCGATGGCTATGCCGAGGCATGGGTCCCCGGAACCTCCGCACTTCGCTGCGCTCGTGCTCCGGCCCGAGGACGACGGAAAGAGGAACGGCCCGCCCAAATCGCCGACGCCGGAGTTCGACGCCGGAGCTCAGATAGCCGGAGCTCAGGCAGCCTGAGCCCAGGTCGCCGCAGAGCGACGCTGGAGGCTAGGCGGGAGACAATAAACTTCCGTCGTCCTCGGGCCGGAGCACGAGCGCAGCGAAGTGCGGAGGTTCCGGGGACCCATGCCTCGACCTTGACGAGGCCAAAGCCCGTCCAGAACTTTGACGTGCAGTGAGAATCCTCACGCCGCCGGAAACACCTTCCACCGGCGCGGCCGGAAGGCGACGCGGCTTTTCTGCGCGGCCGGGTGCTCGATGGGCAGCTCGATCTCCACCTGTTGCCGCCCTCCGCCAATCTCCAGTTCCACGCGCCGCGTGCCGGCCACGCGGCGGCTGGCCGCCACCGTGCCGGCGATGCAGCCGCTGCAGCCGTCGAGCAACTCGACATCGTGCGGACGGAAATAGAGGGTCGCCTTACCGTCCGGCGCGTCGGGTGCCGAAAGCCCGATCGGCCGGTCGGCGACCCAGAGCTGCCCATCCTCGATCTTGACCGGCAGCGAACTGGATTCGCCGATGAAGCCGTAGACGAACGGCGAGTTGGGCGTGTCGTAAACCTCGTCGGCGGTGCCGACCTGCTCGATGCGGCCCTGGCTCATGACCACGACGCGGTCGGCCAGCTCCAGCGCTTCTTCCTGGTCATGGGTCACGAAGACGGTGGTGTGGCCGGTGGCGTCGTGGATCTCGCGCAGCCAGCGGCGCAGCTCGCGCCGCACCTGGGCGTCGAGCGCGCCGAAGGGCTCGTCCAGCAGCAGCACCCTGGGCTCGATCGCCATGGCACGCGCCAGCGCCACCCGCTGCCGCTGGCCGCCGGACAGCTGCGCCGGATAGCGCTTATCCAGCCCGGAAAGCTGCACGAGGTCCAAAAGCTCGGAGGCGCGGCGGCTGATCTCGGCCTTGCTCGGGCGCGTGGCGCCGGGGCGGACCTTCAGGCCGAAGCCGATATTGTCGGCCACCGTCATGTGCCGGAACAGCGCATAGTGCTGGAAGACGAAGCCGACATTGCGCTCCTGGATGGTGCGCTGCGAAGCGTCCTCGTCGCCGAAATAGATCTTTCCGCGCGTCGGTTTTTCCAGCCCGGCGATGAGGCGCAGCAGCGTCGTCTTGCCGGAGCCGGACGGTCCCAAGAGCGCGATAAGTTCGCCCGACTTGATGTCCAGCGAAACGTCGTGGAGCGCCGGAAAACGGTCGAACTCCTTGCGTACATTGGCAACGCGAACTTCCATGAAATTATCCTTGTCCCCCAAATGCGCTTGTCAATGTCCGCGGCTGGCGGCGATTGCATGGCCGTAGCGGATTTCAAGAATGGTTTTCAGCACCAGCGTCACCAGCGCGAGCCCCGCCAGCAGCGAGGCTACGGCGAAGGCGCCGACGGCGTTGTATTCGTTGTAGAGAATCTCGACATGCAGCGGCATGGTGTTGGTGAGGCCGCGAATATGGCCCGACACCACCGACACGGCGCCGAACTCGCCCATGGCGCGCGCATTGCACAGAAGCACGCCGTAGAGCAGGCCCCATTTGATGTTGGGCAGCGTGACGTACCAGAAGGTCTGCCAGCCATTGGCGCCGAGCGACAGGGCTGCCTCCTCGTCGCCGCTGCCCTGGTCCTGCATCAGCGGGATCAGTTCGCGCGCCACGAAGGGGAATGTCACGAACATGGTTGCCAGCACGATGCCGGGCACCGCGAACAGGATTTCGATGCCGTGGCCCTTCAGCCAGGGGCCGAGCAGGCTGCTGGCGCCGAACAGCAGCACATAGACTAGGCCCGAAATCACCGGTGAGACCGAGAAAGGCAGGTCGATCAGCGTGATCAGGAACGCCTTGCCCTTGAACTCGAACTTGGCGATCGCCCAGGCGGCGGCCACGCCGAAGACGAGGTTGAGCGGCACGGCGATTGCCGCCACCAGCAAGGTCAGGCGGATCGCGGAGATCGTATCGGGATCGACAAGCGTGTCGAAATAGGGTCCCCAGCCGCGCTTGAAGGCCTCGGCAAAGACCAGGACCAGCGGAAGCAGCAGAAAGACGGCGAGGAAGGCGAAGGCCAGCGCCATCAGTACCCAGCGCGTGGCGCGGCTTTCGCTGACACCGGTGGCGCGGGCTTCACGGGCGTCGGCCGCCGCGGTGAAGGAGAGATCAACCATAGCGCTTGCGGCTCCAGGACTGGATCAGGTTGATGACCAGCAGCATCAGGAAGGAGATCGCCAGCATGATCGTGGCGATCGCAGTCGCGGCGGCGTAGTGGTATTCCTCCAGCCGGATGATGATCAGAAGCGGCGCGATTTCCGATACATAGGGCAGATTGCCGGCGATGAAGATCACCGAGCCGTATTCCCCCACGCCGCGTGCGAAGGCGAGCGCGAAGCCGGTGACGATGGCCGGCGCGAGGCCGGGCAGCAGCACACGCGTGATGGTCTGGAAACGGTTGGCGCCCAGCGTTGCGGCGGCTTCCTCGACCTCCCTGTCGATCTCCTCGATGATGGGCTGCACCGTGCGCACCACGAAGGGCAGGCCGATGAAGATCAGCGCGATCACGATGCCAAGCGGCGTATAGGCCACCTTGATGCCGAGCGGGGCGAGCAGGCTTCCGACCCAGCCCTTGGGCGCATAAAGCGAGGTCAGCGCGATGCCGGCCACCGCCGTTGGCAGGGCGAAGGGCAGGTCGACCATGGCGTCGATGACGCGCCGGCCGGGAAAGCGATAGCGCACCAGCACCCAGGCCACCAGCGTGCCGAAGACGACGTTGACGGCGGCGGCGATCAAGGCCGTTCCGAAGCTGACCTGCAGTGCGCTGATCGTGCGTCGGTCGGTGGCGATGGCCCAGAAATCGGCCCAGCCCAATGCTGCCGTGTGCCAGACCAGCCCTGACAGGGGGATGAGGATGATGAGCGTGAGGTAGGTGAGCGAAAAGCCGAGGGTCACCCCGAAACCCGGAATGACGCTTGGCAGCCTGAATCTCCACCCTGCTTCGGCGGGCGCTGTGGTCATATGTTCCCGTTCTTTTTCGCGTCGGCCACTTTGCCGTGGCACTATCATAACATGCCCTGCCGAGGCGGATGACGCAGCTTTGTGGATGCCGCGTCAGGCGCCCCGGCAGGGGAAGGCTTTTCAGGGGCTGTTACTGGCCCGGCTTGTAGAGCTGGTCGAAGATACCGCCATCGCCGAAATGTTCGGGCTGCACCTTCTTCCAGCCGCCGAAGATCGGATCGTCGATGCTGACGAGCTTGAGCTCTGGCAGCTTTTGCAGGTCCTCGGCCGGAACCAGCTCCGGCTTGGAGGGCCGGTAGTGGTGCTTGGCGGCGATGCGCTGGCCTTCCTCCGAATAGAGATAGTCGAGATAGGCTTCGGCCACCTTGCGGGTGCCCTTGGCGTCGACATTACCATCGACGACGGCCACCGGCGGCTCGGCGAGGATGGAGGAGGGCGGGATGACGATGTCGAACTGGTCGGCACCGAATTCGTCGAGCGCCAGATAGGCCTCGTTCTCCCAGGCCAGCAGCACGTCGCCCAGGCCGCGCTCGGCGAAGGTCACGGTCGCGCCGCGCGCGCCTGTGTCGAGCACCGGCACATGCTTGTAGAGGTTGGCGATGTAATCCTTGATTTTGGCCTCGTCGCCGCCGAACTGGTTGTGCGCCCAGGCCCAGGCAGCCAGATAATTCCAGCGCGCGCCGCCGGAGGTTTTCGGGTTCGGCGTGATGACCTGGAGGTCGTCCTTCACCAGGTCGCCCCAATCCTTGATGTCCTTGGGATTGCCCTTGCGGACGAGGAAGACGATGGTCGAGGTGTAGGGCGCGGAATTGTTGGGCAGCTTGCCGCGCCAGTCGGGCGCGATCTTCTTGGTCTTGTCGGCGATGGCGTCGATGTCGCCTTCAAGCGCCAGCGTCACCACGTCGGCGTCGAGCCCGTCGATCACGGCGCGCGCCTGCTTGCCGGAGCCGCCATGCGAGGTGCGGATCGTCACCGTCTCGCCGGTCTCGGCCTTCCAGTGCTTGGCGAAGGCGTCGTTGTAGTCCTTGTAGAGTTCGCGGGTCGGGTCGTAGGACACGTTCAGGATCGTCGTGTCGGCGAATGCAAAGCCGAATACTCCGAACTGCACCGCACCGGCGAGGAGGCCGGCAAGAAGGAAACGCGGTCGAAATTGAGTCATGTCTGCCTCCGTTGAACAAGCATACTCTATCGATTTGGTGGAGTTTGCATGCGGCGGTTCGTGCCAAATTTTGCGCGCCGCGGCAATTTTCCTCACTTCGGCGCTTGGCCGGGACGGAATTATTTTCCCGGCGGGGAGAAGCGGCATCAACGGGGCAGGGTTGCTTCGGTTCCCGCGGGGGGGCGCACGACGGGCAATATCAGGACAAGGGTGGCCTTCTGCAGGCCGCGCCCCGATCCTCACTCCACGAACACCTTCACGCTTGCCGCGCGGCCGGCGGCGTCGATGACGGTCAGCGTTGAATAGCCGGTGCCGTCGGGCTGCCAGGTGGCGGTGCGGCGGCGGGAAGGTTCTTCAAGAGGTTTGCCGTTGGCCAGCCAGCGGAAGGGCGCGCGGCCGCCCTGCAGCTTCAGCACCAGCGGCGAAGCGTCGTTCGAAGCGGCGGCGAGGTCGACATGCGCGCCGTCGGGCGGGAAGACGATCTGCGGCGCCGGCTCGGTCGGAGCAACTGCCACGAGCCCGTCGGGCGCGGGCGAAAAGCGCTCCTGCGTCACCGGCAGGTCGGCGCGGGCGGTGCGGAAGGCGCCGGCCGGCGCGCGGCCGAGCGGTACGGCGGCAAGGCCGGACTTGGCAAAGCCTTCGAACAGGATAGGGGCGGCGGACGCATAGCCTGACAGCCCGGGCACGGAGCCGGCATCCGCCCGGCCCACCCACACGCCCAGCACGTGGCGTCCGTCGAAGCCAACTGACCAGGCGTCGCGATAGCCGTAGGAGGTGCCGGTCTTGTAGGCGATGCCACGCGGGGACGCCCCTTCCGGCGGCCTCACGCCCGACAATATGTCGGCGATCTGCCATGTCGCCTGCTCGCCGAGGATGGTGCCGCCGCTGTTTTCGATCGGCCCGGCTTCGGTGCCGTCGCGCAGCGTGCGCGCCTTTCCGCCATTGGCGAGCCCGGTATAGAGCTGCACGAGATCGCGGAGCGATACGCCCACGCCGCCGAGCCCTATCGCCAGCCCCGGCGCTTCCCCCTTGGGCAGCACCGGCGTCACGCCCGCCTGGCGGAAGCGCGCCGTCAGCCGCGCCGGGCCCACCGCGTCGAGCAGACGCACGGCCGGCACGTTGAGTGACAGCTGCAGCGCCTGGCGCACGCTGACATCGCCCTGATAGCTCATGTCGAAATTGCGCGGGCGGTAGCCGGAGAAGTCGGCCGGGCGGTCCTCGATCAGCGTCTCCTGCGCGACGAGGCCCTGTTCCATCGCCAGCCCATAGATGAAAGGCTTTAGCGTCGAGCCCGGCGAACGCACGGCGCGCGTCATGTCGATCCAGCCGGAGCGGCCGCCGTCGAAATAGTCGGCCGAGCCGACCTCGCCGAGGATCTCGCCGTTGCTGGCATCGGCCAGCACCATGGCGACGGAAATGCGCGGCCCCAGCCTCTCGGCGGCATTCCTGGCCACGGCTTCCAGCCCTTCCTGCACGCGCTTGCTCAAGGTCAGCTTGTGCCGGCTTTCGGACGGTGACTTGCGCAAGGCGGTGTCGGCGACATGGGCGGCGAGGGAAGGCAGGGCGAGGCGGGTGCCGGCCACTGGCTCTCCAGAGGCGCGGGCGGCCTCCGGCTCGTTCAGCACGCCAGCCGTCACCATGCGCGCCAGCACGCGATCCCGAGCTGCTTCCGTCACGTCGCGGTTGCGGTCGGGGCGGCGGCGTTCGGGCAACTGGGGCAGGGCGACCAGCAGGGCCGCTTCCGAGACGGTGAGGCGGCGCGGCTCCTTGCCGAAATAGGCGAGGCTGGCCGCGCGCACGCCTTCGAGATTGCCGCCATAGGGCGCAAGCGTCAGGTAGCGTTCGAGGATCTCGGCCTTTGACAGCCGCCGCTCGATCTGGAAGGCGCGCAGCACCTGCAACAGCTTGGAGCCGAAGCTGCGGCTTGCACGCGGCTCGATCAGCCGCGCCAGCTGCATGGAGAGCGTGGAGCCGCCGGAAACGATGCGGCGATTGCCGGCGAACTGCTTTGCCGCGCGCAGGAGCGCCAGCGGGTCGACGCCGTCATGGTCGAAGAAGCGCTTGTCCTCATAGGCGATCAGCATTTTTACAAATTGCGGATCGACCCGGTCGAGACGGGTATCGAGCCGCCAAAACCCATCCGGCGTCGCATAGGCGCGCAGAAGCGCGCCGTCGCGGTCTAGCACTTCCGTCGAGACGGTGAGGCGTGCGGGGAGAGGGGGCGGATAGGCGCGGTCGAGGGCGTAGAGAGCGCCGGCCGCGATCGTGGCGAGGCCGATGGCGGCCGCGCCCCAGAATGCCAGCTTGCGAAACGCGCTCATGGCTACGGCGCCGCCACCTCCATCATGCCGGTCGAGGTGCGGGCCGAATATTGCGGCCGGTACATGTCCTCGACGCTTGCGGCCGGATGGGCATAGAGGCCCGGCGTCACCGCGCGCACCACATAGGCCAGCGTGATCTGGCTTGCGTCTCCCGCCTGCCGGTCGAAGGCCGCGACGAAGCGGTCGTCGCGGAACTCGAGATGGGCGGCTTCCGTCCGGTCCAGCCAGGGGAAGTTGCCGAGGTCGGCGCTGGACACCAGCCCCGGATTGTCGATCTCGAAGCCGGCCGGCAGCAGGTCGGTCACCAGCACGCGCGAGGGCCAGTCGTTCGACTGGTCGACCTTCAGCACCACCACGAAACGCTCGTTCTGCTTCACGCTGGTGACGTTCGCCTCCGAGCCGTCGAGCGTATAGTAGGTGCGCTCGATCTCGAAACCGTCGCCGCCGGCGGGCAGCGCCTGCGCGGGTGCGGCCACGGCGGTCACCACCGCCTGCACCGGGTCGCTGCCGGTATTGGCGATGACCAGCGGATTGTCGACCAGCGCGCTCCCGTCGATCCGTTCGGAATAGGCGCCACCATGCGGCGTACCGTTGACGGTGAGCTGGATGGCGTCGTTGTTGGCCCTCAGCGCACGGGCGGCCAGAAGCATCCAGGCCTGGTCCTGCGTGCTGAGATAGCTGGCGGCCTTGCGCTCGGTAGTGACGAGGCCGACGAGTTCCGGCACCACCTTGGGTGCCGGCCGGCTTTCGGCGGCAAGCGCCAGCATGGCGGCGCCGTCGCGCAGGCGCGAGCCGTAGTCGGAGCGGGCGTAGTCGTGCTCGGTGGCCTTGGCCAGCGTCAGCGCGGAGCGGAATGCGGCTTCCGAGCGCGGCTGGTCGCCATAGAGCGCGAGGCTGGCGGCGAGCTGCGCGACCGCCATGGGGCTCGAGAACGCGTCGAGCTGCGTGTCGGAATAGTAGCGCAGGTCGCCGATCGAGGCCTTCTTGTTGCGGGCCAGCACATAGAGCGCATAGGCGATGTCGCTGCCGCGGTCCCGCAGGTCGAGGTCGTAGGACAGCGAATTCTGCAGGTTGTCCAGCGCCAAGAGCATGGCCTCGCGCGGCACGTCGTAGTTCTTTTCGCGCGCCCGCGTCAGGAAGTCGGTGACATAGGCGTCGAGCCAGAGGTCGCCCGAGCCCGGTCCCCACAGGCCGAAACTGCCCGAGGAGGACTGGTTGTTGAGCACGTGGTAGACGGCCTCCTGGATGCGCCGGCGCAGGTCCGGGTCGTCCGCCATGCCTGCGCTTTGCGCCAGTTCGCTGAGATAGAGCAGGGGCAGTGCCCGGCTGGTGGTCTGCTCGGCGCAGCCATAGGGATAGCGGTCGAGCGTCATCAAAAGCGACGGCACGTCGAAGGCCGAGGCGTACGAGACGCCGACGCTGACATAGGCGCCGTCGAGCAGGCTCGCGGCCAGAAGCTCGCGATCGATGCGCAGGCTGCCGCCATTGGCCGCCAGGTCCACGACGGTGCGCGTGGTGACCGGCAGCTCGGCCCGGCGCACCGGCAATGACAGATTCTGCTCGACGCTAACGCCGCTGTCGTTGGCGAGGCGGATGGTAAGGCCCGCTTCGCCGGTCGCCTGGGCGGTAATCGGCACGGTCAGCGACTGGCGCTTGCCGGCGGTCAACGTCACCTTGCCGGGAGCCGAGCCGGCCTCGGTCGCGAGGTTGCTGCTCGGCTCGATCGAGAGGACGTAGTCGCCGTCTGGCGCATCGGTGTTGGCGATGTCGAGGCGCATCGTCGCCTGGTCGCCCGGCGTCAGGAAGCGCGGCAGGCTGGCCGTGATCACCACCGGATCGCGCACGATCACGTCGGTCGAGGCATGGCCCATGGCCTCCTTCGTCCAGGCCACGGCCATCACGCGCACCGTGCCGTTGAACTGCGGCAGGTCGAATTCGACGGTTGCCTTGCCCTCACCGTCGAGCTGCACAGGGCCGGAGGAGAAGGCGACAAGCTTCTCGGTCGGCGGGCTGCCTTCGGTGACCATGTTGCCGCCGTCGCCGCCGGTGCGCAGCTTGCCGGTGATGCCGAGAGAACCGTCGATCAGCCGGCCGTAGAGGTCGCGCAGTTCAAGCCCGAGCTGACGCTGGCCGAAGAACCAGCCTTCCGGGTCGGGCGCCTGGTAGCGGGTGAGATTGAGGATGCCGACGTCCACGGCCGCGACCATCACATAGGCCTCGCTTGCAGCGGACGCACCGGTGACCTCGACGGGAATGGACAGGCTACGGCGTGGCTCGCTCTTTTCCGGCGGCGAGAGCGTGACCCCAAGCTGTTTCTCGCCCGGGGTGACCGCAAGCCACTTCACGCCGATGGCGCGGGCCGGCATGCGCGATCCCTGCGCGTTGCCTGGCCGGTAGAGGGTGGCAGTGACATAGGCGCCCGCGCCCCAGTCGCCGTCAACCGGGATGTCGACGGTGGCACCGCCTTCCGGCACGGAGGCGGTGAAGGTCTTGAGCAGCCTGTCGGCACCCACCGTCACCAGCAACTCGCCGGCAAAGCGTGGCGACACCTGCAGCTTGGCCGTCTCGCCGGCAGCATAGGCGTCCTTGTCCAGCGCGATCTCCAGGCCGTCCGGCGTCTCGGTCGAAGTCGCCTCGACGAACCAGCCGGCGTTGAATTCGTAGCTGGTCATCGGGCCGGTCGGGTCGGCCGTCTCCACCTCAAGCCGGTAGCGACCCCAGTCGACCGGCACGGTGACGGTGGCTTCGCTGTCGGCGGCCAGGTCGAGCTGGCCGCTGGCGATGGCGCGGGTGAAGGTCACCGGCTCGTAGTTCCAGCTGTTGCCGCTGCGATACCATTGGTAATTGCGCTCGATCTTGACCAGCGACCAATGCGCGCCGTGCAGCGCCATGCGTTCGCCCTGCGCGCTGGCGGCGATGAGGCTGAACTTGGCAGTCGAGCCCTGCGGCACCTCGTTGCCGGAAAATTCCGGCCGGATGCCGATCATGTCGCCTTGCGGACGGATCGCGATGTCGAGCGCGCGCTCCACAGCGCGGCCGCCGCTTTCGCGCATGCGCACGGTGACGGCGGCATTGAGCAGGCGGGTGGTGGAGGGTGCCTGATCGACTGCGACGGGGAAGGTGGCCTTGCCGTCCTCGCCCACCGGCGGCAGCTCGGCCAGCGGAACTTGCGTCGCCTCGCCCTCCTGCTCGTCGGCGAGCCCGAAGGAGAAGCCCTTGAAGCGGTCCCATTCGCGCCTGGTCGAGACGGTCAGTTCGCCCTCGAGCGCAAGGCCAGCGGCCGGCGCGCCGTAGAGGAAGCGGCCGTCGACGGTGACACTGGCGGCCTCGCCGGCCGCGATCTCGCCGTGGTCGCTGGTGAGATCGAACTCGATGCGGTCGGGCACGAAATCCTCGACCAGGAAATTCTGCGTGGCAACTGCCGGCTGCTTGGGGTCGGTGTGGATCGCCACGCTCCAGGTGCCGCGCATGGCGTTGGCCGGCAGCGTGAGGTCGACGGCGTGGCCGCCGGCCTTGCCGCCGTCGGAGATGATGCGGCGATCTTCGACGCCGTCCGGCCGCGAGAAGACGAAGGTCAGTGGCAGGTTCTCCACGGCCCTGGCCGCGTCGTCGCGAGCGAGGGCGGCCACATGCACCTCCTCGCCGACGCGGTAGATGCCGCGCTCGGTCCAGGCATAGACGTCCAGCGCGCCGGGCGAGGCGCGGCCGGTCACGCCGCGGTCGGACAGGTCGAAGCCGGCGCGGGTCATGTCGAGGAAGACGAAGTCGCTGTCGCCCTGGCTGGCCATCAGCACCGCCGGCACCATGCCGCCCGTGCCGCGCGTCAGGCCCGGCGTGAAGGTGGCGCGGCCTTCCGCGCCCGTCGTGGCCTTGCCGAGGATTTCGTTGTTGCGGGCCAGCAGCGTCAGCTCGACGCCGGCAAGCGGCAGGGCGGTGCCAAGCGAGCGGGCGAAGACGTTGAGCCCGTCCTGGCCGGTATAGGTCGACAGGCCGATGTCGGAGACGACGAACCACTGCGTGGCCTTGGGCTGGTAGTCTTCGCTGCGGTCGTCCTGGGGCCGCGCGGTCAGCACATAGACGCCGGGCTTGCGATCGGGCAGCGCCTCGTCGATGGGAAAGCTGGTGGTGACCTCCTTGTTGAGGTCGTTGCCCGGAATATCGATCTCGCCGTCCCAGATCGGCTCGCCCATCTGCTCGGAGATGCTGCTGATGTCGTAGCCGTCGAGCTGGCGCAGGAACTGGTAGCCGGACAGAAGCTGAGCCAGCGAGCGGTCGCCGACGCGGAACAATTCCAGGTCGGCCGTCGCCGTGTTGACGGTCACCAGCGGGATACCGCGCCGGGCGGTGGCGGGCAGGACAAAACTGTCGCCGGTGAAGCGCACGGAAGGCGAGCGGTCCTGCACATAGATCGAGAGCGTCACGGGCGCGGCCAGCGCTTCGCCAACCGCCGCCGGCAAGCCGGCGCGGAAGGTCACGCTGTAGTGCCGGCCGTGCTCCAGGCCCTCGACGCAGATCTGCCTGTCCTTGGCCTCGATCGCCTTGGGGGCGGCGTCGTCGAGCTTCACGAACGTCGTGTAGTCGACGCCGGTCTTGACCAGTTCCTCGGAAAACTGGGCGCAGATGCGCGGGGACGTGCTGTCGTTGTCGACCGAATGGTCGACGATGCGGAAGCCCTTGCGCGCCTTTAGGTCTTCATAGTCGGTCCGGACCGACGCTGAATCGTTCAGCGCAAGGCTTGCCTCATAGGCCTTAAGGGCAGGGCGATAGAGCTCGCGCTTGTCGAGCCCGACGGCCAGCACGGCCAGTGCTTCGGCGCGCGCCATGGCGCTGCGGGAGAGCTGATAGCCGTTCCAGGCGGCCGATGTGGCGTCTCGCTTGAGCTTGGCCGTTTCCTCGTCGTTTACCGGGGGCGTGCCGAGTATGGCGCGGGCAAGCTCGATCCACAGCGCGCCGTCGTCGGGCGTGGTGGCGACGGCGGAGGTGAACTTTTGCATGGCGGTGCGCGGGTCGCCGTTGCGCATCGCCTCTTTCCCGGCCTCGGTGAGGGCGGCGAGGCCTTCCTCGCCGACGGCCACGGAACCATCGGTCAGGTCGCTGCGGAAACGGCGCGCCTCATCCACCATGCCCGCGGCGAAGAACGACAACGCCGGCGGAGCGCCGATATCGGGTGCGCTGTCGCGCAGCACCACCTTGCCGGCGACGGCCCCGGCGAAGGGCTTCAGCTGGCTGAAATCGGATTTCAGAAAACACCACTTCGCCTTGACGTTGTAGGTGAAGGCGCGGCAGGCGCTGTCGCCCAGGCAGGTGCTCTTGCACTGGTCGAGCGAGACGTTCTGCTGGGACCGGAGGTCGAAGCCGAAATAGTCGCTGTTTTCGGTGGTGGCGATGGAGCGGGCGTCCACCGCAAGCGCGGGGCTTGACCATGGCAGCACCAGCAACAAGGCAAGGAATGCGAAAGTCGACCAGATGCGAGCAGCGCGAATTGCCATAGGTCCCCTCCGGACGCTGGTGCTTTCTCGAAAAACCATTGATCAAGCTTCAAAACTACTTGTCAACACGGCTCCGTCATCACCCGGTCTTTACCTGCTGCGCATGTCATTCATGCATCGACCGCCCGGGCAGCATGCGGCGATTTTCTTTGCAGGCGTCGTGACCGATCGGAAAGTGTCTGCGGGCCCTTTCCACACTTTTTAGTGGTGTCGGCCGAAGCGCGCACGCCAGGATGCGCAAAGCCTTGTGTGGCCTCACGATGAGCCCGGTCTGGCGCTGGCTGTTTTTCGGTGATGGCCGTATTCTTGCAAGCTGCGAAAAAAATCGACCGAAATTGCCGCGCATTACCAATTTTGCGCCATGGCTGTCGTATTCGCGAAAACCGCCTCCCAATCAAAATTGCACATTTGCTCCCGCGTTGACGTCTTGGGCTTTTGACATCGAAGGCCGGATGCGAAATGCTAATCGGCGGAAAAGCCAAAAATAATGGGAGAAAAACATGACGTTCTACAAGAGTAACGGGGACCTTGTGCCCGATCATATTCGCAAGCTCGCCGAGAGCGCGAAGTCGGGCCAGTTCGACCGTCGTGAATTTCTAGCGTTGGCAAGTATCTTCGGCGCCTCGACCGCCATGGCTTACGGTATGATCGGTATTGCCGCCCCCACGCCAGCCCGCGCCGAGGAGCAGCCGAAGACGGGCGGCGTCATCAAGGTGGCCATGTCCATCAAGGACCCCAAGGACCCGCGCACGGCCGACTGGTCGGAAATCTCCAATGCCGAGCGCCAGGCGCTGGAGCCGCTGGTGAAGTATACCCGCCAGTATACTTTCGAGCCCTATCTGCTCGAGAGCTGGGAAGTCAATGACGACGCCACCGAATACACGCTGCATGTGCGGCCGGGCGTCGAATGGAACAACGGCGACAAGTTCACCGCCGACGACGTGATCCATAATTTCACCCGCTGGGCCGACAAGACCGCCGAAGGCAACTCCATGCCGGGCCGCCTGGGCAGCCTCGCCGACGAAGAAACCAAGAAGCTGCGCGAAGGCTCGGTCGTCAAGGTCGACGACATGACCGTCAAGCTGAAGCTGAGCAAGCCCGACATCGCCCTCATTGCCAACCTGACCGACTATCCGGCGCTCGTCGTGCACAGCTCCTTCGACGAGAAGGGCGGGAGCTTCAAGGACTGCCCGATCGGCACCGGCCCGTTCGAGCTCGTCTCCTACGACGTCGGCCAGAAGGTCGTCTACAAGCGCCGCGAAACCGGCAAGTGGTGGCAGGGCGACGTCTATCTCGATGGCGTCGAGTTCATCGACTACGGAACCGATCCGGCAGCGACGGTCGCAGCCTTCGAGTCCGGCGAGGTGCATTGCAACCACGAGACGACTGCCGACTATGTCAGGATCCTCGAAGGCGTCGGCGCCCCCGTTTCGGAAGTCGTGACCTCGGCCACCGTCGTCTCGCGCTTCAACGTCAACAACAAGCCGTACGACGACCAGAAGGTCCGTCAGGCGCTGTGCCTCGCCGTCGACAACGAGACGGTGCTGCAGCTCGGCTACGGCAATGCCGGTACGGTGGGTGAAAACCACCACGTCTGCCCGATCCATCCGGAATATGTGGAGCTGCCGAAGGTCAAGCGCGATCCGGCCAAGGCCATGGAAATGCTCAAGGAAGCCGGCGTGGCCGATTTCGAGCACGAGCTGATCAGCAACGACGAGGACTACCACAAGAACACCACCGACGCGATCGCCGCCCAGCTTCGCGAAGCCGGCATCAAGGTGAAGCGCACGGTGCTGCCGAGCTCGACCTTCTGGAACGACTGGACCAAGTACCCATTCTCGGAAACCAATTGGAACATGCGTCCGCTGGGCATCCAGGTCATCGCGATCGCCTACCGTTCGGGCGAGGCCTGGAACGAGAGCGGTTACGCCAATCCGGAGTTCGACAAGAAGGTCAACGAGGCGCTTGGCGTTGCCGATGCCGAGAAGCGCAAGGTGGTGATGAAGGACATCGAGCAGATGCTGCAGGACTCCGGCATCATCATCCAGCCTTACTGGCGCAAGCTCTACATCAACATCAAGCCCGAGGTGAAGAACCACGCCATGCACCCGACCTACGAACATGATTTCGGCAAGGTCTGGATCGATCAGGCGTGATCGATCGGTTGTCGGAGAGAGGGCCGTTCGCCCTCTCTCCTTCCTCCTCATATGCCCAGCTGAAAAGGGTCGACCTGAAAATACGGGTGACTTTTCGCCTGGGCATGTGCAAAAAAATCAAGGGTTGAACGCATCCGACCCCAACCCCACCGGCAGGGGGCTCAAATGTTGTCTTTCGTTGCAAGGCGTCTGGGCACAATGGCATTGACGATGCTGTGCCTGACGCTGGTCGTGTTCTTCCTCGTCAATCTCGAACCGAACCTGAAGAAGCTGGCGATCAGCCAGACCGAAATGCACACGTCGGCCGAACAGCTCGAGGGCTGGCTGGTGAAGCACGGCTATCGCCAGAATTTCTTCGTGCGCTACGGCCAGTGGCTGGGCATCGTCCCCAAAGAGCCGATCACCGATCCGGCGACGGGCAAGGCAGTGCAGCGCTTCTCCTTTTGCAACGATCCGGTCGAGAAAGCCTATTCCGGCATCTTGCAGGGAGACTTCGGCTGCTCGACCAAGTTCAAGGCCACCGTTTCCTCAAAACTCTTCCCCGCGCTTGGCGCCACCGCCGTGCTGATGTTCTGGGTGCTGGCCACCATGGTGCCGATCTCGCTGCTGATCGGCATACTGGCGGGCATGCGCGAGGGCTCGCGCACAGACCGCACGCTATCGGTCGCCTCCATCGCCACCACCGCGACGCCTGAATATGTGTCGGGCGTCATCTTCACGGTGATCTTTGCTTCATGGCTCGGCTGGCTGAACGGTTCGGCTGCCTCGGCGAGCCAGGGCGTTACCTTCTACAATTTCACGCTGCCGGTGATGACGCTGGCGATCTACGGCATCGGCTACATCGCCCGCATGACGCGAGCCTCGATGGTCGAGGTGATGACCCAGCAATACATCCGCACGGCGCGGCTGAAGGGGCTCAGCTTCGGCGGCGTGGTGGTCAAGCACGCACTGCGCAACGCGCTGATCGCGCCATTCACCGTCATCATGCTGCAGTTTCCATGGCTGCTCACCGGCGTCGTCATCGTCGAGGTGATGTTCCGATACCAGGGATTTGGCTACACGCTCGTCGAGGCGGCCGGCAACAACGACATCGACCTGCTGCTGGGCTGCTCGCTGGTGTCGGTGCTCATCGTGCTGGTCACCCAGCTCATCTCGGACGTCGGCTACGCCTATCTCAATCCACGCATCAGGGTGCAGTAGGGGGCGCGGATGCAGCTAGAATTCATAAGCGGATTCCAGATTTTTCTCGGCGTGCTCGGCCGGTTCGGGCCGGTGTGGTTGGCGCTGGTCGTCGTCCTGGGCGCGAGCTTCTTCTACCGGAATAAGCTCGGCCTCTATGGCCAGCTCTTCGACAGCGGCGTCGGCATAGCGGGCGCCACCATCTGCCTGTTCTGGCTGTTCACGGCCATCTTTGCCTCCACCGTCGCGCCCTTCGATCCACTGGCGCAGATCCCGGCCATGAAGGATGCGCTGCCGGGCGCCATTGAGCCCGCCTCCCACGGCGTCTATCTGTTCGGCGGCGACAAGCTCGCGCGCGACATCTTCTCGCGCATGGTCTATGGCAGCCAGATCGTGCTGATCATCGCGCCCGCCGCCACCGGCTTTGCGCTGATGGTGGGCATCACGCTCGGTCTGCCGGCCGGCTATTACGGCGGCAAGATCGACACCTTGCTGTCGTTCCTGGCCAATCTGGTGCTCGCCTTCCCGGTGATCCTGCTGTTCTACCTGCTGGTCACGCCTGGCATCATGGACACACCCATCCCCTACGCCATGGCGGGGCTGTTCTTCCTGTTCCCGATCATCTTCTTCTGCGTGCTGTTCTGGACAAGGTTCAAGACGCGTCCCGAGCGGCTGTACCTGCTTCTCGGGCTGACGCTGGTGATCGGCGGCTGGATCTATGCCGGGCTCGTCTTCGACGCCGATCCGCTAAAAATCATCCATATCGATCCGAACCAGCTCAATATCTTCGTGGCGGTGGTGTTCGCCTCCAGCCCCGGCGTGTTCCGCATCGTGCGCGGCCTGGTGATGGACATCAAGACGCGCGACTACGTGGCGGCCGCGCAGACCAGGGGTGAATCTCCCTGGTACATCATGCTGTGGGAGATCCTGCCCAATGCGCGCGGACCGCTGATTGTCGATGCCTGCCTGCGCATCGGCTACACCACCATCCTGCTCGGCACGCTCGGCTATTTCGGCCTCGGCCTCGCACCGGAAAGCCCCGATTGGGGCACCGCGATCAAGGACGCCAGCCGCCTGCTGCGCTCCTTCGTCCACCCGGCGCTGCCGCCGACGATCGCGCTGATGTCCTTCGTGCTCGGGCTCAACCTGCTCGCCGATTCCCTGCGCGAGCAATCGCTGAAAGATTGATGGAGGGCACCATGAACGAAGCCGTCAGGCCTCAGGTCGAACCCATCCTGGAGATCGAGAACCTCTCTATCTCCTTCTTCACGCGGCGCGGCGAAATCCCCGCCGTGATGGATTTTTCATGCACCGTCATGCCCGGCGAGGCCATGGGCATCGTCGGCGAGAGCGGCTGCGGCAAGTCCACCGTCTCGCTCGGCGTCATGCGCGACCTTTCCAATGTCGGCAAGATCGTCGGCGGCCGGATAAAATTCCAGGGCCGCGACATGGGCGAGATGTCGGAGGAGGAGCTGCGCAGGATACGCGGCAACAAGATCGCCATGATCTATCAGGAGCCGATGGCGAGCCTCAATCCGGCGATGAAGGTCGGCAAGCAGCTCATGGAAGTGCCGCTGATCCACGAGAAGGTCTCGAAGGACGAGGCCTACAAACGCTCGCTGGAGATGCTGAAGGCGGTGCGGCTGCCCGATCCCGAGCGGGTGATGAAATCCTATCCGCACCAGCTTTCCGGTGGACAGCAGCAGCGCATCGTCATTGCGATGGCGCTGCTCTCCAACCCGGCGCTGCTCCTGCTCGACGAGCCGACCACCGCGCTCGACGTGACCGTCGAGGCCGGTATCGTCGAGTTGATCAAGGGGCTGGGCAGGGAGTTTGGCACGTCGATGATCTTCGTGTCGCACAATCTCGGCCTGATCCTCGAGACCTGCGACCGCATCACGGTGATGTATTCGGGCGAGGCGGTGGAGACCGGCAAGGTCGAGGACGTATTCGACCGCATGCGCCACCCCTATACGCAAGGCCTGTTCCGCTCGATCCCGCTGCCGGGCGCCGACAAGAATTCGCGGCCGCTGATCGCCATTCCCGGCCAGTTGCCGCTGCCGCACGAGCGGCCCAAAGGCTGCAATTTCGGCCCGCGCTGCCACCACTTCGTCGAGGGCGTCTGCAACGCCGCCGAGATCCCCATGGTCGCCGTGGAAGGGCACGACAACCACTTCAGCCGCTGCGTGCGCATCAACGAGATCGACTGGCAGGCGGTGCCGGAAGGGGCCAAGACGGGGAAGGAACCGATCCAGCCCGGCAAGCCGGTGCTTCAGATCGATGAGCTGAAGAAATATTACAAGGTCTCGGGCAACGAGGTGTTCGGCGGCGGCGAGGGCCGCGTGGTCAAGGCCAACGAGGCGATCAGCTTCGAGGCGCGCGAGGCCGAGACGGTGGCCATCGTCGGCGAAAGCGGCTGCGGCAAGTCCACGCTCGCCAAGGTGCTGCTGGGCCTCGAGACGGCGAGCTCGGGCAAGATCACGCTCGCAAACCGCGAAATCCAGTCAACCCCGGTCGAGGAGCGCGACGTAGACACCGTGTCGTCGATCCAAATGGTGTTCCAGAACCCGTTCGACACGCTGAACCCCAGCCATTCGGTCGGCTCGCAGATCGTTCGCACGCTCGAAAAATTCAAGATCGGCAAGACCGCCGCCGAGCGCCGGCGGAAGATGTTCGAACTGCTCGATCTGGTGAAGCTGCCGCGCGCCTTTGCCGAGCGCATGCCGCGCCAGCTTTCGGGCGGGCAGAAGCAGCGCATCGGCGTGGCGCGCGCCTTTGCCGGCCGCGCCCGCGTGGTGGTGGCCGACGAACCGGTCTCGGCGCTGGACGTGTCCGTGCAGGCGGCGGTCACCGAGCTTCTGATGGACATCCAGCGCGAGTCCAAGACGACCATGCTGTTCATCAGCCACGATCTTTCAGTGGTGCGCTACATCGCCGATCGTGTGGTGGTGATGTATCTCGGCCATATCGTCGAGCAGGGCACCACCGACCAGATTTTTTCGCCGCCCTATCACCCTTATACGGAGGCGCTGCTCTCTGCGATCCCGATCGCCGACACCAGCGTGGTCAAGAAGCGCATCGTGCTGGAGGGCGAAATCCCCTCGGCCATGAACCCTCCTACGGGCTGTCCGTTCCAGACTCGCTGCCGCTACAAGAACCTGGTGCCCGGTAACCTTTGCGAGACCGAGGTGCCGCCGCTCAAGGATCTGGGCAACGGCCACAAGAGCCTGTGCTGGCTGTCGGACGAAGTGCTGGCCAAGATGGAGCCGGTGATCAGCTTCGAGCGGGACGAAAACACGCAGGATCCGGCCGCATCCGCACGCTAAGGATGGCGCGCGGCAAGCGGCGCCCCTATATAGTGTTCAGGTAAAGTCTTCTGCGGTGGAGCGCTAATGCCATGCCGTCTTTGCAGAACATTTCGAAACTGATGCTGCCGGCTCTTGTCTTGCTGGTGGGCGTCTCGCAAGCCCCTGCCATCGAACTCGCCGGAGCGGCTTACCGCGGCCCTGGGGTTGGACAGCAGAGGCTGATCGACGGGCAAGTGCAGTCGCTGCAGAACGAGCAGATGCGCCGCGACTACCAGATGCAGCAGCAGTTCTACCGGGAGCAGGATCGTCCACGCGTCAGTCCGCAGCAGATGGATGTTCCGATCTACCGGCCGGGTTGCCAGAATTCCGGCTGTTGACCCTCTCCGGGGCGATTCCACGTCAAAGCACTGATGGCTTTAGTATAAAACATGATAGTTTTAATCATGTTTTTATGATACCTTTTCAATCGGTTATCTTGAAAATTGACCAATTGATAAAAAAATAAACTGTGCTAGCCTTCCCCAAAACCACAATAATGGGGAACTGAAATGGCCGAAGGTCAGTTCAAGGAAGGCATAGCCGCCGGAAGGCTTGCCGCCGCTCAGTATGCGGAGAATTTTTCCGATCTTCATCCTCCGCTGGATCATCACGAAGCCCTGGTAGAAGCGGATCGCTGCTACTTTTGCTACGATGCGCCCTGCATGCAGGCCTGCCCGACCTCCATCGACATTCCGATGTTCATCCGGCAGATCGCCACGGGCAATCCGCTCGGCTCGGCCAAGACCATCTTCGACCAGAACATTTTGGGCGGCATGTGCGCCCGCGTCTGCCCCACGGAGACGCTGTGCGAAGAGGTCTGCGTTCGCGAAGTCGCGGAAGGCAAGCCGGTGCAGATCGGCCGTCTGCAGCGCTACTCCACCGACATCGCGATGGAGGAGGGCAAGCAGTTTTATCAGCGCGCGGAACCGACCGGTCGTAAGATCGCGGTAGTCGGCGCGGGCCCTGCCGGCCTTGCCGCCGCGCATCGCCTGGCGCGCTACGGCCATGAGGTGACCGTGCTCGAGGCCAAGCCCAAGTCCGGCGGCCTCAATGAATACGGCATCGCCGCCTACAAGAGCACCGACGATTTTGCCCAGGCCGAGGTCGACTACGTCACCGCCATCGGCGGCATCACGATCGAGAACGGCAAGGCGATGGGCCGCGATTTCCATCTCGCCGACCTCACGGCGAAATATGACGCCGTGTTCCTCGGTCTCGGCCTTGGTGGCATCAACGCGCTGCGCGCCGAAGGCGAGGATGCGACCGGCGTAGAGAACGCCGTCGAATATATTGCCACGCTACGTCAGGCCAGCGATCTCGGCGCACTGCCCGTCGGCCGCCGCGTCGTCGTCATCGGCGGCGGCATGACGGCCATCGACGTGGCCGTGCAGTCCAAGCTCCTGGGCGCCGAGGAGGTGACCATCTGCTACCGGCGCGGCCAGGAGCACATGAACGCCTCGGTGTTCGAGCAGGATCTGGCGACTGCCAACGGCGTCGTCATCCGCCACTGGATGCAGCCCAAGCGGGTCATCTCGGAAGGCGGCAAGGTGGTGGGCATCGAACTCGAATACACCGCCATGAAAGGCGACAAGCTCGCCGGCACCGGCGAGATCGTGCACCTGGCCGCCGATCAGGTGTTCAAGGCAATCGGCCAGGCCTTCGAGCCTGTGTCGCTGAACGGCACCGGCGCGGGCCTTGCCATGGAAGGCGGGCGCATCGTCGTGGACGATCAGGGCCGCACCTCGCTGGCCAAGGTCTGGGCTGGCGGCGACTGCATCCTCGGCGGCGAGGACCTCACCGTTTCGGCCGTCGCGCAGGGTCGCGATGCCGCCGAAAGCATTCACAAGTCACTCACCGCGAACGGGAGGGCGTGAGCATGGCTGACATTCGCAACAACTTCATCGGCATCAAGTCGCCCAATCCGTTCTGGCTGGCTTCCGCGCCGCCCACCGACAAGGCTTACAATGTCGAGCGCGCCTTCAAGGCGGGCTGGGGCGGCGTGGTGTGGAAGACGCTGGGCGAGGAGGGCCCGCCGGTCGTTAACGTCAACGGCCCGCGCTACGGCGCGATCTGGGGCGCCGACCGTCGGCTGCTCGGCCTCAACAATATCGAGCTGATCACCGATCGCGACCTGCAGACCAACCTGCGCGAGATGAAGCAGGTGAAGATGAACTGGCCGGATCGGGCGCTCATCGCCTCGATCATGGTGCCCTGCGTGGAGGAGAGCTGGAAGGCGATCCTGCCGCTGGTCGAAGAGACCGGCGCCGACGGCATCGAGCTGAACTTCGGCTGCCCTCACGGCATGTCCGAGCGCGGCATGGGGGCGGCCGTCGGCCAGGTGCCGGAATATATCGAGATGGTGGTGCGCTGGTGCAAGCAGTACACGCGCATGCCCGTCATCACCAAGCTGACGCCCAACATCACCGACATCCGCAAGCCGGCGCGGGCGGCCCATGCCGGCGGCACCGACGCGGTGTCGCTGATCAACACCATCAACTCGATCACGTCGGTCGATCTCGACAGCTTCTCGCCCGAGCCCTCAATCGACGGCAAGGGCAGCCATGGCGGCTATTGCGGCCCGGCGGTAAAGCCGATCGCGCTCAACATGGTGGCCGAGATCGCGCGCGATCCGGAAACCCGCGGCCTGCCCATCTCCGGCATCGGCGGCATCACCACCTGGCGCGACGCGGCCGAGTTCATGGCGCTCGGCGCCGGCAATGTGCAGGTCTGCACGGCGGCCATGACCTATGGCTTCAAGATCGTGCAGGAGATGATCGCCGGTCTCGAGAACTGGATGGATGAGAAGGGCCACAAGACGCTCGACGACATCATCGGGCGCGCCACGCCCAACGTCACCGACTGGCAGTATCTCAACCTCAACTACATCGCCAAGGCGCATATCGACCAGGATGCCTGCATCAAGTGCGGCCGCTGCCACATCGCCTGCGAGGACACCTCCCACCAGGCGATCACCAGCATGGTCGACGGCGTGCGCCGCTTCGAGGTGATCGAGGAAGAGTGCGTAGGCTGCAATCTGTGCGTCAATGTCTGCCCGGTCGAAGGCTGCATCACCATGGAGCCGCTGGCTGTTGGCGCGCTCGACAAGCGTACGGGCAAGACGGTTTCGCCCGACTACGCCAATTGGACGACGCACCCGAACAACCCGATGGCCAGACAGGCCGCGGAGTGAGCTTTATCGATGCGGGTGGCGCGCGAGAAATGCGCGTCGCCCTACAATTGGAGGCAGGATCCCTGCCTATGTGACAACAAGGCCCGACAACGTCGGGCCTTGTTGTTTTTCTTGCGTCAGAACGAGATCTTGGCACCTACCGAAACGGTGGCCGACACAAAGTCCATGCCGGCGCCATCCTTGTATTTCGCGTTCAGGACGCCCTTCTCGTATTCCGTCGTATCCCCTGACGTGCGGAAGTACTTGTCGAAATTGCCGGCCAGGAAAAGGCTGGTGCGTTCGTTCCACTGGTAACTGGCGCTGCCGCCCACCGACACGAACGGAACCGTTCCATACTCGTCTTCGAAGCGCAGTTTGCGTATCCAGTGGTGATCGGTGTCGCTGGCGTTCACCGTGAAGCCGCCGCGCAGCAGCCCGGAGAGGGTCCAGTCGTCGACCAGCGTGGTCGCTTCTGCACCGATGAACAGGGTTGGGTATCTCTGTTCGAAGGTTATCCCGCGTTCGCCGTCCGGGAACGTGTCGATGTCGTCACGGTATCCCTTCTTGCTGTAGATGTGCGAGCCGCCATAGGCCGTCCATTTGACATTCGTGTATTTGAAGCCGCCATGCAGATTGACGGTGATCGTACCGTTGACAGCGAAGTTCCGGCCCAGCGCGACATCCAGATTGATGTAGCGATCGAGATTGGTGTCCGGATGAATGGAGCGGTGAGTCCAATCGTCATCGCCCCAGCCAGACAGCCAACGCCCCGTCCAGTCGTAGTCCTTCATGTCGCTCCGGCCGGAAAAACCGATCACGGCATTGGCCGAAGCAGTCCAAACGTCGGCGAAAACGGCCTTGGCGCCGAGTGTGGCGACGGGAGCCTGAGTCTTCCAGATCAGTTGGCTGATGCGATTGGCATTGTCGTCATAGACGAGTTCGTTGCTCCTCAGCCACGTGTAGCCGATGCCACCGAGGACGGTGATACTTTTGTCGGCTGACTCGTAGACGGTCTCGCTGGACAACTGATCCGCCGCCTGCGCCGTCGTCGCTCCGGCGAGCGAGAACAATGCGAGCATTGCAACGCAACATCTGGTGGTATGCACTGATAGTCCCCTCGTAAGTCAATTAAACCCTTGCTGCACCTACGTTATCCGCCACCATCTGTCTGTCTCTGTTCTGCAACACTGCAGTACCTGCATACCTGCTGGTTCTGCATTTGCGCGTAAGCCGTACTGTTCGAATGCGCGCTTTACCGGCCCGCGTGATCTGCGCTTTCGTTCCTGGAAGTGTCTTGCCCGCCGTCCCGCGCAATGCTTTGCTGTGGAAAATTGGGGAGGGAAGGGGATGCGTCTTGGTGTTCTTGGCATTGCGGTTGCCGTCTGCTTGCAGTGCGGCAGCGCCTCCGCGGAGGAGGCGGCCTTCGACGAACTGAAGGTGATAGACGTCGATGCCGCCGATCCGGATTTCGTCGCCGACATGTTCGGTCCGTGGAGGGTCAGCAACGCGGCGGGCGACAAGCACTGCCTAGCCGTTCTGAAGCGCGAGCAGACCATCGGTGGCATGGAGATCGAACTCGCACCCGCTTGCGCGGCGAACTTCCCGGTCCTGGACGACATCACCGCGTGGCGATTGATGGAGGGCTGGGCGATCGATCTCGTCGATGCCGAGCGCAAGACCCGCATCCGCTTCGAAACGCCGGACGATGTCTATGTCGCTTTCCCGGATACGGACGGCATCTTCACGATCCAGCCGGTCCCCCGCGACTGAGCGGATCGAATAGCGCGGAAGGCCGCGAAGCCCGCCGCTGCGGGTGCCGGGAGGCGTCAGACCTCCTTCGTGTCGAAGAAGAACAGGTCAGCGCCGCCATCTGCGAAATTGGGAATGTCGCCGGCGGCTGCCCTGCCTTCCGGAGAAACCAGGGCGGTTTCCATCGCGGCGAGGGAGGGGAACTCGAGCACCGCAGCCAGGTGATAGGGGGCCGGCCCCGTCAGACTCAACACCGCGCCTTCGCTCACCTCATATCGCACGAGGCCGGGTATCTTCTTGGCAAGCGGGACATGAGTGGAAAAATAGTAGCGGTCGAAGGCCGCCGGGTCCTTCGGCGTCCCGTACATCACGATCAGCTTCGCCATCGTCTCCTCCGTCACGCGCTCCGTTGTCGCGCGCAGACCGGACCCGCCGGCTGCCGCTGCGGAGAGGTCAGGTCAGCATGGCCGAAGCCTGGGTTGGCGGATAGCCGGACGATAGTCCTGCCGGAAACCGAGCCGCTTTTCCCGGTTCAGTCCTTGTGCGGCGCGAGTCCATGGACGAACAGGTCTTCGAGGAAGCGCGCGGCATCCTCGAAGCGGCCTTCGCCGCCGCGGTCGGGGCCGAGCACGGCGCGCACCTGCACGTCGAAGTCGGCATAGTGCTGGGTCGTCGCCCAGATGGAAAAGATCAGGTGCCAGGGGTCGGTCTTGACGATCTTGCCGGCCCGCATCCAGCCCTTGATGATCTGGGCCTTCTCGTCCACCAGTTCCTTCAGTTCGCCCTCCAGCAGCGGCATGATGCGCGGCGCGCCCTGCAGGATCTCATTGGCGAACAGCCGGCTTTCGCGTGGGAAGTCGCGCGCCATCTCAAGCTTGCGGCGGATATAGCCGCGGATCTCGGCGATCGGGTCGCCGCTGTCGTCCAGTTCGCGCAGCGGCGCCAGCCATGTGTCCAGCAACCGCTCCATCAGCGCCTCGTGGATGTCCTCCTTGCGCCGGAAATAGTAGAGCAGGTTCGGCTTCGACATGCCGGCAGCTTCGGCGATCTGGTCGATCGTCGAGCCGCGGAAGCCGTGGGTGGAGAACACGTCCAGGGCGGCTTCGAGAATGAGCTCGCGCTTTGCCTGCTGGATGCGGGTGCGGCGCGGGCGGGCGGTGCTTTCCATTGTCATTGGGGTCTCCCGGCAAGGGCGGAGGCCCCTCGGTTGTGGACCAATTCGCTGGACCAGTTTCTCTCGGCCGGTGGAACGCGATTTCGCACGTGCATCTGGGCTAGTATTCCCTTGACCGCCCGTCTGGCGGTGCTAACGTTTGTCCAATCGGTCAAAAATTGCGTAACACACAAGTACCGCAAAGACCAAGCGTTGGCCGCAGTGAAACAGGGGACCCCAAAAGGAAAGCTTGGTATGTCTAACAGAAAGAACGTCGCGCCGAACGACCTCAGCGCATTCTGGATGCCCTTCACGTCGAACCGCCAATTCAAGCAGGCGCCGCGCATGCTCGTCAGCGCCAAGGACATGCACTACACGGCAAGCGACGGTCGCAAGATCCTCGACGGCACGGCTGGCCTGTGGTGCGTGAATGCCGGCCACTGCCGTCCCAAGATCACCGAGGCGATCCAGCATCAGGCTGCCGAGCTCGACTATGCGCCGGCCTTCCAGATGGGCCACCCGATCGTGTTCGAACTGGCGAACCGCCTGGTCGACATCGCACCGGCGGGCATGGACCACGTCTTCTTCACCAATTCCGGCTCGGAGTCGGTCGAAACCGCGCTGAAGATGGCGCTGGCCTACCAGCGCGTGAAGGGCGAGGGCTCGCGCACCCGCCTCATCGGCCGCGAGCGCGGCTATCACGGCGTCAACTTCGGCGGTATCTCGGTCGGCGGCATCGTCACCAACCGCAAGATGTTCGGCACGCTTCTGGGCGGCGTCGACCACCTGCCGCACACGCATCTGCCGGCCAAGAACGCCTTCACCAAGGGCGAGCCGGAATACGGCGCGGAGCTTGCCGACGAGCTGGAGCGCATCGTCGCGCTGCATGACGCCTCGACCATCGCGGCCGTCATCGTCGAGCCGGTGGCCGGTTCCACCGGCGTTCTCATCCCGCCGAAGGGCTATCTCCAGCGCCTGCGCCAGATCTGCGACAAGCACGGCATCCTGCTGATCTTCGACGAGGTCATCACCGGCTTCGGCCGTCTCGGCACCCCGTTCGCGGCTGACTATTTCGGCGTCATCCCCGACATCATGACCACCGCCAAGGGCGTCTCCAACGGCGTCGTCCCGATGGGCGCGGTGTTCGTGAAGAAGGAAATCCACGACGCGTTCATGAACGGCCCCGAGCACCTGATCGAGTTCTTCCACGGCTACACCTATTCGGGCAACCCGATTGCCTCGGCCGCGGCTCTCGGCACGCTCGACACCTACAAGGAAGAGGGCCTGCTGACGCGCGGCGCCGAACTCGCTCCCTATTTCGAAGAGGCGCTGCACTCGCTCAAGGGCGAGCCGCACGTCATCGATATCCGCAACATCGGCCTCGTCGGCGCGATCGAGCTGGAACCGATCCCGGGCAGCCCGAGCAAGCGTGCCTTCTCGGCCTTCGTGAAGGCGTTCGAACGCGGCGCGCTGATCCGCACCACCGGCGACATCATCGCGCTGTCGCCGCCGCTGATCATCACCAAGGGCCAGATCGATGAACTCATCGATCATGTCCGCGAAGTGCTGAACATGATCGACTAAGACCAAGTGGTTCCGGGAGGCCGAAAGGCCTTCCGGTATTTTAATAAGCAAGACCAGGGGAAAGAAGAGAATGGCGGCGCCGGGAGAGAATCTGCGAATCAATTCAGACCGTTTGTGGGATTCGCTGATGGAGATGGCGAAGATCGGGCCTGGCATCGCCGGCGGCAACAACCGCCAGACGCTGACCGATTTCGACGGCGAAGGTCGCCACCTTTTCAAGAAATGGTGCGAGGACGCCGGCCTCGAAATGGGCGTCGATGAGATGGGCACCATGTTCGCCCGTCGTGAGGGCACCGATGCCGACGCCTTGCCGGTCTATGTCGGCAGCCATCTCGATACCCAACCCACCGGCGGCAAGTTCGACGGCGTGCTCGGCGTGCTGGGCGGGCTGGAAGTCGTGCGCACGCTGAACGATCTCGGCATCAAGACAAAGCATCCCATCGTCGTCACCAACTGGACGAACGAGGAGGGCACCCGCTTTGCCCCGGCCATGCTGGCCTCGGGCGTGTTTGCCGGCGTGCTCGGCCAGGACTGGGCCTATGACCGCAAGGACGCCGAAGGCAAGCGCTTCGGCGACGAGCTCGCCCGCATCGGCTGGAAGGGCGACGAGAAAGTCGGCGCGCGCAAGATGCGCGCCTTTTTCGAGTTGCATATCGAGCAGGGACCGATCCTCGAGGACGAAGAAATCGAGATTGGCGTCGTCACCCACGGGCAAGGGTTGAAGTGGCTGCAGGTGACGGTGACCGGCATGGAAGCGCATACCGGATCGACGCCCATGTACAAGCGCCGCAATGCCGGCCTCGGCATGGCGCGGGTGACCGAGCTGGTGCATGAAGTGGCGATGGACTACCAGCCCGACGCCGTCGGCGCGATCGGCCACATGGAGGTCTATCCGAACTCGCGCAACATCATCGCCGGGCGCACCGTCTTCACCATCGACATCCGCTCGCCCGACAAGGAAGTGCTGGACGAGATGGACATGCGCATCCGCGATGGCATCTCGACCATCTGCGAGGCGCTCGATATTTCCTTCGAGATAGAGCAGGTCGGCCATTTCGACCCGGTCACCTTCGACGAAGGTTGCGTGAAGGCGATCCGGGATGCCGCCGAACGGCTGGGCTACTCGCATCGCAACATCGTCTCGGGAGCGGGCCACGACGCCTGCTGGATCAACCGGGTGGCGCCGACGGCGATGGTCATGTGCCCTTGCGTTGACGGACTGAGCCACAACGAGGCCGAGGAAATCTATCCGGAATGGGCGGCCGCCGGCTGCGACGTTCTTTTCCACGCGGTGGTGGAGACTGCCCAGATCGTGGAGTAACATACGGAACTGACAGGGCCGACGCGCTCGCCAAGAAGCGCGCGGCCCGAAATGAAGGGGAACACGGGAGCATGAGGAGCATCTTCACACACGGCACATAGCGCGACCGGTCGCCATGCGGCGGCCGCGAGGTCGCGCGCGCAACGATCCGGTCCTTGAGCAGGGCGGGAAACGCACTCTCGCAACCAATTGCGAAATCGAGTCAGGAGACGGGCGCAATCCGTTGTTTTCCGGACTCATTTTCGCGCACGTGCCGTCTGCCGAACCCCGAAATGCTTTGATCGATCAACGGAAATTGGAAAGAGCCAGCTTGCAGCCAGCACACAGCAATACCGTCATCGAAGCCAGTAAGCTCGGGCTTACCTTCCAGACCAATGACGGGCCCGTTCGGGCGCTTTCGGATGTCGACCTCACGATCGGCAAGGGGGAGTTCGTCTCCTTCATCGGCCCGTCGGGATGCGGCAAGACCACCTTCCTGCGCGTGATCGCCGACCTCGAACGGCCGACCTCGGGCACGATCTCCATCAACGGCATGACGCCGCAGCAGGCGCGCGAGGCGCGCGCCTACGGCTACGTCTTCCAGGCAGCGGCGCTGTTTCCGTGGCGCACCATCGAGAACAATGTCGCTCTGCCACTGGAGATCATGGGCGTTTCCCGCGCCGAGCAGAAGGCGCGCATCAAGCGCACGCTCGATCTGGTCAATCTCTCCGGTTTCGAGAAGAAATTTCCGTGGCAGCTCTCGGGTGGCATGCAGCAGCGCGCCTCAATCGCGCGTGCGCTCGCCTTCGATGCCGACCTGCTCCTGATGGACGAGCCCTTCGGCGCGCTCGACGAGATCGTGCGCGACCATCTCAACGAGCAGCTTCTGAAGCTGTGGGACCAGACCAACAAGACGATCTGCTTCGTCACCCACTCCATCCCGGAGGCGGTCTATCTCTCCACCCGCATCGTGGTGATGTCGCCGCGCCCTGGTCGCGTGACCGACGTCATCGAGTCGACCCTGCCGAAGGAGCGGCCGCTCGACATCCGCGAGACGCCCGAATTCCTGGCCATCGCAGCGCGCGTGCGCGACGGCCTGCGCGCGGGACACAGCTATGACTGAGGCGGCGGTGTTGAAGGGGGAGTTTTCAATCAAGGGGACCAGGGCATGACCATGGCCTCCAACACCCTGGCGCAGTCTCCGGCGAAACAGGCCGGCATCTTCTCGCGCATCGTCTCCGGCAGCGTTTTTCCGGTGCTGTCGATCCTGGCGGCGCTGGTCGTGCTCTGGTACGTCTTCGCCGTTGTCATGAATGCGCCATTCCAGCGCGATCTCGACCGGCGCGCGGGCGAAGCGCCAGGTTTCGTCGAATTCGTCGGCAAGACGCTGACGCAGCCCAAGCCGGTTTTGCCAACGCCGTACCAGGTGGCGTCGAACTTCTTCGAAAACACCTTCATGCGGAAGATCACCAGCAACCGCAGCCTCGTCTACCATGCCTGGGTGACGCTTTCCTCGACGCTGCTGGGCTTTGCCTTCGGCACCGTGCTCGGCATCCTGATCGCGGTCGGCATCGTGCATTTCGTGGCGCTTGACCGCAGCCTGATGCCATGGATCATCGCCTCGCAGACCATCCCCATCTTGGCGATCGCGCCGATGGTGGTGGTGGTGTTCGCGGCCGTCGGCATCACCGGGCTGGTGCCCAAGGCGCTGATTTCGACCTATCTGTCGTTCTTCCCTGTGGCCGTGGGCATGGTGAAGGGCCTGCGTTCGCCGGAGATCATGCATCTCGACCTCATGCACACCTACAACGCCAGCCCCTCGCAGACCTTCTGGAAGCTGCGCGTGCCGGCCTCGGTGCCGTATCTCTTCGCCTCGATGAAGGTGGCGGTGGCGGCAAGCCTCGTCGGCGCGATCGTTGCCGAACTGCCCACGGGTGCCGTGGCCGGCATCGGCGCCAAGCTGCTCGCCGGATCCTACTACAGCCAGACCATCGAGATCTGGTCGGCGCTCGTGGCCGGATCGATTGTCGCGGTGCTGCTGGTCACCCTGGTGGGCGTTGCCGGGCGCATCGTCGAGCGCTCGATGGGCGGGAGGCCGGCATGAGCGGGTTCAAGATCTCATGGCAGGCGGCGCTGGCGCTCATCGTCGGCGTGATTGCTGCCGCAAAGCTGCCCATTGCCGGCATCGAGGGCGCGGAGCCGTTCGGCCCGGGCGCGACGGCGGCCGTCTTCGCCCTGATCGGGGCGGCGGCGCTGCTGTCCATGCTGCCTCTGTCGGGCTGGCTCGCGGCAGCGATCCTGTTCGTCGGCGCCCATGGAGCGGCATGGCTGCTCATTTCTGGCATCGCCGGCAGCGAGGGCGCCGCGCACGCCTCGTTCTTCCTGCTGGTGGGGGCCGCGTGGCTTCTCGCCTGGCGTTGCGTGACCGTGCTTTCGGCGATGCGGCCCGAAAACCGCTCGGCAAGCACGTTTCTGCGGCTGCTGATCCCGACCATCTTCGGCGCCTGGATCCTGATCATCTGGGAGACGGTGACGCGCGGGGCGGGCATTCCCTTCGTGCTGTTGCCGCCGCCCAGCGCAGTCGCCGCCCGCTTCGCCAATTCGCTGCCGGTGCTGTGGGCGGACGTGAACCAGACCATCTTCCACGCCGTGATCTTCGGCTACATCATGGGCTGCGGTGCGGGCTTCGTGACCGCGATCCTCGCCGACCGCGTGGATTTCCTGCGGCGCGGGCTTTTGCCCATCGGCAACATGGTCTCCGCGCTGCCGATCATCGGGGTCGCGCCCATCATGGTGATGTGGTTCGGCTTCGACTGGCATTCCAAGGCAGCGGTGGTGGTCATCATGACCTTCTTCCCGATGCTGGTGAACACGGTGGCGGGGCTTGCCGCCTCCGGTCACATGGAGCGTGACCTGATGCGGACCTATGCGTCGGGCTACTGGCAGACGCTGTGGAAGCTGCGCCTGCCGGCCGCCGCGCCATTCATCTTCAATGCGCTGAAGATCAACTCGACGCTGGCGCTGATCGGCGCGATCGTCGCCGAGTTCTTCGGCACTCCTGTCGTGGGCATGGGCTTCCGGATCTCCACCGAGGTCGGGCGCATGAACATCGACATGGTCTGGGCCGAGATCGCGGTTGCGGCGCTTGCGGGTTCGGTCTTCTATGGTGTGGTTGCCCTTGCGGAAAGGGCTGTCACGTTTTGGCATCCGTCTGTCCGTGGTGGGTAGACGAACTTCAGAGGGTGGAAAGAATGAAGAAACTGATCGTCTCCATGCTTGCCGGCGCGATGTCGCTGGCGGCTGTCCAAGCCTGGGCGGCCGACAAGGTTACCCTGCAGTTGAAGTGGGTGGCGCAGGGCCAATTCGGTGGTTACTTCGTCGCCAAGGACAAGGGCTTTTATGAAGAGGAAGGCCTCGACGTCGACATCAAGCCGGGCGGCCCGGACATCGCGCCCGAGCAGGTGATCGCCGGCGGCGGCGCCGACGTCATCGTGACCTGGATGGCAGCTGGCCTTTCGGCGCGCGACAAGGGCGTGCCCCTGGTCAACATCGCCCAACCCTATGCCAAGTCCGGCCTTGAACTGATCTGTCCGAAGGATGGCCCGGTCAAGACCGAGGCAGACTTCAAGGGCCACACGCTCGGCGTCTGGTTCTTCGGCAACGAGTATCCGTTCTATGCCTGGATGCACAAGCTCGGCTATTCCACCGATGGTGGCCCGGATGGCGTGACGGTTCTGAAGCAGAGCTTCGACGTGCAGCCGCTGGTGCAGAAGCAGGCCGACTGCATCTCCGTCATGACCTACAACGAATACTGGCAGGCCATCGATGCCGGCTTCAAGCCGGAAGACCTCATCGTCTTCAACTATTCGCAGCTCGGCAACGACCTGCTTGAGGACGGCCTCTATGTCATGCAGGACAAGCTCCAGGACCCGGCCTTCCAGGACAAGATGGTGCGCTTCGTGCGCGCTTCGATGAAGGGCTGGAAGTATGCCGTCGAGCACCCGGATGAGGCCGCCGGAGCTGTGATGGATGCCGGCGGGCAGGACGAGAACCACCAGAAGCGGATGATGGGCGAAGTGGCAAAGCTGGTCGGCGATGGCAAGCTCGACAAGACGCTCTACGACCGCACCGTCAAGGCACTGCTGGACCAGAAGATCATCACCAAGGAGCCGGAAGGCGCCTACACCACCGAGATCACCGACAAGGCCCTCTGATCCGGCTCGCGAACACCGCCTGCCCGGGCATTCCGGGCAGGGCGTGATATCGGATTGCCGCAGAAGCGGCACGAAGCAACGGGAGGGGCGGGTGACCGCCCCTTTTTCCGTGTATCGGGTCGCAACCTTGAGGCTCCGGAGTCGTTATTGCCACTCCTCAGGAAGCGCGGAGTTCGCCTCCGGGGCGGGCGCTTCCTAATCCAGGGAGGCAGTGCAATGAAACACTCCAGCTTTTCGCCGCTGATGGCCGGCCTTGCGATCTCCATCATGCTGATGGCTTCGCCGGCTCTGGCCGAAGCCATGAAATTGACCGCGAAAATGGACGGCAGCCAGGAGGTTCCGCCAACCGACAGCAAGGGGTCGGGCGTGGTGGACGTGACCTATGATCCGGATACCAAGACCATGGAATGGACGCTGGAATATTCCGGTCTGACCGGCAAGGCGACCGGGGCCCATTTCCACGGGCCTGCCGGTTCGGGAGAGAACGCGGATGTGGCCGTGCCGATCCCTGATCCCCAGAGCGGCACGAAAGGATCGGTCACCCTGACGGAAGAGCAGGCGTCCGACCTGATGAACGGCAAGTACTACGTCAACGTCCACACCGCCAAGCATGCGAGCGGCGAGATCCGCGGCCAAGTCATGCCCACAGGCAATTAACCCACCGCAGGCGCCATCGGCGCCCGCACTGGAAGGGCGCCGTGGCGCCCCTTTTCCATCAGCGTTTTTCGCGGATGTCCGTAAGCGTGCGCGCCGGCGTGATCGCTTCGGGATCGAGCTTGATCTCGATGATCGCCGGCTTGCCGCTTGCCTTGGCGCGCTCGAAGGCGGGCGCGAAGGCATCCGTCGTCTCCACCGTTTCGCCATGGCCGCCATAGGCGCGGGCAAGTGCGGCGAAGTCGGGATTGCGAAGGTCGGTTCCCTCCACGCGGCCCGGATATTCGCGCTCCTGGTGCATGCGGATCGTGCCGTAGATGCCGTTGTTCACGACCACGACGATGATCGGCAGGTCGTACTGCACGGCGGTGGCGAATTCCTGGCCGTTCATCAGGAAGCAGCCGTCGCCGGCAAAGGCGACCACGGTGCGCTCGGGGAAGGTGGCTTTTGCCGCAACTGCAGCTGGCGTGCCGTAGCCCATCGAGCCCGAGGTCGGTGCGCCCTGCGTGGCAAAGCGGCGGAAGCGGTGGAAGCGATGCACCCAGGTGGCGTAGTTGCCGGCACCATTGGTGAGGATCGCGTCCTCGGGCAGCACGCTTTCCAGATAGTCCATGATCGGGCCCATCTGCACCGCGCCGGGGCCGGTTTTCGGCGGGGTCGACCAAACAAGATAGTCGGCATGCGCCTCGGCAGTCGCATCGGCCCATGCGGGAGCCGTAGGGCCGTTTCGCTTTTCGAAGGCCCGCGCGAAAGCGGTCGGCGAGGCGTTGATGGCGACCGTCGGACGGTAGACGCGGCCGAGCTCGCTGGAATCGGGGTGGATATGCACCAGCGTCTGGTCCGGATAGGGGCTCTTCATCAGCGTGTAGTCGGATGAAGGCATTTCGCCGAAGCGTCCGCCGATCAGCAGGATGAGGTCGGCCTCCTTGATGCGGGCGGCGAGCTTGGGATTGATGCCGATGCCCACGTCGCCGGCATAATTCGGATGCAGGTGGTCGAACAGCATCTGGCGGCGGAACGAGCAACCGACCGGCAGCGACCAGGCCTCGGCGATTCTGGTGAATGCCTGGACGCCGTGGCGTGTCCAACGTGTGCCGCCAAGGATCGCGAAGGGCCGCTTTGCCGCGTTGAGAAGGGCTTCAAGCCGGTCGAGCTCGGCCTCGCCAGGCTGCGTCTCGACAGGCGTGAAGGGCAGGGCGGCGGGCGCTTCGACGAGGGAGGTCAGCATGTCCTCCGGCAGCGAGATGACCACCGGGCCGGGGCGGCCGGACGTGGCGATCGAGAAGGCGCGGGTGACGATCTCGGGAATGCGCGCGGCGTCGTCGATCTCGGTCGCCCATTTGGCGATTGGGCCGAAGAAGGCGCGGTAGTCGACCTCCTGGAACGCCTCACGCTCCTTGGCGTGACTGGCCACCTGGCCGATGAACATGATGAGCGGGATGGAATCCTGCCTGGCGATGTGGATGCCGGCCGACGCATTGGTGGCGCCGGGGCCGCGGGTGACGAAGCAGATGCCGGGCTGGCCGGTCAGCCGGCCGGCACAGTCGGCCATCATCGCGGCGCCCCCTTCCTGCCGGCAGACGATGGTCCGGATGGGGGAATCATGCAGCGCGTCCAGCACGGCGAGGTAGGACTCGCCCGGTACGCAGTAGACCCGCTCGACGCCATTGGCCTCGAGTGCTTCGACGATCAGCTTGCCGCCGGTTTTCATGATCCCGTTTTCTCCAGTTCCCTGAGTATTTCTTCTGTGTGTTCGCCAAGGCGCGGCGAGGGGCGCTCGTAAGTCAGCGGCGTTTCGGAAAGCACCATCGGCGCGCGCACCGAAGGCAGCTTGTTGCCGTGGCCGTCGTCGAGGTCGAGGCGCATGCCGCGTGCGATCACTTGCGGATCGGCGAAGGCCTGGCCGATATTGTTGATCGGGCTTGCCGGCACGTGGGCCTTTTCCAGCGCGTCCAGAAGCGGCGCGCGCTCGAAGGCCGCAAGGGCTGCCACGATCTTCTCGCGCAGCGTCACGCGGTTGGCCACACGGGCCGAATTGGTGGCGTAGAGCGGGTCGTCGGCCAGTTCCCCAAGGCCGATTGCGGCGCAGAACTTCCGGAACTGCCCGTCATTGCCGACCGCGAGGATGAAATGCCCGTCCTTCACCGGCAGCACCTCATAGGGGGCGATGTTGGGGTGGGCATTGCCCATCTGCACCGGCGGCACGCCGGAGACGAGATAGTTCAGGTTCTGGTTGGCAAGGACGGAAACCTGCGCGTCGAACAGCGCCATGTCGATGTGCTGGCCCTGGCCGGTGGCTTCGGCGTGGCGAAGCGCGGCCTGGATCGCGATGACAGAATAGAGGCCGGTGAAGATGTCGGTGACGGCCACGCCCACTTTCTGCGGCTCGCCGCCAGCCGGCCCGGTGATCGACATCAGGCCAGACATGCCCTGCACGATGAAGTCGTAGCCCGCGCGCGGCGCATAGGGGCCGTCCTGGCCGAAGCCGGTGATCGAGCAATAGACCAGCTTC
This sequence comes from Mesorhizobium sp. KR1-2, assembly GCF_040045035.1. Taxonomy (NCBI): domain Bacteria; kingdom Pseudomonadati; phylum Pseudomonadota; class Alphaproteobacteria; order Hyphomicrobiales; family Phyllobacteriaceae; genus Mesorhizobium; species Mesorhizobium sp. KR1-2. The sequence goes on along the minus strand of NZ_JBDZDS010000002.1, from coordinate 597,042 downwards.
GGGTTGATCTCGCGCAGGCTCTCATAGTCCAGCCCGTATTTCTTCAGGCCGCCGAGCTTGAAGTTCTCGATCAGCACGTCGGCGGTGGCAACGAGCTTGCGGATGGTCTCCGCGCCTTCCGGCGTGGAAAAATCGACGGCGATAGAGCGCTTGCCGCGGTTGCAGGAATGGTAATAGGCGGCCGAAAGGTTCTCGCCGTCGTGGCCTTCCACGAAGGGCGGTCCCCATTTGCGGGTGTCGTCGCCGCCGTTCGGGCTCTCGACCTTGATGACGTCGGCGCCGAGATCGGCCAGCAGCTGCCCGGCCCAGGGTCCCGCGAGAATGCGGGCAAGCTCGATGACGCGGATGCCGTGAAGTGGAGGATTTGCCATGAAACGCCCTGGAGAGAACTGACGGGAATGCCGAATGCTCTAGCAACATTCGGGCGGCCGTGTCACGGCCGATGCTCTGGGCCAAGCTGTCATGGGACTCAATTTGCCACAGTTCGTTCCGCCCAGTCGGCGAATTGCGCCATGATGATGTGGCGATGCACCTCGTTCAAGCTTTCGTGGCGGGTCTCGGCGTAAACCTTTGCAAACAGATTCGAAAATCCCTGCCGGTCGAGGCGGATCGCCAGATCGGTGATGGCCTTGCCGCCATTGGTTGCCGGGTCCTTCTCGCCTCCGACGAGATTGAAGGGAAGGTCGCGGCGAAGACCCGCGAAATTGCGGTCGTCGGCCGCGTAGAAGATCATGCCGAACAGGTCCTGCCAGAGCGACACCGAGGCGTCCCAGCCGCAAAGCGGGTCGGCGACATATTTGTCGACCTCGGCTTCGTCGCGCGACAGCCAGTCGAATTCGGTGCGGCGGTTGGGCACCTTCTTCGCCCAGTCCTGAAAGGTCAGTTTTGGCAGGATGCGCGAGGGCACGTCGGAGCCCATGCGGAAACGCTCAAAGGCCAGCAGGGCCTGGGCCAGCCGGCCGAGCATGCCGGCGGAGAAATTGGCGTTCCAGATCGCGGCCGCGTGCACGTTCTGCGGGTGGCGCAGCACATAGTTCAGCGCGACGATGCCGCCCATCGAGTGGCCGAAGACGATGACCGGCAGGCCGGGATGTTCCGTCGCGATCAGCCGATGGATCGCAGCGACATCGGCCATGAGGTTGGCCACACCATCCGGGTCGCCGAACACGCCGCGCGGCGCGTCCGGGGCGGAAGAGTAGCCATGGCCGCGATGGTCGTGGGCGTAGACGTGGAAGCCGCGCATGGCCATGAAATCGGCAAAGCGGGCATAGCGTGCGGCGTGTTCGGCCAGGCCGTGATTGATCTGCACGACGCCTAGCGGCCGGCTCTCGGCGAGGCGCGCGTAGAGATTGATCTTCGCGCCGGTCGGCGACTGGTAAAGCGTCTGTCTGTCGAACGGCATGGCCTTCACCCCCAGCTGACTGTGGGCGATGCCTGGGGTGGGCGTCAAGGGAGGGCACGCTTGTGGTCGAGCCGACTCATGACAGGTGCGCGCACTGTCAGCAGCCGGTCAGGGTGCCCTTGTGCGCCACAAGACTGCCCATATACTGCGCAGACTTCGGCCCGCACATTTCCCGCCGCGTTTTCGCGAACCGCCGCGAAAGCGCTACCGCCAACCCCACCGCACGTCCTCACCATGCAGCCGATCATATCCGTCTCGAACCTTTCCAAGACCTATGCGTCCGGTTTCAAGGCGCTGAAGAACATCGATCTGGAAATCCGCCGCGGCGAGATCTTTGCGCTGCTCGGCCCCAACGGCGCGGGCAAGACGACGCTGATCAGCATCATCTGCGGCATCGTCAATCCGTCCGAGGGCACGGTGCTTGCCGACGGCCACGACATCGTCAGGGACTTCCGCCCCGCCCGCACGCGCATCGGGCTGGTGCCGCAGGAACTGGCGACCGACGCCTTCGAGACCGTCTGGAACACTGTCAGCTTCAGCCGCGGTCTGTTCGGCAAGCCGCGCAACCCGGCCCACATCGAGAAGGTGCTGAAGGAACTGTCGCTGTGGGACAAGAGAAACAACCAGATCATCACGCTCTCGGGCGGCATGAAGCGCCGCGTGATGATCGCCAAGGCGCTGTCGCACGAGCCGCAGATCCTGTTCCTCGACGAGCCGACCGCCGGCGTCGACGTCGAGCTTCGCCGGGACATGTGGGAGGTGGTGCGCTCGCTGCGCGCCACCGGCGTCACCATCATCCTCACCACGCATTATATCGAGGAGGCCGAGCAGATGGCCGACCGCGTGGGCGTCATCAGCCACGGCGAGATCATCCTGGTCGAGGAAAAGGCCGAACTCATGCGCAAGCTCGGCCGCAAGCAGCTCACACTGCAGCTTCTGGGCCAGCTCGACCGGGTTCCGCCGGCGCTGGCCAACCACGGGCTGGAACTGGCCGATGGCGGGCACGAGCTCGTCTACACATATGACACGCAGGGCGAGCGCACCGGCATCACCTCGCTGCTCAAGGACCTCAACGACGCCGGCATCCGGTTCAAGGACCTGCAAACGAAGCAAAGTTCGCTGGAAGACATCTTCGTCAATCTGGTGAGGGAACGGCGATGAATTTTTACGCGATCCGCGCGATCTACCTGTTCGAGATGTCGCGAACCTTCCGCACCCTGCTGCAGAGCATCGTCTCGCCGGTCATCTCCACCTCGCTCTATTTCGTGGTCTTCGGGGCGGCCATCGGCTCGCGCATCAGCGAGATCAACGGGATCAGCTACGGCGCCTTCATCGTGCCGGGTCTCATCATGCTCTCGCTGCTCACCCAGAGCATTTCGAACGCTTCCTTCGGCATCTATTTCCCGAAATTCGTCGGCACGATCTACGAGATCCTCTCGGCGCCGGTGTCCTATCTGGAAATCGTCATCGCCTATGTTGGGGCGGCGGCGTCCAAGTCCATCCTTCTTGGCCTGATCATCCTGGCCACCGCCTCGCTTTTCGTGCCGCTGCACATCGAACACCCGGCCTGGATGGTTCTGTTCCTGGTGCTGACGGCGGTGACCTTCAGCCTGTTCGGCTTCATCATCGGGATCTGGGCCGGCAATTTCGAGCAACTGCAGCTCGTGCCGCTGCTGATCGTGACCCCGCTGACCTTCCTTGGCGGCAGCTTCTACTCCATCGACATGCTGCCGCCCTTCTGGCAGAAGGTCACGCTGTTCAACCCAGTGGTCTATCTGGTCAGCGGCTTTCGCTGGAGCTTCTTCGGCTTTTCCGACGTGAATGTCGCGGTCAGCCTCGGCATGACGCTGGTGTTCCTCACCATCTGCCTGACCACGGTCTGGTGGATCTTCCGGACCGGCTGGCGGATCAAGGCGTAGGAACCGCCGCGCTATTGCGTGCCCGATCCGGGCTCCTGATAGGCGGTGCGCCTGAGGCTTCCGACGACCTCGTCGATCTGGACGTCGCTCTCACCGAGGGTGCGAAGAACCATCCCGCCTAGCAGCAGGCTCGACTCGATGGTCTCGGGCATGACGTTGCTGGCGCCATGGCGCATCAGCTCGTCCATGTTTTCCGCGTCGCGGGCGCGCACGATGACCGGCATGTCGGGCAGGTCCCGTCTGATCATCCTCAGCACGGATGCTGCCGCCGCAGGGTCGTCGAGAGTGATTACGGCAGCGCGCGCCAGGCGCACCTTCGCGGCGTGAATGATCGCCTCATTGGAAGCGTTTCCATAGAACACGTGCAGTCCTTTGGCCCGCGCGGCGGCCACATTGGCCGCGTCGAGGTCGACCGCGATCCACTGGATGTCTCGTGCATCGAGCATCGCGGCGATGGTGCGGCCTACGCGTCCATACCCGGCGATGACGACATGGTCTGTGAAGAATTCGGCCTCCGCGGCCAACGCGGCCGTGCCGCCAAAGCCCTTTTCCTCCAGCCAGGCTTGCAGTCGCCGTCCGGCCAGGCCCAGCAGTGGCGTCAATGCCATGGTGATTGCCACGACCGCCAATAGAAACTGGCCTGTTTCAACGGAAAGAACCGCGGTTCCCATCGCAAGCGAGAACAGCACGAATGCGAATTCGCCACCTTGCGCCAGGTGCAATCCCACATTGGCGGAAAGGGGCAGAGGCAGCCGGAACAGTCGGCACAAGACCGTCATGATCGCGGCCTTGGCAAGGATGACAAGCGCTGCGACGGCCAAAATCTCCGGCAGCCGGGGAATGATGGTCCGAAAGTCGACCAGCATTCCTATCGAGACGAAAAACAGCCCCAGCAGCAGTCCCCGGGCCGGGCGGATGTCGGCGTCGATCTGGTGACGATACTCTGTGCCGGCAAGCATCAGCCCGGCCAGGAAGGCGCCGAGCGCCATGGACAATCCCGCCACCATCGTGGCCCAGGCCGTGCCCAGGACCACGAGCAGCGTTGCGGCGGCGAACAGCTCCGGGCTGCGCGTGCCGGCGATCATGCGATACAGGGGGCGGAGAACCAGCCGGCCAGCCACGATTATGAGAACGAGCGCGGCAAGCGCCTTTATCGCGGCGACCGCAAGCGCTCCACCAACCGCTTCAGGTTGAGTGCCAAGCGCGGTTACGATCGCCAGGCCGGGCACCACCGCGAGATCCTGCAAAAGCAGCACGGATAGGACGACGCGGCCGAAATGCGTGGGAAGTTCGCCCCTTTCAGACAGGAGCTGGAGAACAAACGCCGTCGAGGACAGGGCCAGCGCGCCGCCGATCACCACCGCCTGGCTCCAGCTGGCGCCGAACAGCAGCGCGCCGCCGGCAAGTATCGCTCCCGTTACCAAGACCTGGGCGACGCCAAGACCGAAGACATAGCGCGCCATCACCCGGAGCCGTTCCAGCGACAGCTCGAGGCCGATCGCAAACAGCATGAAGACGACGCCAAGTTCGGCCAGCCGATGGGTGCCTTCCACCTCGTGGACCAGTGCCAGCCCATGAGGGCCGATGATCACACCTGCGACGAGGTAACCGATGACCGCATTGATGCCGAAACGGCGGAAGAGGGGCACGACGACGATTGCCGCAAGCAGGAAGACGATCGCGTCGCGCAGGATCGAAGGTTCGTAGGACGCGGTGTCAGGCATATGCGGATCGTGAAGCCGGTGTGTTGGGCATTCACTGTAGTCACATTGCGTGCCGATTGCGAAGCCGCAAAGGGGCGCCAGCGGCGCGGCCCGGGCCAATATCCCGAAAGCATTTGCCGTTTCGGCCCGTATCGCCTACATAGCGCTCAACCTGAAGAACCCAATCCTCACAATCGATTCATGGGATAAGCGCGCGTGGCACGCCAGTTCATCTATCACATGGCCGGGCTGAACAAGGCCTACGGCACCAAGAAAGTCCTCGAGAACATCCATCTCTCGTTCTACCCCGACGCCAAGATCGGCATTCTCGGCCCCAACGGCGCCGGTAAGTCGACGATCCTCAAGATCATGGCCGGCATGGACAAGGAATACACCGGCGAAGCCTGGCTAGCCGATGGCGCGACCGTCGGCTACCTCGCGCAGGAGCCGCAGCTCGACCCGAGCAAGACCGTGTTCGAAAACATCATGGACGGCGTCGCCAAGAAGACGGCCATCATCGAGCGCTACAATGAGCTGATGATGAACTATTCCGACGAGACCGCCGAGGAATCGGCGCATCTTCAGGATGAGATGGACCGCCTGAACCTGTGGGATCTCGAACAGCAGGTCGAGATGGCGATGGAAGCGCTGGCATGCCCGCCCAGGGATGCAGACGTGACCAACCTTTCGGGCGGCGAGCGCCGCCGCGTGGCGCTCTGCAAGCTGCTGCTCAGCGAGCCGGACCTGCTGCTGCTCGACGAACCGACCAACCACCTCGACGCCGAGACCACGGCGTGGCTTGAAAAGCACCTGCGCGCCTACAAGGGTTCCGTGCTGCTCATCACCCACGACCGCTACTTCCTCGACAACGTCACCGGCTGGATCCTCGAGCTCGACCGTGGCCGCGGCATCCCCTACGAGGGCAACTACACCGCCTATCTGGAAGCCAAGGCCAAGCGCCTCAAGCAGGAAGGCCGTGAGGACGACGCGCGCCAGAAGGCTATCACCCGCGAGCGCGAGTGGATTGCGTCTTCGCCCAAGGCGCGCCAGACCAAGTCCAAGGCCCGTATCAAGGCCTTCGAGGACCTGCTCGAGCAGGCCAACAACCGCCGCCCGACCGATACGCAGATCGTCATCCCGCATGGCGAGCGCCTCGGCAATGTCGTCATCGAGGTCGAGGGCATCAACAAGGGCTTCGGCGACGAGCTGCTGATCGAAGACCTGACCTTCAAGCTGCCTCCGGGCGGCATTGTCGGGGTCATCGGCCCCAACGGCGCCGGCAAGACCACGCTGTTCAAGATGATCACCGGCCAGGAGAAGCCCGATTCCGGCTCGATCCGCGTCGGCGAGACCGTCAAGCTCGGCTATGTCGACCAGAGCCGGGATGCGCTCGACCCGAACAAGACCGTGTGGGAAGAGGTCTCCGGCGGCGCCGAGGTGGTCAAACTCGGAAAGTTCGAGGCCAACACCCGCGCCTACTGCTCGTCCTTCAACTTCCGCGGCGGCGACCAGCAGCAGAAGGTCGGCAACCTCTCGGGCGGCCAGCGCAACCGCGTGCACCTGGCAAAGATGCTGAAGACCGGCGGCAACGTGCTGCTGCTCGACGAACCGACCAACGACCTCGACACCGAGACGCTGGCGGCCCTCGAGGATGCGCTGGAAAACTACGCCGGCTGCGCCGTCATCATCTCCCACGATCGTATGTTCCTCGACCGCCTGGCCACGCATATCCTGGCCTTCGAGGGCGACAGCCATGTCGAGTGGTTCGAGGGCAACTTCGAGGACTACGAGAAGGACAAGGTCCGTCGCCTCGGTCCCGATGCGCTCACCCCGCACCGGATGACCTACAAGCGGCTCACCCGCTAACACTTTCAACGCCCCGCCCATCCCGGCGGGGCGTTTTCGTTTGGAGTTCCCGCGATGAAAGACTGGTCGGCTGCGCAGTATCTGAAGTTCGAGGACGAGCGGACGCGGCCCGCGCGGGATCTTCTGGCCCAGATCCCGCTCGACAAGCCGCGCCATGTCGTCGACATCGGCTGCGGGCCGGGCAATTCCACCGAACTTCTTGTCGCGCGCTGGCCCGAAGCAAAGGTTTCCGGCTTCGACACCTCGCCTGCCATGATCGAGGAGGCGAAGAATCGGCTTCCCGCAGTGGATTTCCGGATCGCGGATGCCGAAAGCTGGGCGCCGGGCGAGCCGGTGGACGTCATCTTCGCCAATGCTGTGTTCCAGTGGCTGCCCAACCACCGTGAGGTTCTGGCGCGCCTGCTCGGATTGCTGCGGCCCGGCGGCTTCCTCGCCGTCCAAATGCCGGACAACATGGCCGAGCCCTCGCATGCGGCGATGCGCGAGACGACCGCCGCCATGCCTTTCGCCGAAAAGATCGCCGGGGCCGCGCGTGCGCCGCTGCCGCCGGTCATGTCCTACTATGACCTGCTGGCGCCGCTGTCGGCGCGGCTCGACATTTGGCACACCATCTACAACCACCCGCTGGCCGATGCCGGCGCGATCGTGGAGTGGGTCAAGGGAACGGGCCTAAAACCTTTCGTCGATCCGCTTGACGAGGCCGAGCGCAAGGTGTTTCTAGCCGCCTACACTGCGCGCATCGCTGCGGCCTATGAGCCGGTGGCGGACGGCAAGGTACTGCTGCGGTTTCCGCGCCTGTTCATGGTGGCCCAGCGAAGATAGCGCGTCAGCCGCCTTGGCGTGGCCAATTAAACTGACGTAAACTGCTGCATTGCAACAATGGCGGCGAAAAGCGGTCCTGGATACGTGCGCGCAAGGATCGTGTCGAGCATGCGCACCAGGCGGGCACAAGCATGCATCGCGTCATCATCAGCGGTATCGGCGTCGAAATCCCCGAGTTCAGCATCACCAACGAAGAGCTGGTCGCCAGCTTCAACAGTTGGGTCGATGCCGAAAATCCCCGGCGCGCGGAGCAGGGGCTGGAGCCGCTCTCGAAGTCGGACGCCGATTTCATCGTCCAGGCCTCGGGGGTGAGGAAACGCCACGTCATCGAGCGCGAGGGCATCCTGGACCCCGCCCGCATGGCGCCGCGCATTCCTGCGCGTGACGACGAGGATCTGTCGCTTGAGGCGGAGTTCGGCATCGCCTCGGCACGCAAGGCGCTGGCGCATGCCGGCGTTGAGCCGGCCGATGTGGACCTCATCATCTGCTCGGCCTCGCACCACCAGCGGCCCTATCCGGCGCTGGCCGTCGAGATGCAACAGGCCATGGGCACGCAAGGGGCGGGCTTCGACATGGGGCTTGGCTGTTCCTCCGCGGTCGCGGGCCTGCATGTGGCGGTCAATCTGGTGCGCTCGGGCGCGCAGAAGCGCGTGCTGGTGTCGACGCCGGAGATCATCACCGGCCATCTCAATTTTCGCGATCGGCAGACGCATTTCATCTTCGGCGACGCCTCGGCGTCGATGGTGGTGGAGGCGATCGGCGAGGACGAGGTGCGGCCCGGTTGCTTCGAGGTGCTCGACTCGCGGCTGTGGACGCAGCTTTCCAGCAACATCCGCACCAATCTCGGCTATCTCACCCGCACCTTCCAGGACGATCCCTACATGATTGATCTGGAAGGCAACATGATCAAGCAGGTGGGCAACCGGGTGTTCAAGGACGTCACGGTTGCCGGCCATCGCTTCATCGTCGGCTTCCTGGCCGAGCACGGCCAGACGCCAGACGACATCCGCCGCTTCTGGCTGCACCAGGCCAACGCGCGCATGAACGCCATGATCCTGAAGCTCGCTTTCGGCCACGAGGTCGGCCACGACCGCGCGCCGATGGTGCTGGAGCGGCTGGGCAACACGGCCGGTGCCGGCGCGGTGATCGCGTTTCAGGAAAACCACGCCGACATGAAGGCCGGCGACTACGGCCTGCTCTGCGCCTTCGGCGCGGGCTATTCCATCGGCGGCGCGCTGCTGAAGATGATGTAGGGGCGGTGGCGATCTGCCGCCTGCTACCCCGTCACCAATCACTCCCGCTCATCCACCGATCAGGCTTATTGGCTGGACGCGGGGCGGTTGCAGCGGCATGTTCGCGCCGAAACATGAGGAATCCCATGCTCGACCAGCAAAGCCCCGCCACGGAAGTCGAAATCCTGCCCGCCCGCAAGCTGACCGCCAGGGCGGCCGGCGTCTATATCGCCGAAAACGACGATTTCGAGACGCGCGCGACCGATGCGCTGGAACTCGATTTCCAGGGCATCCTCAATGACTACCATGCCGGTCACACGCGCCGCTCGGGCGGACGCGAGCCGTGGTATCCGCGCGGCACCGAGATGCGCAACGAGCGCCAGCTGTCCATCCTCGCGCTGGACGAGCTGGCCAAGGCGGCGCAGGCAATGGGCCTCGCTGAGATCAAGCCGGAATGGATCGGCGCCAATCTCGTGCTCGACGGGCTGCCGCACCTTTCCATGCTGCCGTCCGGCACGCTGCTGTTCTTCAAGGGCGGCGTGACGCTGAAGATCGACGGGCAGAACGCGCCGTGCCGCATCGCCGGCCGCCGCATCGCCGAGCGCGCCAGCATGCCCGACCTCGATAGCGGAGCGCTGCTATTCCCCAAGGTGGCCAAGCGCCTGCGCGGCCTCGTCGGCTGGGTGGAAAAGCCGGGCCGCATCGAAGCCGGGGAAGAGGTCTCGGTCCGAATTCCCGAGCAGTGGCTCTATCGGGCCTGAGCCCGTCGCCGCACCGCGCGCACGTGTCTCAAGGATACCGCACCGGGCTCGACCAGGCCGGGTCCTCGTGCCTTTGCCAGTAAAGATCTTTCAGGCGCCGAGTCATCGGCCCGACCTTGCCGTCGGCTATGGGAGCCCCGTCGATCCTGGTAACCGGCATGATGCCGCCGGCAGTCGAGGTGATGAACACCTCGTCGGCCCCGCGCAGGGCCTCGACGCTGACGGTCGTGGCGGCGGCTTCGATCCCCAGCTCGGCGCAGAGATCGAACACGGTGCGCCTCGTGATGCCCGGCAGCACGCCGGTCGCCGGCGTCGTCAGCCGGCCGTCCTTCACCGTGAGCACGTTGAAGCCGGGGCCCTCGGCGACATTGCCGTCGAAGTCGAGCAGCAGTGCCGTCTCGGCATTGTTGTCATAGGCGTCGTAGAGGCCGCGCACGAGGTCGAGCCAGTGATAGTTCTTGATTGCCGGGTCGATGGACGCCGGCGGAATGCGCACCCGATTGCTGATGGCGACATGCAGCCCGCGCTCGAGCTGCTCCGCATTGGCAACCGAGCCGAAGGGGATGGCAAACGCCATGAAGCGGTTCACCGCATCGCGCGGGTCGCGGCTGAAGGTGGGCGAAGCGCCGCGCGTGCACAGCATCTCGACATAGGCCGAGCGGTGGCCGGATAGCGCGACGCAGTTGTGCAGGATCTCGGCCACTGCCTCCCGGTCGTAAGGGATGCTCATGCGCAGCCGCTCCAGTCCGCCGAAGAAGCGCTCGATATGCAGGTCGAGCCGGAAGAAGCGGCCGTTCCAGACATGCACCGTGTCGTAGGTGGCGTCGGAGTGCAGGAAGCCATAGTCCAGCACCGAGATCTTGGCTTCCGAGACCGGCACATACTGGCCGTCGAGATAGGCGACGCCGCTTGGATAGTTGTGCGGGTCCACGTGGCGGCTGCCGAGCGTGGGCAACGCAGAAACCTGTCGGTCCATTTCCGTCCTCCTCCGTTTTCCCGATGCTGTCGGGCGAGGGCGGATCAGGCCATATTCCATTGGCCACGGACTATGGGGCCAGGCGCAGCCGGGCTGGCCCCAGGAAAGGCACGCGTCTCGGGTGTGCCGCGCCTGAAAGTGGGTCTACCCCTTGCGGTTTCCGTGAGGCCCTTGCGCCATCACGGCGACATCGTCCCATTTTTCCCAGAGCGCGATGCGATCGCCATATTCCATCTTGATCATGGGCAGGCCGACATCGCCGAAGAAGACGCGCAGCGGCGGTTCGGCCGCATCCACGACCGCCAGCATGGCGGCTCCGGTCGCCTCCGGGTCGCCGGGAACGGTGGTTTCGCGGCGATGGGTCAGCTTTGCGCGAACCGGATCATAGGCGGCGATCGGCTCTGCGAATTTCGCCGAAGGGCCGCCCCAATCGGTGGAGAAGCCGGCCGGCTCGACGAGCGTCACATGGATGCCGAACTCCGCAACCTCGGCGCTGAGCGCTTGGCTGAACCCCTCCAGCGCCCATTTGGAGGCGTGGTAGAGGCCGATCGACGGAAACGCATTCACCCCGCCGATGGACGAAATCTGGATGATGTGGCCGGAGCCCTGCGCGCGCATGATCGGCAGCGCCGCCTTGGTCACCCACAACGCGCCGAACAGATTGGTTTCGATCTGGGCGCGGGCTTCCTGCTCGTTCACTTCCTCGATGGTGCCGAACTGGCCATAACCGGCATTGTTGATGACGACGTCCAGGCGGCCGAAGCGCTTGTGCGCCTCCGCCACGGCGCCATCGACCGCATGCTTGTGGTCGACGTTGAGGGCCAGGGCGGCGACCTGGTCGCCATATTTGTCGACGAGATCGGCGAGCGTGTCGACATTGCGCGCGGTTGCCGCCACGCGGTCGCCCCGCGCAAGCGCGGCCTCCGCCCATACGCGTCCAAAACCCTTCGATGTTCCGGTAATGAACCAAACCTTCTGCGCCATGATCCGCAATCCTTGCGCTTCGAGCGATGATTGCTGCTTCAACGGAGAACTCTCCGTTTGGTTCACGCGTCAGGAATGCCCCGGATCGGTTGCAACGGCTCTATTCGTCCTCGTCGTCGAGATCGAGCAGGCGCGTCGCGCGCCAGCCGGTGAGGACCCGGTTGACATGACCGACGACGAAGAAACGGGCGGAGTCGCGGTCATAGCCTTCTTCCAGCAACTTCTCGTAGTCGGTGTGCTGGTGGCGGACATGGGCCACCGTTGCCAGCCACACCGCGATCGTCGGCGGCAGCGTCTTCAGGTGCGGTGCGCTGGCGTCGGCGCGGATGCGCTCGGTGTCGGCATAGGGCGCCATGGGCAACAACGCCGTCAGCGCCTTGGCAATGGCCCTCTGCCGGCCGGTGGAAGGTCTTGTCATTCGGACCGCCCGAACACGGCGTCGGGATAGGCGTCGACGCTCGGAATATAGGGTTTCAGGTCAATGACCGGGGTGCCGTCGAGCGCGTCGATCGCTTCCAGCGTCAGCACGCCGGCCTCGATGTCGAGCTTCACCAGCCGTGCGATGTGCAGCCCGACCGGGTTCGGCCGGGCAGGCGAGCGCAGGCCGAAAACGCCTTTGGCGTCAGAGGCATGGCGAGGTTTCTGGATAATCAGATTCCGCGGCGCGTGCTGTAGCCAGGTCAGGATCACGACATGGCTGGCGCGGTCGAGCCCTGCCAGCCCCGGCCGGTAGGGCGCGTCGACCTCGACGGTCGCGCCGCCGCCCTTTTCGCGCGCCGCGCCCATGTTCTTGGGGCACTCCTCGCGCGTGGTCCATGGCGAGCGGATGCGGCCGATGAACACGATATGCCCGTCCCCTGGCATCGCTCCCGGGTCCTCGGCCAGCGGCTGCTCTCCCTCGCGCTCTTCGAACATGCTGCGTCCTGCCATCCTGCTATCCCAACGCCGTCTTCCTGCCTGCACGCGACATTGCCGTTGCAAATCGACCTAACATCACATAAAGATATGTTTATGTCTTTTTGCAAGAGGTCGCGGCATGCGGGTCACCCTTGATACCCTGGTTGATACATTGAAGGCGGCTGCCGAATCCAGCCGCTTGCGCATACTGGCGCTGTTGTCGCGCGGCGACCTCACCGTCTCCGACCTTACCGAAATCCTCAACCAGTCGCAGCCGCGCGTTTCGCGGCATCTGAAGCTGCTGCTCGAGGCAGGCCTGATCGAGCGCTATCAGGAAGGCTCCTGGGCGTTCTTCCGGGTCACGGATTCCGACGGCGGCCGCGAATTCGTGCAGGGGCTGGTGTCTCGCGTGCACGACGGCGATCCGCAGGTCGAGCGCGACCTGGAGCGGCTTGGTGCCGTGAAGCGCAAGCGGCAGGAACGCGCCCGCGAGTTCTTTGCCGAGAACGCCGCCAGCTGGGACGAGATCCGCTCGCTGCACGTGCCCGACAAGGCGGTGGAGACCGCGCTGCTCAAGCTGGTCGGCAAGCGCCCGTTCCAGACCATGCTCGACCTCGGCACCGGTACCGGGCGGCTCCTGGAGATTTTCGCGCCGCTTTATCGGCGCGGCATCGGCATCGACATGTCGCGCGAGATGCTGACGGTGGCGCGCGCCAATCTTGACCGGGCCGGCATTTCCAACGCGCAGGTGCGGCTGGGCGACATCTATGCCCCGCCGGTCGAGCGCGATTCCTTCGACCTCGTCACCATCCACCAGGTTCTGCACTATCTCGACGATCCGGCGCTGGCGATCCGCGAAGCCGCGCGCTTGCTGCGTCCCGCCGGCCGCCTGCTGATCGTCGATTTCGCCTCGCATGCACTGGAATTTCTGCGCGCGGAACATGCGCATATGCGGCTCGGCTTCTCCGACCGCCAGATCGCCGAATGGTTCACTGAGGCCGGGCTCGATCTGGAGGAGACCCAGAACTTCGAGCCGCGCGGCGGTTCGGAGGCCAAGCTCACCGTCAAACTCTGGCTCGGCCGCGACCGTCGTCTGCTGATCGCCGATCCTGCCGCCAATTCTGCCGCAAGGGAAACCGCCTGATGAACAATTTCGGATTTTCGCGTCGACCCGACATCGGCGGCAAGGTCAGCGTCTCGTTCGAGTTCTTTCCGCCGAAGAGCGAGGAGATGGAGGCCCGGCTGTGGGACACGGTCACCCGGCTTGAGCCGCTGCAGCCGGAATTCGTCTCTGTCACCTATGGTGCCGGCGGCTCGACGCGCGAGCGCACGGCGCGCACCGTCAAGCGCATCCTGACCGAGACGACGCTGACGCCGGCCGCGCACCTGACCTGCGTCGACGCCGTGCGCGGCGAGATCGACAAGGTCATCGGCGAATTCGTCGACATGGGCGTTACACGCTTCGTCGCATTGCGCGGCGACCCGGTCGAGGGTGTCGGAGCGTGCTATCGGCCGCATCCGGGCGGCTATGCCAACGGCGCCGAACTTGTGGGGGCGTTGAAGAAGGTCGGCGATTTCGACATCTCGGTCTCCGCCTATCCGGAAAAGCATCCCGAGAGCCCGGACTTCGCCACCGACATCGACATGCTGAAGCGCAAGGTCGACAATGGGGCCACGCGCGCCATCACCCAGTTCTTCTTCGACAACGACCTCTATGAGCGTTACGTCGAGCGGGTGCGCCGCGCCGGCATCTACGTGCCCATCGTGCCGGGCGTGCTGCCGGTGCACAATTTCACGCAGGTTGCCCGGTTCTCGGAGCGAGCAGGCGCCCATGTGCCGGCCTGGCTGGCGGAACGCTTCGACGGGCTGCAGGACGACCCGCAGACCCATGCGTTGGTGGCCGCGGCGGTTGCGGCCGAGCAGGTGCTCGACCTCGTCGAGCGCGGCGTGGACGATTTCCACTTCTACACCATGAACCGCGCCGATTTGTCGCTCGCGATCTGCCACATGATCGGCATTCGCGCCCAGGCGGCCAAGGCGGTGCCGAGTTCGGCCGCGGCCTGAAGCCCCAAAAGGAAAGGCCGGACGCTTGGCCCGGCCTTCGAATGTTGCCGGCTGGCGCCGGCCCCCAACAGCTCGGGGCTTAAGGAAGAACTCCTACGATCAGGGCGCCTATAACAGCGAATGCAGCGCAAATCATCAATGCGTTGATCGGCCGTGCAAGTCCCATAACTAGCCTCCTTCTTGAGCTATGGCGCCGGAGTCTAGGGGACTTTGGGCAACACGCAAGCACAAATCATGCTGCATTGCGACACAAATGGCCCGAATGCGACCCTGCCTGTCGGCTTTAGCCTTTGAAACAATTCATCAAAAGCCGGCTTAGGACTTGTGAATAAATTGTGGCGGAGTGCCGGCTTTTTTGCGTCGGAAGCGCCCCAGAATCCGGCCGTCGATGGTGAGCAGGCCGATGCCGATCAGCGCCATGCCCATCAGTTCGACCGCTTCCAGCCGTTCTCCAAGGAAGATCATGCCGAGGAGTGCGGCACTCACCGGCACGATCAGCGTCACCAGCGAGGCGTTTGTGCCGCCGGCCGAGGCGACCAAGTTGAAAAACAGAATATAGGCAAAGGCGGTGGACAAGAGCGCCAGCGCCAGCACCGCCGCCCACACCGGCAGGCTGGCCGAGACCAGGCCGGACGTGCCGTACACCAGCGCCACGACCGGGATCATGATGACGGCCGAGGCGGCAAGCTGGCCGGTCGCCACGACCGGCGGCGGCAGGGCGCGGAAGCGCCGCGCCACGATCAGTGCGAAGGCATAGGACAGCGCGGCGCCGATGAGCGCGAACTTCGCCCACACAGGTCCGCCCAGACCGGCCAAAAGGCCGGGGCCGATCATAACCGCTGTGCCGGCAATGCCCAGCAAAATGCCGGCCAGCTTGTTGCGCGTCAGCTTCTCGTCGTCGGTGAAGAGGTTGGCGACGATCAGCGTCCAGAACGGCGTGGTGGCGTTGAGCACGGCGGCGAGGCCGGCGCCGAGCTCGGTCTGGCCGAGGAAGATCAGCGAGAAGGGGATGACGTTGTTGAGCAGCGCCAGCGCGAAGAATGGGGCTATGTAGGGCAGGGCCAGCCGGATCGAAGGGCCACGCAGCCCAAGATAGACGAGCAGCGCAACCGCTGCGATGGTCACCCGGTACAGCACCAGCACCAGCGGCTGGATTTCGGCGACCGCGACGCGGGCAAAGAAGAACGAGCCGCCCCAGATCGCGCCGAGCAGCAGAAGCTGGCTCCAGTCCCTGGCGTTCATCGTCTTTTGTGCCAATCCGGCGGTGGAACCTGTGCCCATGAAAAATCCCCTCGGAGCTACGCCGGAGGAATGAAACTCGCCCATCCCGCAACGATTGGGATGGAGCAGGCTGCCACTTTCTGCCGGGCCAGAAGCCCGGCAGCGCTGTCGGGCGCTCCGGGCTGGAGCGACCTCTAGTCGGGCAGGCTCTTCCTTGCCACCCGTTTCTTGCCGTTCGGAGTGTCCTGCCCGATAAGGTCCAAAAATTCGGCCTGGGCGCGGGTCAGGTGCCGCTCCTTGTGGCGTATGGCCAGAAAGCGCCGCTTCGGGAAGGAAAGCGGCATCTGCACCAGCCGCCCGGCGGCTACTGCCGCCTCGGTCACGAAGCGCGACATGGCGGTCGCGCCCGCGCCGGCGATGACGGCGGTGCGCACGGCCTCGTTGGAGGAAAGCTCCAGCGCCACGTCGAGCTCCGCCGGCGCGATGCCGAGGCCCTCTAGCGCCTCCTCGAACACGGCGCGCGTGCCCGAGCCCGGTTCGCGCAGTACCCAGCGCGTGCCGGGGAGGTCGGCAGGTGCGATTTCCGTGCGGTTTGCCCAGGCGTGACCGGCCCCGATCACCAGCACCAGCTCATCCTCGGCGGCGGGCGTGACCATGAGGGCAGCGTCATCGATCTCGCCCTCGACGAAACCGAGGTCGGAAAAGCCGCCGCGCACGCTTGCCGCCACCTGCTCGGTGTTGCCGATGGTCAGTTTCAGGGAGATGCCGGGATACAGCGTCTGGAAGCGGTGCATGAAGGGCGGCAGCCAGTAATTGGCGACCGTCTGGCTGGCGGCCAGCAGCAGCGAGCCGCGCTTCAGCCCGGCGAGATCGGCCAGCACGGCTTCCGCGGAGGCGGCGCGTGCCAGCACCGCGCGGGCCTCGACCAGAAACAGCCGCCCTGCCTCGGTGAGCTCGATGCGGCGGCCCACCCGGTCGAACAGTTTTGTTGCGTGCCGCGCCTCGAGCGCCGAGATGGCCGCGCTGGTGGCCGACTGGGTGAGGTTCAGGTCGCGCGCGGCGCGGGTGACGTGCTCGCGCTCGGCCACGGCGACGAAGATGCGGAGCTGCTCCAGCGTCATGGGCGCAGCTCCGGGTGGATCACCCCACCAGCTTGATCAGCGTCAAGCTGAAGCCGGCGATGAAGATAAAGGCGGCCAGACCCAGCAGCAGCGGGCGCAGGCCTTTTGCCTTGAGCTTGCGGATGTCGGTCTCCAGCCCCATGGCGGCCAGCGCCACGCTGAGCATGAAGGTCGTGGCCATGACGATAACGCTCTTGGCCTCGGCCGGGATCGATACCACGCTGTTGATGCCGACCAGTGCGATGAAGCCCAGCACGAACCACGGCACTGGCGCCTTGGCGGCCGCATGGTCGTGGCCAAGCTTGGCCGCGCGGCGCGTGGCCAGGAAGCCGAGCGACAGCACGACGGGCGCAAGCAGCATCACGCGGCTGAGCTTTGCCACCGTGCCGAACTCGCCAGCCGCCTGGCCGCCCTGGAAGGATGCCGCCACCACCTGCGCGATCTCGTGGATCGAGGCGCCGGCCCATAGGCCGTAGGCATGGGCGTCGAGCCCCAGCAGCGCCGGCAACATCGGATAGGCGAACATGGCGATCGAGCCGAACACCGTCACGCAGGCGACCGCATAGGCCACGTCCTCGTCCGGCGCACGCGTCACCGTGTTGGTGGCGATAACGGCCGAGGCACCACAGATCGATGTGCCGGCGGCGATCAGTTCGGCAAGCTTCGGCTCCACGCCCATCGCCCGGCCGAGCCGCACGGTGAAGGCGAAGGTGGCGACCAGCGTTGCCACGATGATGGCGATGCCGGCAGCACCCACCTCCACGATCTGCGCCGCTGTCAGCTGCAGGCCGAGCAGGATGATCGCCAGCCGCAGCACGCGGCGCAGCGAGAACACCACACCAGCCTTGGCGCCTGCCGGCGTGCCGACGAGGTTGTGAAAGGCAATGCCGATGAGGATGGCGAGGATCATGGGGCTGAATACGGCCACACCCGGCATCTGCCGCAGCACGAAGGCGGCCGCCGCGATCGCAATCGTCAGCGTCAGCCCCGGCAGGACATCCAGCGCTCGCTGCCTCAAGCCAGGTGCGGCCTGCGCCGGCATCAGGCCGGCTGGCGCGGCAATGGGCGCAGCTTTGAGCGTGTCGGGGGTGGAAAGCGCGTTCATGGCTGAAATTCCGATTTGTCCTGGCCATGTCTCGCTCATTCCAATCAATCGATCCAACGCATTATATCGTAGAAACCGTTCGCTGAAAGCGAATGATTGGAAGGCAGAAGCGGAATTCCATTCACCAGCCGCTTGCTCTAAGTTTGCGCCCGGGTCCCATCAGGAGGACGCATGCAGCAATTCGAGAATGCGAAGGCCGCCGCGCTTGCCCTGCGTCCCGACGACCCGGTCTACTGCTTCCGGCCGGAGGTTCTGAAGGCCGATGCGCGCGGCTTCATGGACATGTTTCCCGGCAAGACTGCCTATGCGGTCAAAACCAATGGCGAGCAGCTGGTGCTGAAGACGCTGGTGGAGGCGGGCGTCACCGCCTTCGACGTGGCGTCGCCCGGCGAGTTCGCGGCGGTGCGGGCCGTCTCGGCGGACGTCGAAATGCTCTACATGCACCCGGTCAAGGCGCAGTCCGACATCCGGCTCGCTCTCGAAAAATACGGCATCCGCGTCATCGCGGTCGACCACGAGGCCGAGATCACCAAGCTCAGCCGTATCGTGCAGGCGCTCGACATCGATCCCGGCACGATGACCGTCTTCGTGCGCATCCAGACCAAGGGGCAGGCGGCTTACGAACTGTCAAAGAAGTTCGGCGCCGGCCCGGCCAATGGGGTTGAACTCGGCCACCGGCTGCACCGCCACGGCTACAGGGTCGGCCTCTGCTTTCACGTCGGCAGCCAGATCGAGGACCCGGACGTTTACGAGCGGGCACTGGCCTCGGCCGACTGGGTGCGCAACCGGCTGGGCTTCGAGATCGCCGCGCTCGATGTCGGCGGCGGCTTCCCGGCCGAATACGGCGAAGACCCGCGCCGCAAGAAGCGCGAAATGCCCTCGCTCGGCCAGATCATGTCGCGGCTACGGGGCGACCTGCGCGAATACGGTTTCGACGAGGTGCCGCTGGTGGCCGAGCCGGGCAGGGTCATTGTGGCGCGCGCCTTCTCGCTCATCGTCCGCGTGCTCCTGCGCAAGGGCCGCCGGCTCTACATCAATGACGGCATCTGGGCCTCGCTGTCCGACAGCTGGACCGGCAAGATCACGCTGCCGGCGCGGTTCATCCCCGACCCGGCCATCCGCTCGCGCAACGGCCAGGAACAGAACATCGTGCCGTTCAAGGTCTGTGGTGCCACCTGCGATTCCGTCGACATCCTGTCGCGGCCGTTCTGGCTGCCCGAGACGATCGACACCGGCGACTGGATCGAGATCGGCCATATCGGCGCCTATTCGCTGTCGCTCAGGACACGCTTCAACGGCTTTTTTCCCGACACCTTCGTGGAGGTGACCACGCCCTTCGAGGAGGGCGAGGCGCCGCAAGGGCTGGCCAGCCTCGAAACCATGGCGGATTAGCGGGCAACTGCGGCGCCATCGCCCTTGCACGGACGCGCCGAACTCTCGCCAAATGCTGCCATTTGTGCTGTTGTCGTCGCATGGACGACGAGCGACTAGCGACCGGTCGGCGCAAGCTGACCTTCCCCCTCTCCAAGGCAACGAGCGCGCCGCTCGATCTGGAGACGCACCTGCCGTTCCGGCTGGCGGTTCTGGTCAACCTGCTTCAGTCGCAGCGCGATCCGCGCGTTCGGGCGGTGACGGATCTGGGCCTGCGCGAGCTGCGGGTGCTTTTGAACGTCGGCGCCTACATGCCGGTGCGCGCGGCCGACATAGGCTACCAGACCCGGCTTGACCCCGGCACCATCAGCCGCGGCGTGGCGACGCTCGTGGAGCGCGGCTATGTCTCGGTGTCGAGTGATCCCGCCGACCAGCGCAGCCAGCTCGTTTCGCTCACCGACAGCGGGCGCGAGCTCTACGAACAGGTGGCCGAAGTGCTCGGCCGCCGCGCCACCGAGATCGAGCAGGTTCTGGACGCGAACGAGCGGGCGCTTCTGTTCGATTTCCTGGAGCGGCTCGAGGACAAGGCCGAGGAGGTTCTCGCGCACCACGCCCTGGAGAGCCGCCAGGCCGGACAGTCGCTTTCGGCCGACCAGCGCGAAATGCTGCGCTGGCACCGCCGCACGATGGGCTCGAAGGCGGAAGAGGGGTAGGGGCTTCTAGCGCCTTCTGGACCGGCTTTGGCTGCACCACTGGCGAGGCATGGGTCCCCGGAACCTTCGCATTTCGCTGCGCTCATGCTCCGGCCCGAAGGGGCGTAGGGTTCCGGGGACCCATGCCTCTGCGGCGACGCCATCAAAGCCGGTCCTGAACTATGTTGTCTGAGAAGGCTCTTGGCGGCGTGGTCTGCCCCGGCCGCCCTCAGATAAATGACGCGATCTGCTCCAGCGTCTTCTTCTTCAGCGCGTGCATCGGCACGGTCGCGTCCTCGGCCGGATAGCCGACCACCAGCAGCATGAACGGCTTTTCGTGGTCGGGCCGGCTGCAGATCTTGTTGAGGAAGTCCATGGGCTTGGGCGTGTGCGTCAGCGTCACCAGCCCGCAGCTGTGCAGCGCGTTGATGAGGAAGCCGGTGGCGATGCCGACGGATTCGGCGATGTAGTAGTTCTTTCGCTCCTCGCCCGCTTCCACGCCGCCGCGGCGCTGCGCGAAGATGCCGATCAGTCAGGGGGCGATTTCGAGATAGGGTTTTAGCTCGTCAGTACCCAGCGGCGCCAACGCGTCGAGCCAGGCCTCGCCCGCCTTGCGGTCGACATAGAAGGCGCGCTCCTCAATCTCGGCCTTCTCGCGGATCTCGCGCTTGGTGGCGGCATCGCCGATGGCCGAGAAGAACCAGGGCTGGTGGTTGGCTCCGCTCGGCGCCGTGCCGGCGGCCATGATGCAGTGCTCGATGATCTCGCGCGGCACCGGCCGTGGCGAGAAGCTGCGCACGGTGTGGCGGCGCCTGATCTCCTCGTAGAAGGAGCTTGCGCGCGCGATCATTTCGGATTGGTCCAGCTCGCGATAATCCGGCAGCGGCACGCTGTCATGGTCGCGCATGTCGTTCTCCTTCCAAGGGTGGGTGGTGCAGATTATTATTGTAATTACAATAAATTTCTCGCGCAAGCTGCGCCTACAGCCAGCCGCCGGAAAAGCCGGCGCGCCGCAGGCCGGTCACCACGGGCTGGCAGCGTTGCATGATGCCCCAGAGCAGCCCGGTGCGGTAGTTCTCGATCATGAGCACGACCGGGCCCTGGTCTATGCCGAAGTGATAGGGTGTCACCCACCATCCCGTGGGGCTGTCGGGCGTCGTGAACGTCTGGTTGAACGAGGGCTTGAACCCGTAGAGACGGGTTCCGCCGAGGTCCATCTTCGCGAAGTTCCTGGCCGTGGGTATGACGATCTCCGGCGCGAACGGCAAGGAGGCGATGACGACCCAGGGCGAGACTGTTCCGTCGTCCGGGCCGTATGGAGCGCCTCGGGCGATATAGTCGAAGAATTTCCGCTCCACGCCGTCGATCACCCGCGTGCACCAGCCCGGCCCGTCGCTGGCGGTGAAACCCCAGCAATGTTCGCCATAGCCCACGAAGCCCATCGGATTGCGGATCGCATATTCCTGCTGCACGAACGTCGCTTCCCGGCTGTTCTTGAAATAGTCGCTGCCGTGCTGGCGCATGAAATCGTCCCGGATCTCCCTGAAGTCGATCCACATGTGCGACAGCTGATGGGTGAACAGCGGGCCCGAAAAGAGCAGTTCGCGGCCATGGAGCTCCTTCCATTGATAGGTGGATGTGTAGGCGGCGTAGCTCTCGGGCGGCAGCGGATGGGTCGGGGAACCGAGGCCGAGGATGTAGAGAAGCAGCCCTTCGTCATAGCCGCGCCAGCGATAAGGGATAAAACCGCTCTCCGGGCGCCAGCCATGGGTCAGCGTTGCTTCGCCGTTGCGGGCCCAGTTCCAGTCGGCGCGCTCGTAGAGCGCATTGGCAAGCTGGCGGATTTCCGCCTCATCCGCGGTGTCGCGATCGAAATAGGCGGCCACCGTCAGGGCGCCTGCGAACAGGAATGCCGAGTCGATGGTGGACAGTTCGCACTGCCAGACGCGCCGGCCGGTCTCGATGTCGAGAAAATGGTAGAAGAAGCCCTTGTAGCCGGAGACGTCGGGCTCGGGCCCCTGGGGGCATTCCAGAAGGTATCGTAGCCGCTTGCGGGTAATCTTCGCCGCAAATTCCCGCAGGATCACGCGCCGTTCGACGATCACCGGGATGGTCGCCAGGGCCATGCCGATTGCCGCGATGCTTGCCGGGGTGGTCGGGTTCGTATTGTCGCGAACCAGGCCGTTATCCGGATTGGTGACCTGCAGATAGTACAATACGGTGGTGAACTGCAGCCGGGCCAGTTCCTCGACGGTCAGCGGCTGCTCGAGATCGATTTCGGTCGACGGCATTTCGGTCACGGGTCAATACCTCGCATCACATCTACATAGAGGGGGGACGAAACCCTTCTAGGAGATGCGGTTTGCGAAGGTGCCAGGGGCTGCCGTCAGGCGAACGTGACTTTCTCGCCCTCCGGAGTAGGGGCGCGCCCGACTACAGGCTCTCCAGCAGTTCCGGCGTCGGCCAACCGTCCACCGGCAGGCCGAGCCGGATCTGCTCCTGACGGATGGCCTCGCGGGTGTTGGTGCCCAGAATGCCGTCGATGCCGCCGACATCGTAGCCCTTGTCATGCAGCTTCTGCTGCAATTGCTTCATGCCTTCGCCGGTAAGGCCCTGCTCGGGGTTGCGCTTTTCGAAGGGCGGCTCGCCGGCAAAGCGGGCGGCCAGGTGCGCAGCCGTCAGCGTGTAGGTGATCGACTGATTCCACTGAAGGTAGATGTCGAAATTGTCGTAGGCGAGGAAGGCGGGGCCCTTGCGGCCCATGGGCAGCATCACGCCCGCTTTCAGGCCGTTGTCCTTGAGCGGGTTTCCGTCGCGGTCGGTCACGCCCCACGCGATCAGCTGGGAGACCGGCAGCTTGTTGGTGCGGCCGGTTTCCTCCCAGGGCATCTGCTCGGGCACGCGCACTTCCTGCAGCCAGGGTTCGTCGCGCTTCCAGCCGCGCGACTGGATCTTCTTGGCCGTCGTCATGATGACGTCGGGCACGCTCTTGCGCAGGTCGACGATGCCGTCGCCATCGCCGTCGACGCCGTTCTCCAGATAGTCGATGGGCAGGATCTGGGTCTGGCCGATCTCGCCCGCCCAGGCACCCTTGACGTCGGCCGGCAGCACGCCGTGGTCGATCAGCGTCAGCAGCGGTGCGAGCTGCTTGCGGAAGAGCTCCGGCCGGCGGCAGTCATGCGAGAGCGTGACCAGTGCGTTCAGCGTATGGAAGTCGCCCTGTACGGCGCCGAAGTCCGTTTCGAGCGCCCAGAAAGCGGTGATCACCGCGCCGGGAACGCCGAATTCCTGCTCGGCACGAGCGAAGACGTCGGCGTATTTCGTCATGTTGGCCGCGCCGTGCTTGAGCCGGTAGTCCGAGATCATGCGGCCGGAAAATTCGATGAAGGTCTGGGCGAAGACGCCCTGGGCGCGGTCGCGCTGCAGCACCTTGGGGTCGATCTCGGCCTGGTCGAGAGCGGCAAGGCCCTCGGCGCCGACCCCGGCCGCGGCGGCTTCGGCATGCAGGGCGCTTTTCCAGGCGCCGAAGTCGCCGCCGCATTCCTGCGCCATCGCCGGCGAAGCCGCAAATGCAATCAGTGCCGCCGCCAGTGCCTTCATCCGCGCCACCATCGTGACCACTCCGCGCATGCCCATGATTTCGCATCATTGTGTGCCCGATGGACATGGCAAAATGCGGGCAGCCGCCCATACCTCCGGTTGCGCGCGGATGGAAGCGGGATTTCGCGCATTTCGCGGCTTTAGGCCGCTATTTCGTCGTCTAACGGGCGTTTTCCTTCAGCCACTTCCGCCAAGCAGCCTCGGTGCCATTGAAGACGTTGATGTCGGTCTTGCCGCGGATGCCGGGAACCACGCCTGTGCCGGTGTACTGCCAGAAGGTGAAGGGATGGCTGCCGTAGCGCTCGCTGGGGTGGCCTGCCACCGAGCGCAGCCAGTAGGGATAGCCGCGGAAGCCGGCGAGTTGGTTGTCGTCGAAGAAGTCGATCGAGGTGTAGATGATCGGCTTCTTGCCGTAGTGCTTCTCCACGATCTCGAGGAAGGTCTTCATCTCGCTGCGCACCGTGGCCGGGGCGGGCCTCAGCTTGCAGGTGGGCGATTGCGGGTTCCACTCCATGTCCACCACCGGCGGCAGGGCGGAACGCTCGCGCGGCACGTTGCGGATGAACCAGGCCGCCTGCTCGGCAGCGGTGCGGCAGAAATAGTAGAAATGATAGGCCGCGCGCGGCACGCCGGCGGCCTTGGTGGCGTTCCAGTGATCTTCGAACTGGTCATCAACGCGGTCGCCGCCCTCGGTCGCCTTGATGAAGGCAAACGAGATGCCGCTGGCCTTGGCCTGCGGCCAGTCGATCGAGGTCTGGTATTTCGACACGTCGATGCCGTGCACGGGATGCTCCCACGGCGTGCGGCCGGTCCAGTCGTGCGGATTGACGTCGTCGAAGCGGGGATAGCGCACCATCACTTCGCCCTGCGTGATGGTCTGCGAGCCGGTGCGCGCGGGGGCGAGGTCGTCCACCGTGGTGCAGGCGCCAAGCGCGCCAAGCAGGATGAGGGCCGCGAGACGGCGCATCGCTTCTCCTTTGGGGCCGGCAGGGCGGCCCAGCATGCGGACGAATGCACGGCTTGTCGCCGCGCGCAAAAGGTGGTGCAGGCGCCGTTCCGAGGCGTTATGCGCGGCGGAACGGTCTCATCATGTCTTCGCCCAGCATGGTTGATTTTTGGTTGATGGCGCGAGACAGTCGGCAAAAATTTGCGCCAGGCGCGGCGGCAGTCCGGTCCCGGCCGGCGCCCAGGGGGAGACGGGAATGCAGGCTTTACTCAGGCTGGTGAAGTGGTTGCTCGGGCTTGCCGTGCTGGCGGTCGTGGGCGTGGCCATCTGGCTCGCCGTGGCCCCGCCGGCCCTGATCCGGGTGGCGGCCGGCTACACGGCCAAGATCGTCTGCTCCAACGTCTTCATCGCTGGGCGCGATCCCGAGGAGGTGCTCAGGGTCGACGTGCAGGCGCCCGGCCATCCCATCCTCAAGCTGATGTCGGTCGACGTCGACAGCGAGACCGGCACCGTCTCGGCCGCGGTGTTCGGCTGGTTCGGCGGAGGGCTCGCGGTCGCGCGCGACAATGGCGGCTGCGCCACCGTGCCGGACGGCAATGTCGAGGCGGCGAAGCTGTTCTCGCTGGAGCCGCCGTCGCAAGGCACCAAGCCAGACGAACTGTGGCCGCAGGGTGAGCGCGTGGAGCCGTCCCAAAACCCCGCCGTCGCCACGATCCTCGACGACGAAGGCGCGACCGGGCCGGGCATGCGCGCCGTGGTGGTGGTCAAGGACGGTCGCATTGTCGGCGAGCGCTATGGCACCGGCTTTTCGCAAAGCACCCCGCTGCTCGGCTGGTCGATGACCAAGACGGTCAATGCCGCGCTCATCGGCGCGCTGGTGAAGGCCGGCAAGATGTCCACCGACGCCACCGGCCTGTTCGAGGCCTGGAAGGGCGACGCGCGCGGAAAGATCAGCCTGGCCGACCTGATGGCGATGTCGTCGGGCCTCGAATTCAACGAGGACTATGGCGACGTTACTGACGTGACCCGTATGCTCTATCTGGAGCCCGACATGGCCGGCTTCGCCGCCGGCAAGCCTTTGGTGGGCGAGATCGGCAAGGTGTGGAGCTATTCCAGCGGCACGGCGGTAATCCTCTCGCGCCTCTGGCAGAATGCCGTGGGCAATAAGGCGCTGGCGCTGGACTGGCCGCGCAAGGCGCTGTTCGACCCGCTTGGCATGACGAGTGCGGTGATGGAAACCGACGCGCGCGGCACCTTCGTCGGTTCGTCCTATCTCTATGCCACCGGGCATGACTGGGCGCGCTTCGGCCAGTTCTTGGTCGACGAAGGCGTCTGGAATGGCATGCCGCTGTTGCCCGCCGGCTTCGTGTCGTGGATGCATGAGCCGGCGCCAGCTTCGAACGGCAAATATGGGCGCGGCCAGCTGTGGCTCGAAGGCCCCGACGGAGGCGATGAAGCAGACAACGCCAACGAAAAAGGTCTCGACCTGCCGGCAGACGCGTTCTGGCTGCTCGGCCATGACGGCCAGTCCATCGCCGTCGTGCCGTCGCAGAAGCTGGTCGTGGTGCGGCTGGGGCTTACGCCGTCGAAGCTCGGCTACCGGCCGCAGGCCATGGTGGCCGCGCTGTCCAAGGCGCTGGAGTAGGGGGCCTTACGCCCCCACCACTGCCTTCACCGCATAGCCGCGATAGAGCGTCTCGAAGAACACGCTCGAGTTCCGCTTGCCGGCCTCGGTCTCCAGTTCGTCGCGCAGCGTCGCCCGCGGCTCGACATGGAACTTTGCCAACCACGCCCGCAGCATCGCGCGAAACCAGCGCGGCAGGCGCTCCTGCTCGCCGAAATCGACCACGTGCAGCGAGCCTTCGGGCTTCAGCACGGCCAGCGCCGCGCTGACGGTCTTTTCCCAGCCGGGGATCATGGACAGCGAGTAGGAAACAAAAACCCGGTCGAATTTTTCCTGCCCGAACAGCGCCTTCGTATCGAAATCGGTGGCGTCGCCACGCGCCAGCGTCACGCGGGCGGCAATGCCCTCGCCGTCGATCGCGGCTTTCGCCGTCTCCAGCATCTCCGCGGAAATATCCAGGCCATAGAAGCGTGCCTCCGGATAGCGCCGGGCGGCCAGCACGATGTTGCGCCCAGTGCCGCAGCCCAGCTCCAGCACGCTGCCGCCTGCGGGCACGTCGAGCCCGTCGAGCATGCGGTCGCGGCCAAGCAGGTAATATTTGCGCGTCAGGTCGTAGATGTGGCGCTGGTGGCGGTAGATGCGGTCCATCAGGCCGGAATGGTCCGTCGAGCCCATCGCCAAAACCTCTCAGTTCTTCACATAGAGGTGGAAGCCGCCATAGATCGCTGAGCGGTCACGGGCCGTGAACTCGCGCGACTGCTCCGCCTCGTAGCGCCACTGGTCGAGCAAAGCGGGCGAGAGGCGGCCGGGCAGCAGGCTCGCCTCGGCGGCGGTGCGGAAGATCGCGCGCGCGCCGGGGGCGGCGGTGCGGCTGATCTCGCTCCACAGCGCGTTCAGCTGCTCGTCGCTCATCCAGTCCTGCGCGTCGAGCAGCACGAAGCGGTCGACGGAGCCGGCGGCCTTGCCTGCCAGAAGCTCGGTGAAATTGGCGTGGTGCACACTCACACGGTCGAGGTTTTGGCGGATCGCGGCGTAGTTCCCCGCTTCCAGATAGGCGGGAAGCGCGGCCTCGCCGGGGGCGGGATAACGGCGCGCCAGCGCCTGCCAGGCGAAGTAGTTGTCCTTCAGGGCGAAATGGCAGGTCAGCTTTTCCAGCCGTGCCGAAAGCACGCTCGCCATGGTGCCGTCGCCGGACGTGATCAGCTTGTCATACTGCGCCGGCGGAATGCCGAGGCCGAACAGCGAGGATTTTCGCGACGTCGCCCAGCGAACCAGCCGGCGGCGGAAGATTGGCTCCAGACTCTCGCGGAAGAAGCGGCGCTGTTCGGCGATCGTCTTGGCAGCCATCATCTCCGAAACATCCACGCCATAGAGGCGGGCGGTGCGGTGACCGGCGGCGATGAACAGCCCCAGCAGGCCCTTGCGGTAGAAATTCCGGTCGAAGGCGGCGATGCGGCGCTTGCCGCGCCAGTTGCGCTTTTCCCAATAGGCGCGGCTGGTCCGGTCGAGATGCGGCGCCACGAACTGGTCGTAGGCGGCGGAATTGTGCCGGTTGCCGGGGCTGCCGAAGAACCGGAACAGGTCAGCCTGCGAGGGCAGGTGGGCCACAGCCGTCAGCTTCATGCGGTTCAGCGCAATGTGGGCGGTGTTGAGGTCGACGGCATCGACATGCGCCGGAGAGCGGGTGAGGTAGGCCAGCACGTTGCAGCCGCCCGAGGCGATGGTGACGACGCGGTGGCCTTCGCCGAGTTGCATCGCCTCCATGTCGACGTCCGGGTCTTCCCAGATCTGCGGATAGACGAGGCCGGAGAACAGCAAGGTGAACAGGCGTTCCGAAAACCCTTCCTTCGAAAGCGCGCGGTTGCGATGCACCGCCTTTCCAAGGCGCTTGTTGCGGGCGAAACCGATTTCCGAGGACAGGTCGGTCATGGCAAGGCGATTCCCCGTTTGCTTTGGAGCAAGCGGGTAACGCAGCGGCATGACAGCCGGGTGACAGTTTGGTGGCGGAGCGTTTGGAGTAGGCCCGGCGCGGCCGATTGGATGCCGGCGCGGCCGCCCCACCTCGTCATCCTCGGGCCGAAGCACGAACGATAGCGACGTGCGGAGGTTCCGGGGACCCATACCGGTCGGCCGAAGCTGCCGCTGCGGAGGTCGATCCGCGCAAATCGCTGCGCTCCCTCCGCCGGGATGGCGCTTGGAAAAGCCGCGGCTCAAAGCCGGGCCGAGTTCCCGGGGATAGTTTTCTGATGCCGAACCTGCCCCGGACTGCCGGCTGAGAGTCCGAGGCCTGGGTCCCCGGAACCTCCGCACTTCGCTGCGCTCGTGGGTGAAAGGCTGCGGCATCCCTTCAAGGCCGTCCCCAGAACCTTCAACAAGGTGGGATCAAGGTACCCGGTAAGCCCTCGACACTGGCGACTGGCGCCGGCCGCCCCACTTCGTCATCCTCGGGCCGAAGCACGAGCGATAGCGAAGTGCGGAGGTTCCGGGGACCCATACCGATCGGCCATAACTGCCGCAGCGGTGCAGAAAGAGGGGAGGGCAAGGCGCGCCCTTACGCCCTGCCAAATCCTCCCGCCGTCGGCGTGGTCACGATGACGGCCTCGCCGGGCTCCAGCACGGTCTGGTCGCAGGCCCTCAGCGTCTGGATGGAGCCGTCGTTGCGGCGGACCTTGGTGGAACCGACCTGACCGTCGTCGCCGCCGTTCACGCCGCGCGGCGGGGCCGCGCGATGCGACGACAGGATCGCGCATTCCATCTTCTCCAGGAAGCGGATGGTGCGGCGCGTGCCGTCGCCGGCGTGCCATTTGCCCTTGCCGCCGGAGTTCTCGCGGATGTGGAAATCCTCCAGCAGCACCGGGAAGCGCAATTCGAGGATTTCCGGGTCGGTCAGGCGCGAATTGGTCATGTGGGTGTGCACGCCCGACGTGCCGTTGAAGCCGCGGCCGCTGTTCATCTGGCCGGCCGGCGAGCCGGAGCAGATCGTCTCGTAATACTGGTACTGCTTGTTGCCGTAGGTGAGGTTGTTCATCGTCCCTTGCGCGTTGGCCAACGCGCCCATGGCGCCGAACATCGCGTTGGTGACGTGCTGCGAGGTCTCGACATTCCCGGCCACCACGGCCGCCGGATAGCTCGGCCGCAGCATGCAGCCTTCCGGAATGATGATGTTGATCGGCCGCAGGCAGCCGGCATTCATCGGGATCTGGTCCTCGACCATGACGCGGAAGGCGTAGAGCACGGCTGCGCGCGCCACGGGCTCAGGGGCGTTGAAATTGTTCTTCATCACCGGCGAGGTGCCGGTGAAGTCGACGGTCGCCTCGCGCTTCTGGCGGTCGACGGTGATCTTCACCTTGATGACCTGGCCGGTGTCGGTCGGGTACTCGTATTGCGAGCTGTCGGGCAGGCGCTCCAGCACGCGGCGCACGCTTTCGGCGGCGTTGTCCTGCACGTGGCCCATATAGGCATTGACCACGTCGAGCCCGAAATGCGCGACCATCTTGCGCAACTCGGCCACGCCCTTCTCGTTGGCGGCGATCTGCGCCTTCAGGTCGGCGATGTTCTGGTGCGGGTTGCGGGCCGGGTAGGGGTGGTCGGTCAAGAGCTGCTCCAGCTCCGCCTCGCGGAATTGGCCGCGCTCGACGATGCGGAAGTTGTCGAACAGCACGCCTTCCTCGTTGACCGTGGTGGCCAGCGGCGTCATCGAGCCGGGGGCCGTGCCGCCGACATCGGCGTGGTGGCCGCGCGAGGCCGAGTAGAACAGGATCTCCTTGCCCGCGTCGTCGAACACCGGCGTCACCACGGTGATGTCGGGCAGGTGGGTGCCGCCATTGTAGGGAGCGTTCAGCGCGAAGACGTCGCCCGGATGGATGTCGCCCTCGTTGAGGCGGATGATCGTTTCCACCGAGCGGTCCATGGAGCCCAGATGCACCGGCATGTGCGGGGCGTTGGCGACGAGCGCGCCGGTGCGGTCGAAAACGGCGCAGGAGAAGTCCAGCCGTTCCTTGATGTTGACCGAGTAGGCGGTGTTCTGCAGCGTCACGCCCATCTGCTCTGCGATCGACATGAAGAGGTTGTTGAAGACCTCGAGCATGACCGGGTCGGCCTCGGTGCCGAGGGCTGCCTTGCGGCGCTTCTTTTCCGTGCGGCGCATCAGCACGTGGTCCTTGGCCGTGATCTCGGCCCGCCAGCCGGGCTCGACCACGATGGTCTGGTGGCTCTCGATGATCAGCGCCGGCCCGTCGACATGATCGCCGGGGGCCATGGCCTCGCGGCGGAACACGCCGGCGTCGTGCCAGGTGCCCTCGCCATAGAGCCCGCGCGTTTCGCCCGGCTTGGGCGTGCGGTCGGCCAGGGCCTGGTCACGCTCGTCGCGCCCGCGCCCGCTTGTGTCGGTGCCTTCGACGCCGACGGCTTCGACGATCATCGGCTTGTTGCCGTAGATGAAGCCGAACTGCGCCTTGTGCGCGGCCTCGAAGTCGGCGATCGCCTGCGAAACCGAGCCGGCTTCGAAGTTGACCGGGAGCGCGGTGTCGGTGCCGTCGTAGCGCACCTGCAGCACCGGGCGCGAGGCGACGTGCGTTTCGGCGATGCCCTGGCTGGCGAGTTCGGCGAGCACATCCTCGCGTAGTGTCGCGATCATCTCGTTGACCGCGTCGAGCGAGGCTTCGGCCAGCGGCTTCAGAAGCGCCTGCTGGCGCGAGGCGAAGACCGCCGACAGGCCGATGCCATAGGCCGAGAGCAGGCCGGAGAAGGGATGGATCAGCACCGCCTCCATGCCCAGCGCGTCGGCCACCAGGCCGGCGTGCTGCCCGCCCGCACCGCCGAAGCAGTTGAGCAGATATTCGGTGACGTCATAGCCGCGCTGGACGGAGATCTTCTTGATGGCGTTGGCCATGTTCTCCACGGCGATGGTGACGAAACCTTCAGCCACCGCTTCCGGGCTGCGGCCGTCGCCGATCTCGGCGGCCAGCGCCTCAAATTTTTTGCGCACGATGGCGGTATCGAGCGGCTGGTCCTGGCCGGGGCCGAAAATCGCAGGGAAGAAATCGGGCTGCAGCTTGCCCAGCATGACGTTGGCGTCGGTGACCGCGAGCGGCCCGCCGCGGCGATAGCAGGCGGGGCCGGGATTGGCGCCGGCCGAATCCGGCCCGGCGCGGAAGCGGCCGGCCTCGAAATGCAGGACGGAGCCGCCGCCGGCGGCAACGGTATGGATGCGCATCATCGGCGCACGCACGCGCACGCCGGCCACCTCGGTGTCGAAGGCGCGCTCATATTCGCCCTCATAATGGGCGACGTCGGTGGAGGTGCCGCCCATGTCGAAGCCGATCACCTTGTCGAAACCGGCGAGCTTGGCCGTCTCCACCATGCCGACCACGCCGCCAGCGGGACCGGACAACAGCGCGTCCTTGCCCTGGAACATGTCGGCGGCGGTGAGGCCGCCCGACGACATCATGAACATCAGGCGGGGAGAATTGGCCTCCACCGATTTGTCCATGCCCAACTCGCCAGCCACCTGGTTCACATAACGAGACAGGATCGGCGACAGATAGGCGTCCACGACGGTGGTGTCGCCGCGCCCGACCAGCTTGACCAGCGGCGAGACCTCATGGCTGACCGAAACCTGGCCAAAACCGAGGTCGCGGCAGAGCTTGGCTACGGCCTGTTCGTGCTCGGGGAACTTCCAGGCATGCATGAAGACGATGGCGACGGCATCGATGCCATCCTGCTTCGCCTGTTCGATTTCAGCTTGCACCGAGGCCATGTCGAGCAGCTTTTCCGCGCAACCGTCGGCGCGCACGCGCTCCTCGACTTCCACCACGCGTTCATAGAGCTGCTCGGGAAGGATGATCTCCTTGGCGAAGATGTCCGGCCGCGCCTGGTAGGCGATGCGCAGGGCGTCGCGGAACCCCTTGGTGATGAGCAGCAGGACGCGGTCGCCCTTGCGCTCCAGAAGCGCGTTGGTGGCGACGGTAGTGCCCATCTTGATGTCGCCGATGCGCTCCGACCGGATCGGTTCGCCGGCCTTGACGCCGAGCAGGTCACGGATGCCCTGGATGGCGGCGTCGCTATAGGCTTCGGGATTTTCAGAGAGAAGCTTGCGCGGATGCAGCCCGCCCTCGGGATCGCGGCCAATGATGTCGGTGAAGGTGCCGCCGCGGTCGATCCAGAAATCCCAGGTCTTGGCGCTCATCCCTCGCTCCCCTCAAATGGCTTGGACATAGTATATTGGGCTGCTATAGAAATCGACGGCATATCGTCAATATTTTATCGATAAAATGCAACTTAAAGGACGATCGCGATGTCGGATACCAAGGCGCAGATCGGCCCGGTGGTCGCGGCGGCGCATCTGGCCGATGGCGGCATGCCCGCCTTGTCGGAAATGGAGTTCGCGCTGACGGTGCTGAACAACGCCTTCCAGCGCTGGATGGTCCGTTGCATGGGCGCGGCCGGCCTGCCGGGCCTCGCGCCCATCGACGTGCTGATCCTGCACGCTGCCAACCACCGGGGGCGAGAGAAGACGCTGGCCGACATCTGCATGATGTACAACATCGAGGACACGCATGTGGTCGCCTATGCGCTGAAGAAGCTCGAGGGCCTCGGTCTGATCGACACCGGGCGGCGCGGCAAGGAAAAGACCGTTGCGGTGACGGAGGCGGGCGCCGCCGCCTGCCAGCGCTACCGCGAGGTGCGCGAGGCGCTGCTGGTTTCGAGCGTGAAGGGGCTTCAGTTTGACGAGGCCGAACTCAGCGGTCTTGCCGCGCTTATGCGGGCGTTGTCCGGGCAGTACGACCAGGCCGCGCGGGGGGCGGCATCCCTCTGATGCTGCGGGCGCGCCTGACG
This sequence comes from Mesorhizobium sp. KR1-2, assembly GCF_040045035.1. Lineage (NCBI taxonomy): Bacteria > Pseudomonadati > Pseudomonadota > Alphaproteobacteria > Hyphomicrobiales > Phyllobacteriaceae > Mesorhizobium > Mesorhizobium sp. KR1-2. Next base: position 563,899 of record NZ_JBDZDS010000002.1, on the reverse strand, counting down.
AAATGTTTCCCCGAGTCAGCGTAAGTGACGCAACCTACAGGCCTGGCTGCACATTTTAGATGCGATGACCCGTTATCGGGTGTTGCCGCCTCAAGGAGACAACTAATGAAGAAACTCATCCTCGCATCCGTTTCGGCCGTTGCGCTGTTCGGCATCGCTGCTTGCAGCGAAAGCTCTGACAAGACCACGACCCAGAGCACGACGCCGCCGGCCACCGAGCAGGCGAAGCCGCCGGCAACCACCGCGCCCGCCACGCCAGCCCCCTCGACCGGCACGGAAGGCAACATGCAGCAGAAGCCCGCCGCGCCCGCGCAGTGATGGAAAGGAGCGCAGCGTAGTTCGATTTCGAACCTGGGCCGGCCGCTTCACGCGGCGCGGCTTTCGGCGTGTCTGGTATCCGAGCCGATGCAGCGTCGCTCCGGCTCTCCACAGCCCCGCAACGTGCCTCGGCAAGGCAGGATATCGGCGCCGATATCGACTGCCGGGGCGTGTAGTGTTCCGGAAGGCCGGTCCACCCGGCCTTTCCGGGGGGCTTAGCCATTGCGGCTTCTTGTTCGCCGCGCTGGAAGCGCGTTTGGGCCTCGCCTAGTTGCAGGTTTCGTTTTAAGAAACGCCCATGTCGATTTGGGACCGCATAGGCGATTTCGTCACCCGTTTCTCTGCTTCCGCCAAAGCCGGCATTGCCGACGTCGTGGAGGCCGTGCGCACAATGTTCGAGGGCGATGCGGAGCTTCGCCGGCGTGTGGCCTTTTCCGTCGCGATGATCGCGCTTTCGGCCAAGATGGCCAAGGCCGACGGCGTGGTCACGCAGGACGAGATACGGGCGTTCCGCGAGATCTTCTCGGTACCGCCCGAGGAGGCCCGCAACGTCGCGCGGCTCTACGACCTCGCCAAACAGGATGTCGCCGGTTTCGAGGCCTACGCTGAACGGATGGCAGGCCTTTGTGGCACCGGGCACAAGAACTGTGCGATGCTGGAGGATATCCTGGACGGACTGTTCCACATCGCCAAGGCGGACGGTATCTTGCACGAGCGGGAGGAAGAGTTCCTCAAGCGCGTATCCGAAATCTTCAGGATCGAGGACGACCACTACCAGACGATCCTGGCGCGACATCTGGATGTCGGCGAGGCCGATCCTTACCGGGTGCTCGGCATAGAACGGGGGCGCCCGTTTGCAGACGTGCGCTCACACTACCGGCGACTGATCGCCCACAATCATCCCGACCGGTTGATCGCCCGCGGCCTGCCCGAAGAATTCATCCGGATCGCGACCACCCGCGTGGCGGCAATCAATGCGGCCTACGAGGCGATCGAGAAGGCGGCGCGGGCGGCATGAGCGGATTCCTGCCTGACCACCCCGGCGCCGAGGTTCGCGTTTCGCCGAATTTCACGGCGCGTCGCGGCACGGATCGCCCCGACATGATCATCCTGCACTACACCGGCATGCCGACCGCCGAGGGTGCGGAAGCGTTGCTGTGCGACCCCGCCAGCGAGGTGTCGTCCCACTACCTCGTGCATGAGGACGGCCGCATCGTGCAGATGGTGCGCGAAAGCGACCGGGCCTGGCACGCGGGCAAGAGCTCGTGGCACGGAACAGTCGATGTGAACTCCTGGTCCGTCGGCATCGAGATCGTCAATCCAGGGCATGGTCTTGGCTATCCGGCCTTCCCGACGCGCCAGATTCATGCCGTAATTGGGCTGTGCAGGGACATAATCGATCGTCACGGCATCGCTCCCGAGCGCATTTTGGCGCATTCTGATGTGGCGCCCGGTCGCAAGGTCGATCCCGGCGAAAGGTTTCCCTGGCGTCAGCTGGCGCAATCCGGAGTTGGCCACTATGTGGAGCCTGCGCGCACGCGCAATGGTGGCATTTTGCGGCGCGGCGACGAAGGCCCGGCGGTCGAAAAACTGCAGTCCATGCTTTCGCTTTATGGCTATGGCGTTGAGATAACAGGCATTTTCAACGACGAGACAGAAATCGTCGTCGCGGCCTTCCAGCGTCACTTCCGTCCGCTCAAGGTTGACGGTGTCGCCGACCCGGCGACGGTGGAGACCTTGACGCGCCTCCTTTCGGCTCTGCCTCGGCGCCCTAGCTGATTTTTCCATTAGCTCTCGCTAAATTACATTCTGTTAATTAATGTGATTTCATCGCCTTCATTCGCGCCCATTCCCTTGTCAAATCCCTTGGCGTGTCACGGGCAATCTATCCAGAAGATGGCCTTTGTTGAGTAAGGGTTGCTGCACGAAGACATTCGTGCGGCCAAGAATAGACAAGGTACACATGAGAAAAATGACCGCGATGGCGGCAGCGCTTGCTGCCGCGTTCACCAGCTTTGCCGCAAACGCCCAGCCTCAGGCTTCCAAGAGCTCGAAAGTGACGGAAAAGGTCTCCGTCGCTTCTGCCGTTAACGACACTGATGACGCGATCGGTCTGCCGGGCGTGAGGGGCTTCACCAGCACACTGCACCTCGAGGCATCCCATGGAGTGAAGGCACCGCGCAAGCACTCGAAGCACAGGGCCAACCGTCATGCGCACGCCAAGCGCGTCAAGGTGGTGCTGAACCGGCGTGGCGGTGGCCTTCCGGGCGTCGACAAAGTACAGACCGCCTCGGCCATAATCACAAACGCCGCCGCTCCGACGCCGCAGCTTGCCAAGGCGCAGTACAGCACCATCGTCGCCCACTATGCCGCGGCCTATGGCGTTCCGGCGCAGCTCGCCCATGCGGTGATCAAGGTGGAAAGCAACTACCGCGCCAACGCTCGCGGCGGCGCAGGTGAGATCGGCCTGATGCAGATCAAACCGGCCACCGCCCGCATGATGGGCTACAACGGCAGCGCCAGCGGCCTGTTCAACCCCGAGACCAACATCAAGTACGGCATGAAGTATCTTGCCAAGGCGCATTCGCTTGGCGGCGGCAGCACCTGCGGCACGATCCTGAAGTACAATGCCGGTCATGGCGCCACGCGCATGAACCCGGTTTCGGCAGCCTACTGCAGCAGGGTGAAGCAGCAGCTCGCCATGAACTAATGCGGGGATGTCCGGGCCTGTCCCGGCCGGCCGGTGGCTTTTTCATTTGCGTTTTTGCGCGCGAATGCCTTTATACGAACCGCCAGCTGGCCGGGCGGCCGCACCTTCGAGAGTCGAAAGGCTGAAGGTGAGGAAAGTCCGGGCTCCATGGAAGCACGGTGCCGGATAATGACCGGCGGGGGTGACCCCAGGGATAGTGCCACAGAAAGCAAACCGCCGCGGATTCGTCCGCGGTAAGGGTGAAAGGGTGGGGTAAGAGCCCACCGCGCGACTGGCGACAGGAGCGGCACGGTAAACCCCACCGGGAGCAAGACCGAATAGGGATGACAGAGGGGCGACCCTCAGGGCTGTTTCCGGCCCGGTCATCCGGGTAGGTTGCGTGAGGCGCATGGCAACATGCGCCCAAGACGAATGGCCGCCACGTTCCCGCGCCGCAAGGCACGGGGGCCATACAGAACCCGGCTTACAGGCCGGCTGGCACTCTTTCCTTTATCCGAGCCTGTTTCGCCGTCGCCTAATTGGCGGCGGCTTTGCGCGTTAGGGGCTCAGCTCCCGATGCGGTCCAGCGACGTCTTGATCGCCGCCCACAATTCCTCGACCGGCTCGCAGCCCACGGCAATGCGCACGAAGCCCGGCGCTACCGCGTCGCCGCGCTTTGCCCGCCGCTCGGCCGATGTGTGCACGCTGCCGAACGAGGTTGCCGCCTGCATCAGCGGGCAGCCATTGATGAAATCTTCAGCCTGATCCTCTGACGCCAGCACGAGGCTGACCAAAAAGCCGAAACGCTCCATCTGCATGCGGGCGAGATTGTGCGACGGGTCGTCCTCGAGGCCCGGAAAGCGCACCATCTGCACAGCCGGATGCTGCTTCAGGCGGCGGGCGATGATCTCGGCCGACGAGCACATGCGGTCGAAACGCACCTCGAGCGTCTCGAGGCCGCGATGCACGAGCCAGGCGTCGAACGGGCTCGGGATGCTGCCCGACATGGTGCGCCAGTCGTGCACGGCGGCGACGATGTCGGCATCGCGGCTGGCCACGTGGCCGAACAGCGCATCCGAATGGCCATTGGGTGCCTTGGTGTCGGCGGCGACGACGATGTCGGCGCCCAGATCGAGCGGGCGCTGGCCGTATGGGGTCATGGTGGTGTTGTCGACAACGACGATCGCGCCAGCGGCATGGGCGGATTCTGCCACCGCTGCGATGTCGCAGATGTCCAGGTTCGGGTTCGAAGGGCTCTCAACGAAGATCAGCCGGTAGCCTTCGAAGCCGCCGTCCAGGAAGGTCGCCGTCGGCCGTGTATCGATGCCGATGCCGAGCTTGCCGAGGAAGCGGTCCGCCAGGATGCGCGTGGTGTGATAGCCGTCCGCGGGCAGCAGGATGCGGTCGCCGGTCTTGAGCAGCGCGAACATCACCGCGGCGATGGCCGCCATGCCGGACGGAAACGCCACGCTGCGCGCATCTTCCAGATGCGACAGCATCTCCTCTACCGCGTCCCAGGTGGGGTTCGAAAAACGGCCATATTGATGAACGCCGGTCGAATCGCCGGGGGTGTGAAACGTCGCCGCCGAGACAAGGGGCAGGGGGACGGGATCGCCGGGTTCGAGCGTTTTGCCGCGGAGATGGACAAGAGAGGCGGCGCGCGACTGCGTGGTTTCGGTCATGGCTTTGGCTGGCTTTCGGCGTTTCTGCGACTGCCGCAAAGCTATTCCGGCAAGGCGCGCGGCACAAGGACGACGCCATCGCTAACCGCTTCTAAACGTTTCGTTAGTCTTAATGGAGGATAAAGACCGCAACGCCGCCAATGTTGCCGCAAGCGACGGTTAGGCGGGAGTTGTGCAGCCCGTTCCCGTTGACGCCCATATTGGCCCATGTTATCCCATTTGGACAATCAAGACTTCGTTTCGGTCCTGGGTGAAGCGTCCCCCGAACACGCAGCGGAGGCTGCTGCGCGGGGCGGCATTTTTGCATTCGAAAACAAGGGATTCGTGGCGAAGGCACAGCCTGGTTGTCCGGTGACGGGCTTGGCGGCGGGCGACGCGACGGAGGCGGCTAAATCGAGTGATGGACCGGTTTCTGTCCAATGCGGTGAACAGGATCGACGCCAAGGGGCGCGTCTCCGTTCCCGCGCATTTCCGTTCCGTCGTCCAGAAGCGCGGCTACAGCGAGCTTTATGCGCTTCGGGCGCTCGAAACCCCGTCTCTGGATGTGGGTGGGCTCGATCTGCTCGACCATTACGAGCAGCGGATCGCGCGGGAAGACTCCTTCCTGCGCACGGCGGACGACATGTCCTTCTTCTGTCATGGCGACGGGATGTTCCTGAAGCTCGATCAGGACGGCCGCATCACGGTTACGGATTTCATGCGCGAGCACACCGGCATCTCCTCGGAGGTGGCGTTTGTGGGGCGCGGCCGCTTCTTTCAGATGTGGGAGCCGGAACGGCTGCGCGTCTACGGAGCGGAGGTGCGGACCCGGCTTTTGAAGCTTCGGCAGGGGACAGGCACGCAGGCAGCAGGAGAAACGGAATGATGGTAGGCAGCGGCGAAGACGACCATGCCGTTGGCGGACCGGCCCGCCACATTCCGGTTCTTCTTGACGAAGTGATCTCGGCGCTGAGCCCCGGGCAGCGCGAGACCATCGTCGACGGCACCTTCGGCGCCGGTGGCTACACCCGCGCCATCCTGGCAACAGGGGCGAACGTGATTGCGATTGACCGCGATCCGGATGCGATCTCGGCCGGTCGCGAGCTGGAGGAGAAGTCCGCTGGCCGCCTGCGCCTCGTCCACGCACCTTTCTCCAATCTCGACGCGCATGCATCGCAGGTCGACGGCGTGGTGCTCGACATCGGCGTGTCCTCCATGCAGCTCGACCAGGCCGAGCGCGGCTTTTCCTTCCGCGCCGACGGGCCTCTCGACATGCGCATGGCGCAGGCGGGCCTGAGTGCGGCTGACGTCGTCAACCGCTTCAAGTCGGGCGATCTCGCGCGCATCTTCGGCTTTCTGGGAGAGGAGCGCCACGCCGGCCGCATCGCCCGCATGATCGAGAGGCGCCGCGCCGAACGTCCCTTCGAGCGGACGCGCGACCTGGCCGAGGCGATTGCCGATCTCGTCGGGCGCAACCCCAAGGACAAGATCCATCCCGCGACCCGCGTGTTCCAGGCGCTGCGCATTTACGTCAATGACGAACTCGGCGAGCTGGCGCGCGCGCTGTTTGCTGCGGAACAGGCGCTGAAGCCTGGCGGTCGGTTGGTGGTGGTCACCTTCCATTCGCTCGAGGATCGCATCGTCAAGCGCTTCATCGCAGACCGTTCGAGCACTGTTGCCGGCTCGCGCTATCTGCCTGAAACGCAAACGAAATCAATCACCTTCAAGAAGGCCGGCAGCGCTGTGTCGCCGACCGAGCGCGAGACCGAGGCCAATCCGCGCGCGCGCTCGGCCAAGCTGCGCGCCGCGATCCGCACCGGGGCATCGGCCCGCGCGCCCGACTTTTCTATCTTCGGCCTGCCGAAGCTTCCCGAAATCCGGCCTGCTGGAGAAAGGTAGAAACATGTTCCGCACAAGCGACATCGTTCTTATCGCGGTGATGGTTTCGGCAGCCGCCTTCACCTACAAGACCAAGCACGAGGCCGAGGAGCAACTCGTCGCAGTCCGCAAGATCGAACAGCAGATACGTTTCGAGGAAGATTCGATTGACCTGCTCAAGGCGGATTGGAGCCTGCTGACCCAGCCCGCACGCCTGCAGAAGCTGGCGGAAACCTATCAGGCCGAGTTGCAGCTCCAGCCCGTGGAGGCGCGGCAGATCGTCGGCCTGGATGACCTGCCGTCGCGACCGATCGAAGCTCATGATCCCTCGCGACCGCTGGGCGGAATGGCCGACAATGGCACCGACAAGGTGGTCACGGGAGCGGTGGTGCGGTGATGAAGCTCTGGCGCAGGCGCATATCCAACGGCCAGGCCTCGACTGCATCCATCGTCGTCGACGGTGCCCGCAAGGCGACGGGCGGCCGGACGAAGAACCGCGTCATCATGACCATGGCGGTGTTTTTCGGCATCTATGCCACGATCGCGGGTCGGCTGGTCTATCTTGGCATGCTGGAACCCGACGAGAGCGGCGGCCCGGTTTCGCGGGTGACGGCCTCCCGGCCGGACATCGTCGACCGCAACGGCGAGGTGCTGGCCACCGACATCAAGACGTCCTCCCTGTTCGCCGAGCCGCGCCGTATCGTCGATGCCGACGAGGTGATCGAAAAGCTGTCGACCGTGCTGCCCGATATCGAGGTCGAGCAGACCTACAAGAAGCTGAAAAGCGGCGCCGGATTCGTCTGGCTGAAGCGCCAGCTCACGCCCAGGCAGCAGGCCGATATCATGCAGCTCGGCCTGCCCGGCATCGGATTCCGCACCGAAAAGCGGCGCTTTTATCCAGGCGGCCCGACCGCTTCGCACATTCTCGGCCTGACCAATATCGACAATCAGGGCATCGCCGGGATGGAGAAATATATCGACGACCAGGGGCTCGCCGATCTCCAGGCCTCGGGACTGGCCGTTGCCAAGGACCTGAAGCCGGTGCGCCTGTCGATCGACATCCGCGTCCAGCACATCGTGCGCGACGAGGTCGCCCGGGCGATGGAAAAGTACCAGGCGATCGCCGCCGGCGCGGTGGTCCTCAACGTCAAGACCGGCGAGGTGCTGGCGATGGCGTCGGTGCCCGATTTCGATCCAAACAACCCCTACAACGCGCTCGACAAGGACCGCCTGAACCGCATGTCGGCTGGCGTCTATGAGATGGGCTCGACCATCAAGAGCTTCACCACGGCCATGGCCCTCGATTCCGGCAAGGTGAACCTCAACAGCACCTTCGACGCGACGAAACCCATAACCATCGGGCGCCAGACCATCCGCGACTTCCACGGCAAGGGCAGGGTGCTGAGCGTGCCGGAAGTCTTCATCTATTCGTCGAACATCGGCTCGGCGCGCGAGGCCGACGTCGTCGGCATCGAGGGGCATCGCGAGTTCCTGAAGCGCATCGGCCTGCTCGACCGCCTGCAGACCGAGCTTCCCGAAGTGGCGCGGCCCACCGAGCCGAAGGTGTGGAAGAAGGTCCACTCCATCACTATTTCCTTCGGTCACGGCATGTCGACGACGCCGTTGCAGACGGCGGTAGGCGCTGCCGCATTGATGAATGGCGGCCGGCTGATGAACCCCACATTCCTTCCGCGTACGGAAGAGGAGGCCGAAGCGGGCGCCCGCCAGGTGGTCAACAAGAAGACCAGTGAGGACATGCGCTATCTCTATCGCCTGAATGCGGAGAAGGGCTCGGGCAAGAACGCCGAGGTCCCCGGCTACCGCGTCGGCGGCAAGACGGGCACGGCCGAAAAAGTCGTCAACGGACGCTATGCGGCCAATGTCAGATTCAACGCCTTCGTAGCCGCCTTCCCGATGGACGATCCGCAATACATCGTGCTCAGCGTGATCGATGAACCGAAGCCTGAAAAGCCGGGCATGGCAGCCACGGCCGGCCTCAATGCGGCGCCGATCGTGGCCAATATCATCAGGCGCTCAGCTTCCTTTCTTGGCGTGAAGCCAGATTTCGGCCATGAAAATCAGGCAACGCTGGTGTCCTACCAATGATTCTCCAGGCGCGCCGGCAAGGCGCGCCATTTGTTTGTGACGGAACCCGATGAAACTGAAAAATTTCGCCGCTGTCCTGCCCGTCGATGGGGCCATTTCCGGCGATCTGGAGATCGGCGGGGTCTCTTCGGATTCGCGGCGGATTGTTCCGGGCGATCTTTTCGTGGCCGTTCACGGCACCAAGACGGACGGCGCTGCCTACGCCGCCGATGCCGCTCAGCGCGGCGCGGCCGCAATCATTGCCGCAAAGGACGCGGCGGTCGGCTCTCCATCGGTCCCGGTCATCGAGGTGGATGATCCGCGGCGCGCACTGGCGCTGATCGCTGCACAACTCGGAGGCCGCCAGCCCGAAACCATGGTGGCGGTTACCGGAACCAGCGGCAAGACCTCGGTGGCCGCCTTCACGCGGCAGATCTGGGAACAGGCCGGGCTGCAATCGGCCAGCATCGGCACCACGGGCGTGGTGGCGCCGGGACGCAACGAATACGGCTCACTGACGACGCCGGACCCGGTCGAACTGCATCACCTGCTGGCCGAGCTTGCGGACGCCGGCGTGACACACGCCGCGATGGAGGCTTCCAGCCACGGGCTGGACCAGCGCCGCCTCGACGGCGTGCGGCTGGCTGCCGCGGCCTTCACCAATCTCGGCCGTGACCACATGGATTACCATCCGACGGTTGAGGACTATCACCGCGCCAAGCTGCGCCTGTTCGACACGCTGCTGCCGAAGGGCGCGCCGGCAGTGATCTTTGCCGACGATCCTTGGTCTAAGCCGACTATCGATGCTGCCCGCGCCGCTGGCCTCAACGTGTTGACGGTTGGCTATCATGGCGACTTCCTGCGCCTGAAGCGCGTCGAGCACGAGCGCTTCCGCCAGCGCGCCGAGATCGAAGCGGACGGCGTCATCTATGAGATCGACCTGCCGCTCGCCGGCGATTTCCAGATTTTCAATGCACTGGTCGCCGCAGGCCTCGCGATCTCCACCGGGACGCCGACCGCGAAGGCGCTGGCGGCATTGGAGAAGCTCAAGGGCGCGCCCGGCCGGCTAGAGCTCGTAGGCACCACGGCAGAGGGCGCGCCGATCTATGTCGACTATGCCCACAAGCCCGATGCGCTGGAGAACGTCCTTGCGTCGGTGCGGCCGTTCACGACCGGCCGTGTGGTGGTGGTCTTTGGTTGCGGCGGCGATCGCGACCGCGGCAAGCGCCCGATCATGGGCGAGATCGCGACGCGGCTGGCCGACGTGGCGATAGTCACCGACGACAATCCGCGCTCGGAAGTGGCGGAAGAAATTCGGGCCGCCGTCATGGCAGCCGCCCCCGGCGCCATCGAGATCGGCGACCGTCGGCAGGCGATCCGCGAGGCGATCGCCATGCTGCATGCGGGCGACACGCTGATCGTGGCGGGCAAGGGCCATGAGGAAGGTCAGACGGTGGGCACCGTGACCCTTCCGTTTTCCGATCATGAGGAGGTGCGGCGGGCTCTCAAGGAGCACTCGGCATGAACCTGCTGTGGACGTCGCAGGCGCTCGTGACCGCGATGGACGGTCGCCCCCTCGGGCAATTGCCTGAGGGCATTGGCGGGATTTCCATCGACAGCCGCACGCTGCAGCCGGGTGACGCTTTCTTCGCCATCAAGGGCGAGGCCATGGACGGCCACGATTTCGCGACCGCTGCGGTCAAGGCCGGCGCGGGGCTGCTGGTGGTAGCCGAAGGCAAGCTGCCTGCGCTCGGTCGCCTGACGGCGCCGATGATCGTGGTGCCCGACGTGCTGGCAGCTCTGGAAAAGCTCGGCATGGCCGCTCGCGCTCGCAGCGACGCCCGGATCGTCGCCGTCACGGGTTCCGTCGGCAAGACCAGCACCAAGGAGGCGCTGCGCTGCGGCCTCTCGGCCGTCGGCAAGGTCCATGCCTCGCCGATGTCTTTCAACAATCACTGGGGCGTGCCGCTGACGCTCGCCCGCATGCCGGCCGACTGCGACTACGCGGTGTTCGAGATCGGCATGAACCATGAGAACGAGATCCGCCCGCTGGTGAAGATGGTGCGGCCGCACGTGGCGATCGTGACCGCGATCGCGCCCGCGCATCTCGGCCACTTCCAGAGCCTCGAGGACATCGCCAGGGCGAAGGCCGAGATATTCGAAGGCGTCGAACCGGGCGGAGAGGCGCTGATCAATCGCGATGATCCGCGCTTCGAGCTGCTCGAAAAGCTGGCGCATGATGCCGGCGTGGACAAGGTGTCCGGCTACGGCGAGAATCCCGAGGCGCAGGTCCGACTCAGCAATTTCGTGCTGCATGCCGATCATTCGATCATGACGGCCGAGGTGTACGGCCAGGAAGTGGGGGCCAAGATCGGCGCGCCCGGCCGGCATATCGTCCAGAACGCGCTGGCGGTGCTGGGCACCGCGCAACTGGTGGGGGCCGACGTCGCCAAGGTGGGGCTGGCGCTGGCCTATCTGGTGCCCGAGCGCGGTCGCGGTCGACGCCACACGCTGCACCACCCGAGCGGAACCTTCACGCTGATCGACGAGAGCTACAACGCCAATCCGGCCTCCATGCGGGCCGCAATGGCGCTGCTGGAAGCGACACCGGTGGCGCCCGGTTCGCGGCGCATCGCCGTGCTGGGCGACATGCTGGAACTCGGCGAGCACTCGGCGGACCTGCACAAGGCTCTGGCTGAGCTGATCACGGAAACGAGCACCGACCTGGTCTTCCTGGCCGGGCCCGAGATGAAGGCGCTGGACGAGATTCTGCCGAGCGACTTCCATGCCGAACACCGCGCGACCGGCGACGAACTGAAGCCGGTGCTGATGCAGGCGATCCGACCGGGCGATGTCGTCATGGTCAAGTCGTCGAAGGGCATCGGCTTTTCGAAGCTGGTCGACGCACTCATAGAACACTTTCCGGACGCTGCCGGAAATATCAGACAAAACTGACGATGGTCCTGGACACCTAGATGCTAACACTGCTCGTCGAATTCTCGGACCACCTCTCGGTCTTCAATGTCTTTCGCTACATCACGTTCCGCACAGGCGGGGCGCTGATCACCGCCGCGCTGATCGTCTTCATCTTCGGGCCGACGATCATCGACTCGCTGCGCATCCGGCAGGGCAAGGGCCAGCCGATCCGAGCCGATGGTCCGCAGACCCATTTCAAGAAGGCTGGCACCCCGACCATGGGCGGCTTGATGATCCTCTGCGGCATCATCGGCTCGTCGTTGCTGTGGGCCAACATGAAGAGCGTCTATGTCTGGGTGGTGCTTCTGGTCACGCTTGGCTTCGGCGCCATCGGCTTCTACGACGACTATCTCAAGGTGACCAAGCAGTCGCATCTCGGCTTTTCCGGCAAGGCGCGCCTGGGCCTAGAGTTCCTCATCGCCGCGATCGCCGGCTGGGCAATCATGCATGCCGGGCAGGAGCCGTTCTCGTCGTCGCTGACCTTCCCCTTCATCAAGGATTTCCTGATCAATCTCGGCTGGTTCTTCATTCCCTTCGCCTGCATCGTCATCGTGGGGGCGGGCAATGCGGTGAACCTGACTGATGGTCTCGACGGCCTGGCCATCGTGCCCATCATGATCGCGGCGGCCTCTTTCGGCGTCATCGCCTATCTCTCCGGTAACGCGGTCTTCGCCGAATATCTGCAGATCCATTTCGTGCCCGGCACCGGCGAACTGGCAGTCATCCTCGGTGCGGTCATTGGCGCCGGCCTCGGCTTTCTCTGGTTCAATGCGCCGCCGGCCGCCATCTTCATGGGCGACACCGGGTCGCTGGCGCTCGGCGGTCTCATCGGCACCGTCGCCGTCGCCACCAAGCACGAGATCGTGCTCGCTATTATCGGTGGCCTGTTCGTGATGGAGGCGCTGTCGGTCATCATCCAGGTCGGTTTCTTCAAGATGACCGGCCGGCGCGTGTTCCTGATGGCGCCGATCCACCATCACTTCGAAAAGCTCGGCTGGACCGAAAGCCAGGTGGTGATCCGCTTCTGGATCATCGCCGTCATCCTGGCGCTGATCGGCCTGTCGACCCTCAAGCTGAGGTGAGCATGATCCCGGCGACTTCCTTTCACGGCAGACGCGTCGCGCTCTTCGGGCTTGGCGGCTCGGGCATCGCGACGGCACACGCCCTGATCGAAGGCGGGGCCGAGGTGCTTGCCTGGGACGACAACCCCGAAAGCGTCTCGAAGGCCCAGGCAGAAGGCATCGGCACCGGCGACCTGCGCCAGGCCGACTGGAGCGGCTTCTCCTCCTTCGTGCTTTCGCCCGGTGTGCCGCTGACGCACCCAAAGCCGCACTGGACGGTGGAGCTGGCGCGCGGCGCCGGCGTTGAGGTGATCGGCGATATCGAGCTGTTCGCGCGCGAGCGCACGGCGCGTGCGCCGGATGCGCCCTTCATCGCCATTACCGGCACCAACGGCAAGTCGACCACCACGGCGCTGACGGCGCACATCATCAAGGCATCCGGGCGCGACGCGCAGATGGGCGGCAATATCGGCCGCGCCGTCATGACGCTCGACCCGCCGCAGCCCGGCCGGCACTATGTCGTGGAGTGCTCGTCCTATCAGATCGACCTGGCGCCCTCGATCAATCCCACCGCCGGCGTGCTGCTCAACCTGACGCCCGATCATCTCGACCGCCATGGCACGATGCAGCACTACGCATCGATCAAGGAGCGGCTGGTTGCCGGCAGCGAGACCGCCATCATCGGCATCGACGACATCTATTGCGCGCAGATCGCCGACCGCCTCGAGAAAGCCGGCAAGGATGTCGTGCGCATTTCCAAGCGACTGCCGCTGACCGACGGCTATTTCGCCGACGGCACCGACCTGATGGAGGCCGTGCACGGCCGCTACAGCCGCATCGGCTTCCTGGAAGGCATCGGCTCGCTGCGCGGGCAGCACAACGCGCAGAACGCGCTTGCCGCCGTGGTGGCCTGCCTCAAGGTCGGGCTCGACCTTGGCGAAATCCAGTCCGGTCTCGAAAGTTTCCCCGGCCTTGCGCACCGCATGGAACAGGTGGGCCGCAAGGATCACGTGCTGTTCATCAACGATTCCAAGGCGACCAACGCCGATGCCTCGGCGCCGGCGCTGTCGAGCTTCCCGCGCATTTACTGGATTGCGGGCGGCTTGCCGAAGGAGGGCGGCATCGAGCCGCTGCGCAGCTTCTTCCCGCGCATCGCCAAGGCTTATCTGATCGGCGAGGCCGCGCCCGCCTTCTCGGCGACGCTCGGCGAGGCCGTGCCTTACGAGATTTCCGGCACGCTGGCGGCGGCCGTGGAACACGCGGCGCACGATGCCGCGCTCGACGATTCCGGCGAGGCGGTTGTGCTGCTCTCGCCGGCCTGCGCGAGTTTCGATCAGTTCAAGAATTTCGAAGTGCGCGGTGACGCCTTCAAAGAGGCCGTGGCCGCGATCGACAAGGTTAAGCCGATCGGAGGGACACGATAATGGCAAGCCGTCTCGACAGGAGCCCCGTCGCCGTCTGGTGGCGGACAATCGATCGCTGGTTTCTCGCAGCCTTCCTGTCGTTGATGGGGCTGGGCATTGTCCTGTCCTTCGCCGCGAGCCCGGCGGTGGCCGAGCGCATCGGCCTCGACAGCTTCCATTTCGCGACGCGCCAGATTTTCTTCACCGTCCCGGCGCTGGGGGTGATGCTCGCCGTCTCCTTCCTGGAGGCGCGCGAGGTGCGGCGCATGGCGCTGATCATGCTTTGCCTGTCGCTGCTCCTGATGGTCGCGGTTCTCTATGTCGGTGTCGAGGTCAAGGGTGCGCGGCGCTGGGTTTCCTTTGCCGGCGTTTCCATTCAGCCTTCCGAATTCCTCAAGCCGGCCTTCGTCATCGTTTGCGCCTGGCTGTTTGCCGAGCATGCGCGCCAGCCCGATATTCCCGGCAATCTTTTCGCCATGATACTCTTGGGCATTGTCCTTGCCCTGCTTGTGGCGCAGCCCGACCTCGGCCAGACGATGCTGGCGCTGGGAACGTGGGGCGTGATGTTCTTCATGGCTGGCTTGCCGTGGCTATGGATCATCGTCCTGGGTGCCCTCGGCGCCAGTGGATTGGTGGCTGCCTACACGATCTTTCCGCACGTCGCCGGCCGTATCGATCGCTTCCTGACGGGCGAGGGCGACACCTTCCAGGTCGACATGGGCCGCGAGGCCCTGATCAACGGCGGCTTCCTTGGGGTCGGTCCGGGCGAGGGCACGGTCAAGCGTGTCATCCCCGATAGTCATGCCGACTTCGTGTTCGCCGTGGCCGGCGAGGAATTCGGTATCGTGATGTGCTTGCTCATCATGTTTCTGTTCGCCTTCATCGTGCTGCGCGGCCTGAACATCGCGTTGAAGGAGCACGACGACTTCACCCGCTATGCCGTTGCCGGTCTGGTCGTCGTCTTCGGCCTGCAATCGGTGATCAATATGGGCGTCAACCTCCAGCTCATGCCGGCCAAGGGCATGACGCTGCCCTTCATCTCCTATGGCGGCTCCTCGCAGATCGCCATCGCGATCTCGATGGGCATGGTGCTGGCGCTCACGCGCAAGCGGCCCGAGCGGCGCAAACAACTCGGCTCCCCGGGGTTCTCCCGTCACGCCCTTTCGGCGGAATGACATGGCCAGTAAGACTGTTCTCCTTGCCGCCGGCGGTACCGGCGGTCACCTGTTTCCGGCCGAGGCGCTGGCGCATGAGCTGATTGCGCGAGGCTGGGAAGTCCACCTCGCCACCGACGAACGTGCGGGGCGCTATGCCGGCAATTTTCCGGGCAAGACGGTGCACCCGATCGCCTCGGCCACCATCTCCTCGCGCAATCCGATCAAGCTGCTGGGCTCGTTCTGGAGCATCTGGCGCGGCTTTCGCCAGTCGAACGACCTGATCCGCGCGATCAGGCCTGCGGTCGTGGTCGGCTTCGGCGGCTATCCGACGCTGCCGCCCGTCTATGCCGCAACCCGCCGCCACGTGCCGACGCTGGTTCACGAGCAGAACGCCGTGATGGGCCGCGCCAACAAGGCGCTGGCCGCGCGGGTGACGGCAATCGCCGGCGGGTTCCTCGACGGGCAGTCGGGTGCGTTCGCGGGCAAGACGATGACGACCGGAAATCCGGTGCGGCCGGCCGTGCTGGAGGCGGCGCACACGCCCTATGCGCCGTCTGGCACAGGCGAGCCGTTCCGCTTGCTCGTCTTCGGCGGGAGCCAGGGTGCGCAGTTCTTCTCCGATGCGGTTCCGCCGGCGATAGCGGCGCTGCCCGAGGCGTTGCGCAAGCGGCTGAGCGTCGTGCAGCAGGCACGCGAACCGGACGTGGCGCGCGTCATGGCCGCCTATGCCGAACTTGGCATAAAGGCCGAGGTGTCTCCCTTCTTCTCCGATATGGCGGCGCGCATCGGTTCCGCGCATCTGGTCATCGCCCGCTCGGGTGCGTCGACCGTGTCGGAAATCGCGGTGATCGGACGCCCGGCGCTCCTGGTGCCCTATCCGCATGCGCTCGATCACGATCAGGCGGCGAATGCGGCGACCCTGGCGGCAATGGGCGGGGCGGAGGTGCACCATCAGGCGACGCTTTCGGTGGAAGCGCTGTCGCGGTTGTTAGCCGACCTCATCTCCGATCCGGACAGGCTGAAATCGATGGCACAGGCAGCCACTGCAGCCGGCCGGCCGGATGCAGTACGGTTGCTTGCCGACCTGACAGAGGCTATTGCGGCGCGGAAACCTATCGGACAGATCAAGGAAGGGATGCGGCCATGAAGATGCGGCAGACGATCGGCCTCGTGCATTTCATCGGTATCGGCGGCATCGGCATGAGCGGTATCGCCGAGGTGCTGCACAATCTTGGCTACAGGGTTCAGGGCTCCGATCAGGCCGACAGCGCCAATGTCCAGCGCTTGCGCGAAAAGGGCATCGAGTGCTTCGTGGGCCATCGGGCCGAGAATCTCGGCGATGCCGAGGTCGTGGTGGTCTCCACGGCGATCAAGAAGACCAACCCCGAGCTGATCGCGGCGCGCGAGAAGCCGCTGCCGATCGTTCGGCGCGCCGAGATGCTGGCCGAGCTGATGCGCTTCCGTCAGGCGATCGCCATCGGCGGCACGCACGGCAAGACCACCACCACCTCGATGGTGGCCGCGCTGCTCGAGGCCGGCGGCCTCGACCCGACCGTGATCAACGGCGGCATCATCAATGCCTACGGCACCAACGCCCGCATGGGCGAGGGCGACTGGATGGTGGTGGAGGCCGACGAGAGCGACGGCACCTTCCTGAAGCTGCCGGCCGACATCGCCGTCGTCACCAACATCGATCCGGAGCACCTCGACCATTACGGGTCCTTCGACAAGGTGCGCGCGGCGTTCCGTCAGTTCGTCGAGAACGTGCCGTTCTACGGCTTCGGCGTGATGTGCACCGATCATCCCGAGGTGCAGGCGCTGGTGGCGCGCATCGAGGACCGCCGCGTCATCACCTATGGCGAGAACACGCAGGCCGACGTCCGCTTCACGCGCCACCGCATGGATGGCGCCGTTTCGCTGTTCGACGTCGTCATCCGCGACCGCAAGACCGGCGACCACACGGTCATCGCCGATCTGCGCCTGCCGATGCCCGGCCGCCACAACGTCTCGAACGCCACGGCGGCAATCGCGGTCGCGCATGAGCTCGGCCTGACGGCTGACGATATCAAGAAGGGGCTGTCCTCCTTCGGCGGCGTAAAGCGGCGCTTCACCCCGACCGGCAGCTGGAACGGCGTGCAGGTGTTCGACGACTACGGCCACCATCCGGTCGAGATCAAGGCGGTTCTGAGGGCGGCGCGCGACGCCTGCCAGGGCCGCGTCATCGCCATCGCCCAGCCGCATCGCTTCACGCGACTGCATGACCTGTTCGACGATTTTTCGGCCTGCTTCAACGATGCCGACACCGTCATGATCGCGCCGGTCTATGCGGCCGGCGAGGAACCGATCGACGGCGCCAATTCGGAAGCACTCGCCTCTCGCATCCGCGCCGGCGGTCATCGCGATGCGCGCTATATCGAGGGCCCGGGCGCAATCGCTCCGGCCGTGCGCGAAATTGCCAAGCCCGGCGATTTCGTCGTCTTTCTCGGAGCGGGCAACATCACCCAGTGGGCCTATGCGCTGCCGAAGGAACTCGGTGGGGAGGCGGCATGACGAAGGGCGAGACGCTGCTTGCCAAGCTTGGCGACCGCCTTTCGGGGCTCCGCGGACGCATCACGCCGGACGCGGAGATGGAGAAGATCACCTGGTTCCGGGCCGGTGGACCGGCCGACGTGCTCTTCCAGCCCGCGGACGAGGAGGATCTTGCTGCCTTTCTCAAGGCCGTGCCGGAAGAGATACCGCTGACGATCGTCGGCATCGGCTCCAACCTGCTCGTGCGGGAAGGGGGCGTCCGTGGGTTCGTGGTGCGCCTCTCCGCCAAGGGGTTCGGCGAGGTCGAGGCGATTTCACCGACGCAGATCCGGGCCGGGACAGCCGTGCCCGACAAGCGCGTGGCGGCCGTTGCGCTGGAGGCCGGTATCGGCGGTTTCCATTTCTACCACGGCATACCCGGCAGCATCGGCGGTGCGCTGCGAATGAATGCGGGCGCCAATGGCGTCGAGACGCGCGAACGCGTCGTGGAAGTGCGTGCGCTCGACCGGCAGGGCAATCTGCATGTGCTGTCGAATGCCGACATGGGTTATTCCTACCGGCACTCCTCGGTGCCGGCCGACCTCATTTTCACGTCGGCCCTGTTCGAAGGCTATCCGGAGGAGCCGGAAGCGATCCGCGCTGCCATGGATGCCGTCCAGCACCATCGCGAGACGGTGCAGCCGATCCGCGAGAAGACCGGCGGCTCGACCTTCAAGAACCCGGAAGGCACTTCGGCCTGGAAGGAAATCGACCGCGCGGGATGTCGTGGGTTGATGATCGGCGGGGCGCAGATGTCGCCGATGCATTGCAATTTCATGATCAACACCGGCAACGCCGCCGGCTATGACCTCGAATATCTCGGCGAGACGGTGCGCGCGCGCGTTCTGGAGAACTCCGGCATCAGGCTGCACTGGGAAATCAAGCGCATCGGCGACTTCAGGCCGGGGCGCGAGGTGCAGGAATTCCTGGGCCGACTTCTATGAGATGACCCGCCGTTGTGCGGCGGGCATCCGTTCCCGAAGCGAGCTCGCGGACGGATCGACTCAATTTATGCAAAATTTGAATCATCTTGAATCCTAAGGGCTTGCCACCGAATCAACTCTCTGATTCTTTGGGCAAAAGCGTTTCCTGATTTGAGTCGTTTGGACGCGGTCGACGCGTTTTCCGTCTGGAGGGGTGCCTGCCGGAAGACTCGGACTCATTTCAGAAATGTGTGGTTGGGAAGCCCAGTCGAAGAGGGACTGCGAGAAAATG
This sequence comes from Mesorhizobium sp. KR1-2, assembly GCF_040045035.1. NCBI lineage: Bacteria > Pseudomonadati > Pseudomonadota > Alphaproteobacteria > Hyphomicrobiales > Phyllobacteriaceae > Mesorhizobium > Mesorhizobium sp. KR1-2. Next base: position 544,888 of record NZ_JBDZDS010000002.1, on the reverse strand, counting down.
ACTTCGAAGCATGTGGCTGTCTTGATGGGTGGTTTCTCGTCCGAGCGGCCTGTGTCCCTTTCATCGGGCAATGCTTGTGCCGATGCGCTCGAAGAAGTCGGTTATCGCGTTACGCGAGTCGATGTCGGGCGCGACGTCTCCTCCGTCCTCTCCGAGTTGAAGCCGGACGTTGCGTTCAATGCGCTGCATGGTCCCTTCGGTGAAGATGGCACCATCCAGGGCATCCTCGAATATTTGGCGATCCCGTATACGCATTCCGGCGTCCTGGCGTCCGCGCTGGCGATGAACAAGGACAAGGCCAAGCAGGTGGTCAAGGCGGTCGGCGTTCCGGTGGCGGAATCGAAGACCGTGGGCCGATTCTCGATCGGCAATCAGCACCCGATGAAGCCGCCTTATGTGGTGAAGCCGGTCAACGAGGGGTCGAGCTTCGGGGTGGTGATCGTCAAGGAGGATCAATCCCACCCGCCGCAGGTGATCGGTTCGCCGGAGTGGCTCTATGGCGATACCGTCATGGTGGAGCGGTATGTCCATGGGCGCGAGCTGACTTGCGCTGTCATGGGGGATGTCGCCCTCGGCGTCTGCGAGATCATCCCGACGGGGCATTCCTTCTACGATTACGATTCAAAATATGTTCCGGGCGGATCAAAGCACGAATGCCCGGCGAAAGTTTCACCGAATATTTACCAAAAAATACAGACACTGGCGCTGAAGGCTCATCAAGCAATTGGGTGTCGGGGCGTCTCCCGGTCGGACTTCCGCTACGACGACCGCCATTCCGAAAATGGCGAGGTCATCTGGCTCGAAGTGAACACCCAACCGGGTATGACGCCAACGTCGCTGGTGCCGGAGATTGCTGCGCAGGCGGGGCATTCGTTCGGTGAGCTTTTGAGATGGATTGTGGAGGACGCTTCGTGTTCGCGTTGAGGTCGGGACAGATGAGGAGGATGCGGAGGGCTAGGTCTGGCCTGTTCGGCGTGCTCTTTTCGGCCGACGGCTTCGTGCTGCCGCGCTGGCTGCGCAAGCCGGTGCGCGTCCTGGCTCGCCTGTTCAAGGGTGACTTCACGGCGCCGCGCTTTGCGGCGACCATTTTATCCGCAGTGTTTCTCGCCGCCACTGGTGTCTATGGCGCCTATGAGGGCGGCCATATGCCGGCCGTGGTTCAAGCGATCACGGCTAGAAGCGGATTCGCGGTCGATCAGATTCGTGTGGTCGGTCATCATGAGACCTCCGAAATCGACGTCCTCGAGAAGCTGGGTCTCGATGGTTGGACCTCGCTGATCGGTTTCGATGCCGACAAGGCACGCGAGCGTATCGCCGAGTTGCCTTGGGTTGAGGTCGCTTCCGTCCGCAAGGTCTATCCCGATACGCTGGAAGTGAAGATCGAGGAGCGCAAGCCCTTCGCTGTCTGGCAACGCGGCAACGAGCTGTTCGTCGTTGAGCGGGATGGCAGGGTGATTGCGCCGTTCACCGGTGGTCGCCATGTCGCCCTGCCGCTCGTCGTTGGCTATGGGGCTGCCGGCAATGCAGCCGATTTTCTTGCCAAGATGCGGCGCTATCCCGAACTCGCCTCGCGCGTGAAGGGCTATATCCGCGTCTCCGAGCGGCGCTGGGATCTGTGGCTGGAGAACGGAATCACCGTCAAGTTGCCGGAAGACGGTGAGGATCTGGCGCTTGCCGATCTCGTCAACATGGACCGCGAGGTCGGGCTTCTTTCGCGTGATATCGCAGCCGTCGACATGCGCCTGAGCGACCGTCTGGTCGTCCAGCTGACGCCGGAGGCCATGCTGCGCCGCGATGCCGCGCTTACCGAGCAAAAGGGCGTCAAGGGCAAGCCGGAGAGAAGAATATGAGCCTGCTCGGCGGTCGAAAGGATGGCGACTCGCGTCGCTCCGGCATCGTAACCGTACTCGATGTCGGCTCGAACAAGGTCTGCTGCATTGTTGCCATGCTGAAGCCGGCAGCCGACAGCCAGTTGCTGCGCGCGCGCACCCATCAGGCCAGGGTGATCGGCATCGGCCATCAGAAGTCGCAGGGCGTGAAGTCCGGCGTCGTCGTCGATCTCGACAGGGCCGAGCATGCGGTACGGCTGGCCGTCGATGCGGCCGAGCGCATGGCCGGCCTGACCGTGGATTCGCTCATCGTCAATCTGACGGCGGGGCGCCTGAAGAGCCAGACTTTTTCGGCAACGATCAATCTCGGCGGTCACGAAGCTTCGGCAGGCGACATCAAGCGTGTCCTGGCGGCGGGAGCCAAGCAGGCGTTGCGGGCGGAGCGTGAAGTGGTGCATGCGCTTCCCGTTGCCTTCTCGCTGGATGCCGAGCGCGGCGTGCGCGATCCGAGCGGCATGGTGGGCGAGACGCTCGGCGTCGACATGCATGTGCTGACGGGCGATGCCGCGCCCTTGCGCAACCTCGAACTCTGCATCAACCGCTCGCATCTGTCGGTCGAGCGCATGGTGGCGACGCCCTACGCCAGCGGGCTGGCGGCCCTGGTCGACGACGAACTCGAAATGGGCGCTGCCTGCATCGACATGGGCGGTGGCACGACCACGATCTCCGTTTTCGCCGACGGCAAGTTCGTCCACGCCGACGCCATTCCGATCGGCGGCAACCATGTCACCATGGACATGGCCAAGGGGCTTTCGACCCGTCTCGAGGATGCCGAGCGGCTGAAGGTCATGCACGGCTCGGCACTGCCCGGCAGCTCTGACGACCGCGATCTGGTGACCATCCAGCCGATTGGCGCGGATGAGACGGACGTGCCGCTGCAGGTGCCGCGCTCGGTGATGACGCGCATCATCCGCGCCCGCATCGAAGAGACGCTGGAGATCCTGCGCGACCGCCTGAACAAGTCGGGCTACGGCAACGCGGTGGGCAAGCGCGTGGTGCTGACCGGCGGCGCAAGCCAACTGGCGGGTCTGCCGGAAGCGGCGCGTCGCATTCTCGGTCGCAATGTGCGCATCGGTCGCCCGCTCGGTGTCGCCGGCCTGCCGGAGGCGGCGAAGGGGCCGGCATTCGCGGCTGCGGTCGGCCTGCTGATCTATCCGCAAGTGGCGAGCTTCGAGATCAATCAGCTTCACAATATCTCCCGGTTCCGCATGACCGGGACGGGCGGGAAACTGCATCGCATGAGTCAGTGGTTGAAAGACAGTTTCTAGAGTTTGACTAGGGTTTGACGGGGGCAGCCCCCATAGGTGGCCGCGCGGCGCAGCGGCGGGAAAGGCAAAAGGACGAGGATTATGACGATCAATCTGCAGAAGCCGGACATCACCGAGCTCAAGCCGCGCATCACCGTGTTCGGTGTCGGCGGCGGCGGCGGCAACGCTGTCAACAACATGATCACTGCGGGGCTTCGCGGCGTGGAATTTGTGGTAGCCAATACCGACGCGCAGGCGCTGACCATGTCCAAGGCCGAGCACCTGATCCAGCTTGGAGCGCATGTCACCGAGGGCCTCGGTGCCGGCTCGCAGCCTGAGGTCGGTCGCGCCGCCGCCGAGGAATGCATCGACGAGATCATCGACCACCTTGCCAATACCCACATGTGCTTCGTCACCGCCGGCATGGGCGGCGGCACGGGCACCGGTGCAGCTCCCGTCGTCGCCCGCGCCGCCCGTGAAAAGGGCATCCTCACCGTCGGCGTCGTCACCAAGCCGTTCCACTTCGAAGGCCAGCGCCGCATGAAGACGGCCGATATGGGCATCGAAGAACTGCAGAAGTGCGTCGACACCCTGATCGTCATCCCGAACCAGAACCTGTTCCGCCTCGCCAACGACAAGACCACCTTCGCCGACGCCTTCGCGATGGCCGACCAGGTGCTCTACTCCGGCGTTGCCTGCATCACCGACTTGATGGTCAAGGAAGGCCTGATCAACCTCGACTTCGCCGACGTCCGCTCGGTGATGCGCGAGATGGGCAAGGCCATGATGGGCACCGGCGAAGCCTCGGGCGAGGGCCGTGCAATGGCCGCCGCCGAAGCCGCGATCGCCAACCCGCTGCTCGACGAGACGTCGATGAAGGGCGCCAAGGGCCTGCTGATCTCCATCACCGGCGGTCGCGACCTGACCCTGTTCGAGGTCGACGAGGCTGCGACCCGCATCCGTGAGGAAGTGGACCAGGATGCCAACATCATCCTCGGCGCGACCTTCGATGAAGAACTCGAAGGCGTCATCCGCGTCTCGGTCGTGGCGACCGGCATCGACAAGTCGGCAGCCGATATCGCCGCCACGCCGATCGCCATCCGCCAGCCGCTGAAGCCGGCACCGCGTCCGGTCGCTGCCATGCCCGAGAATCGGCCGGCAATGGCTCCGGTTCAGGAGGCGCCGCGCCTCGAGCCTCGCTCCGCCGACCCGGTCGCCGATGCGATCCGCATGGCCGAAGCGAATGCCGCTGCCGCTGCGATGGCAGCACCGCGCGCGGCCCCGGCTCCGGCTGCCGAAGACTTCCGCCCGCAGAGCAAGCTGTTCCAGGCTCCGCCGCAGCCCGTCCAGCCGCATCCGGTGATGCAGCAGCCGGTCGCTCACCATCAGCCCATGTCGGCGCCCGCGTCGCAGCGTGAGTTGCAGCAGGAGCCGGTCATGGCCGCGCCCCAGCCGCGCATGCCCCGCGTCGAGGACTTCCCGCCGATGGTGCAGGCCGAGGTGCAGGCCAAGACCCGTCCGGCCGAGCAGCATCATGAAGACCGCGGTCCGATGGGCCTGCTGAAGCGCCTGACCAACGGCCTTACCCGCCGCGAGGAAGAGCCTGCCCGCCTGCAGCCGGCACAGGCGCGCGAGCCGAAGCTGCGCCAGCAGGCGCCGGAGATGCGTCGCATGGCCAGCCAGGATGCGCAGCTCTATGCGCCGCGCCGCGGCCAGCTCGACGACCACGGCCGCCTGACGCCGCAGTCGCGGGTCCAGGATGACGATCAGCTGGAGATTCCGGCCTTCCTGCGCCGCCAGGCCAACTGAGCGGGCGCCGGTATGTAACCGACCAAAAAGGGCAGGCACCTCGGTGCCTGCCCTTTTTGTTAAAAGTACAGTGAAAACAGATGGTTGCGTGAGGTGTAGGTAAGGGGAATCTCGTTACACCAAGTTAAAAACCGTGATTTGGAGTATCCTGGCGTCGCTACTATCTTCCGGCCATCGTAGAGTCGGAGAGTGGGAATCAGCGGGGACGTGTTCCTTTCCCCCGACAAAGACCAAAGGCCGAGACCGCCAGACTCTAGCGGACATGGGCTGAAACGGGCACATGGGGATTCATTTGTACGACTATCAGACGACGCTGAAGACGCGCGCGATGCTTTCGGGCGTCGGCGTCCACAGCGGTAAACCTGTTTCCCTGACTTTCTTGCCCGCCGATGCGGATACCGGAATTGTTTTCCATTGTGCCGGCGGCCGCGAATTGCGCGCCCTGGCTTCCGAGGTCGGCTCTACCGATCTGTCCACCCTTCTTGGCGATCCGGCCGGCATTCATGTCGGCACGGTTGAGCACATCATGGGAGCGGTGTTCGGCCTTGGCATCGATAATCTGATCGTCGAGATCGACGGCAGCGAAGTGCCGATCCTTGACGGCAGCGCCATCCAGTTCGTCGAGGCCATCGAGCAGGCCGGCATCGAGACGCTCGCGGCCAAGCGCCGTTATATACGCGTGCTCAAGCCGGTGCGCATCGAGGCGGGCGCGTCCTGGGCGGAGTTCCGTCCCTATGGAGGAACGCGTTTCGAGGTCGAGATTGACTTTGAGAGCGCCGCCATCGGTCGCCAGTCCTTTGCCGCCGACATCACTGCCGACGTGTTCCGCAAGGAGATCGCGCGCGCCCGTACCTTTGGCTTCATGAAGGACGTCGAGCGCCTCTGGGCAGCCGGCTATGCGCTGGGTTCCTCACTGGAGAACTCGGTGGTGATCGGCGATGACGGCCGCGTCATCAACATGGAAGGCCTGCGCTATTCCAACGAATTCGTGCGCCACAAGACGCTCGACGCCATGGGCGACCTGGCGCTTGCCGGTGCGCGCTTCATCGGCTGCTTCCGCTCCTATCGCGGCGGCCACCGGCTCAACGCTGCGGCGCTGCGGCACCTGCTGTCGGATCGTTCGGCCTTTGAAATCGTCGAGACGAGCCGCCGCGAGCGGGGGCGTTCGGCCGAGATGATTGCCGTCAACGCGCCAGTCTACACGCCCTGGGTGGTGTGAGGCCGCAAGGCGTGTATTCGGGACCTGCAAATAGGTTGTGCCCGGACGGTGCGCGAATTCCGGCGAAGCTGTGGAAGCGCCACAAAAATGCGCGAATGGATGGCGATAGCGTTGCCGTCCAGGGGCAGTTGTGATCTATGACTGCGGGCCATTGAGTATAGTCACGCCGAGAGGGGCAGAATCAGACCATGGTTTTTGAGCGAGCTGTACAGTCGAAGCCGGCGCGCGCTGCCCTTCTGGCGTTTTCGGTGCTTTCCGCGCCGCTTTTCCTCTCGGCCTGCATGTCTTCGGACAAGGACGTCGACCTGTCGACCTATGTCGACCAGACCGACCCGGCCGATGTGCTCTACAACCAGGGTCTGGCCAATCTGAACGCCGGCCGCCTGAAGGAGGCCAGCAAAAAGTTCGACGCCATCGACCGCCAGCATCCGTATTCCGAATATGCCCGCAAATCGATGGTCATGGGCGCTTTCGCCAACTATCGCCAGGGCAACTACGACGACGCGGTCACCTCGGCCAAGCGCTATCTCGCGCTCTATCCGTCGACCCCCGACGCGGCCTATGCGCAGTACATCGTTGGACTCTGCTATTTCCGCCAGATTCGCGACGTGACGCAGGACCAGAAGGAATCGCGCCGCGCCATCGAGGCGATGCAGGAAGTGGTCACCCGCTGGCCCGATTCCGAATATGTCGACGACGCCAAGGAAAAGATCCGCTTTGCCCGCGACCAGCTCGCCGGCAAGGAGATGCAGGTCGGACGCTACTATCTGGAGCGGCGCGAATACATCGCGGCCGTCAAGCGTTTCCGCTTCGTGGTCGAGAACTATTCCAACACGCGGCATATCGAGGAGGCGCTTGCGCGTCTCACCGAGAGCTATTACGCGATGGGCCTGACTTCCGAGGCGCAGACTGCGGCCGCTGTCCTGGGGCAGAACTACCCCGACAGCCAGTGGTACAAGGACACGTACAAGCTCTTGCAGTCCGGCGGGCTGGAGCCGCGCGAAAATGCCGGCTCGTGGCTATCCAAGGCCGGAAAGCTTATCACCGGCGCCTGATAGCAGCGGGGAGAGATGCTCTCGAGGCTGTCGATCCGCGATATCGTTCTCATCGAGAAGCTGGACATCGATTTTGTGTCCGGCTTGTCGGTGCTGACCGGCGAGACCGGCGCGGGCAAGTCCATCCTTCTTGATTCCTTGTCGCTGGCGCTGGGCGCGCGGGGCGATGCCTCGCTCGTGCGCCATGGCGCCACGCAGGGGCAGGTGTCTGCGGTCTTCGACGTGCCGCGCAACCACCCCGCTCGGCAGATCCTGATCGACAATGCCCTCGACGACGATGGCGACATCATCCTGCGGCGCGTGCAGACGGCCGACGGGCGCACCCGCGTCTTCGTCAACGACCAGCCTTCCAGCGTCACCCTGATGCGCGACATCGGCCGCGCGCTGGTCGAGATCCATGGCCAGCATGACGACCGCGCACTGGTGGATGCCGGTGCGCACCGCGACGTGCTCGATTCCTTCGGGGGGCATCTTGGCGAGGTGCGGGCCTGTGCCGAAGCCTGGCGACGCTGGCGCGACTGCGAGCAGGAACTCGCGCGCCATCGCGCCCGCGTCGAGGCGGCTGCGCGCGAGGCCGACTATCTGCGCGCGGCGGTCGCGGAGCTGTCGCAGCTCGACCCGCAGCCGGGCGAGGAGGCGGAGCTGGCCGAGGTGCGCACGGCCATGATGCGCGCCGAAAAGATCGCCAGCGATATTCAGGATGCGCAGGACGTGCTGTCCGGCTCCAATTCGCCGTTGCCGCAGCTAGCCAGCCTGCTTCGGCGCCTGCAGCGCAAGGCTGGCGAGGTGCCCGGCCTGCTTGACGATGTGGTGACGTCGCTGGACGAGGCGATGCTGTCGCTGGATGCCGCTCAATCTGGCGTGGATGCGGCGCTTCGGGCAACCGAATACGATCCGAAACGGCTGGAGAAGGCCGAGGAACGACTGTTCGCGCTGCGCGCGGCCGCGCGCAAGCACAATGTGCAGGTGGACGATCTGGCCCGGCTGCGCGACACGATGGCGGCCGATCTTACCGACCTCGATGCGGGCGAGGAGCGTCTGCAGGTGCTGGAAAAGCAAGCGGTGGCCGCACGCGATGCCTATGACGGCGTGGCTGCGCATCTGTCGGAACTGCGCAAGACTGCCGCGCTCGGGCTGCGCAATGCGGTGATGGCCGAGTTGCCGGCGCTGAAGCTGGAGCGGGCCGAGTTCATCGTCGAGATGAGCGCCGAGCCAGACAATCGGCAGGAAGAGGGCATCGATCTCATCGAGTTCTGGGTGCGCACCAATCCGGGCACCAAGCCGGGCCCGATGATGAAGATCGCCTCCGGCGGCGAACTGTCCCGCTTCCTGCTGGCGCTGAAGGTGGCGCTGGCCGACCGCGGCTCGGCGCCGACGCTGGTCTTCGACGAGATCGACACAGGGGTCGGTGGTGCCGTTGCCGACGCCATAGGCCAACGCCTGGCGCGTCTGGCCAACCGCGTGCAGGTGCTTTCGGTCACGCATGCGCCGCAGGTGGCGGCACGGGCACACACCCATTTCCTGATCGCGAAATCGGGCAGCGCGGAGCAGGTTTCCACCAGCATCGCCGAGATGGATCGCAATGCACGTCAGGAGGAAATCGCCCGCATGCTGGCCGGCGCGACCATCACCGACGAAGCGCGCGCGGCGGCCGAGCGGCTGCTGCGCGAGAATGCCGAGGCCGTTGCCTCCTGACATTGAGGGCTTGAGTACGGCTCGAAGCGAAATAGTTTACGGATCTAACCATGGTTGGATTCGCGTCAACATGGCTCGCCTTGGAAACAACTGTCGAACTCGCTATCTGGGAAGCTGGGTGGTGCGTTTCCAAGCATGACCCGAGAGGTCTTTAAATGATACGAAATTATAGCAATACCGACTCTAGACCTCGATCGTCTATCATAAGTGACCATATTATTCAGGGGTGGCCAAATGCGTATAAGGCAGACGTCTCCGAGTTTGTGACGCGCCTCCCCGATGAAGTTCAAGATATATTGTCAAATTATTTATCGAGGCACATTGTTGAGTTTGCTTCAGGGAAAGCGAAGCTCAGGAATATGACTTTGGATGTTCCTGTAATTGAGGATATATCGCGGGCTATCGTGGCTGCTCAAACACTTCTCGCCGAAGCGGATGAAGCCTATTATATCAATGACGCCCCTATATTTTCCGATGCCGTCTATGATGATTTAAGAAGATTTGTCGGCGCTCTCACTTCAGCAAGTCAGGAGTTCTCGGAGCTAGCTAGCAGGCTTGAGAGAATTGGCGCGCGACCGAGCCCGGCATTTGGCCAGGTCGTCCATGCGGTGCCGATGCTCTCGCTCGACAACGTCTTCACCGATGAGGATGTGGTCGATTTCATCGCCGGCGTGCGCCGCTTTCTGACGTGGCCCGCCGACCGGGAGTTGATCTTCACCGCCGAGCCCAAGATCGACGGCCTGTCGATGTCGCTTCGCTATGAAAACCGCAGGCTGGTGACGGCAGCTACGCGCGGCGACGGCACCACGGGCGAGAACGTCACCGCCAATATCCGCACCATCAGGGAAATCCCGCATCAGTTGCCCAAGGATGCGCCTGATGTGGTGGAGGTGCGCGGCGAGGTCTATATGCGCCGCGACGATTTCTTCGCGCTCAACCAGCGCATGGCCGAGACCGGCCAGGTTTTCGCCAATCCGCGCAATTCGGCGGCCGGCAGCCTTCGCCAGAAGGACCCGGAAGTCACCCGTTCGCGGCCGCTGAGATTCTTTGCCTATGCTTGGGGTGAGACGAGCGAGCCGCTGGGAGAGACCCAGTATGATATCGTGCAGCGCTTTGGCGATTGGGGCTTTCCCATCAACAGCCTGATGGACCGCTGCCGGTCGCTCGAGGACATTCTGGCGCACTACCGTTCCATCGAGGCGGAGCGTGCGGAACTGCCCTATGACATCGACGGCGTGGTCTACAAGGTCGATCGGCTCGACCTGCAGGAACGACTCGGTTTTCGCTCGCGCAGCCCGCGCTGGGCGACGGCGCACAAATTCCCCGCCGAGAAGGCGACCACCGTGCTTACCGGCATCGATATCCAGGTCGGCCGCACCGGCGCGCTTACGCCGGTGGCGCGTCTGCGTCCTGTCACTGTCGGCGGCGTGGTGGTCACCAACGCTACGCTGCACAATGAGGACTACATCCGCGGCATCGGCAACAACGGCCAGCCGATCCGCGAGGGCCGCGACATCCGCATCGGCGACACGGTGGTGGTGCAGCGTGCCGGCGACGTTATCCCGCAGATTCTCGATGTCGTGCTTGAAGGGCGTCCCGCCCACGCCGTTCCTTACGTCTTCCCCGATCGCTGTCCGGCCTGCGGCAGCCACGCTGTGCGCGAGGAAGGGGAGGCGGTGCGGCGCTGCACCGGCGGCCTGATCTGCCCGGCGCAGGCGGTCGAACGGCTGCGCCATTTCGTGTCGCGCAACGCGTTGGACATCGAGGGGCTCGGCGAGAAGCAAATCGAATTCTTCTTCAACGCCGAGGACCCGGCTCTGCGCATCCGCTCCCCCGCCGACATCTTCACGCTGAAGGCGCGGCAAGAGAGATCGCTGACCAAGCTCGAGAACATCGAGGGTTTTGGTGCCGTCTCGGTACGGAAACTGTTTGCGGCCATCGACGACCGGCGACAGGTGGAGTTTTCGCGGTTCCTGTTCGGGCTGGGCATCCGGCATATCGGCGAAACCAACGCCAAGCGGCTGGCACGGCATTTCTTGAGTTTTTCTGCCCTGCGCACGGCAGCCGAAAGCGCCGTCATGCCGCAAGGCAAGGGCGATATCGGCAACGCTGCCTGGCAGGAGATCAACGGCATCAACGGCATAGGCGCGGTGGTTGCAGAAGCAGTGGTCGAGTTCTTCGCCGAGGACCACAACCGCGAAGCCGTCGACGCGCTGCTAGAGGAAGTCACGCCGGTCGACGAGCAGCCGGTGGGAGAGGTCTCGTCGCCGGTCGCCGGCAAGACGGTCGTCTTCACCGGGGCGCTTGAAAAAATGTCGCGCGACGAAGCCAAGGCCATGGCCGAGAAGCTCGGGGCCAAGGTCGCGGGATCCGTCTCGAAGAAGACCGATCTCGTCGTGGCGGGGCCGGGCGCGGGCTCCAAGCTGAAGCAGGCCACCGACCTCGGCATCGAGGTCATTGACGAGGATGCCTGGTTCGAGCGGGTGGGGAGGGGCTAGAAGCCGACCGGCCCCGTGCCACTGGCATCAACCCGGCTGATCCATTGCTCAAGCAAATTGACGTGACATGTCAGTCTGGCTGACCTAAACACGTTTCTTTCCCCGGAGCAGTCATGTCTGTCGAAGCCATTCCCGAAGGCGCGCGCGCAAGCGAATTCTGGCGTGGCGCGCGACTGAGCATTCCGGTCGTGGTTGCGTCCGCACCTTTTGCCGTCCTGTTTGGAGCGCTCGCCATCGACAACGGCTTCAGTGTCGCCGAGGCCACGCTGATGAGCGCGACCATCTATGGCGGCGCGAGCCAGCTCGTCGGTATTGAACTGTTCGGCCATCAGGTCGCGCCATGGCTCGTCGTTCTGTCGATCTTCGCGGTCAATTTCCGCCACGTTCTCTATTCGGCGGCGGTGGGCAAGCGCATCGACCACTGGCCACTGTTGAAGCAGGCCATCGGCTACTTCTTCCTCGTCGATCCGCAATATGCCGAAGCCGAACGCAAAGGCGAGAATGGTGAAGAAGTCACCTTCGCCTGGTACATGGGCCTGGCGTTGCCGATTTATGTGTTCTGGCTGGCCGAGAGCACGCTGGGCGCGCTGTTCGGGCGGCTGATCCCCGATCCCCACGCCATCGGCCTTGATTTCCTGTTGCCGATCTATTTCCTCGGGCTCGTCATGAGCTTCCGCAAGCGCCCACGCTGGCTGCCCATCGTCATTGCCAGTGCGGCAGCCTCGATGATCGCCTACAAGACGGTCGGTTCGCCCTGGCATGTGTCGATCGGTGCGCTGGCAGGCGTGATGCTTGCAGCAGCCCTACCTGTAAGAGCCGACGAGACCGTCGAAACCGAGGAAGCCGTGGAGGTGGTGTCATGAGCACGACACTGTGGATCATCTTTGCCGGCGCCGTCGCGACCTATCTGACGCGTATCGGTGGGCATCTGGTCATCTCGCGCTTCGAGCGCATCCATCCACGTGTCGAGGCTGGGCTCAATGCCGTGCCGGCCGCGGTCCTGACCACGCTTGTGGCGCCTGCCGCACTGTCGGCCGGTCCCGCTGAGCTGGCAGCTCTTGCGGTGGCGGTGATCGTCTCGTTGCGCGGCGGCCTGTTGACCATGTTCCTCGCCGGTGCCGCAGTGCTTATCGCCATGCGGCACTTCATCGGCTGAGCTCCAACTCAGCCGATCGCCGCGGTCGCATTCTCCAGCCACCTCAGCGTTTCGCCGTCCACCATCGGTCCGATCTCGGCCAGAACGCGGACGTGGTAGGCATTGAGCCACTCCAGTTCGTCCGGCGCCAGCAGGTCGGCGTCTATCAGCCTTCGGTCGATCGGCACGAGCGTCAGCGTCTCGAAGCCATGGACGGGAAGGTCGCCGCCCTCGAGAGCCTTGGCGGCCGTCACGAGGATCAGGTTCTCGATGCGGATGCCGTAATGGCCTTCCTTGTAGTAGCCCGGCTCATTCGACAGGATCATGCCTTCGAGCAGCTTCTCGGTACCGGTCTTGGCGATGCGCTGGGGCCCTTCATGCACGGCCAGATAGGAGCCGACGCCGTGGCCGGTGCCATGGGCGAAGTCCAGGCCCCGCTGCCAGAGCGCTATGCGCGCGAAGGCATCGATGTCGCAGCCGCGCGTGCCGACCGGAAAATGCAGCATCGAAATGGAAATCATGCCCTTGAGCACCAGGGTGAAGCGCTCGCGCATTTCATCCGTCGGCCGGCCAATGGCGACTGTGCGGGTAATGTCGGTGGTGCCGTCCTGATATTGCGCGCCGGAATCGAGCAGGAACAGTTCGCCGTCGCGTAGCGGACGGTTGGTGGCGCGCGACACGCGATAGTGCATGATCGCGCCGTTCGGGCCGGCGCCGGAGATGGTGTCGAAGGAGACGTCGCGCAGCGGCATCTGGGTCTCTTCGCCGACGCTACGCCGCATCTCCTCGAGCTGCGTGACCATCTTGATCTCGTCCAGCGTGTTCGGCTTCTGCGCATCGAGCCAGCACAAGAGTTTCGCCACGGCGGCGCCGTCGCGCCGGTGCGCGGCGCGCGCGCCCTGGATTTCCGCCTGGTTCTTGGTGGCGCGGGGGAGGCGGGCCGGGTCGGGCTCCAGAACGACGATGCCGCCATTCTCCTCCACCAGCGCCCGCAGCTTGTCGGCGGCAAGCACGGGATCGAGCGCGATCCGGGCGCCGGTTCTCGCCAGTTCGATCACGTCGGCTTCGAGCATGTCGGGCGCGCGCAGGTCTGCAAGCTGGGTGAGATAGGCCTCGACCTTGCGGGACAGCTTGCGGCCGTCCATGAACAGGCGATGCTTGCCGTCGGCGGCGAGTATGGCGAAGCCGAGCGCCAGCGGCGTGTGCGGCACGTCTCCACCGCGGATGTTGAAGGCCCAGGCAATCGAGGACGGGTCCGTCAGCACGCAGTGGGTGGCGCCTTCCCTGGCGATTGCGGCCGCGAGCCTGGCGAGCTTGTCCTTGGCCAATTCGCCGGCAAAGGCGATGGGGTGGATCTCGACCGGGGCCAAGGGGGGCTCCGGCTGGTCGGTCCAGATCTCGTCGATGGGGTTGTCGGCCAGCGGCACCAGGGTTGCGCCGGCTTTCGCAGCCGCCTTCTTCAGCGCGCTCACTTCGCTGATCGTGTGCAGCCAGGGATCGAAGCCGATCTCCGCACCCTTGCCGAGGTTTTCGCGAATCCACGCCGGGGGCGGATTTTCGATCAGGTTCTCGATGCTGAATATGCCGAGGTCGACCTGTTCGCGCACCTGGAGCTGATAGCGGCCGTCGACGAAGATGAAGGCGCGGTTGGCGAGGATGATCGCAACACCGGCAGAGCCGCTGAAGCCTGTCAGCCAGCGAAGGCGCTCGGAGCCGGGCGCGACATACTCGCCCTGGTGCTGGTCGGCGCGCGGGACGATGAAGCCGTCGAGCTCGCGCGCGACAAGCCATTCGCGCAGTTTGGCGACACGGGTTGCCGCGGTGGACGGGTCGCTGGCCGAATCGAATGTCTGGAACATGGGCGGAGGTGCCTTCCGGTTGCGGGTGTCTAGCGTGGCGCAAAAACTAGAGCATCGCGCCTGAAAGTGGAATCCGGTTTCCGAGCAATCTGCTGATCCTGAAGCGCCAAGGCTCGGCGCAACCGCTGGCTCAGCGCTTGAGATGCAGCGTCACCCAGCCCTCGCGCAGCAGGGTTCGGACATGGGTGAAGCCCTGGCCGACATAGGCCGAGCGCACGCCATCGCCTTGCCGCTCCAGAATGCCCGAGAGCACGATGGAGCCTCCAGGCGTGACATGCTGCGCAACGGAGGGGGCAAGCTCGATCAGCGGCCCCGCCAGGATGTTGGCGATGATCAGGTCGAAGGGGCCGCGGGCGGCAAAGACGGGGTGGTCGAAGCCGGTTGCGGTTTCGGTTTCGACATAGTCGGATACTTCGTTGAGCCGCACATTGCCGGCTGCAACCTCGGTCGCCACCGGGTCGATGTCGGTCGCCAGCACTGGGATATGCGCGAGCTTTGCCAGGGCGATGGCCAGAACGGCGCTGCCGGTGCCGAGGTCGAGCGCATTGCGCGGCTTCTCTTGCCGGGCGACCTCCGCCAGCAATTCGAGGCAGCCCGAAGTGGTGCCGTGGTGGCCGGTGCCGAAGGCAAGGCCGGCCTCGATCTCGATGCCCATCTCGCCTTCGCGGGGCTCGTCCCGGTCGTGCGAGCCGTGCACGACGAAGCCGCCGGCACGCACCGGCTTCAGCCCCTCCAGCGACTTTGCCACCCAGTCGACGTCGGGCAGCGTCTCGCGCCCGATCGCCTTGTCGAGGGAAAGCGAGGTCAGCACCTTGCGCATGCGCCGCTCGGCTTCGTCTATGTCGCCGTCGGCATAGAGCGACACTTCCTGGATGTCGCGCTCCTCGTCCACTTCCAGCACCGCGATCGGGAAGCCGTCCTCCTCGAATTCAATCTCGAAAGCGTCGAAGATGCGGCTTGCATCGCCGCGCCCGGCCGTGAGGTAAAGGCGTGTCTGGCTCATGGTGCTTCACAATCCGAAAAGAGGGCCGAAAAGAGGGCGCTTGAGCCGCGCTTGTGGACGTTTCAGCCTTTGCCTGCAAGACGTTTCAGCTTGGCCACCGCCGTATCCCCGCTTTCGCCATAGGCGATGGTGCCGAAGAAGTCGCCCTTGCCATCCAGCAGCAATACCGAGGCGGTGTGGTCCATGGTGTAGTCGCCGCCGTCGAGCGGCACCTTGCGCGCATAGATGCCGAAGGACTTGGCCATGGCCGCGACCTTGTCGGGGTCGCCGGTGATGCCGGTGATGCGATTGGAGACGTTGCTGACATAGGTGTCCATGGCAGCCGGCGTGTCGCGCTCGGGATCGACCGAGACGAAGTAGGCCTTGATGTCCTTGCCGTCGTCGCCAAGCTTCTTCAGCCAGCCGTCAAGCTCGAACAGGGTTGTCGGGCAGACCTCGGGACAATGGGTAAAGCCGAAGAACACCGCCGAGGGGTGGCCCCGGAAGGCCGCCTCGGTGATGGGCTGGTCCTTCTGGTCGACCAGTGCGAACGGGGCTCCGAAGGGTTCGCCGCTGTGGCGCGATTGGTACGATTGGAAGGTCAGCCAGCCGACAACGGCCGCCGTCAGAACCAGGATTCCGACGAGAATGGAGCGCATCATGGGTACCGGTTTCCCCTGTCAGTGTTGGAGCGGGCGAAGCGCGCAAGCCTGTCGCCGCCCAAGGGCGTGGGCAGGCCTGCACCTTGGCAGCGAACATAGTAAGCCGGAGCCTCGCGCAAAAGAGGCCATGATGCCGCTGACGCCACGCGGGGTTGCGGCTTGCAACGCCGCCGACGCGCCCCAATTTCTTCCGGGCAACGTCTTTTCATGGAGGTCTTCATGCGTCTGGCACTTTGGGCTGCTGCGGCACTTGTTCTGGGCGCGGCCGCGCCGGCGTCTGCCGACGAGGTCGGCCGGGTTGGCGTCGATTGGCTGGGCAACGACATCGTCGTTCAGGCGGTGCAGGATCCGAAGGTACAGGGGATCACCTGCCACGTCTCCTACTTCGACCGCGGCGTCGTCGACCGGCTGCAGAAGGGCAACTGGTTCGAGAATCCCTCCGATAGCGCCGTTTCCTGCCATCAGACAGGGCCGATCACCATCGGCGACATCGATCTCAGCGAAAAGGGCGAGGAGGTCTTCAAACAGGGCATCAGCCTGATCTGGAAGAAGCAGGTGGTGAACCGGATCTACGACAAGACGAACAACACGCTGATCTACCTGTCGCACTCCCGGCAGGTGCAGAACGGCTCGGCCAAGATGGCGATCACCACCGTGCCGCTCTACGACCAGAACGTCGTGTGGACGAGCAGCAAGCCGAAATAGGTTGGGCGGCAGCCACGCCTTGCCCGGCGCTGCGCGGCGGCGTAAAGCGCGGGGATGGACCCAGCACTTCGCTTCAAGGATGCCGAGCCGCGCATCCACCCCACGGCCGAGCTGAAATCCTGCCGCCTCGGCCGCTATGCCGTGATCGGCGAGCGCGTCATCCTGCGCGAGGTGACGGTGGGTGACTTCTCCTATTTCGAGCGCCATGCCGAGGCGATTTACACCACCATCGGCAAGTTCTGCTCGATTGCTGCAAACACCCGCATCAACGCGCTGGAGCACCCGATCGAGCGCATCACCACGCACAAGGTGAGCTACCGCCCGAACGAATATTTCCGCTATCTCGGCGTGGATCAGGCGTTCAAGGCACGCCGGCAGGCCAAGGCGGTGACAATCGGCCATGATGTCTGGATCGGCCATGGCGCGGTCGTCCTGCCCGGCGTGACGATCGGCAACGGCGCGGTGATCGGCGCCAATGCCGTGGTGACGCGTGACGTGGGCGCCTACGAGATCGTGGCGGGCGTGCCGGCGCGCAGCAAGCGGCTGCGCTTTGCGCCCGAGACCATAGCGCGCATCGAGGCGCTGGCTTGGTGGGACTGGCCGCTGGACCGTCTGGCCGATGCGGTCCCCGACATGCAGTCCATGACCATCGAGGCCTTTCTGGATCGCTGGGAAGGGCGTGCGGGATAAAGTCGGGGCGCGAAGACGAAATATTGCGTTCGTGCGCTGCTCTGGCAGCAATTTCAAAGGCTTGGCGCAGGTCGACGTCGGATTTCATCCCCTTTCCAACGGCGATTATCCACATTTCGGACGACGCCGGCTCCACGCCCCGATGCGGAAAGTCCCCGCCGTCGGCTTGACGCCCCGGGCGGGCGAGGCGCATTTTGCCCACAGAGGAGACGCAATGGCAGATTGGCTGGAAATCCTGCGCAATCAGGCGGAGACCTGCTCCCATATGGGCAAGGAGGTGCCCAAGATGCTGGCCAATCCCGACATCGCCGCCGATCAGGTCAGGGCGCTGTTCGAGGCATTGGAAGAACAGGTGCAGTTCGTCGAGAAACTGGCCCGGACGCTCGAGTTCAACGACTACGACCCGGATGTGGTCAAGGCCGCCGAGGAACTGGAAGAGCGCTATGCCGACCTCGCGGCCGGAGCGGCGGAGAGGCTGAAGCAGCTTTTGGGCTGAGGCGTCGAGCCGGCCGCCGCATCAAATCGCAAGGCGTGCCCCGGGCCGCCCGGCAAGGCTCCCGAGGCAACGCGTATCGGCAGACCTATTTGCGGGTCGCGGCGTCCATCTCGCGAAAACGGTCGACCGCTTCGAGGTCGCCAAAATCCTCCAGCTCGAACAACTGGCGGATCTCGATCTCGCCGTCCCCCATATGCGGGTTGGGAAAGCGGCTTGCCCATTCGCGCGCTTCCTCGACCGAGTTCACATTGATGATCGTGTAGCCGGCGATCAATTCCTTGGTCTCGGTGAAGGGGCCGTCGATCACGGTCTTCCCGCCGCCCGACCATTTTATACGCCAGCCTTTCGAACTGGGCTGCAAGCCGTTGGCGTCCACCAGAACGCCGGCCTGGGCAAGTTGCTCGTGATAAGCCGCCATTGCCGAGAAGAGCTCTTCGCCGGGCATCACGCCAGCTTCCGAATCCTTGCTGGCCTTCACCACGATCATGAAACGCATTCTCATACTCCATCGGTTCGCGTGCCGGCCATCCGGCGCGCCATGCGAGCATGACGAACGATAGTGGCCAAAGCCGACATTCGGGAACGAGAATTCTTCAACGGCTCACACCGCCGTCACGAAACTATCGATCACCCGCTTTTGCCCGGCCTTGTCGAAGTCGATGGTCAGCTTGTTGCCCTCGATTGCCGCGACATTGCCGTTGCCGAATTTCTGGTGGAACACGCGGTCGCCGACCTTGAAGGGCGAGGGCGTGTCGGCCACCGACTTGGCGACGAGTTCGCCGTCGATGGTGCGGCTCTTCACCGAGCCACGGCCGGCGCCATAGCCGGAATCGGTCTCGCCATAGCCGATGCGCTCGACATGGTGGCCGGAGCGCGAGCCCCAGTTGCGGTCGGTCGCCTCGTTGCGGTTTTGTTGCGCGCGCTGCCAGCCGGGCGTGGCATAGGTGTTGGAGAAGGATTTCTGGTCCGAACCTATGCTGTCGAAGCGCGAGGCGCCATAGGGGTTCTGGCGGCCGCCATAGCCACCGCCGTAGCCGCCATAGGAATCGCCGGCCTCGGCCACTTCCACATGCGCTTCCGGCAATTCGTCCAGGAAGCGAGACGGGATGGTGGATTGCCAGAGGCCATGGATGCGGCGGTTGGAGACGAACCAGATGTGCAGGTTCCGCTTGGCGCGGGTGAGCCCGACATAGGCCAACCGCCGCTCTTCCTCGAGCCCGGAACGGCCGCCTTCGTCGAGCGAGCGCTGGTGCGGGAACAGGCCTTCCTCCCAGCCCGGCAGGAACACGGTCTCGAACTCCAGGCCCTTGGCCGAGTGCAGCGTCATGATGGTGACGGCGTCGAGCTCCTCGTTCTGCTCGCTGTCCATGACCAGCGCGACATGCTCCAGGAACGAACGCAGCGACTCGTAGTCCTCCATGGAGCGGATAAGCTCCTTGAGGTTTTCGAGCCGGCCCGGTGCCTCGGCCGAGCGGTCGTTCTTCCACATGTCGGTGTAGCCGCTCTCCTCCAGAATGATCTCGGCAAGCTCGGTGTGCGGCGTGTTGTCGAGCGCCTTCTGCCAGCGTTCGAAATTGGCGACCACTTCGCGAAGAGCGGCGCGCGGCTTGGGCTTCAGCTCGTCGCTCTCGGCAAGATTGGCCGCTGCCTCCAGCATGGGGATGCGCAGGGCGCGTGCCGTGTCGTGGATCTGGCGGATGGCCGCCTCGCCAAGCCCGCGCTTGGGCACGTTGACGATGCGCTCGAAGGCGAGGTCGTCGGCCGGCTGCGCGACGACGCGGAAATAGGCCATGGCGTCGCGGATTTCCTGCCGCTCATAGAAGCGCGGGCCGCCGACGACGCGGTAGTTGAGGCCGAGCGTGACGAAACGGTCTTCGAACTCGCGCATCTGGAAGGAGGCGCGGACCAAAATGGCCATGTCGTTGAGCGCATGGCCCTTGCGCTGCGCCTGCTCGATCTCCTCGCCGACGGCGCGGGCTTCCTCTTCCGAATCCCAGGCGGCGTGGACATGCACCTTGGCGTCGTCCGGGTCGGCGATGTCGGTGAACAGCGTCTTGCCGAGCCGCCCTTCATTGTGCGCGATAAGATGCGAGGCAGCCCCGAGGATATGGGCAGTGGAGCGATAGTTGCGCTCCAGCCGGATCACGACCGCGCCCGGAAAATCCTTTTCGAAGCGCAGGATGTTGTCCACCTCCGCCCCGCGCCAGCCATAGATGGACTGGTCGTCGTCGCCTACGCAGCAGACGTTCTTCTTGCCCGGCGCGCCGGTTTCCTGGGCCAGCAGGCGCAGCCACATATATTGCGCGGTATTGGTGTCCTGGTACTCGTCGACGAGGATGTATTTGAAGCGGCGGTGATATTCCTTCAGCACGTCCGGATGGGCGCGGAAGATGCGGATAGGGTGGCAAAGCAGGTCGCCGAAGTCGCAGGCGTTCAGCGTCTGCAGCCGGTCCTGATATGCCTTGTAGAGTTCGCGGCCCTTGCCGTTGGCGAAGGCGCGGGCGTCGCCTTCGGGGATCTCGGCGGGGCCGAGCCCCTTGTTCTTCCACGCGTCGATCATCATGGCGAACTGGCGCGGCGGCCAGCGCTTGTCGTCCAGCCCCTCGGCCTGGATGAGCTGCTTGATGAGGCGGATGACGTCGTCGGTGTCGAGGATGGTGAAGTCGGAGCGCAGGCCGGCAAGCTCGGCATGACGGCGCAGCATCTTGACCCCAATGGAGTGGAAGGTGCCGAGCCAGGGCATGCCCTCAATGGCTTCGCCCACCAGAAGGCCGACGCGCTGCTTCATCTCGCGGGCGGCCTTATTGGTGAAGGTGACCGCCAGGATCTGCGAGGGGAAGGCACGGCCCGTGGCGAGGATGTGGGCGATGCGGGTGGTCAGCACGCGCGTCTTGCCAGTGCCGGCGCCGGCGAGCACGAGCACGGGGCCCTCGGTGGTCTCGACCGCCAGCCGCTGTTCTTCGTTGAGGCCCTTCAGATAGTCAGGCGCGGATGCCTGGCGTGCGGCCATGGCGCGGGCGGCGATGCCGCCGGGCGCAGGCGCGCCGGCAGGGCGCGGAGCGGGCGCACCAGGCTCGTCGAAGAAGGGGATGTCGTCGGGAAAGTCTGACATTTCCATCGAATGTAGTGATTCGGGGCCGAAAGGCCAGCTATGTTGCCGTTTTGTGCCCATGGTTGGGCGACCGATCCCCCACTGAGGTTGACGGACCCTTGATTGCGGAGGGTTTGCTGCAGCGATACAGTCGCACGGTCAGCTTTGCCAGGGGAGGGGTATGATGAGGACGGTCGACACGATTTTCGGGGTTTTACTGCTGATTGGCGCAATCCTCCACAGCTACGGCACCTTCATTGGCTATCCGCTGGGCTCGGAGGTATTCGTCTGGTCGCTTGCGGGTTCTCTGGCGGCCGGGCTCATCGCCGTGCTCAATATCCTGCGCAGCCGCCGGCCGGGCGACCGGGCGCTCGCCTGGATATGCCTGGTTTCCAGCCTGTGCTGGGCGGGAGTGGCGCTGGCCTTCGGCCGGGCGATCGGCAATGTCGTGGACCCGCGCGTGCTGTGGCACGCCGTCGCCGCACTGGTTCTGGCTGGCTTCAGCCTGCGGACACTGATGATGCGCGCATAGCTCCCCCGTGCCGGGAGCCGGTCGCGGACAAATTTTCAGCTGCACGGCCGAGGGCCGCGCGCGTGCTAGTGGGTCGTCAACCCGAGCTGGCCCTTGAGCCCCGGCACGGCGTCGACGATCTGCTTGATCGTATCGGGACCGGCGGCTTCCTCGGCCTGCTGCAGAAGGGTCTCGCCTGCCTGCTTGATCTGCTCGGCATCTAGGCCGCTGGCCCGCAACTGTGCGAGACCGTTGACCAGCGCGCCGGCCCTTTCGCCCAGCAGTCCACCGAGAACGGAACTGATGGAGCCGAGCAGTCCGCCGCCTCCGCCGCCGGCCTGGCTTGCCGGCATGACGTCGTAGCTGTGGGCGAGGTCCTCGGTGCCGGGGACGCTGCTGAAGAGGCCCGCAACGCGGTCCTCGCCCGCTTCATGCTCCAGCACCGACAGGATGGTGCCCACGGCCATTGCGGTCTTGGTGGAATCGAGACCGGTCTTGGTCGAAACCGAGGTGATGATGTCTTGTGCGTTCATGATTGTGGCCTCACTGGTGGGGATTCAGGCGTATGTTGCAATCCTTCCAATAGTCGCGCCATGTTTCCCTGTCCGATATCTTGCCGGCTGCCTTGTCGGCCTTCCACTGGGCCTTGCATTCGTGCACGCGTTGCCGGAAGCCCATCTTGCGCGGCATGGGCTCGTGGCCGCTGGGGGCTGCCGTCGTTGCCGCGGCGAGGACCAGCGGAGCGCCGGTCATATCGCCGGCAATGCCGCAAGTGGGAAACGTCAGGAATGCCGCGCCGATTGCCAGGGCGCTCGCTGACATCAGGGTCTTGAAGGTCATTGCACTTCTCCTTCGTTGACGTTGTCGCGTTGTCCGGCACGAACAAGCTGAACCAACCCGACACGCATCTGCGGGACATCGGAATACGGCAGTGGTTCGCCGAGGGTGCGGTGCGCTGCCGGCAAGGCGAGCCCGCAATCGAAAGCCTTGTCCTTGAGATGTAGCGATGCCGCCGGGTGGACAGCGATTGACGAAAATTTGATGTGCTGGCCCCTGCCGGTCGCCCGCATATTTGTCCGATGAACGAGAGGAAGGAGGAGCGAAAGTGGACAAGCCGACCATCACACAGGCGATGATCGACGCCTATGACGAATACACGCATCTGACCCTGGACCGCCGCGGCTTCATGGAGAAGCTGACGAAGCTGGCGGGCTCCGGCGCGGCGGCAGTTGCGATCGCGCCGCTGCTGGCGGCGAATTCGGCGCAGGCGGCGATCGTGGCCGAGGATGATGCGCGGGTGAGGGGTGAGGACATCACCTATCCGGGCTCCAAAGGCGAGATGAAGGGCTATCTCGTGCGCCCGGCAGCCGAGAGCGGCAAGCTCGGCGCCGTCATCGTCATCCATGAGAACCGCGGCCTCAACCCGCATATCCGCGATGTGGCGCGACGCATCGCGCTGGAAGGTTTTGTCGCGCTGGCGTCCGACTTCCTCTCGCCGCTCGGCGGCACGCCGGCTGACGAGGACAAGGCACGCGAAATGTTCACCCAACTTGCGCCCGAGCAGACGATAGCCGACGGGCTGGCGACTATCGCCTATCTCAAACGGATCGACGGCGGCAACCGCAAGGTCGGCGCGGTCGGGTTCTGCTGGGGCGGCGGCGTGGTCAACGATCTGGCGGTCAATGCGCCGGACCTCGACGCGGCGGTGGCCTATTACGGCCGCCAGCCGAAGAGCGAGGACGTGGCGAAGATCAAGGCGCCGCTGCTGTTGCACTACGCCGGCAAGGACGAACGCATCGACGCGGGGATCGACGCCTACAAGGCGGCACTTGAGGCAGGCGGCAAGAGCTTCACGATCTATGTCTACGAAGGCGCCCAGCATGCCTTCAACAACGACACCTCGGCGGCGCGCTATGACAAGGCGGCGGCAGATCTGGCCTGGGGTCGCACCACCGCGTTCCTCAAGGAAAAGCTGGACGGGTAGGGTGCGGGCTTCTCAACCTTCGTTAACACGCGGCGAATCGCTTGGTTAACATGAAGGGGCAGGAGAGACGCGATTCTCCCGGCTGCTGTTGCCGCGCCGGACCCGTTTCAGGGCCGGCAGAAGCTGCGTGGGTGCTCGCGCAGCCGTAAGAAGAATTTCAGTTCATCTTCGAGCGGCGCTGGTTTCTTGCAGATGTAATGATGGCGCGTGCGTAGATCATCTTCATAGGTATAGGAAGCTGAAGACGTTCGATGCGGTAAAGCTCGTTGTTTATCGTCTTCAGCGCGCGCCAGAAGTCGTAATCGCTTATCGTATGGTCGGATGCCAGGCGGCTGGACATCTGAGAAACGTCTATCTTCATGCCAATCCTCTAAACGGCGCCGCCCCTCACCGTTCCGGTAATTGAGTCGAGTCGTCTCGGATTTTGCCCGCCAGACCGGTGGGATCAATCCGCCCCTTCGCTCAAACTGTGCAAAAACCCTTAAGGTTAACGTGTCAGTCTCCGTTAAAATTTTAACGATTGGCGCGATTTCCCGGGTAAATGCAGGATGCGGCGGGCATCGAAAAGATGCCCGCCGTCAGCATGCCGCCGGGTGAGCGACGCGGTGTCGCAGCAGGTGTTGGAAGGGGATCAGCCGTTCTTGCGCTTGATGCCGATCGAGCGGCCCGCACGCTCCGGCACCGGCAGGGTGGCGTGTGCCGCGGCCATGCCGTCGACCTGGGCCTGGATATCTTCGGGGAAGGAAGCGACCTTCGGACCCGACATGTCGATATGCAGCGACAGCGTCTCCGAGGTGGCGGCCAGCCAGCCGTCGACATGGCGGATTTCCTGATAGGCGCGCAGGCGCTTCTCGTCGTGGTCGATGAGCTGGAAGCTGACCGTGACCTTGTCGCCCAGATGAAGCTCGCGCACGTAGCAGATGTGCACTTCCGCCGTATAGATCGTGAGCTTGCGGTCGCGGGCGTAGTCCGCCCCCACGCCCAGAAGCTCCAGCGCGCCGTCGGAGCCACGGTCGAAGATCACGTTGTAGTAGGCCATGTTGAGATGGCCGTTGTAGTCGATCCAGTCTTTCTCGATCTCCATCTCCTGGGAGACGAACGGGGCCTGGATGGTCATTGACAGCTTCCTTGTTTGGCGATTGTTGAGTGGGAGTATCCTTAAACCCATCTCGCCGGCCACTCATGGTCCAATAGCGGAGGAAAGCATGGCTCTTAGCGACGTGGCGGCGGTTCAGCGCAACGAGGATGGCATCGCGGCGGTGCTCAGCATCCTCAAGCAGCGTTTCGGCGAGCGCTTCCAGACCGGCGCGGCGATGCGCGAGCAGCATGCGCACACCACCACCTATATCCCCACCCAGGCGCCGGACGGGGTGGTGTTTCCTGAAACCACCGAGGAGGTGCAGGAGATCGTGCGGGCCTGCGCGGCGCTCCGCGTGCCGGTGATCGCCTTCGGCACCGGCACCTCGCTGGAGGGGCATGTGAATGCGCCGGGCGGCGGCATCTCGCTCGACACCTCGCGCATGAACCGCGTCCTCGCCGTCCATGCCGAGGATCTCGATTGCGTCGTGGAGCCCGGCGTGACGCGTGAGGCGCTGAACACACATCTGCGCGACACCGGCCTGTTCTTCCCGATCGATCCGGGCGCCAATGCCAGTCTGGGCGGCATGGCGGCCACGCGTGCTTCCGGGACGAATGCGGTGCGCTACGGCACCATGCGCGAGAACGTGCTGGCGCTGACGGCGGTGATGGCCGACGGCCGCGCGATCACCACCGCCAGGCGCGCCAAGAAGAGCGCGGCCGGCTACGACCTGACGCGGCTTCTGGTCGGGTCCGAAGGTACGCTCGGCATCATCACCTCGCTGACCCTAAAGCTCTACGGCATCCCGCAGGCGATTTCGGGCGGCGTCTGCCCGTTTCCCTCGGTTGAGGCGGCGTGCAACGCGGTGATCGCGACGATCCAGATGGGCATTCCGGTGGCGCGCATCGAACTGGTCAACCAGTTACAGATGCGGGCGATCAAGCAGCATTCGCACCTCGACTATCCCGAGAGCCCGTGCCTGTTCGTGGAGTTCCACGGCAGCGAGGCGAGCGTGGCCGAGCAGGCCGAGAGCTTTGGCGAGATCGCGGCCGAGCATGGCGGCGGGCCGTTCCTGTGGACCAGCGTGGCGGAGGAGCGGGCGAAGCTGTGGAAGGCGCGGCACGAAGCCTATTGGGCCTCGCTGACGCTGCGGCCGGGCGCGAAGGGCCTTTCCACCGACGTCTGCGTGCCGATCTCGCGTCTGGCCGAGTGCATCGCGGAAACCGAAGCCGACATTGCCCGCATGGGGCTGATCGCGCCGATCGTGGGGCATGTCGGCGACGGCAATTTCCACGTTCTGGTGCTGATGGACGCGAGCGACCCGAAGGAAGTCGCGCAGGCCGAGGAATTCGTCGGCAGGCTCAACATGCGCGCCATCTACATGGACGGCACCTGCACCGGAGAACACGGCATCGGCCAGGGCAAGATGGGCTTCCTCGCACACGAGTTGGGTGACGCGGTGGACGTTATGCGCTCGATCAAGGCCGCGCTCGATCCGCAGAACATCCTCAATCCGGGGAAGATCCTGCCGCGCTGACGCCCTTGCCCCTTGACCGCTCCCGCATCGTGCCAAACATTTTCTTTTTCCGGCCCCGAAATCTGGAAGAGCGCACAGCCGAGGAGCAAGCGACATGGCGATTTCACGCAAGGAAGAAGCCCGGGCCCTGAATGCCGACGAGCGCGAGCTGGTGGAAAAATCCCACCACCCCGAAATCCAGCATCTTTCCGACGCGGAACTGCAAGAGCTGGTCAAGCTGATGCGCGACAGGCGCGACAAGGCGCAGACCGATGTGTTTCGTCGCCGCCGCGAGATTCGCGGCAAGGGCGTGCCGAGAGGCGCCAAGCCCGTCACCGGCGATGCGGGTTCGCGCACCAAGCTTGCCGTTCTGGCCATGGCCATGCGCCGGGTGAACACCGAGGTTGAGCGTCGCCAGCAGCTCGCGGCCAGTATGCAGCAGATCGAGAACTCGCGCCGGGCGCTGGCCATTAAGAAGAAGGCGCAGACCAAGGCGGCGGATTTCAACACGCGCCATGCGCATAGCGGCATGCGGGCGGTGGAAAGCAGCAAGACCAAGGACCTGATCCGGCCGATGGAGCTGGGCCGCCAGCGCAAGGCGGGCCAGGTGGCGCAAGCCAAGCGCGACTCGCGCGGACATCACGCGCTCTGAGACCGAGGCGTCGGCAACGAGGCCCGTGGGGGCTGCCGGCACCGCGCGGCCGGAGGGTTTTGTGCATCCGGCCAAGATGCCTCTTTATCGACACGCTCATCCGGGTAGAGTGCAGGCTCTTTTGGGGCGATTTGTCGGAGTGAGATGCTGGCCCGACTCTTTGTATTCGTGGGCGGATTGATCGTGCTGGCGCTGACGGCGGCGCTGGTGGCTCCGTACTTTGTCGACTGGACCTCCTACCGCGCCGATTTCGAGCGCGAGGCGAGCGTCATTCTCGGGCGCAAGGTGACGGTGGAGGGGGCAGCCACGGCGAGGCTGCTGCCATTCCCGTCGGTGACCTTCTCGGATGTGACGGTGGGCGGCTCGGCCGACGGCCAGCCGGCGATGACGGTCGAGAAATTCTCGATGGATGCCGAACTGGCGCCGTTCATGCGCGGCGAACTGCTGATCTTCGACATGCGGCTGGTGCGGCCGAAGGCCGTCATCGACATTGCGGCCGACGGCACGGTCGACTGGGCCATGCGGCCGTCCTCTCCCTTCGATCCCAGGCGCATCGCGCTGGAGAAGCTGACCGTGACCGACGGCCAGGTCGAGATTCGCCATGCCGCCGGCGGGCGGGAGCATCGACTGACCGAGATCAATACCGAGATTTCGGCCAAGTCACTTGCCGGCCCTTGGCGGGCCAACGGCACCGCGCTGGTGGACGGAATGCGCACGGCGATTGCCGCCTCCACCGGAACGCTCGACGAGGAAAACGGCCAGCTGCGCGTGAAGGTGAGGGCCGAACCCGAGCTTTATCCGATTGCCATCGAGGCCGACGGCAATGCGCGCATCGAGAAAGGCGCGGCCCTCTATTCGGGCCAGTTCAAGATCACCGGCCAGGAGCGCGCGGCGGAAAAACTGCGCGGTAGCGACGGCGAAATGGTCAAGGCGGCGGGGCTGAAGGGCGAGCCGGGCTTCCGGCTGAACGGCCAGTTCTCGCTCGACCACCGTAAGCTCGACATCGGCAATTTCCGCTTCGAGACCGGACCGCTCGACGACCCGTATACGGCCGACGGCACCGCTTTCGTCGACATTGGCACCGCGCCGCACTTTGCCGTCGAGGCCAAGGGCGCGCAGGTGCGCTTCGACGAGGCGGTTGCGGGCAGCGACACGAGCGCAGGCCTGACGCTGGCCGAGCGGATTTCCGCGCTTGAGAAGGCGCTTTCCAACCTGCCGAAGCCCGGCATGCCGGGCAGCATCGACGTCAACCTGCCGGCGATCGTGGCCGGCGACACCACAGTGCGCGACGTGCGCCTGGCAGCCGAGCCCACCGAGGGCGGCTGGGCGGTGAAGTCGCTGGCCGCGACATTGCCGGGCCGAACCACGCTGGAAGCCAACGGCCTGCTGCGCACCGAGGGAGATTTCGGCTTCAAGGGCTCGCTGCTGCTCGCCGTCAGCCAGCCTTCCGGCTTCGCCGCCTGGGTGGCGTCCGAAGTGGACGAGGCGATCCGGCGCCTGCCGGCCGCCGGCTTCAAGGCCGATGTCGACATGACCGAGCAGCGCCAGAGCTTCGACCACCTCGAACTGGTTCTGGGCAAGGCGAAATTTTCCGGCCGCATCGACAGCCGGCAGCCGGCCGACATGCGCCCCTCGGTGGAGATCAAGCTCGACGGCGAGGCGCTGGATTTAGACGGGCTTTCGGCCTTCGCCTCGCTCTTCGTCAGCGACAAGGGCGACAACCGCTTCGCGGACCGCGACCTCGACTTCGACATCAAGGCGGGGCCGGTTTCGGCCGGCGGGCTCACCGCCGACAGAATTGACACCGCGCTGAGGCTGCGCAGCGGCCTGCTGGAGATCGACCGGCTGTCGGTCGAGGGGCTGGCGGGCGCGTCGCTGAGCGCGACCGGTCGGATCAAGGATTTTCCAAACAGCCCTACCGGCAATCTGGACGCTTCGATCGTTGCTGTCGACCTCGCGCCGCTGATCGGTCTCGTGGGCGAACGCTATCCGGACAATGCGCTGCTGGCAGGGCTTGCCTCCCGCGCGGCGACGCATCAGGGCCTGTTCGAGGACGCCCGCATCGATGTGGTGGCAAGTGCTGCCGCCAACGATGACGGCAGCACCGGGGTCGCGCTGAGCGTGCAGGGCAATGCCGGCGGTTCGGCTATCTCGGCCTCGCTGAGCGGCAAGGGACGGCCCGAAGAGCTGGACGGCGCGACGCTCGACCTGTCGCTTTCGGCGCGCAACGACGACGCCACCGCACTGATGGCGCTTGCCGGCCTGCCGACACTGCCGCTCGGCCTCACGGGCCCGGGCGAGCTTTCCCTCTCGGCCAAGGGCTCGGCCGCGAACGTGCTCGACACGACGTTCAGCCTGGGCGGAGATGACTTTTCCGCTTCGTTCGAGGGCACGACGGGCTTTGCCGGCGAGCATGCGCGGGCAAAAGGTACGATCAAGCTCGACACGCGCGACATCGAGCCCTGGCTGATCACGGCTGGCTACGGCCTGCCCGGAATGGGCATGGGGACGCGGATGACACTCGCCGCCGAGGCGGATTACGAGGACGGCCTGCTGGTGCTCGACGACATCGCGGGCACCGTCAACGAGGGTGCCGTCTCGGGCGCGATCAATGCCGAGGTCAAGAACGGCGTGTCGGAGCTGACCGGTGCGCTGGAGCTGGACGAGTTGAATCTCGAGCCGGCGATTGCCATGGTGCTCGGCCAGGAAGCGATCGCGCCGGCTGGCAAGGCTTGGTCGGCCATTCCCTTCCAGCCCAAGCCGCTGTCGCCTTTCGCCGCCAATCTCGACCTCACGGTCGGCACACTGACGACGGTCGGCGCGGCGACGGCCCACGATGCGCGGATGCTGCTGAAGCTGGACGGGGAGGGCCTTCGGCTTTCGGACGTGAAGGCCAAGCTCTTCGACGGCGAGCTGGACGGACTGTTCGAGCTCAAGAACGACGGGGGGACCGGCCTGTTCTCCGGCCAGATGAAGCTCGACGGCGTCGACCTTGCGGAGGCTCTGCCCGATACCGGGCTTGCCGGCCGCGCCGACATCGCCACCGCGCTGACGGCGAGCGGCAAGTCGGTGGGCGGTCTCGTTGCTGCGCTGTCCGGCTCGGGCACGGCCACGCTGAAGGGGCTGGTCGTTCCGGGGTTCAACCCCGATGCTCTCCCGGCCCTGATCGAGAAGGCCGACGCGATCGGCCGCGACATCAATGCCGAGCGCACGGCCAGTTTCGGGCCGGGGATCGCCGGTTCCGGCAATTTCCCGGCCGGGGATGCCGACATCGCCTTCACGGTCGCCGGGGGCGTGCTGCGCGCGCCGCCCTTCAACTTCGAGACGCCGGCGGCCAGGCTTTCGAGCGACCTGCGCGCCGACCTCAACGCCGGAACCGTCGCCGCCGACGGCACGCTGGCCTATGCGCCGGGCGACGAGGCGCTGGTGGGCTCGGAGCCGAGCCTGCGCTTCAGCCTTTCGGGCACGCCGTCGGCGCCGGTGCGGACGCTGGACAGCGATCCGCTCGGGCAGTTCCTGACGCAGCGCGCGCTGGAGCGCGAGCAGGCGCGGGTGGAGGCGATGCAGGCGGAGGTGCTGGAGAAGCAGAGGCTGCGTCGCGAAGCGCGCTACTACACCGCGCTTCAGCACGAGCGCGACCGCGCCGCCGAGGAGAAGCGCCGCCGCGACCAGGAAGAAGCACGACTGAAGGCGGAAGCCGAAGCGAAGGCACGCGCTGAAGCGGAGGCGGCGGCCAAGGCGGAGGCGGAAGCGAAGGCTGCGGCAGAGGCGAAAGCCAAGGCGGAAGCAGAAGCCAAGGCCGCCGAGGAAGCGCGCCAGGCTGCCCAGGAGGCCGCGGCGCAGAAGGCGGCGCAGGAGCGCCGAAAGGCCGAAGCCGAAGCCAAGGCGCGGGCCGAGGCTGAAGCGGCCGCCAAGGCCAAGGCCGAAGCCGAGGCAAAGGCCGAAAAGGCGAAAGCCGACGCGGAAAGGGCCAAGGCCGAGGCCCAGAAGAATGCCGAGCCGATGTTCGACGTCGAGCGCGCGCCGCTGCCGCCACCGGCGCGCCCGAACGAGCCGGCTGCCGGTGGGGCAACAAAATTCGACCCTGAATCGATCGAGGAACTGCTGCGCAATCTCGACAGCGGCGGTTAGCCCGAGCCCGTCCGGCGGCTATCGCCTTGCAGAAAAATCCTTCGGCGCTGTCGGGCGGGTGCCGGCCCATGCGTCTTGAGGTGGAAACAAACCATGGAGACGAGAGAATGACCGCCACAGCTGAAACCGCCTCGACCGCCGAGCGCGAACTGGTGCTGACCCGCATCATCGATGCGCCGCGCGAAAAACTTTTCCGCGCCTGGACCGAGCCGGAATTGCTGGTGCAGTGGTTTGCGCCGCAGCCCTGGACCACCGCTTCCGCAAAGCTCGACGTGCGGCCGGGTGGCGGCAACGTGATCGTCATGCGCGACCCCGAGGGCAACGATTACCCGAACAGCGGCGTCTATCTGGAGGTGGTGGAGAACGAGAAGCTCGTCTTCACCGATGCCTATACCGAAGCCTGGGAGCCGTCCCAGAAGCCGTTCTTCACGGTGATCCTGACCTTCGAGGATATCGGCGGCGGCAAGACGAGGTACACGGCCCGCGCCCGCCACTGGAGGGTAGAGGACCGCGATGCGCACGAGAAGATGGGTTTTTATCAGGGCTGGGGCCAGTGCACGGACCAGTTGGCTGCTCTGGTGGCGAGGCTGTAATTTCAGCTCGTGATCAGCACCGGCGTGGTGACGGTACGGTTGTCGAAGCCGGCGATGAGCGGGCGCGCCCGGGCGATCGCCGCCTGCACATGCGGCAACGTCAGCGATGCCTTGTGGCTGGCTTCGTCGTCCCAGACCTCGGTGATCCAGAGGGCGTTTTCGTCGGCCGGGTCGGTTGCGACGATGTAGCTGAGGCAGCCGGGCATGCGCGCCGTGCCTTCCTGCATGATGGCGATGAGTTCGTCGCGCTTGCCGGCCTGCGCGATCATCCTGCCGATCAGTCCGTACATCGTCCTTCCTCCTGCTGACGTCGAGGATTCAGGCGGTTTCCCGGTCGCGTCCGCCGCCGCGCTTTGCCCAGTCCAGCACGTAGAGCCTGAGCGCGGAGGAGAGGTTGGCCTCGCGCGGGCGCGTTCCGTCGATTTCGGCGACGAGTGCCGCCAGCGTCATGCCGCGCTCGGCGGCGATCGTCATCAGGTCATCGAAGAAGGGTTTTTCGAGCGAGTAGCTGGTGCGGTGGCCGCGGATCGTCACCGAATGCTTGAGCACGAGGCTCACTGGTCGTCGTCCGCGGGCGGAGAGGGTGGCCCGGCCCGGTGCTCGCGCCGGTGGCCTTCGACGAAGCGGGCGGTCTGCTCGGCGACCACGCGGTCCCTGGTCTTCTCGGCCTTGCTGCGGCCGTGCAATGCGCGGTTCTGTTCGGCGGCGCGTTCCTTCTCGGCGCGCGCCTTGTTCTTGCGGGCCTGGCGAAGATTGACGATGTCCGCCAAGAGCCGACCCTCCTATTTCTTGCGGAAGGCGTCCAGCGAGACGACGTCGGCGCCCTTGGCGGGGCCGGCATCCGCTTCGGCGTCGGCGGTCTGCGCGACCTTCTTCTTGGCCTCGGCCTTGGCAGGTGCCGCGCGCTTGGCCGGCACCTCGGGCTCCGGCTCTTCCTCGATCGTCTCGATCCCCTCGTC
This sequence comes from Mesorhizobium sp. KR1-2, assembly GCF_040045035.1. Classification (NCBI taxonomy): domain Bacteria; kingdom Pseudomonadati; phylum Pseudomonadota; class Alphaproteobacteria; order Hyphomicrobiales; family Phyllobacteriaceae; genus Mesorhizobium; species Mesorhizobium sp. KR1-2. The sequence goes on along the minus strand of NZ_JBDZDS010000002.1, from coordinate 512,432 downwards.
GGCCTTGACGTCGAACTCGAGCTCGAAGTTTACCGACGGATCGTAGAAGCCGCGCACCGCCGAGAAGGGGATTTCCAGCTTTTCGGGGATGTCGGAGAAGGACAGGCCGATCTCGAAGCCGGTCTCGCTGACCTTCAGATCCCAATACTGGAACTGGATGACAATGGTCATCTGCTCGGGATAGCGCTCGCGCAGGCGGCTGGAAATGCGCACGCCCGGCGCACCGGTCAGGAAGGTGATGAAGAAGTGGTGGTTGCCCGGCAGGCCGGTGCGCGCGACTTCTCCGAGAACCTTGCGCATCACGCCGCGCAGCGCTTCCTGGGCGAGAATATCGTAGCGGATAAGGTCTTCGGGCATGCGACTGCGCTTCCGGTGAATCGGGGGCCTAGCTGTAATCAAGCTCGTTTCTATCGTAAACCGCATATAGCGCGCGAGCGCAACAGGGACAGAGCGTGTTGCGGCCGTGCAAAGTTAGCGTGAGGTTAGCGGCTCGTGGCGACCTGGTTGGCCAGGAAGCGCAGACGCTCCTCGACCGGCCAGCGCGGAACCTCCATCAACTCATAGCCGCAGGCGGTGTAGGTCTCGACCATGGCGTCGTAAGTGCGGCGGGCTTCATCGAGATCCTGCCGGCGCTCGGCGTCCTGCCGGAAGATTTCCGGCCAGGGCGGGAGAATGAAGACCTTGCGGTTGTAACGGAAGCGTTCGGCAGCCTTCTCGATGTGGGCCGGTACCGGCAAACCGATGAGGCGAAGATAGCCGGCCACGTCCGGCACGCCGCGGTCGAAGCAGACCGGGCCGGCTTCCGCCCGCGCCGCCTCGTGCGAGCGCATCTCCCAGGCCAGCATCAGCTCGGCGAACAGCGCGGGATCGCGCCAGGGCAGGGCGGGGCCGGAGACGGCGATCTGGTGCTGGATGATGCCGCGACCGGCTTCCGGCGCGGTCGAATGGCCGGCGGCACGGAGCGCGTCGATCAAAGTCGTCTTGCCGGAGCCGGGACCTCCGGTCAGCACGAAATAGCGGTCTGTCAGGGCCAGTGTCATGGGACCTCGCGTGAAAGGATGGCTTGTCGAAAAGGGAAAATCGCCAGGCCGCTGCAGGGCGCGCGCGCAAAGACGCGCCGCACGGAAGCTGGCGGAGGCAGAACTATAGAAGGGAGGGAGAAGTGGAGGTTTCTGTTGCCAGGTACCTCCGAACCCCGCTTAGACCTGCGACGGCCTAAGGCTTGATTTGAAGCTATCGCACCGCATTAAGCAGCGAGACGTGCTTCCGCATAGTTGTCGTTGGCAACTATAAGTTTAGCCCGATAACGGTGGTACAATGCCGAGCAAAAGTACGATCTTTACGCCTTCGTCGATCCTATTTCGCCCCCAGCAAAAGCCGCTCCTCGATCCGAGCGGTTTTTGGTGGAGGCGCCGGGTACCGCCCCCGGGTCCGAACGGTTTATTGCATCGCCTGTTTATTGCCATAGTCAGTCGAGCTGACAGCGCGAATATAGGCAGCGTTCGCGGAAAATGAAAGGCCGCTTTCGACGTTATCCGCTTGCAACAGAGGGTTGATTGTCGCCCGCCCTGCCACAAGTTTCCGGTCGTGGGGAATTGTCTGGAAACGCAAAAGGTTGCGCTTTCGCGAGGCCCCATCGAACGAATGTCATATTGTTCCAGAAGGGGAATACGCATGAGCGACTATCTTGCAGACGTCAAAAAATACGATGCCGGCGCCGATGCGGCTGCGGTCGAGAAGATCGTGAAGCATCTGGGAATTGCGCTGCGCAACCGCGATTCGTCGCTGGTGTCCTGCACCGATCCCAAGGAGCTCGAGCGCGTCAAGGAGAGCTGGATCGCCAAGAAGCTCGGCGTGACCGACGACGCCAAGGCCGAGGCCGTGGTGGAAAAGGTCTGCAAGACGATGGCGGCCGACCACAGCAAACACCGCGTGACCTTCTACTACCTGGCCGCGAAGGAACTCGGCAAGCTGGGCGCGATCTAGGCGCCAGGCGATCAAGCCTGACGGCCTCCAGTTGGGGATGGGCCCGGTTATGCGTGGCGCGGACCGGGGCATGCGCTATGATTGGCAAAATTACCGAATCAAGCGAATCCGATGCGCCAGTACCTCGACCTCCTCAGACATGTGCTCGACAACGGAGTCGATCGCGGCGACCGCACGGGTACCGGCACGCGCTCGGTGTTCGGCTACCAGATGCGCTTCGACTTGGCCGACGGCTTTCCGGTGACGACCACCAAGAAGCTGCACCTGAAGTCGATCATCCACGAGCTGCTCTGGTTCCTGAAGGGCGACACCAACATAAAGTATCTGCACGACCACGGCGTCACCATCTGGGACGAGTGGGCCGACGCTAATGGCGATCTCGGCCCCGTCTATGGCGCGCAGTGGCGTTCCTGGCCGGCCCCGAACGGCGAGCGCATCGACCAGATCGCCAATCTGCTGACGCAACTGCGTACCAATCCCAATTCGCGCCGGCTGATCGTCTCGGCCTGGAACCCGGCCGAGGTGGACGAGATGGCGCTGCCGCCCTGCCACTGCCTGTTCCAGTTCTACGTCTCGGAGGGCAGGCTCTCCTGCCAGCTCTACCAGCGTTCGGGCGACATCTTCCTGGGCGTGCCCTTCAACATCGCCTCCTATGCGCTGCTGACGATGATGGTGGCGCAGGTGACCGGGCTGAAGCCGGGTGACTTCGTTCACACGCTAGGCGACGCGCATATCTACTCGAACCATTTCGAGCAGGCGCGCGAGCAGCTTGCGCGCACGCCGAAGCCATTGCCCACGATGTGGATCAATCCGGAGGTGAAGGACCTGTTCGCCTTCCGCTTCGAGGATTTCAGGCTGGAGAATTACGAGGCCGATCCCACCATCCGCGCCCCGATCGCGGTGTAAGCGGCAGGCGCTGCCCGGGCGGCGCTTCTCTATTGGGCGACAGGAGTCAAGCTGCCCTTCGCGACGAACATCTCAGATGGGTGGTTTGTGCCGACGCTCAAGCGCCAGCGCCATGACACTCCTGACGATATCGACCAATGTGTCGGGCGACGAAGGACGTTCGTCGGAGTCGAATGCGAGTCCAATGACGGCACCCTGACCCACCTCCGTTGCCACTGGCCAAAAGTCGAAGCGCGAGGTGACAGCCGGGTAGATCCCGGCGCGCGTGACAGTTTCCGTCGCCAAAGACGATAGGGCCATCTCAAATTCAGCCTCCTGGGGTTCCACGCCGCTGGCTGCTTTTTTGACGGAAACCACTTTTCCCTCCGCGACAAGTATCACGACGACAGGAACTCGGAAGAGCGCGGCGAGGGCTTCGGAGGTGAGTGAGACGATCGTCTCCGTGTTGCCGGCCGCCAGAATGTCGCGACTGTAGCATTTCAACACTGTCGCCTGCCTTCTCAGGAGTGCCGCATCAGTCGCCCTCCGCCTGGAAGTGTAGGCAACGCCGCTTACGATAAGCCCGATGATAAAAAGCAGTGCAATCGCCCAGATATTTGTCGGGTCCTTGACCATGAGTGAGTAGCGAGGCTCAGTCAGGAAGAAATTATAAGCGAGAGCACCAAGTATGGCCGAGAAGAGGGAGGGGCCCAGACCGAAAGCAACGCCCCCTATAACCACCGGCACGACAAATATGAGGGAGAGGTTTGGGACATTTGCCTCAATGTTGACACTGATAGCCATAAGCGCCGCGACGGCCGTCATCGCAAACGCAACAAGGTAGCCCACTACAGCCGGAGAATTTGATGGTGCCGAGCTCAATAGCGGATCAGCAGGCGGCGTCGGTGTGATGTCTCCCCGAAGCTTGGATTTGGCATCGGTCATTGGTTCAACTCCTGCCGAGCAATATGCCGTGGCGGCATAAAGCTGGCCGAGTATACACCTCTTCCGATCATGCGTGGGCAGTTGCGCGGCGCTGCTCGCGTGCGGGTATTCGATGCTCGCGCCTCGCCCGATGAGGGAGCGAGGCGTTTGGTCGTGCGTTTGCGCCTAGAGGAAGAACCCGACCGCCATATAGCACAGTGCCGAAATCGCGGCCGCGATCGGCAGGGTGATGACCCAGGCGACGACGATGTTGCCGGCGATGCCCCAGCGCACTGCCGACACCCGGCGGGCCGCGCCGACGCCGACGATGGCGCCGGTGATGGTGTGGGTGGTGGACACGGGAATGCCGAGATACGTCGCCAGGAACAGGGTCAGCGCGCCGCCGGTTTCGGCGCAAAAACCCTGCATCGGGTTGAGGCGGGTGATCTTGGAGCCCATCGTGTGGACGATGCGCCAGCCGCCGAACAGCGTGCCCAGCGCCATGGCGCTCTGGCAGGAGATGACCACCCAGAATGGCACGTAGAACTCGCTGCCGAGCTGGCCCTGCGAGTAGAGCAGCACGGCGATGATGCCCATGGTCTTCTGCGCGTCGTTGCCGCCGTGGCCGAGCGAGTACATCGAGGCCGAGATGAACTGCATGACGCGGAAGGTCCGGTCGACCGCAAACGGCGTCTGGCGGATGAACAGCCACGAGACCATCAGGATCAGGCTCAGGGCAAGCAGGAAGCCGATGAGCGGCGACATCACGATGGCCGCCGACGTCTTGAACAGCCCCGACCAGACCACGGCACCGCCGCCGGCCTTGGCCATGCCCGCGCCGACGAGGCCGCCGATGAGCGCGTGCGAGCTGCTCGACGGAATGCCGAACGCCCATGTGATGACGTTCCAGGCGATTGCGCCCATCAGCGCGGCGAAGATCACCTGCGGGTCGACGATGCTGGCGTCGATGATGCCGGTGCCCAGGGTCTGGGCGACATGGAGGCCGAAGAACAGGAAGGCGATGAAATTGAAGAACGCCGCCCAGGCCACCGCAAATTGCGGCCGCAGCACGCGGGTCGAGACGATGGTGGCGATGGAATTGGCGGCGTCGTGCAGGCCGTTGAGGAAGTCGAAGAACAGCGCGACCGCGATCAGGCCGACCAGCAGCGGAAAGGCGAGCGAGGCGTCCATCAGCGGCTACACGTTCTCGACCAAAATGCCGCTGATCTCGTCGGCGACGTCCTCGAAGCTATCCACCACCTTCTCGAGCTGGCCATAGAGTTCCCTGCCGATCATGTAGGCCATGGGGTCGCTGCGGCCGTGCTTGCCGAACAGGTCCTTCAGCCCTTCGTCGTGGAGTTCGTCGGAACGGCCCTCGATGCGCGTGACCTCCATGGCGATGGCGCTGAGGCGCGGCGCCTGGGTGCCGATCTTGTTGAGCAGCGGGATGGCTTCGTGGATCAGATGGGCCGCGGCGACGATCGAGGCGCCCATTTCCTGCATCAGCGGGTCGAAGCTCTTCTGCTCGTAGAGGATGACGGTCTTCACCGTCTTGCGCATCATGTCGATGGCGTCGTCCATCGACTGGATCAGATCCTGGATGTCGCTGCGGTCGAAGGGGGTGATGAAGCTCTTGCGCACCGCCTGCATCACCTCGTGGGTGATGGCGTCGGCCTGGCTTTCCAGCTTGATGATCTGGCGGCAGTATTTCTCGACATCCTCGCCGCCCGCCAGCAGCTTCTGCAGAGCCTCGGCGGCGCTAACCACGATGTGCGAATGCTTCGCGAACAGATCGAAGAAGCGGTCCTCCCTCGGCATCAAAGCCCGAAACCAGCCCAGCATTCCAAAATCCTTGTTTTTCGTTCCTGGTCGAAATCGGACGCAGCCGGCGTTTGCCAAAAGCGTCCGCGCGGCGGTCGAAGGTTAGACGGCCACCGAAATTCAGCTTCCGTCTATTTCACGACGGACCGTATCGCTAGTGCAGAAATGCCGAGATCAACGATGAAATCGCATCAAAAAGCGCGTCGTAGGCGCGCAGGCGGCCGTTCGGAACCCTGCGGAAGCGCTGTCACATGGGTCTAGAGCGCCAGCTTGTAGCCGATATGGCTCGCGCTGAAGCCGAGCTGTTCATAGAAGCGATGGGCGTCGAGGCGGTCCCGGTCGGTGGTGAGCTGGACCAGGTTGCAGCCCCGCGCGCGGCATTCCGCGATCGCCCATTCGAACATCTGCCTTCCCAGCCCGCCGCCGCGGCGGTCGGCGGCGATGCGCACGGCCTCGATCTGGCCGCGCCAGGCGCCCTTGCGGGAAAGCCCCGGAATGAAGCTGAGCTGGAGCGTGCCGACGACGACCTCGTCTTCCGTAACAACGGCAAGGAACTGGTTGGGATCGGCGTCGAGCGCCTTGAAGGCACTTTTGTAGCAGTCGGCCAGCGGATGGCTGGTGTCCTCCCGCTGCCGGCCGAGCTCGTCGTCGGCCAGCAGGGCAATGATTGCGGGAAGGTCGGTTTCCCGGGCCCGGCGGAAACTGATTTGGTTCATTGGGAGAAACTAGCCGGCCGTTCCGGCGAGAGGCAATGCGCCAGCCGGCATTTCGCTGTGGGAGGAGACCGGGCGAGAGGCAAAAAGCCGGATTTGCTTTGCCCGCGATCCGGCAAGCGGGTTACATGCTGCCCATGCCTCGCTGACTCGAACCGGAAGCGGAGGTTCGGCTGAAACCGTCGCGAGGCGGTGGATGCAGGAGCACTTTTGGGGGGACTTCACATGCTTCGACGCCTGCTGCTTGCCTTGATGGTCACCGCCGCCGCTGCACCGGCGCGGGCCAACGATTCCATCGCCGAGCTCGGCACCGGCGGGCTGATCCTGTCGCGCAGCGATGTCGTGGCCATGGAAAAGGAGGACCTGTTCATCTCCCGCGACAAGGTCACGGTCGACTATGTCTTCCGCAACAGCTCCGACAAGGATGTCTCGACCATCGTGGCCTTTCCCATGCCGGACATCGAAGGCAATCTCTACAGCATGCCGTCCATTCCGCGGATGGGGGAGGACAATTTCCTTGGCTTCGAGGTGACGGTCGACGGCCAGCCGGTCAAGCCGGAGCTCGAGCACCGGGCGATTGCCGTCGGCATCGATATTTCCGACGAGCTGAATGCCAATGGCGTGCCCTTCTATCCCTTCGGCGAGACGACGACCCAGGCGCTCGAGAAGCTGCCGCAGGCGGTAGCCGATGCCTGGATCGATCGCGGCATCATCGTGATCGACGAGTATGACGACGGCTCCGGCTGGAAGCGTGTGCGCACGCCCTACTGGCAGCTCCGCTCGAGCTATTGGTGGCGCATGGTGTTTCCGGCGGGCAAGGAGGTCAAGGTCGCGCACAGATACCAGCCGAGCCTCGGCGGCACGGTCGGGCTGAGATTCCTCGACGACGGCAAGCTCAAGGGCCCGACCTACGACGAATACAAGCGGCGCTATTGCATGGACGCGGCCTTCGAGCGGGCGGTGCTGAAGGAGGTCAAGAAGGCCAACGGCTATCCGTCGCTCTATGAAAACCGCATAGCCTATATTCTGAAGACCGGCCGCAACTGGGCGATGGGCAGCATCGGCGATTTCACGCTGACCATCGACAAGGGCGATCCGGACAACCTTCTCAGCGTCTGTGGCACGAATGTCGAGAAGGTTGGTCCGACCACGTTCCGCATGAAGGCCACCGACTTCTATCCCGAGCGCGATCTCGACATCCTGATCCTCACTCGCCCCGGCGATGCAAGCGAAGGCAGCAATTGATGAAACTAACGATCTATGTGGCCATAGCCGAGAACGGCGTGATCGGACGCGAGGGCGGGTTGCCGTGGCGGCTGTCCACGGATCTCAAGCGCTTCAAGGCCGACACGATGGGCAAGCCGATCGTCATGGGCCGCAAGACGTGGCAGAGCTTTCCACGCCGGCCCCTGCCGGGGCGGCTGAACATCGTGGTCACGCGCGACCGGGATTTTCGCGCGGAGGGCGCAGAGGTGGTCGGCTCGCTGGAGGACGCGATCACCCTTGCCACGACGCGTGCCCGCTGCGTGGTCGGCGCGGACGAAATCTGCATCGTCGGCGGCGGCGAGATCTATCGCGAAGCGCTGCCGCTGGCCGACAGGCTGCATGTGACGCATGTGCTGGCCGAGGTGGACGGCGACACCCGTTTTCCCGAAATCGACCCGCAAGTCTGGCGCGTCGTCAGCGCGCTCGACGTGCCGGCGGGCGAAAAGGACAGCCATGCGACACGCTACACCGTTTACGAAAGGCGCGCGGACGTGCATTGAAGTGGCAACGAAAGGTCGTTTCGTAACCAAAACGGCCGGCTCGAGCCGCGGTCGCGTTGAAAGCGCGTGATGGCATCCCTATAGAAGGAAGGCACGAGAGAATTGCTTCTGCCCTCAGTCGCGGAAGATTTTGAACCGAAAGGACATTCATGCCCTGGAACAATCAAGGCGGTGGCGGCGGCGGCCCGTGGGGCGGCGGCGGCAATAGCGGCGGACCATGGGGGCAGGGACCACGCGGCCCGAGCGGCCCGCAAGGAACCCCTCCGGATCTGGAAGACATCATCCGCCGGGGACAGGACAGGCTGAAGAATGTGCTTCCCGGTGGCGGCGGCGGAAGTCCGCTGCTGATCGGGTTCGTCGCGCTGGCGCTGGTGATCTTCTGGGCCTTCCAGGCCGTCTATACCGTGCAGCCGGACGAGATGGCGGTGGAACTGCGCTTCGGCAAGCCGAAGGACGAGCTGTCGGGTCCCGGCCTGCACTTCCACTGGTGGCCGATCGAAACAGTTGAAAAGGTGACCACGGCCGAAAAGCTCATCAATGTCGGCGGCGGTTCCGACCGCGCGAGTTCCGGCCTCATGCTCTCGGGCGACCAGAACATCGTCAACGTGCAGTTCTCCGTCGCCTACCAGGTTTCCGATCCCAGGTCCTATCTCTTCGACGTCTCCGATCCCGACGGCATGCTGCGCCAGGTTTCCGAGAGCGCGATGCGCGAGGTAGTCGGCCGTCGTCCTGCCCAGGACATCTTCCGCGACGACCGCCAGGGCATCGCCGAAGGCGTGCGCGGCATCGTGCAGTCCACGCTCGACGGATATGGCGCAGGCCTGACCGTGAATGCCGTGTCCATCGAGGATGCCGCGCCGCCGCGCGAGGTGGCCGATGCCTTCGACGAGGTACAGCGCGCCGAGCAGGACGAAGACCGCTTCGTCGAGGAAGCCAACCAGTATTCCAACCAGAAGCTCGGCCAGGCTCGCGGCCAGGCGGCGCAGATCCGCGAAGATGCCGCTGCTTACAAGAATCGCGTGACGCAGGAGGCCGAGGGTGAGGCACAGCGCTTCATCTCCGTCCACGACGAATACGCCAAGGCGCCCCAGGTGACGCGCGAGCGTCTCTACCTCGAGACCATGGAGGCGCTACTCAAGGGCACCAACAAGGTCATCGTCGACGAGGGCAAGGGGCTGGGCCAGGGCGTCGTGCCCTATCTGCCGCTCCCCGAACTGCAAAAGCGCGCGCCCGCTGCGGCGCCTGCCGAAGGAAGCAAGTGATGTCCAACCGTTTCCCTATCATCGGCATCATCGTCGCGGTCATCCTGGCATTGCTCTATTCCTCGATGTTCGTGGTGAATGCGCGCCAGCAGGCGATCGTCATGCGCTTCGGCCAGATCGTGGACGTGAAGAGCAAGCCCGGCATCTACTTCAAGCTGCCGTTCTCCATGTTTGACGCCGACACGGTGCAGTTCGTGGACGACCGCATCCTGCGCTTTGATCTCGACGACATCCGCGTCCAGGTTTCGGGCGGCAAGTTCTACGAAGTGGATGCTTTCGTGGCCTACCGCATCAAAGACCCGCGCATATTCCGCCAGGCGGTTTCGGGCAGCGTGCCGCTGGCCGAGCAGCGCCTGAAGACGCGTCTCGACGCGGCGTTGCGCCGGGTCTACGGCGTGCGCGGCTTCGAGGCCGCACTTTCGGAAGAGCGTGCATCCATGATGCGCGACGTGCGCGACCAGCTTCGTCCCGACGCCAACTCGCTCGGGCTCGAGATCGAGGACGTCCGCATCCGTCGCACCGACCTGACGGCGGAGGTCTCACAGCAGACCTACGATCGCATGAAGGCCGAGCGTCTGGCCGAGGCCGAGAGGCTGAGGGCTCGCGGCCGCGAGGCGGCGCAACGCATCCGCGCCCGCGCCGACCGCGAGGTCGTGGAGACCGTGGCCGAAGCGCAGAAGGAGTCGGAGATCCTACGCGGTGAGGGCGAGGCCACACGCAGCGCCACCTTCGCCAATGCCTACCAGCGGGACCCGGAGTTCTTCGAGTTCTACCGCTCGATGAACGCCTACACCAATGCCCTGGGCAGCGCCGACACGACCATGGTGCTGTCGCCGCAGTCGGACTTCTTCCGCTATTTCCGCAATCCATCCGGCAACGCGCCGGCCGGCGCTCCGGCGGCTCCGGCTACCAGCGCGGCGCCGCAGCAGCCCGCCACCAGCGCAAACCAGTAAGTCGCGCCAGTGTCCGACCTGATTGTCGCCATAGGTCTCGTCTTCGTCATTGAGGGCCTGATCTATGGCGGCTTTCCAATTTTCGCCAAGAAACTGGCAGCCGAAGTGCTGTCGATGCCCGAAAATGCATTGCGCTTGGCAGGGCTCGCCGCGATTGCCGCCGGGGTTGGCATCGTCTGGCTGGCGCGTGGATAGCGCCGGCAATGCCAACGCCCGCGCATGTTCCCGACATATACGCAACATATATTCAGTGGCTTGTCTTCCAGGCAGTAGGCAAAGCCGCAAACAGGCCCTATTTCTGCAGAGATGGTGTGATGCTGCCCTGACGGGCGCACACTTTTTCTGTGTTTGACACCGGAGACATCCTTCTCATGACTGCCAAATTCATTTTGCCACGACTGTGCAAGAGCTTCGCCGCCGCCTCGGCCGCATTGGCTGTCGGCGCGATTGCACTGCCGCAGGTCGTCGCCACCCCGGCGCTGGCGCAGCAGGCACAGGAAAAGCCACACCTGCAGGCGCAGGGGCCGGCTTCCGTCGCCGATCTCGCCGAGGGCCTGCTCCCCGCTGTGGTCAACATCTCGACCTCGCAGACCGTCAAGGGCAGCGAAGGGCCCGGCGCGGTGCCGATGCCGCAGCTTCCCGAGGGCTCGCCCTTCCAGGACTTCTTCGACGACTTCTTCAAGAAGCGGCAGGGCAACAAGGACAATGACAGCAATCCGACGCCGCAGAAGGTCCAGTCGCTCGGCTCCGGTTTCGTGGTCGATGCCGAAAAGGGCATCATCGTCACCAACAACCATGTGATCGCCGACGCCGACGAGATCGAGGTCAATTTCTCCGACGGCAGCAAGCTGAAGGCGACGCTGGCGGGCACCGACACCAAGACCGACATTGCCGTGCTGAAGGTCGACCCCAAGGCCAAGAAGTTGACGGCGGTGAAGTTCGGCGATTCCAACAAGATGCGCATCGGCGACTGGGTGATGGCGGTCGGCAACCCGTTCGGGCTTGGCGGAACCGTCACCGTGGGCATCGTCTCGGCGCGCAACCGCGACATCAATTCCGGCCCCTATGACGACTTTATCCAGACGGATGCGGCGATCAACCGGGGCAATTCCGGCGGTCCGCTGTTCAACATGGAAGGCGAGGTCGTGGGCATCAACACCGCGATCATCTCGCCGTCGGGCGGCTCGATCGGCATCGGCTTCTCCATCCCGTCCGAACTGGCAGCCGGCGTCGTGCAGCAGCTTGCCGAATATGGCGAGACGCGGCGCGGCTGGCTCGGCGTGCGCATCCAGCCGGTGACCGACGAGATCGCCGAGAGCCTGGGCATGAAGAGCGCCAAGGGCGCGCTGGTGGCCGGCGTCATCAAGGGTGGACCGGTCGACAACGGCACCATCCAAGCCGGCGACGTGATCACCAAGTTCGATGGCAAGGACGTGCACGAGATGCGCGATCTGCCACGCGTCGTGGCCGAGAGCCCGGTTGGCAAGGCGGTCGACGTCATCATCGTCCGGAAGGGCGTGGAGCAGACCGTCAAGGTCACGCTCGGCCGCCTCGAGGACGGCGAGAAGCTTGCCAAGGGCGAGGACGCCAAGAAGCCGCAGAGCAGCGAAGCCGAGGTGGCGACGGCCTCGGTCCTGGGCATGACCATAGGCGATCTCGACGACGCCGCGCGCAGCAAGTTCGGCATCGGCACCGATGTCTCGGGCGTCGTCGTCCGCGAGGTGGCGCCCAATTCGCCGGCGGCCGAGCGCGGTATCGCGCCGGGCGAGGTGATCACGGAGATCGCCCAGGAATCAGTTTCCTCGCCGAAGGACGTGATGGACCGTATCGCCGCGCTCAAGGAGCAGGGCCGCAAGAACGCGCTGCTGATGCTGGCCTCGAAATCCGGCGAGCTTCGCTTCGTGACGGTGCGGATGGATTGAGTCCGGAAACCCGCGCAAGCTGTTGATAGAAAAGGAAAGGGGCGGCTAGCTGGCCGCCCCTTTTGCTTTTTGCCAGTCCTGGCGGGACAAGCGGTACATCACATGCCGTTTCAGCTGCGGATGCGTGTCCGGCACGCCCGGGTGATCGAAGTCCGACGCGGGATCCGCGCGCATGCCGAGCCGCCGCATGACGGCCGTCGAACGATCGTTGCTGGCGACGGCAAACGAAATGATCTCCGGCTTTGCGAGCCGTTCGAAGCCGAAATCGAGCAGGGCCGAAGCCGCCTCGGTGACGTAGCCGAAGCCCCAGTATTCCGGCGCGAGCCGCCAGCCGATCTCGATCGAGCCGGCAGGCACCACCGGTTCGATCTCGGCGTCGTGCAGCCCGACGAAGCCGATGCATTCGCCGGTCACCGCGATCTCGACCGCCGACCAGCCATAGCCCTGCGCCGCGATCTCCGCACGCATCTCGTCCATCCTCGCATCCGCCTGGGACCTGTTGCGCCGGAACGGGAAGAACTCCATCACCGTCTCGTCGGAGTTGATGCGGAAGAACAGGTCGCGGTCGCGTTCCTCCCAGTTGCGCAGGATCAGGCGTTGCGTGCGGATCGGCGTCATGTTGCAAACTCCGTCTGGCTGTATCCCTGGAGATAGAGAAGGGCGGTGAGGTCGGCGTGATCGATGCGGATCTTGGCCTCGGCCGCAACGGACGGCTTGGCGTGCAGTGCGACGCCGGTCCCGGCAAGCCGGATCATGTCGAGGTCGTTGGCCCCGTCGCCGACCGCGATGGCATCTGCCGGCGAAAGGCCGAAGCGGGTGGAGATGTCGAGCAGGGCCTCGGCCTTGGCGGCGCGGCCGAGGATGGGCTCGACCACCTCGCCGGTGAGACGCCCGTCGGCCTCGATCAGCCGGTTGGCGCGGTTCTCGTCGAAGCCGAGCATGGCGGCGATGCGAGAGGTGAAGACGTCGAAGCCGCCCGAGACCAGAACCGTGTATGCGCCCTTGGCGCGCATGGTCGCCACCAGCGCGCGCCCGCCCGAGGCAAGCGTGAGGCGGCTGTCGATGATACGGTCGATGACGGCCGCGTCGAGCCCCTTGAGCAAGGCCACGCGCTCGCGCAGCGCCGGCTCGAAGGCGATCTCGCCGTTCATCGAGCGCGCGGTTATGGCGGCGACATGCTCCTTGATGCCCACCTCGTCGGCCAGTTCGTCGATGCATTCCTGCTCGATCATGGTCGAGTCCATGTCGGCGAGCAGGATTTTCTTGGCGCGTCCTGCTTCTTCCTGCACGGCCACGTCGATGGGCTCGCTTGCGAGAGCTGCGCGCAGGGCGGCCTGCGCTTCGTCGGCCGGCAGCCCCGTGGGCAGGGCGATGTCGCAGGCGATTTCCTCGCCCAGCCAGCGAACGGAGCTTGCGCCTACCGCCCCTGAGGCCATATTCGCCAGCTGTTGGGAAAGACGGCGCTGGGCCGGATGCGAAATGAGGGTGGCAACGAGCGGCATGCAGAATTCCGGCGAAAGCGAGGGCGGTGAGCGTGTGAAGGACGCGATCCTGATAGCCGGGCCGACCGCCAGCGGCAAGTCGGCGCTGGCGCTCGACCTCGCCGTCCGCAAGGGCGGTGTCATCGTCAACACCGATTCCATGCAGGTCTATTCCGTCCTGGATGTGCTGACGGCGCGGCCAAGCGCCGAGGATCAGGCCCGCGCGCCGCATTATCTTTATGGCCACGTCTCCCCGGCGATCGCCTATTCGACCGGCGCCTGGCTGCGCGACGTCATGAAGCTGATCGCGGACGGGGCGCTGGAGGGCAAGGTGCCGATCTTCGTCGGTGGCACCGGGCTCTATTTCCGGGCCCTGGTGGAGGGCATCTCGCGCATGCCCGACATACCGCCTTCCATCCGCGACTGCTGGCGCGGCCGGCTGATCGAGGAAGGGCCGGAGGCGATGCACCGGATCCTTGCGGAAAGGGACCCGCAGATGGCGGCGCGCCTGAAGCTCGGCGACGGCCAGCGCATCGTGCGGGCGCTGGAGGTCCTCGAGGCCTCCGGCCGCTCCATCCTGGACTGGCAGGGCGAGCGCGGCCGATCGCTGATCGACCCGGCGAACGCTCAATTCTTCGTGATAGACCCGCAGCGCAGCGAACTCGTCCGGCGCATCGACGCCCGTTTCGACCGGATGCTCGAGGCTGGTGCGCTCGACGAGGTGAGGGCGCTGACGAGAATGGAGCTCGATCCCGCCCTCCCGGCGATGAAGGCTATCGGCGTGCGCGAGCTTCAGGCTGCCGATGCCGGCCAGATGGCGTTTTCCGAGGCGATTTTGCGCGCAAAGATTGCAACGCGGCAATATGCCAAGCGCCAGTCCACCTGGTTCCGCAATCAGCTGGGACCGGAATGGAAGCGCATTGAAGGCAATCAAAATCTGGCGTGAGCAGGTTTCCGCGCATCGGCCGGCGCCGCGTCGCGAGCTGGGACGAAAGCGAAGATGCTCGCGTTTTGGTTGATCGGATTAACTGTCCGTAAGGCTGGCCGTGCCAAAAACAAGATGACCATGCTCCCGATTCAGGGCGGGGTATCTCGGCAGCAGGCAGTTCATGCGTTTCCACCAGTCGGAGTCGGCATTTTTTGTACTGATCACCGTCATCCTCACGGCTGGCGTGCTGACCGTGCATGCCTATGACGTGCTGCAGCAATTGCACCAGCTCATGATCGAGCCGGGGCACAGCGAGAGCGTCGTCTATCTTTCCAAGCTGCTATTCTCGACGGGCGTGCTGCTGGCGACGGCTCTGTTCTTCGGAATATTCTTCATCTATCCGCAGATACGCACCCAGGTGAAGGAAGAGGGCAAGCTGCGGGCCATGACCGCCTCGCTGAGCGCGCGTTCGGAAACGCTGGAGCACGCGGCGCTGACCGATGGCCTGACAGGGATGCAGAACCGGCGCTATTTCGACGAAGCGCTGAAGGAATATCTTGCGGAGTTCCGCCGCATCGACAAGCCGGTCGGCCTGATGATCCTGGATCTCGACCACTTCAAGCAGGTCAACGACACGCATGGCCACGATATCGGCGATGATGTGCTGCGCGCGGTGGCCAAGTGCCTTGGCGACATGACGCGCTATCACGACGTGGTCGCGCGCCTGGGCGGCGAGGAGTTCGCCGTGGTGGCGCCGAACATGGACGCAGACACACTGGTCAGGTTTGCCGAGCGCATCCGCAAGGCCATCGCGGCCACGACGGTCTTTTCGGGCAATGTCAGGCTCAAGATCACCGCCAGCGTTGGGCTGGCCGTGTGGGACCGAAAGGAAGCGGCCGAAGAGTTCTTCCGCCGCGCCGACAAGCAGCTCTATCACGCCAAGAGGCAGGGCCGGAACCGCGTCTGCGCCTGAGCGATTGCCGTCTATGGCAACGCATAGCTGGTAGACCGGACGCCGCGCCAATTGCGCCGCCAGCACATCGTCTTGCCGTGGAGCAGGGCCGATTCGATCTCAAGTATCGTGGGGTCATTCCGCCGGAGGACGGGGGCGAGCAGCCCCGCCGCCAATGGCGCAAGGCCGCGACGCATGGCTCTTGGTGGGGCGCTCAGTCCGAGCGCGGGCGGAGGCCGAAGACCGAGGGTTTCAGGCCGAAGCTGACGTCGAGATCATCGGGCACCGGCGGCGCGGTCACCGGCTTACGGTAGCCGGGGTCGCCGGCCTGCCGCTGCATGTCGACGGTTTCGGCCAAGCCGAGCGCCTGTTGCGGACGCGGCACGTTGCGCAGCCGCTCGACGATCTGGGCGAGGTCGATCTCGCCGTCGTTGATAGCCGAAGCCTCGTCGGCCCGGCGCTTGTGGGCGCCGGGGATCAGGCTCGCCGGCAGGCGCTCGAACTTGAGGCGCATGGTGGTGGCCACGCCTTCACCGAAGGCGATCGCCTCGCGCTGGCCCATGGACGACAGGAAGGACAGGGACGAGGCCGAGGAATCCGCAATGGCCGAGCGGATGATCTTCTGGTCCTGGTCGTTGGCGAGCCGCATGGCGAAGATCGTCGAGCATTGCGACAGGATGGTCGGGTCGAGCTCGCCCGGCCGCTGGGTGACGACGCCGAGATAGCAGCCATATTTGCGGCCTTCCTTGGCGATGCGCGACAGCGCATGACGCGTCGGCGCGAAGCCGAGGCGCGGATCGGCCGGCATGTAGCGGTGCGCCTCCTCGCACAGGAGCAGCAGCTTCAGCTTGCCTTCGCTCCACAGCGCCAGATCGAAGGCCAGCCGCGCCAGCACCGAGCAGACCGAATTCACCACCTCGGACGGCAGGCCGGCCATCTCGAAACAGGTGATCGGCCGGCCGCCATGGGGAATGCGGAAGATGTCGCCGATGGTCTGGTGGATCGTGTCCTCGATCAGCCGCGAATTGAACATGAAGCGGTAGCGCGGATCGGCGATGGCCGACTCGATTCGCGTCCTGAGCGCTCGATAGACGGGGCGATCATTCTTGCTCTCCAGCATCCCCATGCGCTCGTCGATCTGCTTGATCAGGTCGGCCATGCGGTAGGGCACGGGCGTGTCAGCTGTCAGCGCGTCAGCGCCGCGGCGCAGGAACGTCCCCGCATTGGGGTTGCGGTAGAGGTTCTTGGCGTGGGGAATGAGATCGCGCAGGACGTCGATCTCCTCGGGAACGACCTCGCGCCCGCGGAACAGCACTTCGGCGAATTCTTCGAGGCGGAACAGCCAAAAGGGCAGGTCGAGGGTGGATGTGTCCACCTTGACGCTGTGCTCGGGCAGGGCGTCGGCGAATTCGTTGTGCGGATCCAGGATCAGCACGCGCAGCTCGGGCCGGGTTTCGATGGCCTTGCGCAGCAACAGCGACACCGCCGTCGACTTTCCGACGCCGGTGGTGCCGACGACGGCGAAATGGCGCGACAGCGTGTCGTCGACGGCGATGCAGGCGTTGATGGTCTCGTCCTGCGAGAGCTGGCCGATGGTGGCTGAGGGGCGCCCGGCGAGGTCGTAAACAGCCTGCAGGTCGCGCCCGCGAATGCGATGGGCGACCGCACCGATATGCGGATAGACGTTGATGCCACGGTCGAAGACGGGGGCGCTGTTGGCAGGCCCATCGCGCACCTCACCGACCAGCTCGACGCTGACCTCGATGGGATTGCGGCCGTCCTCGTTCCAGATGCGATCCGGCCGGCCGATCGCATAGACCAGGCCGACGGTGCGCGCTACGCCCAGATTGATCGAGATCAGCCGGCCGACGGTCCAAAGGCCGGTGACAGTCCCTTCGTCGACGTCGGCGAACGCGGCGATCGTGGCGCGCGCGCCGTCGCATTGCACGACATGGCCCAGCACCCGGGTTTCCGGCTGAGTCTCGTCGCGGCGCTCCTGTGAAATGGCTTCTCCGCCGGACCTTTCCCGATCGACAAACATTTGACGGTCTTGCCCCCTTGGAATCCTGCGCGGCATGATAGCGGGGCCCGGTTAAGCGCCGGTGAGACGGAATGGTGCAGAAAATCCTAAGAAAGCAGGTAAATTTCTAGCGAAAGCGGGTACATGGCCGCCAAGCTTGGTACCTGTACTGAAAATTGTGCGTTGACACCTGGCCGAATCCACCCTTAATGTCCGCCCCCATGAATAAGTTGGCACTCATTCTCGTAGGAAAGCGCGTGGGCAAGGCGGTGTAACCGCCGGGCAAAGTCCTCCCATGCGCAAACACAGGCTCCCTCGGGGGCCTTTTTTATTGGCAAAAATACCGATACGACGGCAAAGCTGAAGCGGAAGAGACGGGACCAGACCGATGAGCAACGGACAGAACGAAACCGGCCGGCGCGAAATGACAGGCGCCGAAATGGTGGTGCAGGCGCTGAAGGACAACGGCGTCGAGCATATCTTCGGATATCCGGGCGGTGCGGTCCTACCCATCTATGACGAGCTTTTCCAGCAGGAAGATGTCGAGCACATTCTGGTACGCCATGAGCAGGGCGCCGGCCACGCGGCCGAAGGCTATGCCCGCTCGACCGGCAAGGCCGGCGTCATGCTGGTCACCTCCGGCCCCGGCGCGACAAATGCAGTGACGCCGCTGCAGGATGCGCTGATGGACTCGATCCCGCTGGTCTGCATCACCGGCCAGGTACCGACGACGCTGATCGGCTCCGACGCCTTCCAGGAATGCGACACCGTCGGCATCACGCGCCCCTGCACCAAGCACAACTGGCTGGTGAAGGACGTCAACGATCTGGCCCGCACCCTGCACGAGGCCTTCCATGTCGCCACGACCGGTCGGCCCGGCCCGGTGGTTGTCGACATTCCCAAGGACGTGCAGTTCGCCCGCGGCGTCTACACGCCGCCGCAGACGTCGCCGCGCACCAGCTACCATCCGCAGGTTCAGGGCGACCTCGAGAAGATCAAGGAAGCCGTCGCGCTGCTGGCGAGCGCCAAGCGGCCGATCATCTATTCGGGCGGCGGCGTCATCAATTCCGGCCTGGAAGCCAGCCAGCTGCTGCGCGAGCTGGTGGAGCTCTCCGGCTTCCCGATCACCTCGACGCTGATGGGACTGGGCGCCTATCCGGCTTCGGGCAAGAACTGGCTGGGCATGCTGGGCATGCACGGCACCTACGAAGCCAATATGGCCATGCATGACTGCGACGTCATGCTGTGCGTCGGCGCGCGCTTCGACGACCGCATCACCGGTCGCCTCGACGCCTTCTCGCCCGGCTCGAAGAAGATTCACATCGACATCGACCCGTCCTCGATCAACAAGAACGTTCGCGTCGACATCCCGATCATCGGCGATGTCGGCCACGTGTTGGAGGACCTGGTGCGACTGTGGCGGGCGACCGTCAAGGCCGACAAGAAGGCGCTCTATCCGTGGTGGGAGCAGATCGCCAAGTGGCGCGCGCGCGACTCGCTGGCGTTCAAGATGAACGACGAAGTGATCATGCCGCAATATGCGATCCAGCGCCTCTACGAGCTGACCAAGCATCGCGAAACCTACATCACCACCGAGGTCGGCCAGCACCAGATGTGGGCGGCGCAGCACTTCCACTTCGAGAAGCCCCACCACTGGATGACCTCCGGCGGCCTCGGCACGATGGGCTACGGCCTGCCGGCGGCACTCGGCGTGCAGATCGCGCATCCGGACGCGCTGGTCGTCGATATTGCCGGCGACGCCTCGATCCAGATGTGCATCCAGGAGATGTCGGCTGCTGTCCAGTACGATGCGCCGATCAAGATCTTCATCCTGAACAACCAGTACATGGGCATGGTAAGGCAGTGGCAGCAGCTTCTGCACGGCAACCGGCTGTCGCATTCCTACACCGAGGCGATGCCGGACTTCGTCAAGCTCGCCGAGGCCTATGGCGGCCACGGCATCCGCTGCGAGAAGCCGGGCGACCTCGACGACGCGATCAAGGAGATGATCTCGGTGAACAAGCCGGTGATCTTCGACTGCCGCGTGGCAAACCTGGCCAACTGCTTCCCGATGATCCCCTCCGGCAAGGCGCACAACGAGATGCTGCTGCCCGACGAAGCCACCGACGAGGCGGTTGCCAACGCGATCGACGCCAAGGGCCGGGAGCTGGTTTAAGGCGGAAGTTTCCTATCGTCGCGCGGCTTGCAAGGGCCGCGCGAAAGCAAAGAGTTAAGCGAGACGCTTGAAAACGGGATCCATATGAACGCACATCTACAGGCGACCGGCTCCGCCTACTTCATCTCCAAGGAGACGCAGCGGCCGGAAATTCACACGCTATCGGTGCTTGTCGACAACGAGCCGGGCGTTCTCGCCCGCGTCATCGGCCTGTTCTCCGGCCGCGGCTACAACATCGAGAGCCTGACGGTCTCCGAGACCGAGCATGAGAAGCACCTGTCGCGCATCACCATCGTGACAAGCGGCACGCCGCATGTGCTGGAGCAGATCAAGCACCAGCTCGAGCGCATCGTTCCGGTGCATCGCGTGGTCGACCTGGCGGTGCGGGCGGCCGAGCTGGGGCAGGACCGTCCGCTGGAGCGCGAGCTGGCGCTGGTCAAGGTGGCCGGCACCGGCAACGCGCGTGTGGAGGCGCTGCGGCTGGCCGACGCCTTCCGCGCCAAGGTGATCGACGCCAATACCGAGCATTTCATCTTCGAGATCACCGGCAAGGTGTCGAAGATCGAGCAGTTCATCGCCATCATGAAGCCGCTGGGGCTGGTCGAGATCTGCCGCACCGGCGTGGCGGCCATGAACCGCGGCCCGCAAGGCATGTAATCCAAAAAGAAAGCCGCCCGCGGGTCGAACGAACCGGGGCGGCAATGCAAAGGCAGACTGGACGGGCAACGCCCGTCCGGCGATCAGAAGCCGACGTTTTCGTTGATATAGAAGGTGTTGAGCAGGGTGACGCGCGGTTGCTCGATCGGCGTGTGGATCTTCGGGCGCCCGTGCCAGCTCATCTTCATCAGCGAATGATAGGCCTTCAGCACCACGAAGGCATAGCCGACATTGGGCAGGAACGGCAGCGTCTTGACCGGTTCCAGCCCGTAGGAGCCGACATGCAGCAGGCCTTTCAGAGAAGCCTGATAGAGGGTCGTGCCGAGCTCCCGCTGGCTTTCGTCGGCGGGGCAGTAGAGCTGCATGGTCACCACCTTCTTGCGCGCGTCGGGATGCGGCTTGATCTGGTAGCCGTCCTTGTCGCTGTAGAGCACGGGCTTGGCCACCAGCCGCAAGTCGTCGGGGCTGGCGACCTTGTCGCCGCGCGCACGGATTTCCAGCCCCTCGTGAAGCTGCCGGCGGATGGCGTTTTCGACCTCGGGAGAGGTGAACATCGCAGACACCGCGCCCCACATCTCCTGCAGGCTCTTGTCGATCTTGCCGACATTGTCGCCGTAGAGCCGCAGCGCCATGCGCGTGCCGTCGCCCTTGATCGGGTCGTAGCCCTCCGTCGGGATCGACTTGATCATGTCGGCGTAAAAATCCTTCGGAAAGAAATCGCGAAAGAAGATGTGGGGAAAGGGAAGCGAGAACCGGTCGGCCGCCTCGATGCTCGCGACCGCGTGGTCGATGAGCTCATTGGCCAGGCTGCTGGTCTCGACTTTGGCAACTGCGGACATTTCTCACCTGAATTTTGCGGGATTTTCGAGATCAGATCTTTATCGGAACGATCGTGGAAGAAGATATGGTCGACCCCGATAAAAATAGAAAAAGTTAACCGAATATATCCCTTTCTCCCTCCCGTTCAATCCAGCGCCCGGCGAGCCCGCTCGTTATTCTGGGCTCGCACAGCGGCGCGGCGTTCCGATGCCGGCCGCGCGGCGCATATCTCCAGACAGGTCCAAAGATGACAGCCGACGCATTTCTCGCCCTCCTGGTCTATGCCCTGGTCACCTCGATCACACCGGGGCCGAACAACTTCATGCTGCTCGCTTCAGGCGTGAATTTCGGCTTTATGCGCACTATCCCGCACATGCTGGGCATCGGCATGGGTTTTCTCTCGCTGCTGCTGGGCGTGGGCTTCGGGCTGGGCGCGGTGCTGACGGCTTTTCCGGCACTGCACACCGCACTTAAGGTCGCCGGCGGCGCCTATCTGGCCTATCTCGCTTGGCGCATCGCCATGTCGCGCTCGATGGGCAAGGACGGTGACGCCAAGACCCGGCCGATGACCTTCCTCGAGGCTGCCGCCTTCCAGTGGGTCAACCCGAAGGCCTGGGTGATGGCGCTTACGGCCATGGCCGTCTACACCAACCCGGAATCGCCGTTCCTCTCGGTGCTGTCGATTTCCTTCGCCTTTGCGCTGGTCAACCTGCCCAGCGTCTCGTCCTGGGCGGGCTTCGGCATGGCGCTGCGCGGCTTCCTGTCGGACCCGGCGCGGCTAAAATGGTTCAACATCTGCATGGGCCTGCTTCTGGCGGCCACGCTCTGGCCGATGCTGCGCTAAGCGCTAGCGCTTGCGCGCGGGCAGGACGCAGCATAGCCTGCCTCACATGTCGCACGATCATGACCACGACCACCATCACGACAACGAACTCGACCCGATGACCGCGCGGGTGCGGGCGCTTGAGACCATCCTGACGCAGAAGGGTCTGATAGACCCGGCCGCGATCGACGTGATCGTCGAGACCTACGAGACCAAGGTCGGCCCGCGCAACGGCGCCCGCGTGGTGGCCAAGGCCTGGAACGATGCGGAATTTGCCGAATGGCTGAAGCGCGATGCCACCGCGGCGATCGCTTCTCTGGGCTACACCGGCCGCCAGGGCGAGCACATGGAGGCGGTGTTCAACACGCCCGACCAGCACAACATGGTCGTCTGCACCCTGTGCTCCTGCTATCCGTGGACGGTGCTCGGCCTGCCGCCGGTCTGGTACAAGTCGCCGCCTTATCGGTCGCGTGCGGTGATCGATCCGCGCGGCGTGCTGGCCGAATTCGGCGTGACGCTGCCAGCAGAGACAAAAATCCGCGTGTGGGATTCGACCGCCGAGCTTCGCTATCTCGTCGTGCCGATGCGCCCGTCTGGCACAGAGGGCTGGAGCGAGGAGCAACTCGCCGATCTGGTGACGCGGGATTCGATGATTGGCACCGGCCTTGCCAAGGAGGCTGCATGAACGGTCCGCAGGATCTTGGCGGCCAGATGGGGTTCGGGCCCGTCGCGCCTGAAAAGGACGAGCCGTATTTCCATGACGAGTGGGAAAAGCACGCGCTGGGCGTGACGCTTTGTGCCGGCGCCATGGGCCACTGGAACATTGACGAGAGCCGGCACGCGCGCGAAAGCCTGCACCCGGCCGACTACTATTCCTCCAGCTATTACGAGATCTGGATCAAGGCGCTGGAGACGCTTCTCAGGCAGCACGGTTTCGTCACGCAGGACGAGCTGCTGGTGGGGCACGCGCTGGGTGGCGACGTGAGGCCGAAGCGCGTGCTGCAGGCAGAAGACGTGCCGGCCACGCTGGCGCGTGGCGGCCCGTGCAACCGTCCGGTCGCTGCCCCGGCACGCTTCAAGGCCGGCGACCGCGTGCGGACGAAGAATTTCAACCCTGAAGGCCATACCCGCCTGCCGCGATATGCGCGGGACAAGGTGGGGGTGATCGATGCCGTGCGCGAAGGTTTTGTCTTCCCCGACACCAACGCCCATGGCCGGGGCGAGCAGCCGCAATGGGTCTACACGGTCGTCTTCGGTGGCCGCGAGATCTGGGGCGAGGGGGTAGACCCGACGCTTTCCGTCAGCATCGACGCCTGGGAGAGCTATCTTGAGCCGGCATGAAAAGGGACGTCCGCTGCCGCCAGGTATGGACGAGCCCGCGTTTGCAGAGCCGTGGCAGGCCGAAGCCTTCGCGCTGACGGTGGCTCTGCACGAGAAGGGTTTTTTCTCCTGGGGCGAGTGGGCCGAAAAGCTGTCCGCCGAAGTGAAAGCGCCGGGCGTGGCGGAGGACGGCAGCGACTATTACGATTGCTGGTTGCGCGCGCTGGAAAAGCTGCTGGCCGCCAAGGGTCTCGCGCCTCAGCATGACGTCGACCAACTCGCCGCCGCCTGGCAGCGCGCAGCCCACGCCACGCCGCACGGCAAGCCGATCCTGCTGGAGAATGATCCGCAGCGGGCTGGATAGGCCGCTTCGATCGCCACCCTCACTCCAGCGGATTCAGCTCGCCCAAAATCGTCGGGATGAGTTCCGACACTGTCGGATGGATGTGCACCGCGCGCTGGATCGTCGTGTAGGGCGCCTTGGCATACATGATATCCAGAATGCAATGGACCGCCTCGTCGCCGCCGGTGCCGAGGATCGAGGCGCCGAGGATTTCGTTGCTGTCGGCATCGACCAGCACCTTCATGAAGCCCTGTGTCTCGCCTTTCTCGACGGCCCGGTTCACGCGCGTCATGGGTCTTGACCCGACCAGCACGCTTCGACCGGACTTGCGCGCCTCCGCCTCCGTCATGCCGACGCGGCCGAGCGGCGGATCGGTATAGAGCGCATAAGCGGTGATGCGGTCGCTGACGCGGCGCGGGTCGTCGCCGAACAGGTTGGCCGCCACGATCTCGAAATCGTTGTAGGCGGTGTGGGTGAACGCGCCCTTGCCGTTGCAGTCGCCGAGCGCCCAGATGCCCGGCACGCTGGTGGACAGCTGGTCGTCGACGGTGATGTAGCCGCGCTTGTCGGTCGCCACGCCGGCATTCTCCAGGCCGAGGTCGTCGGTGTTGGGGCGTCGCCCGACCGCGAGCAGCACATGCGAGCCGAGCGCTTCCGGTTCGCCTTCGACGCATTTGACGCCGACCACGATGTCCTCGCCATGCGGCGAGAAGCTGATGCATTCGGCGTTGCAACGCACCGTGATGCCCTCGTTCTCGAGAATCCCGCGGATCGCTTCGGAAACGTCGGGGTCCTCACGATGGACGAGCCGCGAGGCTTTCTCGACGACGGTGACCTCGCTGCCGAAGCGGCGGTACATTTGTGCGAATTCGAGCCCGACATAGCTGCCGCCGACGACGACAAGGTGGCGCGGCAGGATGTCGAGATCGAGGATCGTGCTGTTGGTCAGGTAGTGCACCTTGTCGACGCCGGGCATGTCGGGCACCGCCGCGCGGCCACCGACATTGATGAATATGCGTTCGGATACGAGGGTTTCGCCATTCACGCTGATTTCGTTCGCCGAGACGAAGCGGGCGTGGCCTTGCAGGACCGTGCAGCCCTTCATGCCCCTGAGCCAGTTTTCCACGCTGCGGCGCGAATTCCCCGAAATGGCGTCCTTGCGCGCTTTGACCGCCTTCATGTCGACGCCGACGGCGCCGCCGAGCGTCACGCCATAGTCGGCGGCACGGCGCGCCAGATGCGCGGCATGGGCGTTGGCAATGAGCGTCTTGGTGGGCGTGCAGCCGGTGTTCACGCAGGTGCCGCCGAACAGCTTGCGCTCGACGATGGCAACGTTCATTCCCGCCGCGGTGAGACGGCCGGCAAGCGGCGGCCCCGCCTGACCGGCGCCGATGATGATGGCGTCGAAGCGGCCGCTCATACCGCGTACCGGACGATCAGATAGGCGCCGACGATGGCGATGGCGTCCTCCAGGATCGCGATCGGCGTGTCCTTCCCGCCCGTGGCCGCCACGAGCCGCGTCCTGGCTTGATAGCCGCCGAGCGTACCGATCACCGCACCGACCACGCCGGCGATGAGCCCACCTATCCAGGGGCCGCCCGCGGCGCCGATGACGGCGCCGCAAAGCGCGCCGCTGAAGATGCGCGCGCTGAACTGCTGCGGCACCGTACGTGCCGGCGTGCTCGGGAACTGGTCGGTGATCACCTCGACGACCGCAAGGAGGGTGAAGACGTAGGGCGTGTAGCGGTAGCCCATGAAGGCCGCCCAACCGTCCTGCACCGGAAGCCAGCCGAGCCAGGCGGCCCAGCTGACGGCGGCCGGTGCGGTCAGCGCGCGCAGTCCGGCGATGACGCCGATGAGAAGCGCGAAAACATAGATCGACATGCCCACTCTCCGCCTGGCGGTTTGCGAAGACCGGCGGTTGTTGACGCCGGCCGCCGATAATTACCGCAACCCATTAGGTTCGGCGCCCAGCGCGTTGTCTTGTCAGGAAAAGCCCGCAGGCAAAGGAATAGGTAGATTTTGTTCTTCTTGTGTTCTACATTTATATAAGATAGAATACCGCTTACATAACTTATTTTTGGTTGTGCATCATATGGTAATACACGTTAAAGACGAAGAGACGGATATGCTGGTCCGGCGACTGGCTCGTTCGCGCGGAATCGGTATCACCGAAGCAATCAAGGAAGCGGCTCAGGAAGCCCTTGCTGCGGATGCTGTCCAGGAGGACCAACTCCGCGATATTCCGTTACGCGAGCGACTTCGTCCGCTGCTGGACAGGCTGGACAAGCTGCCTCGCTCGGAAGTGGCCACCGATAAGAAGTTCTTTGACGACCTTTGGGGGGAGGGAGACTAAGGGCATGGCGGGGGGCAGTTCGTTGTATGTCGAAACATCGGCAATCGTGGCTGTTCTGAAAAATGAGCCTGAGCGGGAGAGCTTGATCGAAAAGATTGCACAGAGCGAAGGCTGCATCACGTCGCCCGTGTCGGCTTTTGAGGCATCGATTGCGCTCTCCGAACTTACCGGCAGTTGTTCGTCGGCCTTGAGCGAAGTGCTTCGTTTCCTCCGGCTCGCCAAAGTTGCGATCCATGAAATTGGCGAGGATTTATTGCCAGAAATGGCTCTGGCCCGCGATCGTTACGGCAAGGGCTCGGGCCATCCTGCGCATCTGAACATGGGCGACTGCTTTTCCTACGCCATGGCCAAGCAGGCCGGGGTGCCTTTGCTCTACAAAGGTGACGATTTCGCCGCTACCGATCTGGCCTGACCGGCCGCAACGCTCAAATGCCTTGCCCTTCGGGCGCGAATCCTGTCTGTCGAAACCATGGAATTCTCTCCGCAACAAGACGATGCGCTGCAGGCGGTAGCGCGCTGGCTGAAGGGCGGCAGGACGCCGGTGTTCCGGCTGTTCGGCTATGCCGGCACCGGCAAGACGACGCTTGCGCGCTACTTCGCCGAGCATGTCGACGGCCAGGTGCAGTTCGCCGCCTTCACCGGCAAGGCCGCGCAGGTGCTGCGCTCCAAGGGGGCGGTGAACGCCCGCACCATCCATTCGCTGATCTACCGGCCCAAGGGCGAGGAAGCGGTGGAGGACGAGACGACCGGCAAGACCTCGATGTCGCCGACCTTCTCGCTCAACCGCCAGAGCCCGATCGCCAAGGCCAAGCTGGTGGTGATCGACGAGTGCTCGATGGTGGACGAGGAACTCGGCCGTGACCTGTTGAGCTTCGGCACGCCGATCCTGGTGCTGGGCGACCCCGGCCAGCTGCCCCCGATTTCGGGCGGCGGTTTCTTCACCGAGCACGAGCCGGATTTCCTGCTGACGGAAATTCACCGCCAGGCGCGCGACAACCCGATCATCCGGCTGGCGCTCGACGTGCGCGAGGGCCGCGAATTCATGCACGGCGACTATGGCACCGCCCAGGTCATCGGCAGGGAGCAGGTGAACCAGGATCTGGTGCTGTCGGCCGATCAGGTTCTGGTGGGCACGAACCGCACGCGCCGCCGCTACAATACGCGCCTGCGCGAGCTGAAAGGTTTTAATGCCAGCTATCCGCAGGCCGGCGACAAGCTGGTTTGCCTGCGCAACGACCCGGCCAAGGGTCTTCTCAACGGCTCGCTATGGAAGGTCATGACCTCATCGCGCGAGACGGTGAAGCCGGGCATCAACCTTCTGGTCTCGCCGGAGGAGGACGATCCTGACCGCGGCGTCGCCAAGATCAAGCTGCTCAAGGCCGCGTTCGAGAACCCGGACGAGGACATTCCCTGGCAGCAGAAGAAGCGCTTCGACGATTTCGACTACGGCTATGCGCTCACCGTGCACAAGTCGCAGGGCTCGCAGTGGAACAATGTCGTCCTGTTCGACGAAAGCTGGGCCTTCAAGGAAACCCGCCAGCGCTGGCTCTACACAGCCATCACCCGCGCGGCCGAGCGGCTGACGGTCGTGCGCTAGCCGCGCGGGCGGTGCAGCCGCGAAGTGACGCTGCGCGACTGGCTGCCTCGTTGCCTACTCTAAGATTTCGAACAGCACGGCAGTCGCGTCGTCGCTCATCTTGAAGCGTGGATATTTCAGGCCGTCCGGGTCCTCGACGCGCTCGATGCGGCGCAATTCGTCGAGCAGCACCGAAAGGCCGCCGTCGCGGGCGGCGGCGACAAACTCGCCGGCGCTGTAGCGCTGATACTGGTCGACCAGCGCGGCGAAGCCGTCCGTACACAAAAGCCCGACGGCGGGCACGGCGCATTGCAGCCGTTCGGTGGCAAGGTGGGCGCCGGCCTCGGGCTCGATCCCCAGGGTCCAGATTCCCGAGGCGGGGCTGTTGTAGGCGGCGCGGCGCCGGCGCAACTCATCGCGCACCATCGGTTCCTCGACCAGCGCCTGATGGGCGGAAAAGCCGCCGGCATGGGCGAGCGCAAGCCGTGCCCCTTCGCGCTCCGCCGCAGCCGCTTCCTTGAGCGCCGTGGTTTCGAAGGTGAAGCCGTCGTCGCCGAGCAGGAACAGCCGGCAGTCGCCCAGCCCGTGCGTGAAAACATCGCCGTCCTCGATCCGCACCATCTGAAAACCCGCCACCGGCAGGTTCCACGGCTCGATCGGCAGCGCATGCGCGGCCTCGTGCACGACATTGGCTGCGCATTCGTTGAAGTCGCGCACGATCTCGGCCATCGGCCGGCCCGGGCGCACCATCTGCTCGAACGAGCTGCCCGCGAACTGCGCCAGCCAGGCGGCGTCGGAGCCGTGAAGGCCGACGATGCTCTTGCCGCCAAGGCCGGTCGCGCCGTCGATGACGAATGCGCAGGTTGCGTTGCCGCCGCCCGCATCCTCATTGGGGCGCGAAGCGGAACCGGCGTCGGAGATCGAATCGATGATGCGAATGTTCGGCATGATGGATACGGTCTTGCGTGGTGCCGTGACGGCAATGTGACCGTAGCCTGGATGGGACGCCACCGCTATCGGCCGTCCACAGGAACCGCATCGATCCATGCCCAGGCTTCCTGCTCTTCGCGCGCGTCGAAATGCCGAAGCTCGA
Organism: Mesorhizobium sp. KR1-2; assembly: GCF_040045035.1. Taxonomy (NCBI): domain Bacteria; kingdom Pseudomonadati; phylum Pseudomonadota; class Alphaproteobacteria; order Hyphomicrobiales; family Phyllobacteriaceae; genus Mesorhizobium; species Mesorhizobium sp. KR1-2. Next base: position 483,656 of record NZ_JBDZDS010000002.1, on the reverse strand, counting down.
GAGGCAGCGGGGGCGCAAAAATTCCGTTGGCATAGATGGTCCAGTCCGGCTCGCCCACCGCCGCGCAGCGTCGGATGTGCTTCAGCGCATGGCGGCGGCCCTCGTTGCGAGTGATTCTGGAAACGTGCTCCCAGTCGACACCGTCGTAGTCGACGATGCGGATGAGCAGGTCGATCCGGTCATGAAGCTCGTAGGCTCCTTCAAGCAGCCCGTAGAGGTTTTCGATGTCAGACGCGGTGATATGCCCCGAAAGCTCGAAAGCGTATGCGTCCGCACGATCGGTCTCTATGCGGCGAATGGCTGGGACGAAGTCGGCCATGCCCATGAAAGACACTCCTTTCGGTGTAAGTTAGTGCTTGAACACATAAAGTCGCTGCCTGTTCCTGCCAGACGCGCTATAGAACGGCCGGATGAGGATGAGGTCTTAGGCATGCCTGCAAAACTTTCCGTCAACCTGAACGCGGTCGCCATGCTGCGAAACCGCCGCGATCTGCCCTGGCCGAGCGTCACAGGCCTCGGGCGGGCGGCGTTGGCTGCCGGCGCACATGGGCTGACGGTGCATCCGCGTCCTGATCAGCGCCACACGCGCTTCTCGGACCTGCCGGAGTTGCGCGCGCTGATCGACGACGAGTTCCCGAAGGCCGAGTTCAACATCGAGGGCTATCCGAACGAGGAATTCCTGCAACTCGTCGAGAAGCACCAGCCCGACCAGGTCACGCTGGTCCCGGACGATCCGACGCAGGCCACTTCGGACCATGGCTGGAACTTCGTGGAACACCACGCGTTTTTGTCAGCGACCGTCAAAAGGCTGAAAAAGGGTGGGTTCCGCGTGTCGTTGTTTTCCGATCCCGACCCCTTGCAGGTGTCGGCCGCGCGAGACACGGGGACAGACCGCATCGAGCTGTACACCGGGCCTTACGGCAGTTGCCATTCCGATCCCGAAAAGGCTGTCAACGAGCTGGAAAAGCTCGGGAAAACGGCCGACGCTGCGTTGGCGGCGGGGCTGGCGGTCAATGCCGGCCACGACCTGGTCGTCGCCAATCTGCCGCCGCTGGTCCAGCGCATTCCGAACCTTGCCGAGGTCTCCATCGGGCACGGGCTGACGGCCGATGCGCTGGAATATGGCATGGCCGAAACGACGCGGCGGTTTCTGAAAGCGTGCGGCTGGTAGCCGGCGCGAAGACCAAGGGCCCAGTTGCCATCGTGCAGCAGTAGGAGTAGAGGGCGCGCCTTCACCGGAGTGTCATGCATGGCCCAAACGGAAATTGGTACTGAGGCGGAAGCGGGCCAGCACGCTGAGATTCTGACGTCTCAAAACGCCAAGCTTCTCATGCTCGGTGCGCTCGGTGTCGTCTATGGCGACATCGGCACCAGCCCCATTTATGCGTTTCGCGAGGCGCTGGTCGCCTCATCCAGCGGCGGGACTGTCGCGTCCGAGGAGGCGGTCTATGGCGTCCTCTCGCTGATCATCTGGGCGCTGACCCTCATCGTCACGATCAAATATGTGGTCTTCGTGCTTCGAGCCGACAACCGGGGCGAGGGCGGCACGCTGTCGCTGATGGCGCTCGCCCGGACGGCGTTCCGCAAACAGGGGGACCTGCTCCTGGCGGCCGGAATTTGCGGAGCGGCGCTGTTTTTCGGCGACTCCCTGATCACCCCTGCGATCTCGGTGCTGTCGGCGGTCGAGGGCATGGAGGTCGTGACGCCGACCTTCAACCCCTATATCGTGCCGCTCACGCTGGTGATCCTGGCGGCGCTGTTTGCGGTCCAGCGCTACGGCACGGGCCGCGTCGCCACGGTATTCGGCCCCATCATGCTGGTCTGGTTCCTGTTCATCGGTCTGTCGGGCCTGCGGCATATCCTCGATGCGCCGTCCATCCTGACGGCGCTCAATCCTGCCTGCATCATCTACCTGCTGTCGGACTCTCCCGGCGTCGCCTTCGTGACCGTCGGGGCGATCTTCCTGGCGGTAACCGGCGCGGAAGCGCTGTATGCCGATCTCGGCCATTTCGGCCGCCGGCCGATCGTGATGGCGTGGCTTGCGATCGTGTTTCCGTGCCTGCTGCTCAACTATTTCGGCCAGGGCGCCTATGTGCTCGCCAATGGCGGCAAGATCGGCCGCCCCTTCTTCGAGATGACCGAGGGCTGGGCGCTGCTGCCAATGGTGTTGCTGGCGACGGTGGCGACGGTGATCGCCAGCCAGTCGGTGATCTCCGGTGCCTATTCACTGACCCGTCAGGCGGTGCAACTCAACGTTCTGCCCCGTCTGACGATCCTGCATACGTCGGAAACGCAGCTCGGGCAGATCTATATGCCGCGCGTCAATTTCCTGCTGGCGGTTGGCGTCATGCTTCTGGTCGTCGGTTTCCAGCAGTCGAGCAACCTGGCCTCCGCATACGGCATCTCGGTCACCGGCAACATGGTGGTGACCACCGCCTTGCTGTTTGCAGTGATGTGGCGCCTGTGGAAGTGGCCGCTGCCCGTCGTGATCGGCCTGACGCTGGTGTTCGGCCTGGTCGATCTGGGCTTCTTCGCGTCCAACGTCGTGAAGGTCAGGGAAGGCGGCTGGGTTTCGCTGGTGGTGGCGGCGATCGTCATCACGGTGATGTGGACCTGGGTACGCGGCAGCCGGCTGCTCTTCGAGAAGACCCGCAAGAACGAGGTGCCGCTCGACTTCCTGGCCGAGAACCTGGTCAAGAAGCCGCCGCAGATCGTGCCCGGCACGGCCGTCTTCCTGACCAGCGATCCGACCAGCGCGCCGACCGCCCTGATGCACAGCCTCAAGCACTACAAGGTGCTGCACGAAAACAACGTGATCTTGTCGGTCGTCACAGCGCCGCAGCCCTATGTTCCGCCGCGCGAGCGGGTGAAGATGGAGAGGGTCAACGACCTGTTCATGCGCGTGTCGCTGACCTTCGGCTTCATGGAACACCCGAATATCCCGAAGGCGCTGGCGATCTGCCGCAAGCTGGGCTGGAAGTTCGACATCATGGAGACGTCGTTCTTCCTGTCGCGGCGCGCGCTGAAGCCTTCGCCCAACTCGGGCATGCCGGCCTGGCAGGACCGGCTGTTCGTCAGGATGGCCCGCACCGCCTCCGACGCCACCGAGTATTTCCAGATCCCCACCGGACGCGTGGTGGAAATCGGCACGCAGGTGACAGTCTAGCGATCATTTGGCGCCACAAGCGCTGTGGCCCGGTTTGCGACCGGGCCCTTGGCGGCCGGTCGCCAACGCCGGTCGCTATGGTGCCGCACGCAATCGCGGCCTGGGCATTCGTCAATGCGTGGCGGGTGCCATGCGTCCTCATGTGCTAGTCTCCAGAGTGTTGAAGCCCAGAAAGGCGCTTGCCAAAGGACCGGCACTTCGCCATAACAATCGCGAACCGTAACGTACGGTACGGCATAGGCCGTAGCGGCGGCGACGGCCTTTCGGCAGGCGGAACAGGCGATGCAACCAGCGCCCGAAATCGGCGGCGGCGACGAGTTGACGGAACGTCAGAAGGACGTTCTGAACGCCGTGCTGCGCCTGCTGGTGGAGGAGGGCGACAGGCTGACCATGACCGCGGTGGCGCGGCGGGCGAGCTGTTCCAAGGAAACCCTCTACAAATGGTTCGGCGACCGCGACGGCCTCTTGACCGCAACGGTGCAGTGGCAGGCCTCCAAGGTGCGCGTCGCCCCGGTGGACCGCGCCCGGCTCGACATGGCGTCGCTCAGGACGAGCTTGGAGCGCTACGCATCGGACTGGCTGCACGTCATCTCCAGCGACACGTCGGTCGCGCTCAATCGCGTGGCCGTGGCGCATGCCGGCTCCGACAAGCGCGACCTGGGGGCGATCGTGCTCGAGAACGGGCGCTTCGCCATGGGCCGGCGCCTGAAGCCGGTGCTTCTGGCCGGCCGTGAGGCCGGCTTGCTTGCCTTCGACGACGAAGAGCAGGCGTTCAGGACCTTTTTCGGGCTCGTCGCCCGGGATGTGCAGATCCGGTTGCTGCTTGGCGACCGGCTGAAACCGACTGACGCGGAGATCGGCCGGGACGCGGCCGAGGCGACGCGGCAGTTTCTCGCTCTTTACGGAGCTCAAACCGGGGCGGCCAAGGCCGGCCTCTGAAACACCCAAAGGGAAGGAAGACCGCAATGCGCGTTTATTACGATCGTGACGCCGATCTCAATCTGATCAAGGGCAAGAAGGTTGCCATCATCGGCTATGGCAGCCAGGGCCGTGCGCACGCGCTGAACCTCAAGGATTCGGGCGCCAAGGAAATCGCCATCGGTCTCAAGGCCAGCTCGGCGACCGCCAAGAAGGTCGAGGCCGACGGCCTGAAGGTCATGACGGTTGCCGAGGCCGCCAAGTGGGCCGACCTGATGATGATGGCGACCCCGGACGAGCTGCAGGCCGACATCTACAAGAACGAGATCGCCCCGAACATCCGCGACGGCGCCGCGATCGCCTTCGCCCACGGCCTCAACGTGCACTTCGGCCTGATCGAGCCGAAGGCAACCGTCGACGTCATCATGATCGCGCCGAAGGGCCCCGGCCACACCGTGCGCGGCGAATACCAGAAGGGCGGCGGCGTGCCGTGCCTCGTTGCTGTGCATCAGGACGCTTCGGGCAACGCGCTCGACCTCGCGCTCTCCTATGCCTGCGGCGTCGGCGGCGGCCGTTCGGGCATCATCGAGACCAACTTCCGCGAAGAGTGCGAAACCGACCTGTTCGGTGAGCAGGTGGTCCTGTGCGGCGGTCTTGTCGAGCTCATCCGCGCCGGCTTCGAGACGCTGGTGGAAGCCGGCTACGCTCCTGAAATGGCCTATTTCGAGTGCCTGCACGAAGTGAAGCTGATCGTCGACCTGATCTATGAAGGCGGCATCGCCAACATGAACTACTCGATCTCCAACACCGCCGAGTGGGGCGAGTATGTCTCGGGCCCGCGCATCATTACCGCCGAGACCAAGGCCGAGATGAAGCGTGTTCTGAACGACATTCAGACCGGCAAGTTCACCTCCGAGTGGATGCAGGAGTACCGTTCGGGTGGGGCCCGCTTCAAGGCCACCCGCCGCCTCAACGACGAGCACCCGATCGAGCAGGTCGGCGAGAAGCTGCGCGGCATGATGCCGTGGATCTCGAAGAACAAGCTGGTCGACAAGGCCAAGAACTAAGCCGGTCAGGGCGTGTTGCGGCTCTGCCTGCAGGCGAGCCGCAGCAAGCCCGATCGCGGATTTGACAAAAAGGCCGGCGGAGCGATCCGCCGGCCTTTTGGTATTGTTCTCTTTTTGCGAGCGATCCCGGCTAGCCGTAGTGCCAGCTCGGCTTCGGCCTGGTTCCGGTGAACTGGACGCCGATGCGATCCTGCTTGCGCCAGCGCACGACCGCATCGTAACCGATGCCGTCGACCGGGACGTAGAGCAGGAATTCCTGCGGCACATGCGTGTCGATCGAAACCTTAAGTTCCGCGCCGTCCTTGTGCATGTTGCGGATGGTGCATTTGACCTCGGAATTCGCGATGCCCGTCAGGATCGAGGCGCCCTTCAGCACGCGCTGGCGATGCTGTCGTCGCTGTTCGGCAGCTTCCGGATCGGTCATAAGGCACTCCCTCGGCGCTTGCCTGAGGCAAGTGATGCGGCACACATAGGGACTGCAGGCTTAAAAAAATGCTTAACCGAGGGGTGCAAGTCTTCTCGATTTCGGAATTGGAAAGGGCGCCGCAAGGCGCCCTTCCGCAATGTTCCGCTGCTGGCTCTGCCGCTCAAGGCGAGATGCACTCCTGACGCGGGCCGTAGTACGGCTGGAAAGTGTTGTCGGAGGGCCGATACGACCGATAGCGGGCGGCACACCAAGCGATGTGCGAGTTCGTCACTCCGTAGCCAGGCGACGCGTAATAGCCTGGGTTGTAGATCCCGTAGTAGTCGCTGGAATAGTAGTCGTCATAATAGGGATAGCCTAGGCCGAAGCCGTACCAGCCATCGCCGCCGCCGCCGTTGCCAAAACCGCGGCGGAAGAAGCCTTCGTTACCGAAGCGCCCCATTCCGTGGAAGCCGCCGAAGCCATGGCCGCCGAAGCCGCCAAAGCCGCCGCCACCATGCCCGCCGAAGCCGCCACCAAAGCCGCCGCCACCGAAGCCGCCGCCGCCATGGCCACCGCCGCCGCCGTGGCCACCGCCACCGCCACCGCCGCCGCCGTGGACGAGCTGTACGCCGCCGGGATCGGCCGGCAACGGGTCATTTTGCCTGTGTATGAGGACGCCCGGCTGCAGGACGCCCTGGTCGCAGCGCGCCGCGGTGCCGCAGCTTAGATGAAAAACGCCGCCGTCCACCACGCCTGGCGGAATGGTGCGGAAAGCCTGGCCGGCAGCGTCGACCGTCGGAGCGATGTCGGGAATAGAGGCGCTGGCAATGCTTCCGGCAAACGCAGGTGCGCCGGACAGCGCTCCAATGCTCAGCAATCCCGACCATGCGAGTGTTGTGAGATAGCGTCTCATTTTCATCTCCAAGGAAACGGTCCGTGCGGCTCAAGGCCTGCGATTGGCGTGGGCCACAAAGTTGGGCCACTATCGGACGTCGCGAGTGAACGCATGGCGAACGGGAAAGTTCCTCCCGTTCCCCTTCACTTGGAGATCACGACGTTGCGTAGGGGGCTTGTTATTGGCGGCGCTTGGAGGCAATGCTCCGGCCATGTCGCTGCGTCTTGCCACCTTCAATGTCGAGAACCTGATGAACAGGTTCGACTATTCCGGTTTCCGCAACCAGCTCAACCAGGACCGCACCTTGGCCCTGTTCGAGATCAAGGATGAGGCCGAATACAGGCCGCTGGAGCAGGCGCGCGCCATCGCCTATGCCGACGACATGCGCCAGATGACCGCGCTTGCCATTGCCGAGACGCGGGCTGACATCGTGTGCATGCAGGAGGTCGATAACATCCAGGCGCTGAATGCGTTCGAATATGGCTACCTGTTCAAGATGGTCGGGCAGGGCTACCGCCAGAAATACATCGCCTCCGGCAACGACACGCGAGGAATCGACGTGGCCGTGATGATGCGCAACGAAACCCGCGACGGCGAGCCGATCGAGTTCGTGCGCATGACCAGCCACGCCCACCACACCTTCCAGGAGTTCGACCTCCATACGCCGGAGCTGGCGACGATCGGGATCGAGCCCTATGAGCGCATATTCCGGCGCGACTGCCTGGAGATCGACGTGAAGATCGGCGGCCGGCCGCTCACCATCTATTCCGTGCACTTCAAGTCGATGAGCGGGTTTCGCAACGGCTTGACGGGCCGCGAAGCATCCAGGCCCATCCGCATCGCCGAGGCAAGCGCGGTGCGCCGCATCATCGAGAACCGCTTCGGCAAGGACCATGCCGGCGACAGGCGCTGGGTGATCTGCGGCGACTTCAACGACTACCGCCAGCGTGTGGTGATCGCCGGCGAGGCCTATACGGGCTATGACTTCCGGGTTGTCGACGAGATCGGTTCCTGCCTGGATATCCTGCTTGAGGACGGCTTTGCCGTGAACGTGGTGGAACGGCGGCCCGAACTCGACCGCTGGACGCTCTTCCACACGCGCGGGCCGGAAGAACGCCATCTTTGCCAGCTGGACTATATTCTGCTGTCGCCGGCGCTGGCGCGCGAGAATGCCGCCGCCGTGCCCGACATCGTCCGGCGCGGACAGCCCTGGCGCACTATATTCCCGCCCGGTCAGGAGGTGGAACGCTACCCCCGGGCCGGCTGGGATCGGCCGAAGGCCTCCGACCACTGTCCCGTGGCGGTCACACTGAACATCAGGTAGGCCATGAGCTTCAACATCCCACGCAACGTCATCCTGCCGGTCGACACGGTGGACGTGCGCCTGGAGCCGGGTCCGCATCCGTTCGAGACCGACAACAGCGAAGCGATCAGGCGCAACTGGCTCCTGGAAAAGGCCGCCAACCCGGCGCTGTTCGACGGAACGGTGGTGCTCCTGTCGCAGCTGTCCTATGCCGGCGGCAGGCTAGAAGGGCGCTGCCATGCCGTGCGCTTCGCCACCTTCCTGCTCTGGCGGCGCAGCGAGAACGTGCCGAATGCCGAGCATACCTACGCCCATGCCGTGCTGGTTTCGCGCGATAATGCGCTGATCGCGATCCGCATGGGCAAGCATACCATCAATGCCGGCAGCGTCTATTTCGCGGCCGGCTCCTTCGAGCCGGGCGACTTCGTGGACGGGGTTGCCGACGTCGATTTCAACATGATCCGCGAGGTGCGCGAGGAAACCGGCCTCGACCTTGGCCAAGTACGACGCGGCCGTCGCTATTATGCCCTGTCGACGCCGAGCGGCACGACGATCTTCCGCCGCTATTTCCTCGATGCCGACGCCGACGAGATCGCCGCCGGCATCCGCGACTTCGTGGCCGGCGATCCCGATCCCGAGATCGAAGGGCCCATTGTCATCCGCAGCCAGGGCGACCTGCCCGAAGGGCTGAAGGGACACATGCCGCCGATCATCGCCTGGCATTTTTCCGGCGCGGAGTAGGCCCGGAAGCCTATTCGTGCCGCAGGGCGTCGATGGGGTCGAGGCGGGCGCCGCGCAGCGCCGGGAAGAAGCCGAACACCATGCCTATCAGCGCCGAGAAGCCGACCGCCAGCAGGATGATCGGGATGCTCGGCGCGAAGGGGATGGACAGCGTCAGCGAAGCCACGCCCGCCAGCGTCAGCCCGATCGCGATGCCGATGAGCCCGCCCAGCAAGGACAGCACCGTCGCCTCGACCAGAAACTGGATCAGGATGTGCTTTTCATGCGCGCCGATGGCCAGCCGGATGCCGATCTCGCGCGTGCGCTCGGTGACCGACACCAGCATGATGTTCATGATGCCGATGCCGCCCACCAGCAGGCTGACGGCGGCAACCGCGCCCAGCATGCCGGTCATGGTGGCAGTGGCGCTCGCCATGGCGTCGGCGATCTGGGTCATGTCCCGCACCTCGAAATTGTCGTCGGCGTCGGGGGCGATGCGGCGGCTGTCGCGCATGATCGCCTCGATGCTTTCCTGCACGGCGGAGGTGGCTACGCCGTCCTGCGCGGCGACATAGATCGCGTCGATGTTGCGGTTGCCCGAGATGCGGCGCTGGAACGCGCCGAGCGGCATCATCACCACATTGTCCTGGTCCTGGCCGAAGCCGGAAGTGCCCTTGCTTTCCAGCACGCCGATGATCTTGCAACTGGTGCGGTTGACGCGGATTGCCTGCCCCTCGGGATCGCCGGTGCCGAAGAACTGCTTGCGAACCGTCTCTCCCAGCAGGCAGACGCTGGCGCCGCCGCGAACTTCCGATTCGGTGAAGATGCGGCCGGACGACAGGTTCCAGTCACGCGCGGTGAAAAACTCGATGTCGGTGCCAGTCACGCTGGCGGCGGTGTTTTCGGAGCCATAGACGACCCGCACGGTACTCTGGGAGGCCGCCGACACGGCCTTGGCGCTGGTGAGACCCTTGCGCAGGCCAAGCAGCTCCTTTTCCTCCAGCTGGCGCGGGGTGAAGGAGGCGGGGCCGCCACGCTCGGGCCGCGCCGCGCGCACCACCAGAAGATTGCTGCCGAGCTTGGAGATGTCGCCCTTCACCTTCTCGGTCGTGCCCGAGCCGATCGTGATCATGGCGATAACGGCGGCCACGCCGATGACGATGCCGAGCAGCGTCAGGAAGGAGCGCAGCACGTTGCGGCGGATCGAGCGCAGTGCCAGCCGGACCGTTTCCCAAAGCATCAGGCGGCCTCCTCGTTCAGCGTGTCGGAGGCGATATTGCCGTCGAGGAAGCCAATCGTGCGCTTGGCATAGGCCGCGATGTCGGGCTCGTGCGTGACCATGACGATGGTGAGCCCGAGGTCGCGGTTGAGCCGGGTCATCAGTTCCATGATCTCGTGGCTGCGCGCGGTGTCGAGATTGCCGGTCGGCTCGTCGGCCACCAGCAGGGTCGGCGTGGTGACGATGGCGCGCGCGATCGCCACACGCTGCTGCTGGCCGCCCGAAAGCTCGGCCGGCGTGTGGTTCTGCCGGCCCGAAAGCCCGACCTGATCCAGCGCTTCCAGCGCCCGCTCGCGCCGCTCGCCATGTGCCACGCCGCGATAGATCAGCGGCAGCTCGACATTTTCGGCCGCCGTGGTGCGCGGCAGCAGGTTGTAGCCCTGGAAGACGAACCCGATGTAGAGGTTGCGCAGCACAGCGCGCCGGTTGCGATCCAGCCGCCCGGCATCGACGCCGAGGAAGCCGTAGCGGCCGGAAGTCGGCGTGTCGAGGCAGCCGATGATGTTCATGGCCGTCGACTTGCCCGAGCCCGAAGGGCCCATGATCGCCACGAACTCGCCGCGGCGGATCGTGAGGTCGACGCCGGCCAGCGCGTGCACCTGGGCCTCGCCCTGGCCGTAGCTCTTGCGCACCTTGTCGAAGCTGATAAGCGGCTTTTCGGCCATGGCGGCTCAGTTCCGCGCCTGGCCGGAGCCGGTGATGACGAGATCTCCGGCCGAGACGCCCGACAGGATCTCCGTGTCCTCGCCGTCGGTGGAGCCGGTCTTGACCTTCACGGCTTCCGGCGCCCCGTCCTTCAGCACGTAGAGCGTACGCGTGCCGTCGGGAGCGGCCTGCCGCTGGCGCTCGCCGCCGGGGCGACCCATGCGCGGCATGAACAGGTTCTGCAGGCTCCAGCCGCTGCGTGCCTGCGGCGCAGGCGGGCGGTAGCGGAAGGCAGCGCTCGGCACGGTGACGACGTTCTTGGCTTCGCGGGTGACGACGGCGACGGTGGCCGTCATGCCCGGCCGCAGCAGCATCTCGGCATTGTCCACGTCGAAGCGGGCATTGTAAGTGACGACGCCTTCCGTGGTGGCGGAGGCATAGGCGATGTCGCGGATCTCGGCGTCGAACCGGCGCTCGGGAAAGGCGTCGACCGTGAAGCGGGCCTTCTGGCCTGGCGCAACCGCGCCGATGTCGGCCTCGTCGATTGCCGCCTTCAGCTCCATCTGCTTCAGGTCGGCGGCGATCACGAACAGCACCGGCGCCTGCAGCGACGAGGCGACCGTCTGGCCCGGATCGACAGAGCGGGTGAGCACGATGCCGTTGATCGGTGCATAGATCGTGCTTTTCTCGAGGTCGGCCTGTTGCAGCTTCAGTTCGGCGACGGCGATGGCCAGATTGGCCACCGCGCTGGCCACCGCGCTGTCGGCACGGTCGCGCGCGGCCTCGGCGCTCTCCAGCGCCTGCTCGGCCACCATGCCGCGCTGGGCGAGCTGCTTCGAGCGGGCCAGCGTCTGTTCGCTTTCCTTCAGCGTGGTGCGGGCGTCGGTGACCTTGGCTTCGGCGGCCTTGACCGATGCTTCGGCGCGTTCGATCTGCGCCACGAGGCGCGTGGTGTCGAGTTCGGCCAGCACGTCGCCCTTGCGCACCTGCTGGTTTTCCTCGACCGAAACCGAGCGGACGACACCGGACAGCTCGCTGGAGATCTCCACCTGCGTCAGCGGCTGCAGCGTGCCGGTGGCCGACACCTCGACGGTGAGGTTGCCGGTCGCGGCCGGCACCGTGGTATAGCTGACCTTTGTGGAGGAGGGCGCGGCCCAGAGATAGGCAGCGCCCGCACCTATCAGCACCAGCGCGCCGAGCGCATAGAGCCACCCACGTCGGCGGCTGCCCTTGCCACTTTTTCCGTTGAGTCCCAGCGCTTCCGCGACGTCGTCCGGCGTATCCGTCGCTGGCCGATTGACAATCTGGTCCATGACGGCCCCCTCTATGTTCTAGCGTCCCTACCGCGTGACAACTCGGGGCTGGGAGCCGACAATACAAGTTAAATTTCGCTCATGTTTGCCTGCGGGCAGGGGAATATAATGATGAAGGGCAGGAAATATCTCGTCTACGACGTGTTCACGACCGAGGGGCTGGCCGGCAACCCGCTGGCGATCGTGCTCGATGCGGAGGGGCTCGACACGGCCGCGATGCAAAGAATCGCGCGCGAGTTCAACCTCTCGGAGACTTCCTTCGTTTCCCCGCCGCAGCATCCAGCCCACAAGGCGCGCGTGCGGATATTCACGCCGGTGTACGAAATGCCCTTTGCGGGTCACCCCACGGTGGGCACCGCCATCGCGTTGGCGGAGCTGGCCGGAACGGAGGGGATGGACCAGATCCTGATGCTCGAGGAGAATATCGGCCTGCTGCGCTGCGCAATCTCCAGCAACTCGACCGGCACTTTCGCCGAATTCGACCTGCCCGAGCTGCCGCGGCAACTGGAGCTCAACGTCGAACCGGAGGTGGTGGGCGCGGCGCTGGGGCTTGGGCCGCATGAACTCGGCTTCGAGAATCATCGAGTCGGCCTATGGACCGCGGGCGTGCCCTACATCACCATCCCGGTCGCCGGGCTCGATGTGATCGGCAGGGCCAAGCTCGACAACCAGGCCTGGATGGAGCTTTCCCCGCAACGCGGCGACGGCAAGCGCGCCAGCGCCTATGTCTACACGCGCGACACGGTTCACCATGACAGCGCCTTCCATGCGCGCATGTTCGTGCCGGGCACGCCTTCCTACGAGGATCCTGCCACCGGTTCGGCTGCCGCCGCCTTCTCCGGAGCCATTGCCCGATTCGACGAATTGGCCGAGGGGCCGACTCAGTTTTGGATCGAACAGGGCATGGAAATGGGTCGACCGTCGCGGATACGGCTCGAAATCGACGTCGAGGGCACAAAAATGATTGCAGCTCGTATCGGCGGAAATGCCGTGAAAGTGGCGGAAGGCCTGCTTTTCGCGTGAGTGGCGGAAAAAAGATTTGAAACTTTCACGACAAATGCGTGTTCGGGGGGCTGGACAGGCCAGAAAGGTATGGCTATATCGCGCCCATCACCGGCGGCGCCGGGGATGAGTGGGTGTGTAGCTCAGTTGGTAGAGCAGCTGACTCTTAATCAGCGGGTCCACAGTTCGATCCTGTGCACACCCACCAATCAACCTCTTGATATTAGTGCTTTTCTCGCTGCTTTGCCAGTGTATCGCGCTGCCAGCGGTTTCCACTTCTGGTAGACGGTTTCCAATTCGCGTTCTGTTCCTTTTCCAAAGCAGGCTGCCGAATCTCGGCCCAACGCGACTCCAAGGAGGGGTGTAGCTGGCTGGGTGGTCACCGGTGTTTTTCCGGTAGGGTCGGGTTGTTGAAGACCAACCTGATGGAAAGACCACTGATGACCGACGACATGAAGAACCTGCGCTCGCTCGTTGAGAAGAGCGCCGACGCAGATTTGCTGTGCGCGATGATTGGCTTCGCCGCCGAGAAGTTGATGGCGCTGGAGGTCGGCGCGAAGACGGGCGCGGGCTACGGCGAGAAGAATGCCTTCCGACTTGCCCGGCGCAACGGCGATCGCGACCGGGACTGGGAAACACGGGCCGGGACGGTTGAGTTGCGTATTCCGAAGCTCCGGACTGGCAGCTATTTCCTGAGTTTCCGTGAAGGCTCTCCTCGACAGGCCCATTGAGGGCGAGTGGCCCTAGCTCTGGATTGACGCCACCGACCTGAAAGTCCGGCGTGGCAGGCGCATCGTCCCTGTCGCCGTGGTCATCGCCGTCGGCGTCAATGCCGACGGACGGTGCGAGGTGTTGGGCATGGAGAGCGGCACATCTGAGGCCGAGCCGATCTGGACGGAGTTCCTTCGAAAGCCGACAAGACGCGGTCTGCGCGGCGTCAAGCTCGTCGTCTCCGATGCCCACGAAGGCATCAAGGCCGCCGTTTTCAGTCGGCCGGCCACTCAGATTTCCGCGCGGCTCAATTCCATGGTAGATGGCCGCCATGAAGTCGTTATCGGATGCTTTTCCAGTCTATAATCCGCCACTGGAACCCTACGTCTCGATTCTCCATCGCGACGCAGACCTTCTCGTGCTCGATAAGCCGAGCGGTCTTCTTTCCGTGCCCGGACGCCATCCTGCACTCGCGGACAGCCTGGCGACGCGCGTTCAGGAACAATTTCCCAAAGCCCTGATCATTCATCGACTGGACAAGGACACGTCCGGCTTGGTGCTGATGTCGCTCAATCGCAAGGCACATGCCGCGGTTGCGGCGCAGTTCGAGGCGCGCACCACCCAAAAATCCTATGTGGCCGAGGTCTGGGGTCGGGTCCAGGATGAGGAAGGACTGGTCGACCTGCCTTTGGCTATCGACCCTGACAACAAACCCCGGCATCGCGTCGACCACGAGCACGGCAAGCCCGCGCAGACGCGCTGGCGCGTTCTCGGATATGGCGAGAACACCACGCGCCTGCGCCTTTTCCCGTTGACCGGACGCACACACCAGTTGCGCGTGCACATGAAGGCGTTGGGTCACGTGATCCTGGGCGACGAGTTCTATGCGGACGGCGCGGCTCTGGCGGCCGCAGACCGCCTGCTTCTCCACGCCGAAGAACTCAGCTTTCGCCATCCCCAGGGCTCGCACGTCACCTTCACCGCCCCCGTGCCCTTCTGAGAGCGACGATGGCGCAAAACGTCGACACAACATCCCTGATCGTCGATTTCGTCGGCGGCGCGATCGGTCATCGTTTTCGCTCTGGCGAGGGGCGTGGGCAGGCTCTGGCGAAAGCCGCCGGGTTTTCGCCGGGCGTTATGCCGGAAATCGTGGACGCTACCGCCGGCCTCGGCCGTGACGCGTTTTTCTTGGCATCGCTGGGCGCGCCCGTCACCCTCATCGAGCGCTCCAGGACGATGCATGACCTCCTTGCCGAAGGGCTCGACCGTGCCCGACTGCAGGGGGGACGGTATGCCGAAACCGTTGCGCGGATGACGCTGATCCATGGCGACTCGTGCGCCCTGCTGCCGCAATTGAACCCGCAGGTGGTCTTGGTCGATCCGATGCACCCGCCACGCGGCAACACGGCCCTGGTGAAGAAGGAGATGCGGCTTATCCGCGAAATCGTCGGCACCGATCCCGACGCCTTGCAACTCATGCAGGTCGCCTTGGAGACTGCGCGCAACCGAGTGGTGCTTAAGTGGCCCCTGCGTGCGGAGCCGATGCCAGGGCTCCCCAAACCGTCCCATCAGATCTTGGGAAAGAGCACTCGTTACGACGTCTTCGTGAAAGCCAAGATCGTGAAAACAACGTGATCGGTTCGGAACGACCGGCACAGCAGTGCGCAATCGCCGCAACCAGATCTCGCCCCCCCTTGCGAACCCGTACCGCAAAGGATCGCGTGGGTATCGCCAGCCATTAGGCAGCCCTCCTTTTCGAGCCGGCCACCTGTTCGCTGCCAACGTGCTTACGCCCTTTTTGCACCTCATTCATGCGACCAGGACTGACCTGATAAGACGCGGCGATGTGGTGTTGATACTCTCCGTTCCAAGATGATGTCCCAAGGAGTGGTGTAGCTTCGGCGCTGGCCGTGCTTTCCGGCTTGGGCCGGGAACGGATCAGCTTGCCGCAGCGGGCAGGCTGATGAGCGGTTTATCGCTCATTGCGGCGATGGTCTCAAGGGACAAGTATCCGGATCGCTGAACGGCCCACTCGTCATTCTGCTCGAGCAGCAACGCACCGACGAGGCGCACGATGGCATCGTCGTTGGGAAAGATGTCGATGACCTCGGTTCGCCGCTTGATCTCGCCGTTCAGTCGCTCGATGGGGTTGGTGCTGTGCGGCTGCGTCCCAGGCTGCCTGGGAAAGGTCATGTTGGCCAGCACGTCCTCCTCGGCGCTGTCCATGTGCGTGGCGAGCTGGGGCAGCTTCGGCCTGATCTGGGCGGCGACGTTGCGCCATTGCTGGCTGCGGCCTCCGGCGTGTCCTGGGCGACGGCTGTTGCGATGAAGGCCGAGACGACGCGCCGTCCGCTCTTGCCGGCATGGGCCAGGGCATTGCGCATGAAGTGGACCCGGCACCTCTGCCAAGTGGCCGATGAAGTTGGAAACGCCGATCGATCTGATGCGGCCTTGGTCGCGCAGTTCGATCAGCGTCTTCCAGGCCTCGGCATATTTGTTCTGCTTGGGCAGCGGCCAGTGGATGAGAAACAGGTCGAGCTGTTCCAGGCCGAGATTTTTCACCCTTTAGTCGTAGGCGCCTTCAGCGCCTTGTCGCGCTCGTGGGCCGCGTTGCGCAGCTTCGAGGTGATGAACACAGGCATTTTACCCGCCAGCAGGCCGAGGCAAAACAGCGGCAGGCAACCGGCGGGCCCGGCTAGCTCATTCAGGCTGGCGCGGTCGACCGGACGCGGCTGCCGAGGTTCAGGAGGTTGCCGCTCAGGATCAGCGCCGCGCCCAGAGCGGTGAAGGCATCGATACTTTCGGAATAGGCAAGATAGCCGAGCAGGGTGGTCAGCGGCACGCGCAGGAAATCCATCGGCATCACCGCCGTCGCGTCCGCATGGGACATGGCGCGCGCGGTGCAGTAGTGCGAGAAGGAGCCGGCAAAGGCCAGAGCCACGATCCACGGCCAGACATGGGCAGACGGCCATTGCCAGCTGTGCAGTGCCGGAACGAGGCCGATGACCGACTGGATGACGAGCATCCAGAAGATGATCTTCACCGCGCTGTCGGCGCGCGTCATTGACTTGATGAGCACGTAGGAGAGGGCGAATGTCATTGCTGCGCCGAGCACGACGAATTGGCCCAGTTCGATCCCGTTGCCGCTCGGCCGCACGATAACGGTGACGCCGATCAGTCCGAGCAGGATTGCGCCCGTCTTCCATCCGTTCATGCGTTCGCCCAGAAAGGCCATGGCCAGAAGCGCCGTCCAGATCGGCGCGGTGAACTCGATTGCGATGACCTGGGCCAGCGGAATGAGGGTGAGCCCATAGAGCCAGGCGAACTGCCCGACATAGTGGGCGATATTGCGCGTCAGGTGCTGCACCGGATGCGCGGACTTCATCGCCCGCAGCCCGCCGGCGCGCCACACGAGCGGCGACAGCAGCAGCAGTCCGATGACCGAGCGCATCTCCATGATCTGGAAGAGGCCGAGTTCGCGCGTCGTCTCGCGGCCGGCCGCCGTCATCATCAGCGTGCAGGTAAGCGAGCAGCCCATCCAGAAGGCGGCCTTGGGGAGAGATTGGCTGGCGGTCATGGCGCTGGTATGCGGCCGTCCCGCCAGCGCGACAATCGTTCTCGTGGCTCATTTGCATGGGCCAGTGCGCGACATTGTCACTCCCCTTCGCCGCCGAGCTGGTGTAGAGGGCGCCCTTCGGTGAAGGAGCGGATGATCTTGAACAGGGTCGATGTGGTGGTGATCGGGGCGGGAGCCGCCGGCATGATGTGCGCCATCGAGGCGGGCAAGCGCGGCCGCTCGGTGCTGGTCGTCGACCATGCCGCGGCACCCGGCGAGAAGATCCGCATCTCGGGCGGCGGGCGTTGTAACTTCACCAACATCCATGCCAGCCCGAAGAATTTTCTGTCGCAGAACGCGCATTTCTGCATCTCCGCACTCAGCCGCTACACGCAGCGCGACTTCATCGCGCTCGTCGGGCGCCACGGCATCGCCTATCACGAAAAGACGCTTGGCCAGCTTTTCTGCGACGGCTCGGCCACGCAGATCATCGCCATGCTGGTGGCCGAGATGAAGCGCCATGGCGCCGAGCTTCGGCTTGCCACCAGCGTCGAGCGCATCGAGCGGACGGGCGACGGCTTCTCGCTATCGTTGGGGACCGGCACGGTGCGCTGCGCGTCGCTGGTGGTGGCCTGCGGCGGCAAGTCGATCCCAAAGATGGGCGCGACCGGCTTCGGCTACGACGTTGCCGCACAATTCGGTCTGCGGGTGGTGGAGACGCGCCCGGCCCTGGTGCCGCTGACCTTCGACCAGAACACGCTGGCGCGGTTGAAGCCGCTGGCGGGCGTGGCGGTGGACGCTGCGGCGGTTTCCTGCGGCAAGACCCGCTTCGAGGAGGCCATGCTGTTCACCCATCGCGGCATTAGCGGGCCGTCGATCCTGCAGATCTCGTCCTATTGGCGCGAGGGCGAGGAGATCGGCATTTCCATGCTGCCGGGAACGGACATGTTCGAGGCGCTGCGCCAGGCCCGCGCCGCCAACGGGCGGCAAGCTCTGCAGACGGCACTTGGCGCGAACCTGCCCAAGGCTCTGGCGCAGTCGATCGCCGAGGAGGCGCGCCTGCCCGGCAACATCGCCGACCTTTCGGACAAGCAGCTTCGCAAGGTGGCCGAGATGGTCAATGGCTGGCGAATCAAGCCCGCGGGTTCGGAAGGCTATCGCACGGCCGAGGTGACGCTGGGCGGCGTCGACACGCGCGATCTCGATTCCAAGACCATGGCGGCCAGGACCGTGCCGGGCCTTTATTTCATCGGCGAGGTGGTGGACGTGACCGGCTGGCTGGGCGGCTACAATTTCCAGTGGGCGTGGTCGTCCGGATGGTGCGCGGGGCAGGCGGCTTGAGCGGCCGGCCGACGACGAAGGGACGGCGCGTCAACCGCGTCTTAAAACCTTCGCGCCATGGTGGCTCCATGGTTGGATTCGCGCTCCCCAAACTGAGATGGCTGGTACTTGGCGCTGTCGGCGCGGGCGTCTGGGCAATGACCCAGGAGCCGCCGTCGCCGCGCAAGGCGCAGGCGCCGTCGCGTCCGGCTGTGACCACGCAGCACAAGGCCGAGCCGCCGGCAAGCCCCAAGCCGCCGGGCGCCGTCGCGCCAAGCCTGCAGTCGAAGCAGCAGGTTGCCGCCACGCCGCCGAGCGCGCCCAAGGAAATCGTGGCGCCGGCATCGCGCCCGTCGCAGATCGTCACCAGCTCCGTGGTGAAGCCGGAGCATCCACTGCCGCAGCGGGCACCCGACAACATGCTCTACACGACCACGCGGGTGAACATGCGCGGCACCGCCAACCCCAGCGCGCCCCTGGTGGCGACATTGGCGGTTGGCGAGGCGGTCAAGCCGATCTTGCGTGACGGCAAATGGCAACTCGTGGCAGTGCACGGCCGCAAGGGCTGGATCCTGGCGGAATATCTGCACCCGGCCAGTCCCGAGGCGCCGCGCCCTGCCGCATCCGTGCCGGGAAAGGCCGGCCCGGCCCCTGTGGTGGCGCGTGCCGAGCCGCCGGCGTCGGTGAGGCCCCAGGCCTATACGCCGCCAAGAACCGAGCAGGCCGGACTGTTTTCAAGCGCTAAGTCGCTGTTCGGGTCGAAGCGTCCGTTGCGGGCGCCGCAGGCGGGCGACTGCCAGTGTCCCTACGATCTGATGATCGACGGCTCGCAATGCGGCGAACGCAGCGCCTACAGCCGGCGCAGCCGCCGCAACGTCCAGTGCTATCTGTGATCGCCACAATGATGCGCGCGCGAGCGGACGCGCAAGGCACCCGGTAGAAGCGCCTGCCTATCGACGGACGAGCAGGCCGATCAGGAGCCCCACAACCGCCAGGCCGATGACGGTCGTCGCAACGGGATTGTCGCGCGCGGCTTGCCCCACCTTGCGCGTGCGCCGGGCAATATGGGGCATGGCGTCGTGCACGCGCGACAGGATCTCGTCATAGATGTCCGAGGCGCCGCGATGCGTGTCTTCGAAAGCGGCTGCACCGCGCTTCGACAATCTCTTCTTCAGCGAGGAAACCTCGCGTCGCAATGCCCAGATCTGGTCCTCCAGATCCTCGGCCATGTCGTCGCGAAACTTGGACAGCGTCTCGTCGCGGAGCCTAGAAAATGCGGAAGCCATAAGGGAAGTCCTCGTTAGCTTGATGGAACCAGAACGGCGGCTGCCGCCATTGGTTCCACCCTGAAACGGGACTTCCCGCGACGGCTATTTCTCCGAAACGCCGGCTTCGGCGAAGCTTGCCATGCCGGTGTGGCACTCGAGCGCCGAGCGCACGACGTTGACGGCCAGGCACGCGCCGGAACCTTCGCCAAGCCGCATGCCGAGATCGAACAGCGGCTTCAGCTCCAACGCTTCCAGAAGCGCCCGGTGCCCGGATTCGGCCGACACATGGGCGGCGAGAACATGGTCGAGGCCGGCGTTATGCAGTTTGGCCAGCGGCGCGACCGCGGCGGTGCATACAAAACCGTCGAGCAGCACCGGAACGCCATGCCGGCGCGCGGCGAGCGTCGCGCCGAAGATGGCGGCGAGTTCGCGCCCGCCGAGGGCGGCGGCGACCTTCAGCGGGTCGGAGAGGGAGTCCGCGTGCAGGGCGAGGCCCTTGTCGATGGCCGTCACCTTGCGCTTCAGGCCCGCGTCGTCGACGCCCGTGCCGCGACCGGTCCATTTTTCCGCGCCGCCGCCGAAGAGGGCAGCGGAGATGGCGGCCGCCGGCGTGGTGTTGCCGATGCCCATCTCGCCGAAGCAGATCAGGTCGGTGTCCTTGCCGACCGCCTCATAGCCGGCCGAGACGGCGGCGAGGAATTCCTGCTCACCCATCGCCGGCTCCTGCGTAAAGTCGCCGGTCTGGCGTTCGATATCGAGCGGTATGACGGCAAGCTCGGCTCCGGCGATACGGGCGAGCTGGTTGATGGCAGCACCCCCGCCGGCGAAATTCGCCACCATCTGCACAGTGACTTCCGACGGATAGGCAGAGACGCCTTGCGCGGTCACGCCATGCGAGCCGGCGAAGACGATCACTGTCACCTTGTCGAGCTTGGGCATGTCGCGGCCCTGCCAGCGCGCCAGCCACGCGGCGATGGTTTCGAGCCGGCCGAGGCTGCCCTGCGGCTTGGTCAGCGTGTCCTGGCGGCGGGCGACGGCCTCGGCGGCCGAATCGCTCCCCATGGGCAGATTCTCGCAGGCGACGCGCAGGTCTTCGAAGGAGGTGAAGGTCATCGTGGGGGCTCCGATAAGGTCAGGCAAAAGTTGCGCTTGCGGCAAGCAGGACGAGGATTTCCGCGCCCTGCTGCAGGGCGCCGATGGTGTCGCCGGTGTGGCCGCCGATCTGGCTGAGGCAGAGCCAACGTAACAGGAGAAACCAGAGCGCGAGCATCGCGGCGACGGCTATCGCGCCGGGCAAGCCGAGCAGGAGGAGGGCGACCGCGCCCAGAACGGCGGCGATCACAGCCACTTCGGCGGAAGGCGCGCCGGCATCGGCCGCGAGACCCTGGGTGCGGGCCGAAGGCAGCAGATGCATGAAGCCGGGAATAAGCCCGCGTGAGGCGGCATGCGCGGCAATCAGGCCCGCTAAGACATGCGGGACGGTGGCGAGTTCGGAAAGCGCTGTCCAGCGCAGCAGGATCGAAAGCGCCAGTGCAGCCACGCCATAGGTGCCGACGCGGCTGTCGCGCATGATTTCGAGCTTGCGCTCGCGCGTGCGGCCGCCGCCAAAACCGTCGGCGGTGTCGCCAAGGCCGTCCTCGTGCAGGCAGAAGGTGACAAGCATGGTGGCCGTGAGCGCCAGCGCCGCCGCCGGTCCAGCGGCGAGGCCGAGCCATGTGGCCACGGCAAAGACGATGCCGCTGATCAGCGCCACCACGACGCCGACGAGCGGCGCAGCCCACAGCGCGGAAGACAGGCTGCGGCCTGAAAAGTCGAGATGCGGCAGGGGCAGGCGGGTCAGGAAGACGAGCGCGAGGGCAAAATCCTTGGCCGTTTTGTCGAAAAACCCGCCGCCCATCGCTCAACCCCTCGCGATCGCGTGGAAGAAGGTGCCGCTGACATGGCCGCGCCGGCCACCGGCCGCGCCCAGCGGGTTGCCCTGGCCGTCGGCCAGGTCGGCGAGCCTTTCGTCGGTGCCGGGCGAGATCACCTGCGCGTAATGGAATTCATGCCCGCGCACGAGCGTGCCTTTTTGTCCGAGCGGACAGTCGGCCAGCAGGGTCGCCTGCCGGTAGCCGAGGTTCATCTTGCGCTTGGCAAAACTGGTGGAATGGCCGAGCAGGCCGATCATTTCGTGCGTGGTGCCGTCGGCGTCTTCCAGCGTCTCGCCCAGCGTCATGAACCCGCCGCACTCGCCATGGACCGGCCGCGTCTCGGCAAAGCGGCGCATGCCTGCACGGAAATTCGTTGCAGCGGCAAGCTTGCCGGCATGGAGTTCGGGATAGCCGCCGGGCAGCCAGCAGACGTCGCAATCCTCGCGCGGCGCCTCGTCGGCCAGCGGCGAGAAGGGCACGATCTCCGCGCCGGCCTTGCGCCAATGCGCGGCGACATGCGGATAGACGAAGGTGAAGGCGGCGTCCTGCGCCAGCGCAATGCGCTGGCCGGGCGGCGGAAGCGCGTCGGAAAAATCCGCGCCTTGCGGCTCTAGCGGGGTCATCAGCGCCATGATCGCCTCGAGGTCGAGCGAGCGTTCGGCCATGTCGGCGAGGCGGTCGAGATGCGCCATCAGGTCGGCATGCTCTCCCGCCTGCACGAGGCCGAGATGCCGCTCGGGCAGGGCGAGTGCGGTGTCGCGCATGACGGCGCCGACGACCGGCAGGCCGAGCGCTTCGATGGCTTCGCCCGCAAGCCGCCTGTGGCGCTCGCTGCCCAGCCGGTTCAGCACCACGCCGGCGATACGCACCTGCGGATCGTAGGTGACAAAGCCCTTGGCGATGGCCGCGGCCGTTTGCGACTGGCCCGAAACGTCGAGCACCAGAAGCACCGGCAGGCCGTAAAGCCGCGCGAGATCGGCCGCCGAGCCGGAACGGCCCGGCGCGCTCGGAATGCCGTCGAACAGACCCATTGCGCTTTCCAGCACGATCATGTCGGCCTGCGACGCAGCCTGCGCCGCCAGCGCGTTGAGCAGCGCCGGCGACATCGCCCAGCTGTCGAGATTGACGCCCGGCCGGCCGGTGGCCGCACGGTGGAAGCCGGGGTCGATATAGTCGGGGCCGGATTTCGCGCCGCCGACGCTCAGGCCACGCCGCGCCAGCGCGCGCAATATGCCGATGGTAACGCTGGTCTTGCCCGAGCCCGAGCGGGGTGCGCCGACGATCAGCCCGCGTGCGCTCATGCTTCCCCCAGCAGTTCGGCACGCACCGCGACGATGCCGCCGACGACGATCAGCGCCGGCGACACGACGTTTTCGCGCGCGGCGGTTTCGACCAGCGTACCAAGCGTCGCGGTCACAGTGCGCTCCTGCGGCAGCGACGCGTTCTCGACCAGCGCCGCCGGCGTGTCGGTCGGCAGACCGCCCGCCAGAAGCTCTGCAACGGTCTCCTCCATATGCGTCAGGCCCATATAGATGACGAGCGGCTGGCCGGTGCGCGCAAGCGCTGCCCAGTCGGGCCGGTCGTCGGAAACGGCGGCAAAGCCGGTGGCGAGGATAATCGCGCCATTGACGCCGCGAACTGTGGCCGGAATGCCCGCCGAAGTCAGGCCGCCGAAGGCCGAGGTGACGCCGGAAAGCGCTCGCCAGGGAATGTTCTCGCGGGTCAGCACCAGCGCTTCTTCCGCGCCGCGGCCGAAGACGAAGGGATGCCCGCCCTTCAGCCGCACCACCTTGCGGCCCTCGCGGGCCAGCTTCACCAGCAGGGCATTGATCTCGTCCTGCGGGATCGACAGCCTGCCGCCGCGCTTGCCGACGAAGAATTTTTCGGCCTGTTCGGCAACCGCGACGATTTCGGGCGACACCAGCGCGTCGTGCACCAGTGCCTCGGCCTGTGCGAGCGCGGACAGCACGTCGAGCGTCAGCAAACCCGGGTCGCCCGGGCCGGCGCCGGCCAGCCAGACATGGCCGGGTTCGAGCACCTGCGGCTCATGATTTAAACGGGCGATAGCTTTTTCGAGACTCATGAATGCCGCTTTCGACGATGACGCGGAGCGTCGCCAAGCCTATAGATTGCGCCATGACTGCCGAACAGACCGCCTCCGAAGAAGCTCCCCTGCGTCGTGGCTGGACCACGGGCGCCTGCGCCACCGCCGCCACCAAGGCGGCGTGTGCTGCGCTTTTGTCCGGCGATTTCCCCGATCCGGTGGAGATCACGCTGCCCGGCGGCAATGTGGTCGGCTTCGCGCTCGCTGTTTCGGAGCTGGGCGAGGGGCACGCGATGGCCGGTATCGTCAAGGACGCCGGCGACGACCCGGACGTGACGCATGGCGCACTGGTGAAAAGCACGGTGCGCCGCGGCGCGCCGGGCAGCGGCATTGTCTTCCGCGCGGGGCCGGGCGTCGGCACGGTGACGCGGCCTGGTCTGCCGATCCCGCCGGGCGAGCCGGCGATCAACCCGGTGCCGCGCAAGATGATTACGCAAGCGGTGCATCAGGTTGCTGGCGAAAATGCCGATTTCGAGGTCGAGATTTCCGTCGTCGGCGGCGAGGAGATGGCGCAGCGCACGCTCAACCCACGCCTCGGGATTCTTGGCGGCATTTCGATCCTGGGCACCACGGGTGTGGTCATTCCCTATTCCTGCTCGGCTTGGATCCACTCCATCCATCGCGGCGTCGATGTGGCGCGCGCCATGGGTTTCGACCATGTCGCCGGTTCCACCGGCAACGCGTCCGAACTGGCCGTCCAGAAATTCCACGACATGCACGAAGTGCAGCTCATCGATATGGGCGACTTCGTCGGCGGCATGCTGAAATACATCCGCGCTCATCCGGTCCCGCGCGTCACCATCGCGGGCGGCGTCGCCAAGATGACCAAGCTCGCGCAGGGCATGCTCGACGTGCATTCCAGCCGGGGCAGGGCCGATCTCGAAGGGCTGGCCGCGGTCGCCGCCGAGGCCGGTGCGAGCGAAGACCTTGCCGCGCGCATCAGGGGCGCCAACACCGTGGCCGAAGCCTTTGCGCTCGCCGTGGCCGAGGGCGTGCCGATCGGCGACGCGATTGCCGCTGGTGCGTGGCGCACCGCCGCGCCCGCGCTCAAGGGCACGGACATCGAGCTCGAAATCCTGGTCTTCAACCGCGAAGGCGAGTTGAGAGGGCATGCGCCCTTCGCACCGGCTCATAGCGTATCGCGCCCCCTGAACCGGCGCTGATAGTCGGGATCGTAGAGCGAGCTTTCGCGAAAATCCTGCGAGGCGAGCGACGGACCGACGAAGATCAGCGCCGTGCGCTCGATCGGGTCTTCGGCCAGCTTCGCCGCAATCGTGCCGAGCGTGCCGTGCAGCACGCGCTCGTCAGGCCATGAGGCGTGGAAGACGATCGCCACCGGGCAGTCCGCCCCATAGAGCGGCGTCAGTTCCTCCACCACGCGGTCGATGGCGTGGATGGCGAGATGGATGGCAAGCGTGGCGCCGGTCGCCCCGAAGGCGGCCAGGTTTTCTTTCTCCGGCATGGGCGAGGCGCGCCCCGAAACGCGGGTCAGCACCAGCGATTGCGCGACCGCCGGAATGGTCAGCTCTCGGCCCAGAGCCGAGGCGGCCGCCGCGAAGGAGGGCACGCCGGGCGTCATCGTATAGGGAATGCCGTGGCGCTCGAGGCGGCGGATCTGCTCGGCCACTGCGCTCCACACCGAAAGGTCGCCCGAGTGCAGGCGCGCGACGTCCTTGCCCTCGTCATGTGCCGCCAGATATTCGACCTCGATCTCGTCGAGCGACATGGGTGCGGTGTCGACCAGCTTTGTCCCTGGCGCGCAGTAGTCGAGCAATTCGGGCGCGACGATCGAACCCGCATAGAGGCAGACCGGGCAGCTTGCGAGCAGGTCGCGGCCGCGAACGGTGATGAGGTCTGCCGCGCCCGGGCCGGCGCCGATGAAATGAACCGTCACGCTTTGTCTCCGCTGATGGCTATGGCGCAGGTGACCGATTGGAGTGCGATACGAGGGCCGAGCAGCCGTGAATCCGGGCCCGCTGCCGCAAGTGCGGCCGCTTCCGAAAGCGAGGGCGCGCCGGTCTTTTCCAGCGACAGTTCCGAGTGGCTCTTTGTCCGCTTGCCGGCTTCGGCCAGTTCGGCGTCGCCGATGATGATGACCGCGCGGCGAAGTTGCCGTCCGGCCTGAAAAATCGCCTCTTCGTGCTGCTTCAGCTTGCCGGTCGCCAGCGCGTCGAGACGCGCAATGTCTAGGTCGTGCGCGCAGAGTGCCGCGTTGATCGCGCCCAACACCTGCTCCTTGCTCACGCCCTTGCGGCTGCCGATGCCCGCCACGATCATGGTTTTGCCCACGACCATTGCGTCACCGGCATGGCCGGGCGCCAGCCCTGCATGGTGCCGACCGGAACCGCGCGCGATACGGAAAGACGGATCAGTTCGCCGCCATGGCGCGCTTGCAGCGAAAGCAGCAGCGCTTCCATTTCGAGCGTTACGGCATTCGCCACCAGTCGTCCGCCCGAGGGCAGGGCGGCAATCGCCGCGTCCATGACGCCGGGCTCCGAGCCGCCGCCGCCGACGAAGATGGCATCGGGCGTCGGCAGGCCGGCGAGCGCTTCGGGCGCGCGGCCTTCCACGACCGTCAGGCCGGGCACGCCGCAGGCGCTGGCGTTGCGGGCAATGCGGACGGCGCGTTCGGGATTGGCCTCGACGGCGAAGGCGCGCATGGACGGATCGCGCAGCATCCATTCGATGGAGATGGAGCCCGAGCCGCCGCCGATGTCCCACAACAGTTCGCCGCGGCGCGGCGCGAGCGTCGACAACGTGACGGCGCGGATCTCGCGCTTGGTCAACTGGCCGTCATTCTCGAACAATTCGTCCGGCATGCCGGTCGCCAGCGGCAGGATGCGCGCTTCGGAATTCGATTCAACCTCGACCGCCAGCACGTTGAGTGGATTGATGTTTTCGACAGCGAAGGCGTCGGCGCTCGTTGTGGTCAGGCGCTCGGAAGGGCCGCCCAACGCTTCCAGCACTGTGAACCGCGAGGGTCCGAAGCCGAGTTCGCGCAGCAGCTTCGCAACAGCCACCGGGCCGTCGCCATCCGAAGTCAGTGCCAATATTCGTGCCTTCGGATGCAGCAGCGGGCGGATCAGGTCGATGGGCTTGCCGTGCAGCGAAATCGTCTCAGTGTCCGGCAGCGCCCAGCCAAGGCGCGATGCTGCAAGGCTGAAGGCGGAAGGGGCTGGCAGCACGCGCATTTCGGTCACCGGCACATGGCGGCTCAGCGTGGTGCCGACGCCATGACAAAACGGATCGCCCGAGGCCAGCACGCAGACGGGGCGGCCGGACAGCGCGAGCACGGCGCGCATGCCGGCGTCGAACGGCGTCGGCCATGGCTCGGCCGTACCCGTCACCAGCCCGTCCACCAGCGCCAGATGCCGCTTGCCGCCGAATACGACCTCGGCGGTCGCAATGCAGCGCTTGGCCTCGTCGCCAAGACCCTCTACACCATCCTCGCCGATGCCGACGATGGTCAGCCAGCGGGCAGCGGCGGAGTTTTCTCGTTCAGCAGGCATGATGACCCACCGCATTCTGATACTTGGCGGCACCACGGAAGCCCGGCAGCTTGCCGGCAGGCTGGTTGCTCGCGCCGATCTTTCGCTCACCCTGTCGCTCGCCGGCCGCACGGTCGATCCCGTGGCTCAACCGGTTCCGGTGCGCAGCGGCGGCTTTGGCGGTGCCGAAGGGCTGGCGCAATACCTGCGCGACGAGCGCGTCGCCCTGCTGATCGACGCCACGCATCCCTACGCGGCCAATATTTCGCGCAACGCAGCTGAGGCTGCGGCGCTCGCCGGCGTGCCGATCCTGGCGCTGCGCCGGTCGGGCTGGGAGGCGGTCGAGGGCGATCGCTGGAAGCTGGTGGAAAATGCTGAAGAGGCGGTCGCCGCGCTGGGCGAAAAACCGCGCCACGTGTTCCTGGCGCTCGGCCGGCAGGAGATCGCCGCCTTCGAGGGCGCGCCGCAGCACGCCTATGTCATCCGCAGCGTCGATCCGGTCGATCCGCCGCTTGCCGTGCCGAATGCCACCTACATCCTCGCGCGCGGCCCCTTCGCCGAGGCCGACGAGCGCGAGTTGCTGGCCAGCCATCGCATCGACGCCATCGTTGCCAAGAACAGCGGCGGGGCCGCAACCTATGGCAAGATCGCGGCCGCTCGCGAGCTCGGCATCGAGGTCGTCCTGTTCCGCAGGCCGGACCTGCCGCAGGTGCCTCAAGCCAAAAGCGTCGCGGAGCTGGCCGGCATGATCGATCATTGGCTGGCACCTGCCGAAAAGCGCGGCGTGTAGACCAGCGGGCGTTTTTCGCCGCGCTCGATGATGCGGGTTTCGGGCGAGCCGATCATCACGCAGGTGGCCATGTCGGCCTGCTCGGCGCGGGCTTCCGCCAACGGCGTGATCTCGATGCGCTCGTCGGGCCGGCCGGCGGCGCGGCCGAAGATGACGGGCGTCGTGCCGGGCAGGATGGTCCGCAACTTGTCCAGCGCTTCGCCCAGCTGCCAGGGGCGCGCCTTGCTGATCGGGTTGTAGAGCGCGATGACAAAACCCGCGCCCGCCGCCGCCTCCAGCCGTCGCAGAATCAGGTCCCAGGGCTTGAGGTTATCGGAGAGCGAGATGGCGCAGAAATCGTGACCCAGGGGCGCGCCGATGCGGGCCGCAACCGCCAGCATGGCGGTGACGCCGGGAACGATGGTCAGCTCGATGTCGCGCCATTCGGCAGGGCCGGCCTCGATCGCTTCGCACACGGCCGCAGCCATGGCGAAGACGCCGGGATCGCCGCCCGAAACCACCGCGACGCTGGCGCCTTGCGCAGCCTGCTCAAGCGCTGCATTGGCGCGAGAAATCTCCTCGCGGTTGTCGGAGGCGATGCGGGTCTGGTCGGGCCGCAGGTTCAGCCGGTCGACATAGGGGGCGTAGCCGTAGAAGAACTGCGCCTCGGCTGCCGCTGCACTCGCCTCCGGCGTGATCTGGCCGGGATTGCCGGGGCCGAGCCCGATGACGAAAAGACGCCCGCTCATGGCCGTCCCTCCCAGCCGGGCACCAGCACGATGGCGAAATAGGGCGCGGTGTCGTCGGCCTTTTCTGCCAGCGGCACGGAGGCAGTGTTGGCCATGGTGGCGCGCTCGACATACATCGCCCGCTCCAGCTTGCCGGTGGCGGCGAGCGCGCGTCGGATTTTCGGCAGGTTGCGCCCCACTTTCATGATGACGGCGGCGTCCGTGTCGGCCAGCCGACGCGAAAGCTCGAACTCGCTCATCGTGCCGGGCAGCACGCTCAGCACGTCGTCGCCCTGCACGATCGGCAGGCCGGTCTGCGACCAGCAGCCGGACATGGCGGTGACGCCGGGGATAACCTCGGTCGGGTAATGCTGCGACAGCCGCACATGCAGATGCATGTAGGAGCCATAGAACAGCGGGTCGCCCTCGCTCAGCACCGCCACCGTGCGGCCCGCATCGAGATGCTCGGCCACCGCACGCGCCGACTCCTCATAGAAGCCGGTGATCGCGGCCTTGTAGTCGGCGTGGTCCTTGTCGATCTCGGTGGTCACCGGATAGAGCAGCGGCAGCTCCACGATGCCGGGCTTGAGATGCGCCGAGACGATCGCGCGGGCATTGCCGTTGCTGCCGCGCTTGGCGAAATGCGCCAGCACGTCGGCCTCGCCCAGCGCGCGAACGGCTTTCAGGGTCAGAAGCTCCGGATCGCCGGGGCCGGTGCCGACGCCGATGAGGCGGCCTTTGGGTTCAGCGCTCACAGTCCGGGCCTCGCCAGTGCGTTAAGGGCGGCGGCTGTCATGGCGCTGCCGCCGAGGCGTCCGCGCACGATGGCATAGGGCACGCCATAGGAATTTTCCGCCAGCGCATCCTTGGATTCGGCAGCCCCCACAAAGCCCACCGGCATGCCGAGGATCGCCGCCGGCTTCGGAGCGCCGTCGCGCAGCAGTTCGAGCAGGTAGAAGAGGGCGGTCGGCGCATTGCCGATGGCCACCACCGAGCCCGCCATGCGCTCGAGCCAAAGCTTGATCGCGGCGGCGGAGCGGGTGTTGCCGATCTCCTGCGCCAATGCGGGCGTGCGCTCGTCGCGCAGCGTGCAGATCACCTCGTTATCGGCCGGCAGGCGGGCGCGGGTCACGCCGCGCGACACCATCTCGGCATCGCAGAAGATCGGCGCGCCGGCCTTCAGTGCTGCGCTGGCGGCTTCCACGAAGCCCGGCCCGAATTCGAATTTTTCGGCCGCCTCGACCAGGCCGCAGGCATGGATCATGCGCACGGCCACATCGGCTTCTGCCTCGGAAAAGCGCGACAGGTCGGCCTCGGCGCGAATGATGGCAAAGGAGCGCTCGTAGATCGCCGTGCCGTCGTGAATATAGTCGTATCCGGACATCTCTATCCTTGCTGAAAAGCCATAGCCAACCGGCTTTCGCCGAGCCGCGCGATGCACTGTGCCGTGGTCTCGCCGGGGCGGCGCTGTTCTGTCAAAAGCGCTGCGACCCGACCGAAACCGCGAGCGAGTTCATAGCCCGGCGTGTACGCGGCCGGAAGTCCCTTCGCCGTCCCGTCAACGACAAGTCCGGCTCCTTTTTCGTCGCCCACCAAAGTGAGTGCCGAGCGGGCCGGATGTGCGCAGCCCTTGGCGCAGCCGGAAATGTGCAGCGTGATGGACGGATCGAGTGCTGTGCCGCTGTCGCCGGCGATCTCTTCGGCCACCTCGCGCGCGGCGATGCGGCCGGATGCGCAGGACGGCGCGCCGGGGCAGGCGGCGATCATGCGGCGCGGGTCGAGCGGGTCGGTGACGAAGCCGAGGGAGGCTGCTTTGTGCTGTAACTCTGCACATGCGGATTGCGACAGGCCGAGGACCAGAACGGCGCGCTGCTGCGCGAAGCGGATTTCGCTGGCGCCCAATATTTCAGCCTCGCGGCACAGCGCGATCATGCGCTCGGCCTGCATGTGACCGAAGGGCAGGCCAAGGCCGAGTATCGATGCATCACGGCCCAGCGGCAGGATTCCGATGGGTGAGGGCGCGTTTAGAGCCGAAAGTTCGTATTCTGAATCACCCCGCTGCAGGCGACCGGCGACCAGTTTGCGAAGCTCTTCGGTGGTTAGGTCCCGCGCCCGTGCCTCGCGGCCACGCTCGGCAATCGCGTTCAAGATCGCCAGCGCGGCGTCGCAAGCGTCGGCCTCGGCCACCGCGCCAATGGTTGTCGCTGTGCGCGCATCGCCGGCGACTGCCAGCAGCCACTGGCCCGGCGCAAGCGCGGTCAGCCGCACATCTGCCTGCACGGTGTACATGTTCAGCCTGCCGCCGCCATCGACCACCAGGGACACTTTTGGTCCGAGTCGCGCGCCAAGGCCCGCCGCGTCGATGGCCTCGCGGATGCGGGCGGCGAGCGGGGAGGGATCGGCGATTTCCTGCGGATCTAGCCCTGCGAGCGGCCCCGTCTCCACCGGCACGCCGGTGCGCACGGCGATGCCCAGCGCATCGACCTCGGTTGCCAGCAACGCCGCGCTTTCGGCGGTAAGCCCACGAATCTGCAGGCTGCCGCGCGCCGTGACCTCGATCACGCCGTTGCCGTGTCGCAGCGCGGATTCGCAGAGTCCGATCAAAGCCTTGGGCGAAACTCCTCCAGCGACCGGATTGAGCCGCACGAGAAGGCCGTCGCCGGTCTGCATGGGGGCCGAGAGTGCCGGGCAGGCGCCCCTGCGGGAAAAGCCGCTCATGCCGCAGCCCCCAGCGCTTCGGCCTCGGCGATCAGGCTCGCCAGATCGTCGTCGATCGAGTTGCGCAGCGGGTGCCACAGCCCGCGCCGGCGCGCCGAGGCAAAGCGCTCGGCGATCACCTTGGCTGCCGCCGGGTTCTCGCGCAGCAGGAAGGCGCGCACCGCTTCGTCGCCGAGATAGGCGTCGTGCACGGCCTCGATCAGGGCGCCGGGAATCGCATGGGTGGTTTCGGCAAAGCCGACCAGCCGGTCCACCGTCTCGGCGAATTCGGAGGCGCCGCGCGGCCCGTGGCGCATCTGGCCCTCGATGAAGCGCGGATTGACCGCGCGGGCGCGTACAACGCGCGTCACCGCCTCGGTGACCGAGCGCGGGCGGGGTCGTGCCGGGTCGGTGGTGTCGAGCACGATCACGTCGGCATTGGTGCCCAGCGCGGCAAGCGCTGCCGAAAAGCCGCCGATGAAGGCGACGTCGGCCGAGCCTTCGAGGATATCGCGGCCGGGATCGTCACCGCTATGCACCAGAAGGTCGGCCTCGGCGATACGTGTCGCGAAGGCGCCGGGCGCGGAAACGCCTTCGCCCGAAGCGCCGCCATAGGCGTGGGAGGTTGCGTCCAGATAGGCACGGCCGAGCTCGGCGCGGTCCTGCCATTCGCCGCGCGCCAGCATGTCCTCCAGCCCCGCGCCATAGGTGCCGGGCGACGAGCCGAAGATGCGGGCAGGCGCCTTGCCAAGAGTGCGCGCCTCGGCGGCCAGCGGGTTTTCCGACGCATCCTCGTCGCGCGCTGCGACGGCTGCGGCCGCGGCGTCGATGAGCGCGATCTGGGTGGGGAACATGTCGCGGAACAGGCCGGAAATGCGCCATGTCACGTCCACGCGCGGCCGCCCCACCGTTGCCGGCGGCAGCACCTCGATGCCGGTCACGCGGCCAGTGGCTGCATCCCATTGCGGACGGCAGCCCATCAGGAACAGGCCTTGCGCGATCTCCTCGCCGCCGGTGCGCAGCGAGGCGCTGCCCCAGAGGTCGATGACGAGAGAACGCGGCCAGTCGCCATGATCTTGCAGATAGCGTGTCAGCACCTCCTGCGCTGCCGCGCGGCCGAGGTCGAAGGCGGTCGGCGTCGGCATGGTGCGCGGATCGGCGGTGAACAGGTTGCGGCCGGTGGGCAACACCTCGGTACGGCCACGCGCCGGCGCACCGGAGGGGCCGGCGGTGATGTGGCGGCCATCGAGCGCGGCGATCAGCGCCGCGCGCTCGCTTTCCGAGCTTTTCAGGCGCATTTCGTCGGCCTCGCCTTCGCTGGCGCGGCCATAGACGTGCAGCCCGTCCTTGACCGCAAAATCCTTGAGGTCGCAGAGCCAGGCGTCGATGCGGCGCAGTGCCTCGTCGGGCGCGTCGGTCCTGGCGACGCCGGCCTCGGCGGCAAGGCCGGTTTGCGAAGCGGTGTCGACGATCAGCTTTGCGAGCCTGTCGCGGCGGCGGCGGTCCAGACCGTCGGCCTGTGCATATTCGTCCACCAGCCGTTCCAGCGTCTGCTGGTTCTCGTCCAGTCCGGCATGGGAAAGCGGCGGGGGCAGGTGGCCGAGTGTGACGGCGGCAATGCGCCGCTTGGCCTGCGCTGCCTCGCCCGGATTGCTGACGATGAAGGGATAGACCACCGGCAGGCCGCCAGTGACGATTTCGGGAAAACAGTTTTGGCCGAGCGCCACCGTCTTGCCGGGCAGCCATTCCAGCGTGCCATGCGCGCCCACATGCACCAGCGCGTGGCAGCCGAGGCTTTTGCGCAGCCAGAGCCCGAAGGCGAGCAGCGCATGGCGCGGCGGCAGCGTCGGGTCGTGATAGTCGGCGCGGCGGTCGGCCGAGCGCCCGCGATCGGGTGCTAGGGCAACGGTGATGTTGCCGAAGGTCGCGGCGCGGAATGGGAAAGTGCAGCCTTCCTCTGTTTCAGTTGCGGCATCGCCCCAGGCGGCCTGAACAGTCGCCTGCGCTTCTGCCGGCAATTCGGCAGAGAACCGGACATAGTCATCAAGGCTAATGCCGTGGTCGCGGCGCGCCAAAAGGTCCAGTAGCTCTCGCGGCGATTCGGGAATCCCTTCAACGCGATAGCCCTCGGCCTTCAGGTCGTGCAGCATGGCGAGCACGCTGGAGGGCACGTCGAGGCCGACGGCATAGCCGGTGCGGCCGGGCGCGCTGGGATAGTCCGGGATCAGGATCGCCACCTTGCGCGTCGCGCGTGGCTCGTGCTGCAGGCGTAGGAACGCCGCGATGCGACTCGCCACCTGCTCGACGCGGTCGGGCTCGGGGCGATTGGCGAGGCCCTTGAAGGCCAGCGCGGCATCCGCTTCCATCTCGGCCTTGAACGAGATCGCGCCGGCAAGAATGCGCCCATCGAGCTCGGGCATCACCACATGCATGGCAAGGTCGGCCGGCGCCAGTCCGCGCTGGTTCTCCGCCCAGGCATCGCGGCGCGTGGTGGCGACGATGACCTGGAATACCGGCGCGCCCGCGCGGTCGAACAGCGTTTCCACGCCCGGCTCGGCGCTGCTGGCAAAGGCGGTGGCGGTGATGATGGCCGCGGGTTTCAGGTCCGCCAGCGCGCTTTCCACGAAGGCGAGGGAGGTTTTGTCTTTCAGGCTGGAGACGAAGATGGGAACAGGCGCGATGCCGTGTCCGCGCAACGCCTCGACCAACGCATCGATCGGACCGACATCGGCCGCCAGTAGCATCGAGCGGTAGAAGAGGATCGGGATGACGGGGGCGTCTGCCACCACTGCAGCGGCGGCCTCCACCACGCCCTTGCCGGGCTCGTAAAATCCGGCCTTCGGCACCGCAACCGGCTCCGCCACGCCACCCTGGCCGCCCGCAAGTCCGGCGAGCTGGCGCATCAGGGCGCGCATATTGTCCGGCCCACCCTCGCGGAAATAGGCGAGCAGCAGGTCGAGTTTTTCGCGCGGCAAGGTCGAGCATTCGATCAGCCGCTGGTCCTCGTCGTGGCTTTCACCCGGCAGCAGCGCGAGATGGATTTTTTTGTCCCGGCAGATGGCGGCCAGCCGGTCGCAGCCATAGCGCCACCAGTCGTAGCCGCCGAGGATGCGCACGAGAATGATCTTGGCATGCGCGGCCACGCTGTCGACCCACAGGTCCACCGACATCGGGTGGCGCAGGTCGCGAAGTGCTGCCAGCCGCATGGAGGGCAGGGTGTCCGCCTCCTGCCGCCACGCCGCCGCCAGCCCGGCCAGATCGCTGTCGGTGAAGGACAGCGCCACGACATCCGCCGGCGTCTGCCGAAGGTCGACCGGCTCGATCAGATCGTCGAGCGAGGCGGATGTCGTGGTCAGTATGTGCATGGCCGTGCGCCTGGCTCAGTTTGCCAGAATGCGCTCGATGGCCTCGCGGTTCAGGCCCTTCAGCCCGATGACGACGAGACGCGAGCGGCGGTCCTCGGCCGACGTCCAGGCGCGGTCATAATAATGGTTCACGCGCGGGCCAACGGCCTGCACCAGAAGCCGCATCGGCTTGCCGGCGACATCGACGAAACCCTTCACGCGCAGCACGTTCTCCTGTTCGGCGGCAGTCGCCACGCGGTTTGCCAGGTCCTCGGGGCTGGCGATGGCCGGCAGTTCCACGATGAAGCTGTCAAAATCGTCGTGCTCGTGGTCGAGCATGCCGTCATGCAGGGTCTTGCGGTTTTCGATGTCGTCCTCGACCGCGAGGCCGAGGCCGAGCATCACGGACGGATCGACCTTGCCGTGCGCGCTCGGCACAACCTTCACCGCGCGCGCAAGATGCTCGCCGATCGTCGCATGGGCACGGGCGCTGCCGTCCGCGTCGATCAGGTCGCTCTTGGACAGGATGATGAGGTCGGCGCAGGCAACCTGGTCCTGGAACACTTCCTCGACCGGATCGTCGTGATCGAGCGTTTCGTCTTCCTCGCGCTGCGCCTGCAGGGCGTCCATGTCGGAGGCCACATGGCCGGCGGCAAGGGCTGCGCCGTCGACCACGGCCACGACGCCGTCGACGGTCACGCGGCTCTTCACCGAAGGCCACTGGAAGGCTTGCACCAGCGGCTTGGGCAGCGCCAGACCCGAGGTCTCGATCAGGATGTGGTCCACCTTCGGCTCACGCGACAGGATCTCGTCCAGCGCCGGCACGAAATCGTCGGCCACGGTGCAGCACAGGCAGCCGTTTGCCAGCTCGACGATGTTTTCCTCCGGGCAGGCGTCGATGCCGCAGCTCTTCAGGATTTCGCCGTCCACGCCGACATCGCCGAATTCGTTGACGATGAGCGCCAAGCGCTTGCCGTTGGCGTTTTCGAGGATGTTGCGGATCAGCGTGGTCTTGCCGGCGCCGAGAAAGCCGGTGACGACGGTGCAGGGAACGCGGGTCGCGGAGGCGGTCATGAAATGTCCTTTACTATCGCAAGAGGGGGAATACGCGCGACAAGGCCGCGCTTGAGGCTGTCGGGACGGCCGCGCCAGGGCAGGATGCCGTCGGTCGCGGTGGCGAATAGTTTTGCGCCGGTGATCAGGTCCGGCCCGCTTTCGGTCGTCAGGTCGCCGAAGACGTAGCTCCAGCAGCCCTCGCGCAGCAAAGCGGCGCTGAGGCGGCGCTTGCAGTTGCCGAGGCACTCGACCTGGCGCACGCGGATATTTTCGTTGGTCGCGGCGTGTGCTGCGCCCTGCGCCAGAAATTCGCCGGCGCGGGGGCGGGCGTCGGAGCCGGTTTCGTCCCGGCAGGATGAACAGACGACAACGGTGACGTCGGAGACATCCAAATCACGGACATCCTCGGCCAGTGCTGTCGGGTCAGCTTCGGTCTTCACTAGAATCATGCTCCTTGCCCAGGACACCCGCCGGGCGGTCGGATTTCGTTTAGACGGCAGGTCTCCTGGCTCGCGCCTCGTCGCCTCGCGCCGCCTTCCCGGAAAAATTCCAGTGGCTGTCGGCCTTCGGCTCTTCGCTTACAGTTGCGGGTACAGCTGCGGAATTGGGATTTGTCCCCGCACCGCATTCCCTCTTGGCCCCTCCCTTTGCGGAGAGGGGACCGTCGCGGCGAATTTAGGCGGGGGCGCGTTGTCCTGTCAACGCGCGGTTACGACGCCAGCGTGTCCTTGAGCGCCGGTGCAAGGTCGCCAGCCGGTACCACCTCGATGCGCTCCAGCTCCAGCCATTGCGCCATCAAGCGAAGTTCGTCGGCAAGCGCCTCGGCGGTGTGAGCGGGCGCGCCGGGTTCGGCATAGGCGGCTTGCACGCGCAGCACGCCGGCGGGCCGGTCGGCCTTCAGGTCGATGCGCGCGGCAATCGTGTCGCCGAGCAGGAAGGGCAGGACGTAGTAGCCGTATTGCCGCTTGGCGGCCGGCGTGTAGATCTCGATGCGATAGCGGAAGCAGAACAGGCGCTCGGCGCGGGAGCGTTCCCACACGACCGGGTCGAATGGGGCCAGCAGCGCGCGGGCCTCCACCTTGCGCGGCATGCGCGCACCCGTGTGCAGATAGGCCTGCTGGCTCCAGCCCTCCACGCGCACCGGCAGAAGCTCGCCCGATTCGACCAGTTCTTCCACGCGCCCCTTCACGTCGGCGGGCGAGAGACGAAAATAGTCGCGCAGGTCGCCGACCGTCGCGATGCCGAGCGCACGCGCCGAGATGCGCAACAGTTCGCGGTGCGCGTCGGCGGCCTGCGGCACGGCTGCATTATATATGGCGGCCGGCAGCACGCGTTCGGGCAGGTCGTAGAGGCGCTCGAACCCGCGCCGGGAGGCGGTGGTGATGCGCCCCGCCCAGAACAGCCATTCGAAGGCGTGCTTTTCGTCGCTCCAGCCCCACCAGCCGCCGGAGCCTTTTGCGCCATCGATATCCGAGGCGGCGACGGGGCCGCGTGCGACGACCTCGCTATAGATGTCGTCGATGAGCCGCTTGTTCTGCTGTGCCCATTTGGCGAGGCCGGTATACATTTCCTTATGGCGAGAGGCGCGCTCCATGCGCCAGCGCAGCAGCGGGTAGGTTTCCACAGGCAGGAACGAGGCCTCATGCGCCCAATATTCGAACAGCGAGCGCTTTTTGGAATTGGCCGCCTTGTCGAGCAGGTCGCGCGGGTAGGAGCCGAGCCGCGAAAACAGCGGCATGTAGTGCGCGCGCACCACGACGCTGACGGAATCAATCTGCAACAGGCCGATGCGTGAAAGCACCTTGTTCAGATGCCTCCGGTCGATGGGGCCGGCGGGCCGGGAATCAGCGAAGCCCTGTGCGGCCAGCGCTATGCGTCGCGCCAGCTTGAGCGAAATCCTGTCCTTCATGGTCGTTCGTTCCGCCACATGATGTTGCAATTGCTCGCTTTGGCCGGGAATCGGATTGGCGCTCAAGGCTAGCAATGTTGCAACCCGAATTGTGTCAGGAGGAAAAGTGGAGAAAAAAAGTATGGAATTTAAATGTGCCTTGTGAGGGGTCAATCGCGCAAAAGCGATTGACGCAGTCACCGTTTTGCCAACGTTTGACTTGCTTCGCCGGACCGGCTGCGCTAACCCTCGCCGCGTTGCAGCATGGATTTTCGGCAGCGCCGCCCCGACATATGTGTCGCGGCCTCGCGGCTCGATTCGGTGCTATAATTCAGGTCGATCGGCCGCCAACGGAAAGTCAGAGCATGAGTGGGCTCTTAAGTTCATACCTTCCCATTGTCATTTTCATAGGCGTTGCCCTGGTGATCGGCCTTGCGCTGATCGCTGCGCCTTTCCTGATTGCGTATCGCAATCCCGATCCGGAAAAGCTGTCGGCCTATGAGTGCGGCTTCAACTCGTTTGATGACGCCCGCATGAAGTTCGACATCCGTTTCTACCTGGTGTCCATCCTCTTCATCATCTTCGACCTGGAAGTGGCGTTCCTGTTCCCCTGGGCCGTTTCCTTCGGGAAGATCGGGATGCTGGGTTTCTGGTCGATGATGGTTTTCCTGGCAGTGCTCACCATCGGCTTCATCTATGAATGGAAGAAGGGAGCGCTGGAATGGGATTGAACCAGACATCCTCCACGCTGGTCGCGGCCCAGCCCAAGGGCATCATCGACCCGAACACCGGCAAGTTGATCGGTGCGGACGACCCGTTCGTGGCAGACATCAACAACGAGCTTTCCGACAAGGGATTCCTCGTCACCTCGTCCGAGGCGCTGATCACCTGGGCCCGTACCGGCTCGCTGATGTGGATGACCTTCGGTCTCGCCTGCTGCGCCGTGGAGATGATGCACATCTCCATGCCGCGCTACGACGCCGAGCGTTTCGGCATCGCGCCGCGCGCGTCCCCGCGCCAGTCGGACGTGATGATCGTCGCCGGCACGCTGACCAACAAGATGGCGCCGGCGCTGCGCAAGGTCTATGACCAGATGCCGGAGCCGCGCTACGTCATCTCCATGGGCTCCTGCGCCAATGGCGGCGGCTACTACCATTACTCCTACTCGGTGGTGCGCGGTTGCGATCGCGTCGTGCCGGTGGACATCTATGTGCCCGGCTGCCCGCCCACGGCCGAAGCGCTCCTCTATGGCATTCTTCTCCTCCAGAAGAAGATCCGCCGCACCGGCACGATCGAACGGTAATTTTCCATGAGTGAAGCCCTCAAGGACCTTGCGGCCTATCTGGCCGAGAAGCTCGCCGGCAAGATCGGCGAGGCGGAGCTCGCCTATGGCGAGCTGACGATCTCGGTCGAGCCCGACAACATCGTCGCCGTCGCCAGCTTCCTGCGCAATGACGTGCAGTGCCAGTTCATTTCGATCATCGATGTCTGCGGCGTCGACTATCCGTCGCGCGCCAAGCGCTTCGATGTCGTCTATCACCTGCTGTCGCCGCGTCAGAACCTGCGCGTCCGCCTCCGGGTGCAGGCCGACGAGGATACGCCGGTGCCGTCGATCACTGGCGTCTATCCTGGTGCCGACTGGTTCGAGCGCGAAGCCTACGACATGTACGGCATCCTGTTCTCGGGTCATCCAGACCTGCGTCGCCTGCTGACCGACTACGGCTTCGAGGGCCATCCGCTTCGCAAGGATTTTCCGCTGACCGGCTTCGTCGAGGTTCGCTACGACGATGCCGCCAAGCGCGTCGTCTACGAGCCTGTCGAGCTCCGGCAGGAATTCCGCAGTTTCGACTTCCTGTCGCCGTGGGAAGGGACCGATTACGTCCTGCCGGGCGACGAGAAGGCGAAGACCAGCTGAGGTCGCGCGGAATGAACGAAACCCAAAGATTGACCGGTCGCTGCCTGTGTGGAGCTGTCAGCTTCACGGCGGTGCCGTCCAAGATGGAGATGGATGTCTGCCACTGCGGCATGTGCCGGCGGTGGTCGGGCGGCGCCTTCATGGCGATCGGCTGCGGCAAGTCGGTCGAGATTGTCGACGAGACCGATCTGGGCGTCTACCGGTCGTCTGAGTGGGGCGAGCGGGCATTCTGCAAGAAGTGCGGTTCCTCGCTGTTCTGGCGCGGCGTGCATGACGGCAGCGTGGCCGTTTCGATGCAGGCGTTCTCGGAGCCCGAACGTTTCAACTTCGTCGAAGAGATCTTCATCGACGACAAGCCCGCCAACTATGCTTTCGCCAACGAGACGCGCCGGCTGACCGGTGCGGAGGTTGTGGCGGCCTACGCAGCCAGACAGGAAGCCAACAATGGCTGAAACTTCCGTTCGTAATTTCAACATCAACTTCGGTCCGCAGCACCCGGCAGCGCACGGCGTGCTGCGCCTCGTGCTCGAGCTCGACGGCGAGGTGGTAGACCGCGTCGATCCGCACATCGGTCTCCTGCATCGCGGCACCGAGAAGCTGATGGAGCACAAGACCTATCTGCAGGCGGTGCCCTATCTGGATCGTCTCGACTACGTCGCGCCGATGAACCAGGAGCACGCTTTCGCACTGGCCGTTGAGCGTCTGCTCGGCATCGCGGTGCCCAAGCGCGGCCAGCTGATCCGCGTGCTCTATTCCGAGATCGGCCGCATCCTCAACCACCTGCTCAACATCACCACGCAGGCGATGGACGTCGGCGCGCTTACCCCGCCGCTCTGGGGCTTCGAGGAGCGCGAGAAGCTGATGGTGTTTTATGAGCGTGCCTCGGGTGCGCGCATGCACTCGGCCTATTTCCGCCCGGGCGGCGTTCACCAGGACCTGCCCGAGAAGCTGGTCGAGGAC
Organism: Mesorhizobium sp. KR1-2; assembly: GCF_040045035.1. Taxonomy (NCBI): domain Bacteria; kingdom Pseudomonadati; phylum Pseudomonadota; class Alphaproteobacteria; order Hyphomicrobiales; family Phyllobacteriaceae; genus Mesorhizobium; species Mesorhizobium sp. KR1-2. The sequence goes on along the minus strand of NZ_JBDZDS010000002.1, from coordinate 443,225 downwards.
ATCGGCAAGTGGTGCGATCCGTTCCTTAAGACGGTCGATGCGCTCGATGAGCTTCTGACCGACAACCGCATCTTCAAGCAGCGCAACGCCGACATCGGCGTGGTCTCGCTGGAAGACGCCTGGGCCTGGGGCTTTTCGGGCGTGATGGTGCGCGGCTCGGGCGCTGCCTGGGACCTGCGGAAGAGCCAGCCCTACGAGTGCTACTCCGAGATGGAATTCGACATTCCGGTCGGCAAGCACGGCGACTGCTACGATCGTTATCTCATCCGCATGGAAGAGATGCGCCAGTCTGTGCGCATCATGCGCCAGTGCATCGAGCGCCTGCTCGGCACCGAGAAGGTGGGGCCGGTCTCCAACATGGACGGCAAGGTCGTGCCGCCCAAGCGCGGCGAGATGAAGCGCTCGATGGAAGCGCTGATCCATCATTTCAAGCTCTACACCGAGGGCTATCGCGTGCCGGAGGGCGAGGTCTACGCCGCCGTCGAAGCGCCCAAGGGCGAATTCGGCGTCTATCTCGTGTCGGACGGCTCCAATAAGCCGTATCGCTGCAAGCTGCGGGCCCCCGGCTTCGCGCATCTGCAGGCGATGGACTTCCTTTGCCGCGGCCACATGCTGGCCGACGTCACCGCCGTCCTCGGCTCCCTCGACATCGTCTTTGGTGAGGTTGACCGCTAATATGTCCGTTCGTCGTCTCGCAGATGCCAGCGTCCAGCCCGCGTCCTTCGCCTTCAACCGCGAAATGGCCGCGCAGGCAAAGACCTGGCTCAAGAAGTACCCGAAAGGCCGTGAGCAGTCGGCGGTTATTCCGCTGCTCATGCTGGCCCAGGAACAGGAAGGCTGGGTGACGCGCGCCGCCATCGAGCACATCGCCGAAATGCTCGACATGCCGCTGATCCGCGTGCTCGAGGTTGCGACCTTCTACACGCAGTTCCAGCTCAAGCCGGTCGGCACGCGCGCTCACGTCCAGGTCTGCGGTACCACGCCGTGCATGCTGCGCGGCTCCGAAGCGTTGATGGATGTGTGCCGCTCCAAGATCCATCACGACCAGTTCCACACCAACGAGGCCGGCACACTGTCCTGGGAAGAGGTGGAGTGCCAGGGCACCTGCGTGAACGCGCCGATGGTCATGATCTTCAAGGACACCTACGAGGATCTGACGCCCGAGCGGCTGGCGGAGATCATCGACCTGTTCGAGGCGGGCAAGGGCGATGGCGTGAAGCCTGGCCCGCAGAACGGCCGCATCTATTCGGCTCCGGAATCCGGCTTGACCTCGCTGACGGACGAGAAGGTGTTCCTGAAGTCTGCGCCGCGCGCCAAGGCTGCGAAGGCGAACGGCGAAGAGAAGAAGACGGTCTGAGGGAAGAAAAATGCTTCAGGATAAGGATCGCATCTTCACCAACATCTACGGGGTCTTCGACCAGTCGCTGAAGGGCGCCATGGCTCGCGGCCACTGGGACGGCACCAAGGGTATCATCGAGAAGGGCCGCGACTGGATCATCAACGAGATGAAGGCGTCGGGCCTGCGCGGGCGCGGTGGCGCCGGCTTCCCGACCGGTCTCAAGTGGTCGTTCATGCCCAAGCAGAGCGACGGCCGCCCGTCCTATCTGGTGGTCAATGCCGACGAATCCGAGCCCGGCACCTGCAAGGACCGCGACATCCTGCGCCACGATCCGCACACGCTGGTCGAAGGCTGCCTGATCGCCGGCTTCGCCATGAATGCAGTCGCGGCCTACATCTATGTGCGCGGCGAGTTCATCCGTGAACGCGAGGCACTGCAGCGCGCCATCGACGAGGCCTATGAGGCCGGCCTGATCGGCAAGGGCAACAAGAACGGCTACGACTTCGACATCTACGTCCATCACGGCGCCGGCGCCTACATCTGCGGCGAGGAAACCGCGCTGCTTGAGAGCCTGGAAGGCAAGAAGGGCCAGCCGCGTCTGAAGCCGCCGTTCCCGGCCAATGTGGGCCTCTATGGCTGCCCGACCACGGTCAACAACGTCGAGTCGATCGCGGTCGCTCCGACCATCCTGCGCCGGGGTGCTGCCTGGTTCTCATCGTTCGGCCGTCCGAACAACGCCGGCACCAAGCTGTTCTGCATTTCCGGCCACGTCAACAATCCGTGCACGGTCGAAGAGGCCATGTCGATCCCGTTCCGCGAGCTGATCGAGAAGCACTGCGGCGGCATTCGCGGCGGCTGGGACAACCTGCTGGCGGTCATTCCGGGCGGCTCTTCGGTGCCGCTGGTGCCGGCCGAGCAGATCATGGACTGCCCGATGGATTTCGACGCGCTGCGCGACCTGAAGTCAGGTCTCGGCACCGCCGCCGTCATCGTCATGGACAAGTCCACCGACATCGTGAAGGCGATTGCGCGGCTCTCCTACTTCTACAAGCACGAAAGTTGCGGCCAGTGCACGCCGTGCCGTGAGGGCACCGGCTGGATGTGGCGCGTGATGGAGCGTCTGGTGCGCGGCGAAGCGCAGAAGCGCGAGATCGACATGCTGCTCGACGTCACCAAGCAGGTGGAAGGCCACACGATCTGCGCCCTTGGCGACGCTGCGGCGTGGCCGATCCAGGGCCTGATCCGGCACTTCCGTCCGGAGATCGAGCGGCGCATCGACGAGTTCACCCGCAACGCCCATCGCGCCGAGCCGGCGCTGGTGGCGGCGGAGTAAGGACAGAGAACAGGCCGGAAGTACGAGAAGGTAAGGGCGGGCCAAGGAAGAGAAACGCAGGGAGACATCCATGCAGGCATCATCCAATCCCGTAAATTTCATGCCCGATGCGCAGCGCTGGGAAAAGATGAACGAGAAGTTCGCCGCCATACTCCCGTGGGAGTTCGCCGGTGCCATCAATCTGATGGCGCATCCGGTGGCCGGCGCAGCCGCGTTCTCCGCGCTGGGCCTGGGCGTGGCCAGCCAGGCCTTCGGCGTGTGGATGGGCACGGTGGCCGGTGCGGCGCATGCCTCGCAGCGGCTGCTGGTGACCGAAGCCGATGAAGAGGCTGACGAAGAGGAAGCATTTGCTTCCAGCTCACAGACGGCGACGGTGCGGGCGCGCGCGGTCGCCAAAACGCTGATGGCCGATGCCCGCGCGGTGGCGCGGGACATGGGCGAGGCGGCCGACGCCCTGGCGACGGAAAAGACGAAGCATTGAATTGGGTCGGCCGGAAGTTCGGCAAGGACATCCGGCCAAGGAATTGCGGACACACCGCAGGGGTTTGAAGCAATATGGCTAAACTCAAGGTCGACGGCATCGAGATCGAGGTTCCCGATCACTACACGCTCTTGCAGGCGGCCGAAGAGGCTGGCGCGGAAGTGCCACGCTTCTGCTTCCATGAGCGTCTGTCGATCGCCGGCAACTGCCGCATGTGCCTCGTCGAGGTGAAGGGTGGGCCGCCCAAGCCGGCTGCCTCCTGCGCCATGGGCGTGCGCGACCTGCGCCCCGGCCCGAACGGCGAAGCGCCCGAGATCTTCACCAACACGCCGATGGTCAAGAAGGCCCGCGAAGGCGTGATGGAGTTCCTGCTCATCAACCATCCGCTCGACTGCCCGATCTGCGACCAGGGCGGCGAGTGCGACCTGCAGGACCAGGCCATGGCGTTCGGCGTGGATTCTTCGCGCTACAAGGAAAACAAGCGCGCGGTCGAGGACAAGTATATCGGCCCGCTGGTCAAGACGATCATGACGCGCTGCATCCACTGCACGCGCTGTGTCCGCTTCACCACGGAAGTCGCCGGCATTTCCGAGCTCGGCCTGATCGGCCGCGGCGAGGATGCCGAGATCACCACCTATCTCGAGCAGGCGATGACCTCCGAGTTGCAGGGCAACGTGATCGACCTCTGCCCGGTCGGCGCGCTGACCTCGAAGCCCTATGCCTTCCAGGCGCGTCCGTGGGAGCTGACCAAGACCGAATCCATCGACGTGATGGACGCGGTCGGCTCGGCCATCCGCGTCGACTCCAGAGGCCGCGAAGTGATGCGCATCATGCCGCGCGTCAACGAGCAGGTGAACGAGGAGTGGATCTCCGACAAGACCCGCTTCATCTGGGACGGACTGCGCACGCAGCGCCTCGACCGGCCCTATGTGCGCCGCAACGGCCGCCTGAGCCAGGCGACCTGGGCGGATGCCTTCGCCGCCATCAAGGACGCCGTTTCCAAGACGTCCGCCGACCGCATCGGCGCGATCGCCGGCGATCTCGCCGCCGTCGAGGAAATGTATGCGCTGAAGCAGCTCATGGCTTCGCTCGGCTCGGCCAATATCGACTGCCGCCAGGATGGCGCCTCGCTCGATCCGGTGCTCGGCCGCGCCAGCTACATCTTCAACCCGACGATCGAGGGCATCGAGCACGCCGATGCGGTCCTGATCATCGGCTCCAATCCGCGCTTCGAGGCTTCGGTTCTCAATGCCCGCATCCGCAAGCGCTGGCGCCAGGGCGACCTGCCGGTCGGCGTCATCGGCGACATGGGCGACCTGCGCTATGACTACGAAATGCTCGGCGCGGGTCCGGACACGCTCAAGGAGCTGGCCGACGGCAAGGGCAAGTTCTTTGCCACGCTCAAGAAGGCCCAGCGTCCGCTGATCATCGTGGGGCAGGGGGCTATCGCCCGTGAAGACGGCTTCGCCGTTCTCGGCCTCGCCGCCAAGCTCGCGACCGCAGTCGGCGCCGTCAACGACGAGTGGAACGGCTTCGCCGTACTGCACACCGCTGCCGCGCGCGTCGGCGCTCTCGACATCGGCTTCGTGCCGGGCGAGGGCGGTAAGTCCGCCGGCGAGATGCTTGGCGGCACCGACGTGCTGTTCCTGCTCGGCGCCGACGAGTTCGACATGAATGCCGCCGGTTCGGCCTTCGTGGTCTACATCGGCACGCATGGCGATGCGGGCGCGCACCGCGCCGACGTCATCCTGCCGGGCTCGACCTATACCGAGAAGTCGGGCACCTATGTGAATACCGAGGGCCGGGTCCAGCAGACTAACCGCGCCGGCTTCGCGCCGGGCGACGCCAAGGAAGACTGGGCGATCCTGCGTGCGCTGTCCGACGTGCTCGGCCATCGCCTGCCGTTCGACTCGCTCTCCCAACTGCGCGCCAAGCTCCATGCCGAATATCCGCATCTGGCCGAGATCGACGAGATCGCCGCGGGCAACCCGGCCGACATCGCCAATATCGCAAGGCTCGGCGGCGCGGTGGGCAAGGAGGCCTTCGTGTCTTCTGTCGCGGACTTCTATCTGACCAACCCGATCGCGCGAGCCTCCGCCGTCATGGCCGAATGCTCGGCCCTCGCGAAGGGCGGCTTCAAGCAGGCAGCCGAGTAGGACGACCATGGATACTTTCTTCTCATTCTACGTCCTGCCGGGACTGATCATTCTCCTGAAGTCGGTGGCGCTGCTCGTCATCCTGCTGATCTTCGTCGCATACATTCTGTACGCCGACCGCAAGATCTGGGCGGCGGTGCAGATCCGTCGTGGCCCGAACGTCGTCGGTCCCTGGGGCCTTCTGCAATCCTTCGCCGACCTTCTGAAGTTCGTCGTCAAGGAGCCGGTCATTCCGTCCGGCGCCAACAAGGGCGTCTTCCTGCTCGCCCCGCTGGTTTCGGCGGTTCTGGCCATGGCGGCCTGGGCTGTCATTCCGGTCGATGAGGGCTGGGCGGTTGCCAACATCAATGTCGGCATCCTCTATGTCTTCGCCATCTCCTCGCTCGAGGTCTACGGCGTGATCATGGGCGGCTGGGCCTCGAACTCGAAGTACCCGTTCCTCGGCGCGCTGCGTTCGGCCGCTCAGATGGTGTCCTACGAGGTCTCGATCGGCTTCGTCATCGTCACGGTGCTGCTGTGCGTGGGCTCGCTCAACCTCAGCGACATCGTGCTGTCGCAGCGCGACGGCCTCGGCACCATGCTCGGCATGCCCAACTCGTTCCTCGACTGGCACTGGCTGGCGCTGTTCCCGATGTTCGTCATCTTCTTCATCTCGGCGCTGGCCGAGACGAACCGCCCGCCCTTCGACCTGGTGGAAGCCGAGTCGGAGCTGGTCGCCGGCCACATGATCGAATATTCGTCGACGCCGTTCCTGCTCTTCTTCCTGGGCGAGTACGTTGCGATCGTGCTGATGTGTGCGCTCACCACCATCCTGTTCCTGGGTGGGTGGCTGCCGCCGGTCAACGTCGCGCCGTTCACCTGGGTGCCGGGTGTGGTCTGGTTCGTTCTCAAGGTGTGCTTCGTCTTCTTCATGTTCGCCATGGTGAAGTCGTTCGTGCCGCGCTACCGCTACGACCAGCTCATGCGCCTGGGCTGGAAGGTATTCCTGCCGATCTCGCTGGCGATGGTGGTCATCGTGGCCGCCTATCTGAAGCTGACGGGGCTGGCATGACGGTCACGGGCATGATCGGCGCCTCGGCGGGATTGGCGATCGCGGCCGCGCACTTCGCGCCGTCGCGGCTGCCCGCCGCGCGCGTCGGCCATGCCGGGACCGGACGAGTTCTCAACATTGCCGGCCTGCGCCCTAGCGCGCTTTCGCCGGTCGTCGGCTACGCAGTAGCCAATTACGCAATTGGAGATTGACGATGTCAGCTCTAGCCCAAGCCGCCAAGTCGCTGCTCCTGAAGGAGTTCGTGCAGGCGTTCTTCCTGTCGATGCGGATGTTCTTTTCGCCCAAGCCGACGCTGAACTATCCGCATGAGAAGGGGCCCGTCAGCCCGCGCTTCCGCGGCGAGCACGCGCTGCGCCGCTATCCCAACGGCGAAGAGCGCTGCATCGCCTGCAAGCTGTGCGAGGCGATCTGCCCGGCGCAGGCCATCACCATCGAGGCCGGCCCGCGCCGCAACGACGGCACCCGCCGTACGGTGCGCTACGACATCGACATGGTGAAGTGCATCTATTGCGGCTTCTGCCAGGAAGCCTGCCCGGTCGACGCCATCGTCGAGGGGCCGAACTTCGAATTCGCGACCGAGACGCGCGAGGAGCTTTACTACGACAAGGAAAAGCTGCTCGCCAACGGCGACAGGTGGGAGCGCGAACTTGCGCGCAACATCGCGTTGGATGCGCCGTATCGCTGAGACAGAATCATGGACGAGCCGGAAATGCTCGTCTAAGGAACACGCGGCCTTGACCGCCCGGATGGGCGGAAAACGGCCAGGAATCGGGTCCAACGGCGAGTGCCGCGGCCCAAGTAGGAAAACTGGGGGAACCCCATGCTGAACGGACTAGAGGCGGCCTTTTTCTACCTCTTTGCCTTTATTGCGGTCGCGTCGGCCTTCATGGTCATTTCGGCGCGCAATCCTGTGCATTCGGTTCTCTATCTGATCCTCACCTTCTTCAACGCGGCGGGCCTGTTCCTCCTGACCGGCGCCGAGTTCCTGGCGCTGATCCTGCTCGTCGTTTACGTCGGCGCGGTGGCGGTGCTGTTCCTGTTCGTCGTCATGATGCTGGATATCGACTTCGCTGAGATGAAGTCCGGCGCGCTGCAATATGCGCCGATCGGTGCGCTGGTGGGCCTGATCCTGCTGGCCGAGCTGATCGTGGTGACCGGCGGCTACGTCTTCTCGCCGAAGCTGGCCGAGACGGTCGCTGCGCCGATGCCGGATCTTGCGACCCGCCAGAACACGGCGGCCCTCGGCGATATCCTCTACACGGATTACATCCTCTACTTCCAGGTGGCGGGCCTGGTGCTGCTGGTCGCCATGATCGGCGCGATCGTGCTGACGCTGCGCCACAAGAAGGGGATCAAGAGGCAGAACATCTCGGCACAGGTCGCCCGCACGGCGGCCTCGATCGAAATCAAGAAGGTCGAGACAGGCAAGGGAATCTGACGATGGTAGTCGGCATCGCACATTATCTCACCGTTTCGGCGATCCTGTTCACGCTCGGCGTGTTCGGCATCTTCCTGAACCGCAAGAACGTCATCGTCATCCTTATGTCGATCGAACTCATCCTGCTCGCGGTGAACCTGAACTTCGTCGCCTTCTCGGCGACGCTCCACGACATGGTGGGCCAGGTCTTCGCGCTGTTCGTGCTGACCGTCGCTGCCGCTGAAGCCGCAATCGGTCTTGCCATTCTCGTCGTCTTCTTCCGCAACCGCGGTTCGATCGCGGTCGAAGACGTCAACATGATGAAGGGTTGACGGAACACAATCATGTATCAGGCAATCGTCTTCCTTCCGCTCCTGGGCTTCCTGATCGCAGGCCTGTTCGGCAATGCCATCGGTGCCAAGGCCTCCGAATACATCACCTCGGGCTTCCTGGTGATCTGCGCGGTCCTGTCTTGGGTCGCGTTCTTCTCGGTCGGCTTCGGTACGACCGAGGCCTTCAGCGTGCCGCTGCTGCGCTTCATCGACTCGGGCACGCTGCAGTCCGACTGGGCGCTGCGCATCGACACGCTGACGGTGGTCATGCTCGTCGTGGTCAACACCGTGTCGGCGCTCGTGCACATCTACTCGATCGGCTACATGCACCACGATCCCGATCGCCCGCGCTTCTTCGCCTATCTGTCGCTGTTCACCTTTGCCATGCTCATGCTGGTGACGGCGGACAACCTCGTTCAGATGTTCTTCGGCTGGGAAGGCGTGGGCCTGGCGTCCTACCTGCTGATCGGTTTCTGGTACAAGCGCCCGTCGGCCAATGCGGCTGCCATCAAGGCTTTCGTCGTCAACCGCGTCGGCGACTTCGGCTTCATCCTCGGCATCGCCGGCGTGTTCGTGCTGTTCGGCAGTGTCGATCTCAACTCGATCTTCGCGACCGCCGCGTCTTACGTGCCGGTTGAGGGCGCTGCGGAGAACACCGCTGCCGTCTTCACGTTCCTCGGCCACGAATACGACCGCGCCTCCGCGCTGACCATCATCTGCCTGCTGCTCTTCATGGGCGCCATGGGCAAGTCGGCGCAGGTTCCGCTGCACACCTGGCTGCCGGACGCCATGGAAGGCCCAACGCCGGTTTCGGCGCTGATCCACGCGGCGACCATGGTCACCGCCGGCGTGTTCATGCTGGCGCGCCTGTCGCCGATCTTCGAGCTGTCGCACTCGGCGCTCACCGTCGTGACCTTCATCGGCGCCTTCACCGCGTTCTTCGCGGCGACGGTCGGCCTGGTGCAGAACGACATCAAGCGCGTCATCGCCTATTCGACCTGTTCGCAGCTCGGCTACATGTTCGTGGCGCTGGGCATGGGCTTCTATTCCGCCGCGATCTTCCACCTGTTCACGCACGCCTTCTTCAAGGCGCTCTTGTTCCTGGGTTCGGGCTCGGTCATCCATGCCGTCTCGGACGAGCAGGACATGCGCAAGATGGGCGGCCTCAAGAAGCTGATCCCGGTCACCTACTGGATGATGGTCATCGGCACGCTGGCGCTCACCGGCGTCGGCATTCCGGGCACCATCATCGGCACGGCCGGCTACTTCTCGAAGGACGCGATCGTGGAGGGCGCCTTCGCCGGCATCGGCCACAACGCGATGGCGGGCTTCGCCTTCACGCTGCTGGTCATCGCCGCCGTGTTCACGAGCTTCTACTCGTGGCGCTTGATCTTCATGACCTTCCACGGCAAGCCGCGTGCCACCGCCGACGTCATGCACCACGTGCATGAATCGCCGCCGGTGATGCTGGTGCCGCTGTTCCTCCTTGCCGTCGGCGCGCTCATGGCCGGCGTGGTGTTCCACGACCAGTTCATCGGGGAAGGCTACAGCGAGTTCTGGAAGGCTGCGCTCTACATCCTGCCGGAGAACCACATCCTGCACGAAATCCACGACGTGCCGCTGTGGGTGAAGCTGTCGCCGTTCGTCGCCATGATCATCGGCTTCGTCACTGCCTACCAGTTCTACATCCGCTCGCCGGAGACGCCGAAGTACCTCGCGGCTCAGCATCGCGGCCTCTATGCCTTCCTGCTGAACAAGTGGTACTTCGACGAGCTGTACGACTTCCTCTTCGTGCGCACCGCCAAGCGGCTTGGCACGTTCCTTTGGAAGAAGGGCGACGGCGCAGTCATCGACGGCTACGGCCCGGATGGCGTGTCGGCCTGGGTGGTCGACGTCACCAACCGCGTCGTCAAGCTTCAGACCGGATATCTCTACCACTATGCATTCGTCATGCTGATCGGCGTCGCCGCCCTCGTCACCTGGATGATGCTCGGGAGCTCGTTTTAGACCATGACCGATTGGCCCATTCTTTCTACGGTCACGTTCCTGCCGCTGGTCGGTGCGTTCCTGATCCTGCTGATCCGGGAAGACAGCGAGGCTGCGCGCCGCAACATCCGTAACGTCGCGCTGCTGACGACCGCATTCACCTTCTTCCTGTCCATCTTCATCTGGACCGGGTTCGACTACTCGAACCCCGGCTTCCAGATGGTCGAGCAGGCCAACTGGATCGGCGGCGGCATCTCCTACCACATGGGCGTCGACGGCATCTCGATGCTGTTCGTCATCCTGACGACGTTCCTGATGCCGATCGCGATCCTGGCGAGCTGGGACTCGATCCAGACGCGGGTCAAGGCGTACATGATCGCCTTCCTGATCCTGGAAACGCTGATGATCGGCGTGTTCTGCGCGCTCGACCTGGTGCTGTTTTACGTCTTCTTCGAAGGCGGCCTGATCCCGATGTTCATCATCATCGGCGTCTGGGGCGGCAAGCGGCGCGTCTATGCCAGCTTCAAGTTCTTCCTCTACACGCTGCTCGGCTCCGTGCTGATGCTGCTCGCCATCATGGCCATGTATTGGGACGCCGGCACCACCGACATCCCGACGCTGCTGGCGCATCACTTCCCGGCCAGCATGCAGACCTGGCTGTGGCTCGCCTTCTTCGCCTCGTTTGCGGTGAAGATGCCGATGTGGCCGGTGCACACCTGGCTGCCCGACGCGCACGTTGAAGCGCCGACGGCCGGCTCGGTCATCCTGGCGGCGATCCTGCTGAAGATGGGCGGCTACGGCTTCCTGCGCTTCTCGCTGCCGATGTTCCCGGATGCGTCGCTCTACTTCCAGCCGCTGGTCTTCGCGCTGTCGGTCATCGCCATCATCTACACCTCGCTGGTGGCGCTGATGCAGGAAGACATGAAGAAGCTGATCGCCTATTCGTCGGTCGCCCACATGGGCTTCGTCACCATGGGCATCTTCGCCATGAATACGCAGGGCATCCAGGGCTCGCTGTTCCAGATGCTGTCGCACGGCCTCGTCTCGGGCGCGCTCTTCCTCTGCGTCGGCGTCGTCTATGACCGCATGCACACCCGCGAGATCTCGGCCTATGGCGGCCTGGTCAACAACATGCCGAAATACGCGGTCGCGTTCCTGATCTTCACCATGGCCAATGTCGGCCTGCCGGGCACCAGCGGCTTCGTCGGCGAGTTCCTGACGCTGATCGGCGCCTTCAGGGCCAATACCTGGGTCGCTCTGTTCGCGGCAACGGGCGTCATCCTGTCGGCGTGCTATGCGCTGTGGCTCTACCGCAAGATCATCTTCGGCGCGCTGACCAAGGACAGCCTGAAGGGGCTGCTTGACCTGTCGTTCCGCGAGAAGGCGATCATCTATCCGCTGGTCGTGCTGACCATCTTCTTCGGCGTCTACCCTGCACCGGTCTTCGACGTGACCGCCGCCTCGGTACAGTCGCTGATTTCCAACATCACCGCATCGCTCGACGCCGCGCAGGCCGTGGCTGCGAACTGAGGTCTGAACATGACGCCGGAACTTTACTCGAGCCTCTCGCTGATCCTGCCGGAGCTGATCATCGCCGTCGGCGCGCTGGCGCTGCTGATGATCGGCGTCTATTCGGGCGAGCGCGCCAACAACACCGTGACCGGTCTTGCCGTGGCGGTGCTGATCGGCGCCGGCGCCTGGATGGTGCTCTTCGGTAAAGATGGGCTGGCCTTCAACGGTGCCTTCGTTGCCGATCCTTTCGCCCAGATCATGAAGATCCTGATGCTGATCGGGTCCGTCGTGACGCTGGTCGTGTCGGTCGGCTTCGCCAAGGCGGAGAAGTTCGACAAGTTCGAGTATCCGGTGCTGATCATGCTGGCCACTGTCGGCATGATGCTGATGATCTCGGCCAACAACATGATCACGCTCTATCTCGGCCTGGAGCTGCAGTCGCTGGCGCTCTATGTCGTGGCCGCCTTCAACCGTGAAAGTGCGCGCTCGACCGAAGCGGGCCTGAAGTACTTCGTGCTCGGCGCGCTGTCTTCGGGCATGCTGCTCTACGGCATCAGCCTCGTCTACGGCTACACCGGCCACACCGGCTTCGAGCAGATCGCAGCCGCGCTGTCTGGCGGCGAGCGTCAGCTCGGCCTCGTCTTCGGCCTGGTGTTCGTGCTGGCCGGCGTTGCCTTCAAGATCTCGGCCGTGCCGTTCCATATGTGGACGCCGGACGTCTATGAGGGAGCGCCGACGCCGGTGACCACCTTCTTCGCCTCGGCGCCCAAGATGGCGGCGATGGCGCTGATGGTGCGCGTGACCATGACCGCCTTCGAGCCGATCGCTTCCGACTGGCAGCAGATCATCGTGTTCATCTCGATCGCTTCCATGCTGCTCGGCTCGTTCGCTGCGATCGGCCAGCGCAACTTCAAGCGCCTGATGGCCTATTCGTCGATCGGCCATGTCGGCTTTGCGCTGGTGGGACTGGCTGCCAATTCCGAGGCAGGCGTTCGCGGCGTCATCATCTACATGCTGATCTACCTGGCCATGACGCTCGGCACCTTCGCCTTCATCCTGGCCATGCGCCGCAAGGACGGCAATGTCGAGCAGATCGGCGATCTGGCCGGCCTTGCCACCACCAACCCGGTGATGGCCACCATCCTGACCATCCTGATGTTTTCGCTGGCCGGCATTCCGCCGCTCGCGGGCTTCTGGGCCAAGTGGTACGTGTTCCTGGCCGCGATCAACGCCAACCTTTACGGGCTTGCGGTGATCGGCGTGCTGGCTTCCGTGGTGGGCGCATACTATTACCTGCGCATCATCAAGATCATGTGGTTCGACGAGCCGGTCGGCGGGTTCCTGCCGATGGCGGGCGAACTGCGTCTCGTGCTCGGCCTGTCCGGCGCCTTCATCCTGTTCTACGTGCTGATCGCTGGTCCGATCGGCCGCGTGGCCGAAGCCGCCGCCAAGACGTTCTTCTGACGGCATGGGTTTTCAGCTCGCTCCGACAGCGGCGGCCGAGGGTTTTCGGCTCGAGGCCCATGACAAGGTCGGATCGACGAACGCAATCGCGCTCGAAAGGGCGCGGGAAGGCGACCCGGGCAGGCTCTGGGTCGTCTCCAAGCGTCAAGAGAGCGGCCGTGGCCGCCGCGGCCGGGTCTGGGCGACGCCGGAAGGCAACCTTGCCGCGACGCTGCTTCTGATCGTCGACCGCGACCTGAAGACGGCCGCCACGCTCGGCTTCGTTGCCGGTCTTGCGCTCGCGGATGCGCTGAACGCCGTGGTGCCGGGACGTATCGCGGTTGCGGCGGATGGTGCGACCGACGGGAACGGAAATCGTTTCGAGCTGAAGTGGCCGAACGACGTGCTCGCCAGGGGCGCCAAGATGGCCGGTATCCTGCTCGAATCCTCGATGCTCGACGCCGACCGCTTCGCGCTTGCCATCGGCATCGGCGTCAACGTCGTGGCATACCCCGAGGACGTTCCCTATCCGGCGACGTCGCTCAAGGCTCTGGGGTCGACCTGTGACGCCGAAACGCTGTTCCTTGCGTTGTCTGACGCCTGGAGCGAGAACATGCGCGTCTGGAACGAGGGGCGGGGGCTGGAGCATATACGTCAGCGCTGGCTCGCTCGCGCGGCCGGCCTCGGCACCCAGGTTGCGGTCCGCGTCGAAGGCAATGTCGTGCGCGGCGTGTTCGAGACGATCGACGAGGACTGCCGATTCGTCATTCGCGACGACAGCGGCGCGATCCACAGGATCGCCGCCGGCGACGTGCATTTCGGAGCTGTCGCTTCGGCGAGAGCGGACTAGAGCATGATCCCGAACCGAAGGTCCGCGCAGCGAATGGTTGCAGACTTTTCGGACAAGATCACGTTCCAAAAACAAATGCTTAGAGCAAGTTAGCGATTCAAGGAAAAGCCCTCTCGCTCTAGGCACCCCCAACGAGCTGCTACGGCTCGCGGCGCCGACTGCCCGATGCGGCAATCATGGGTGGCCGGCGGCAGGATTGAAAAGGAAAAGACATGGCGAAATCCAGGGAAGCTGAGCTCGTATTCGTGCCGCTGGGCGGTGTCGGCGAGATCGGCATGAATTTCGCGCTCTATGGCTTCGGCCCGGCCGACAATCGCGAATGGCTCATCGTCGATGTCGGCGTGACCTTCCCCGATGCGACCTTGCCCGGCGTCGATCTGGTGCTGCCGGACACGCGCTTCATCGAAAGCGAGCTGCACAATCTGCGCGGCATCGTCATCACCCATGCGCACGAGGACCATTACGGCGCGCTGCTCGACCTGTGGCCGCGCCTGAAGGCGCCGGTCTGGATGACGCCGTTCTCCGCAGGCCTGCTGGAATCCAAGCGCCAGGCCGAGGGGGGCGGGCCCAAGGTGCCGGTGAACATCTACCGCGCCGGCGAAACCTTCACGGTTGGGCCTTTCGTCATCGAGGCTGTGGCCGTCACCCATTCCATTCCCGAGCCGATGTCGCTGGCGATCACCACGCCGCTCGGAACGGTGGTCCATACCGGTGACTGGAAGATAGATCCCGCGCCGGAGATCGGTCCGTTGACCGACGAGGAGCGTTTCCGCGCGATCGGCGACCGTGGCGTGCTGGCTCTGGTCTGCGATTCCACCAATGCCATGCGCGACGGCGATTCCCCGTCGGAGCAGGCGGTGGGCGAGGGGCTGCGCGGCGTCATCGAGAAGGCGCCTGGCCGTGTCGCCGTCACCACCTTCTCTTCCAATGTCGGGCGCATCCGCTCCATCGCGGAAGCCGCGCGCGACACCGGCCGGCAGGTGCTGGTGCTCGGCCGCTCGCTCAAGCGCGTCATCGACGTCGCCAGCGAGCTTGGCTACATGGACGGCCTGCCGGAGTTCGTCAGCGAGGAGGACTACGGCTACATTCCGCGCGAGAACCTCGTCATCATCTGCACGGGCAGCCAGGGCGAGGCGCGTGCGGCGCTCGCCAAGCTGGCGCGCGACGAGATGAAGTCCGTGGGCCTGTCGCCCGGTGACATCGTCGTGTTCTCGTCCCGCACCATTCCCGGCAACGAGAAGGCCATCCTCGAGATCAAGAACCTCCTGATCGACCAGGGCTTGAAGATCATCGAGGACGGCGACGCGCTGGTGCATGTTTCCGGCCATCCGCGCCGCAGCGAGTTGCGCCGCATGTATGAATGGGTGCGGCCGCGCATCGCCGTGCCGGTGCATGGTGAGGCCGCGCATCTGGTGGCGCATGGCGGCCTTGCGGCTGCCTGCGGCGTGCCCGAGGTGGCGCAGATCCGCGACGGTGACATGCTGCGGTTGGCGCCGGGTGCCGCCGAGATCGTCGACCAGGTGCCGTTCGGCCGCATCTACAAGGACGGCAAACTGACCGGCGACGACGAGGCCATGGGTATCCGCGAGCGGCGCAAGCTTTCCTTTGCCGGCCATGTGGCCGTCAACGTGGTGCTGGACGATCGCTATGAGATTGCGGGGGAGCCGGACCTCGTGGCGATCGGGGTTGCGCAGGTGGACGCAAGCGGCGACGATATGGAAGAGCTGATGCTGGATGCGGCAATCGGCGCGGTCGACAGCATACCCCGCGCGCGCCGAAAAGACCTGGACCTTGTCCAGGAGGCCGTGCGTCGCGCTGTTCGCGGCGCCGCCAATGAGGCCTGGGGCAAGAAGCCGCTCGTGACGGTGTTCGTCACGCGCTGACCATGTATCGGTGAGGATAATGCTGGGCCGTCTCAATCACGTCGCCATCGCCGTACCGGACCTCGCCGCCGCGAGCGCTGTCTATCGCGATACGCTGGGTGCCAAGCTGACGGAGCCGCAGGCCTTGCCCGAGCATGGCGTGACGGTGGTGTTCATCGACACCGGCAACACCAAGATCGAACTGCTCGAACCTCTGGGCGAGGGGTCCCCGATTGCGGCGTTCCTGGAAAAGAATCCTGCCGGCGGCATGCACCATCTGTGCTATGAAGTAGATGACATCATCGCCGCGCGTGACCGGCTTAAGGCGGCCGGCGCCCGGGTGCTCGGCGATGGAACGCCGAAGATCGGTGCACACGGCAAGCCGGTGCTGTTCCTGCATCCGAAGGATTTTCTCGGCACTCTGGTCGAACTGGAACAGGTGTAGTCACATGGGCTGGATTTCGGGCGCCGCGATTTTCTTCATCATCTGGTGGACGGTGCTGTTTGCTGTCCTGCCCTTCGGCCTGAGAACCCAGGACGACGACCACGCCGTCACCTTGGGCACGGAAGCCAGTGCGCCGCGCGGCCCGCATATGCGGCGCGCCATCATTTTCACGACGATCGTGGCGGTGATTCTTTTCGGCATCTACTACTACGTCACGAACGTCTTGGGCTATAGCTTCGACGACCTTCCGAATTTCACACCGAAGTTCGACTGAGGCGCCCTGCGTCCTGGAGACGCAACGGACGCTCCGGTGACCGAGACCTGAAGCCGCACGTTTCTTATAGACGCTTGCGGCTTTTTGCGCTGATCGTCGTCCAGCCATGGGCGCAATGCGCTGCCTGCTATCGATTTCCCTTCTCGCGTACCCGACTTCTTCCGGCCGTCCAGGGGCCGGGAAGGGCGCGCCAGCGCGCTTGTCGCCCAAAATACCTTTTAAAAAAGATATTTTGGGCCTTTTACCGGAAAGTAATTTAGTCTAGTGATTTAGTGTATTAAACGAAGCGCAGACGAATCTCTTCACTGCTTCCGTCCAGGTCGATCAGACGGCGAGAAAAGAGGTAAGTTGTTGATTGCGCAAAAAAAATGCAAGGCACGAGGCCTTGCAATTGAACGCGTCCGATCTGCTTTCCGTTTTCCGGCGGCTGCGTATTATCGCGCCTAGATCGCATCCTCCCAAGACTTTGACCGCGTAGGAGAGCAGATTTTTCTCTGCCCTCTCGATTATTTGAGCACACTAGACCAAGCTGCGATGAATTGTCACGAACAATTTTGCGTGTCGGGGTGACGAGATGTGCTGCACTGCACAATAATGCGCCAGCCCTTGCCTCTGCGGTAGGCAGTGGCGCCATTCGCGCGAGGGGCGGCAAAATGCCATCGCGCCGCCAAAACGCACGCGAATCCGCTTCGGGTTTCCAATCGGCCTTGAAATGGCTATGAAGCGCGGGCAGGCAACACTGCGCCGGTGCCGATTCCGGTTCCGGTTCCTCTTTCTTCTTTGACGGAACTCCACATGCGTCTATCGCGCTACTTCCTGCCCATCCTGAAAGAGAACCCGCGCGAGGCGGAAATCGTCTCTCACCGGCTGATGCTGCGTGCCGGCATGATCCGCCAGCAGGCGGCCGGAAGCTTCTCTTGGCTGCCGCTGGGCAAGCGCGTCCTGGACAAGGTCTGCCAGATCATCCGCGAGGAGCAGAACCGCGCCGGTGCGCAGGAGATCCTGATGCCGACCATCCAGTCGGCCGACCTGTGGCGCGAGAGCGGCCGCTACGACGACTATGGCGACGAGATGCTGCGCATCAAGGATCGCAACAAGCGCGACATGCTGTTCGGCCCGACCAACGAGGAAATGGTCACGGAAATCTTCCGCTCCTACGTCAAGACCTACAAGGACCTGCCGCTGAACCTCTACCACATCCAGTGGAAGTTCCGCGACGAGCGCCGCCCGCGCTTCGGCGTCATGCGTTCGCGCGAGTTCCTGATGAAGGACGCCTATTCCTTCGACATCGACTACGAAGGCGCCAAGGCGGCCTACAACCGCATGTTCGTCTCCTACCTGCGCACCTTCACGCGCATGGGCCTGCAGGCGATCCCGATGCGCGCCGACACCGGCCCGATCGGCGGCGACCTCAGCCACGAATTCATCATCCTGGCCGAGACCGGCGAGAGCCAGGTCTATTGCGCACGCGAGTTCCTGAGCCTGCCGGTGCCGGGCGAGAACACCGATTTCTCCAACGACGAACAGATCGCCGGTATCGTCAAGGAATGGACGACGCCCTACGCGGCCACCGACGAGATGCATGACGAAGCCGCGTGGAATGCCGTTCCCGCTGGCGACCAGCTCTCGGCGCGCGGCATCGAGGTCGGCCACATCTTCCACTTCGGCGAAAAGTATTCGAAGCCGATGGAGGCCAAGGTGGCCGGCCCCGACGGCAAGGACCACTACGTGTCCATGGGCTCCTACGGCATCGGCCCGTCGCGCCTCATCGCGGCCATCATCGAGGCCAGCCACGACGAGAACGGCATCATCTGGCCGGAGGCCGTGGCGCCGTTCCAGGTCGGCATCATCAACATGAAGACGGGCGACTCCGATTGCGACCGCGTCTCGGAAGAGCTTTATGAAGCGCTCACTGCTGCAGGCAAGGAAGTGCTCTACGACGACACCGACCAGCGCTCGGGCGGCAAGTTCGCCACCGCCGACCTGATCGGCCTGCCGTGGCAGGTCATCGTCGGCCCGCGCGGCGTGGCCGCCGGCGAGGTCGAGATCAAGAACCGCCGCACTGGCGAACGCGAGACGCTGTCGATCCCGGCGGCAATCGCCCGTTTCGGTAAGGCCTGATGGCTAAGGCGGCGGCCAAGCCGGCTGGCGCCGGACCCTTTTCCGCCTTCGAGCGCATGGTGGCATGGCGCTACCTGCGCTCGCGGCGCAAGGAAACGGTCATCTCGGTGATCGCCTCGATCTCGTTCGTGGGCATCATGCTGGGCGTGGCTACCCTCATCATCGTCATGGCGGTGATGAACGGTTTTCGCGCCGAACTGCTCAGCCGCATCCTCGGCATCAACGGACATGTGATCGTTCAGCCGGTCGACATGCCGCTGGAGGACTACGATGCGGTCGCCGGCCGCATCAACGGCGTGGCCGGTGTCAAATACGCCATCCCGCTGATCGACGGCCAGGTGCTGGCCCAGGGCGAGGTGGGCGCCGGCAACGGCGCGCTGGTACGCGGGATTCGCGGCCAGGACCTCGGCAAGATCTCGCTCGTCGCCAACAACATCAAGGAAGGCTCGCTCGTCGGCTTCGACGACAGCGAGGGCGTGGCGATCGGCAGCCGCATGGCCGACAATCTCGGCCTGACGCTCGGAGACACCATCACCCTGATCTCGCCGGAGGGCGACATCACCCCGATGGGCACCACGCCGCGCATGAAGGGCTACAAGGTCGCGGCGATCTTCGAGGTGGGCATGTCGGAATACGATGCGTCCATCGTCTACATGCCGCTCTCCGAGGCGCAGCTGTTCTTCAACATGGAAAAGCGCGCCCAGACCATCGAGGTCTTCGTCGACAATCCCGACGCGATCGATGCGCTGAAGCCTACCATCGAGGATGCGGCGCAGCGGCCGGTCTTCGTCTCCGACTGGCGCCAGCGTAACCAGACCTTCTTCTCGGCGCTGCAGGTCGAGCGCAACGTCATGTTCATGATCCTGACGCTGATCGTGCTGGTGGCCGCGCTCAACATCATCTCCGGCCTCGTCATGCTGGTGAAGGACAAGGGCAGGGACATCGCCATCCTGCGCACCATGGGCGCCACACGCGGCGCGGTCATGCGCATCTTCGTGATGACGGGGGCTGCCATCGGCGTCACCGGCACCATCGCCGGCGTCGTCCTGGGCATCGTCGTGTGCCTGAACGTGGAATCGATCCGCCAGTTCTTCTCCTGGCTGTCGGGCACGGTGCTGTTCAATCCCGAGCTCTATTTCCTGAGCAAGCTGCCGGCCAAGATGGATTTCAACGAAACCGCCAGCGTAGTCGCCATGGCGCTCGTCCTGTCCTTCCTGGCGACGGTGTTCCCGGCCTGGCGCGCCGCCAAGCTCGATCCGGTCGAAGCATTGCGATACGAATGATGGCTAGCGAAAAGATCATCGAACTGAAGGGCGTAGAGCGGCATTATACGCAAGGGTCGCGCAAGCTCACCATCCTCAGCGGCACGGAGTTTTCGCTGCGGCGCGGCGAGATGGTGGCGCTGGTGGCCCCGTCCGGAACAGGCAAGTCCACGCTGTTGCACACGGCCGGCCTGCTGGAGCGGCCGGATGGTGGTGACGTGATCCTGGCCGGCCGCGCCTGCGGCCGCCTGTCCGACGACGAACGCACGGCCATCCGCCGTAACGACATCGGCTTCGTCTATCAGTTCCATCATCTTCTGCCGGAGTTTTCGGCGGTCGAGAACGTGATGATGCCGCAGCTGGTGAAGGGGCTGGCGCCGGCCGAGGCGCGCGCGCGCGCCAAGCAGCTGCTCGACTATATGCAGGTCGGCAAGCGCGGCGAGCACCGCCCCTCCGAGCTTTCGGGCGGTGAGCAGCAGCGCGTCGCGATCGCGCGCGCGGTCGCCAATGCGCCGCTGGTGCTGCTGGCCGACGAGCCGACCGGCAATCTTGATCCGGCCACCGCGAGCTATGTGTTCGACGCGCTGTTCGCGCTCGTGCGGCAATCCGGCCTGGCGGCACTCATCGCCACCCACAACCACGAGCTCGCCGCCCGCATGGACCGGCGGGTCACGCTCTCCGAAGGCAAGGTCGTCCCGCTCTGAGGCGGGCGAGCTTGGGCTTGGCTCTGGCTCTCCCTTCTGCATTCGGCCGGGCTGAATCCCGGCTTGCGGTCGCTCCGCTCCCTTGGCCGAATGACACGGACGGGGCTGCAGATCGACCTTAGGATTGCGGTGTCGAGCCTGTCCCCGGACTGCCGGTTGCGCGTCCGAGGCCTGGGTCGCCGGAACCTCCGCATCTCGCTTCGATCATGCTCCGGCCCGAGGACGACGGGATGAAGGCTTCCGCATGCCTTCAACGCCGTCTGCAGCAGGAACCTTCAACAAGTTAAGATTGAAGGTATTCGGCAAGCTCTCAGCGCTGGCGGAGGTCCGCACAAGCATGTGTGCCGCTCATCCTCGCTCCTAACGGGGAGTGATAGCGGGGGGATGGAGCGTTCGTGAATGGCTGCCTGTAGGCGCGCCTGCCTCCGTCATCCTCGCGCCCCGAACGAAAGTGGTAGCGGAGCGATGGAGCGTCCGTGATTGGCTGCCTGCGCGGCCCCACCTCCGTCATCCTCGTGCCGGAGCACGAGCGAAGCGAGGTGCGGAGGTTCCGGGGACCCATGCCGGTCGGCCAAAACTGCTGCAGCGGTGCAGGCTTCCTACCCTCGAGTCCGACGACCGCCCCTCTGCCCATCCTGAGCATCTAGAAGGATCACAATGGCCAGACGGTGAAAACCGGGCGTGGCGACGATGAAGCATGCGCCGCGCGGCGTTAATGCCCACTTAACCCTGCCGCGACCTCAGGCCGCGAAGCCGCCATCGTCGATCACCTCACCCATTGACGAGTGAACAAAAATAGAACAAACTAACAACATATCGAATACACGAGGGAATCATGACCGATCTGTTCCAGGATGTCATCTCGCTGATTTGCATGAGCGCGTTTCTGGTCACGATGGCGATGTGGATCGGCGCCATGTGATCGTCCATTACCGGAATACGGGGCAGGGAGGGGGCCGTCAGCCGGCCTTGCGTTCAGCCTCGGGCATGATCTCGGCCGGGCCGAACACGGTCTCGAAAGAGGCCTTCAGTGCCACGTCGAGATCAGTCATGGTGACCGGCAGGCCGAGGTCCACAAGGCTAGTCACGCCGTGCTCGGATATGCCGCACGGCACGATGCCGCCGAAATGCTCGAGATCGGGTTCGACGTTGATGGCGATGCCATGAAAACTCACCCAGCGCCGCAGGCGGATGCCGATTGCCGCGATCTTGTCTTCGGCCGGCGAACCGTCGGGCATCGGCGGACGGTCCGACCGCACCACCCAGACGCCGACGCGGTCCTCGCGCCGTTCGCCGCGCACGTTGAACCGATCGAGCGTGGCGATGATCCAGGCCTCCAGCGCCGCCACGAAGGCGCGGACGTCCTCGCGCCGGCGCTTCAGGTCGAGCATGACATAGGCCACCCGCTGGCCGGGACCGTGATAGGTGTATTCGCCGCCGCGACCGGCGTTAAAGACCGGGAATCGGTCGGGGTCGACGAGGTCCGTGGGCTGCGCGCTGGTGCCGGCGGTGTAGAGCGGCGGATGCTCCACCAGCCAGACCAGTTCACCGGCCGATCCGTCGCGAATCGCTGCCGCGCGCGATTCCATGAAGGCGAGGGCGTCTTCGTAGGGGGTGAGACCAGGCTCGATTCGCCATTCGACGGCCGGCGAGTCGGCCGCCGGCAAAAAAGATGTGTCGATCTGGCTGCGCTGATTCATGGCCTGGCCCCGAAAAACTCTCCTTCATATGGCTGCGGCCACGCAAAAGGTCCAGTTTCTCTGCGCGGGCAGCGCGGTTTTCAGGGCTTGAAGCAAGGGATTCCGCTGCGTCGTCACAAAGAATTCGAATATTCGTCACGGCGTACTTGTGTCCCCCAAAACGATTTGCTACATGCCCCCTGCCGGTCGGAACCGGCCCTTCTGTGACGTGCGGTCGTGGCGGAATTGGTAGACGCGCAGCGTTGAGGTCGCTGTGGGGCAACCCGTGGAAGTTCGAGTCTTCTCGACCGCACCATCACAGAAATCGCGGTGCTTAAGCGATTGATTTGGTTATCTCTTTTCTGAGCTGCGCGGAGTTTCCCCCTCAGGGTGCAGGCGCAGAGCGTTCCTGATCTTTTCCGCAGCCTGCTTCGCCAACCTCTTCCTGTCGGCGGTTTTTGTGTAGTGACTGGCCATCGTGCCGCCCGTCCATCCGAACAGTGATTCCAGCTCGGCTACGGTGGCCCGGCATTCGCCGCACGGGTCGCGCCGATCTTGCGGACACCATGCGCCGACTTCTTCACGCCGGCCGCATTGCAGGCGGCGCGGAAATAGTTCCCGAACGTCTCCTTGATCAACGGCTGTCCGTTATCTCCGACGATGAATGCCAGATCGCCGGTCGGGCCGACCTCAAGCGTCTTGGCTAAGTCCGGCAGGATCGGGATATTGACCTCGATGCCCGTCTTTTCCGTTTTGAGTGAGGCGACGCCATCGCGAACATGCTGGCGACCGATACAAACGGCATCGCCGCGGCCCAGGCCTGTGTAGAGCAGGACGTGAAGCCAAACGCGCTCTTTAGTTCCTTCAGGCCGCCGACGCTCGTAGGCCAGCACGTCGTCCTCAGTCCAGGCCGCCGCCCGTTTTGGAAGTCGGCGGATTTTGCTTTTCAACCTTTCTTTCGAACGTCAGGACCACATCCAGATCATCGGTCGCCGGAAGTTCAAATCGTTGATTGTTGTTCGCCATACGAAGAAGTAGCGTGATGAGCGACTGTCGGGACTCGCCTGCTGGGGAGAGGGCATGAAAAGTGGGCTGCGCCGACTATTCTTATTCGCTGGTATAGCGTGCATTCTCATTTGCCAGCCTGCCTCTTCCCAACAAGCCGACCAGACGCTGACGCTGCCGACCATCAAAATCAGTCCGAAAAAGCCCGCAGCACACGCGGCCCGCAAGCAGGCCGTTCAGGTTCCGTCGGCTCCGCCATCCGCACAGCCATCAGCGCGACCTGTCTCAGCGCCACCATCGCCCCCGCCTTCGGCACTGCGTCCCTCAGAACCGACCGAGACCACCCCGACGACACCGGTGACAGGCACCGGAGTTGAGACATCCCGCATCCCGGCAGCGGTCAACAAGATCGACGCCAAACAATTCGAGGCGCAAAGCTCGCCCAGCGTGGTCAGCACCATGCTGATCAATGTGCCGAGCGTTTCGTCAACCAACGAGAGCGGCAACTCCTTCGAGCCCGACCTGCAGTTTCGCGGCTTCCTGGCGACCCCGATAACCGGCACGCCGATAGGTCTCGCCGTCTATCAGAACGGCGTGCGCATCAACGAGGCGTTCGGCGACAACGTCCACTGGGACTTCATTCCGCCCGACGCCATCCATGTGATGGACATCGTCACCGCGAACCCGATCTTCGGTCTCAACGCGCTCGGCGGCGCGGTGGTCGTGCAGATGAAAAACGGCTTCACCTATCAGGGTGCCGAAAACGACTTCGTGGTCGGCTCGTTCGGGCGGGTTCAGGACTCCTTCCAGTGGGGCAAGCAGGATGGCAACTATGCCGCCTATTTCGCCATCGACGGCGCTTATGAGAATGGCTTCCGCGAGCGCTCGTCCTCGACGATCCGCCGCCTTTACGGCGATGTCGGCTACAAGGACGAGCAGAGCGAAATCCACCTGAACGTCACGGCGGCGGACAACTTCTTCAACGCTCCGGCCACGACGCCGGTCGAGCTGCTCAAAAGAGACTACAGCGCCGTCTACACCACTCCGCAGAGCGACGACCTGCAGATGGGGATGATCAGCCTGCAGGGAAACACCAAGCTGTCCGACACGCGGACGTTGGCGGGTACGCTCTATTACCGACACCTGTCCGACAAGCATGTGGACGGAAACGATACGGACGTACAGGTCTGCGACGATCCAACCCTGCTCTGTTTCACCGACGGTACCACGCCGGCAATCGGCAGCAATGGCCAGCAGCTGCCGAACCTTTTTCCGGAAGGCGCCGTACTCGGCCAGATCGACCGCAACAGCACGCGCACCAATGGCTGGGGCGGCACGCTCCAGATAACCGACACGGCCAAGCTGCGCGACATGGACAACACCTTCGTGCTCGGCGCATCGCTCGACATGGCCGGCTCGAACTTCAATGCCAATTCCGAGCTGGGTACCGCCGATCCCGATACGCTCGTGATCACGGGCAACGGGCAGTATCTCGGATATACGACCAGCGATGAAGGGTCGATCGGTCCGGTCAAGCTGCGCACCAGAAACACCTATGTGGGCGTCTATGCGCTCGACACGCTTGACGTGACCAAGAAATTCACGCTGACGCTGGGCGGCCGGTTCAACTTCGCCAATATCGATCTCACGGATCTGCTCCAAACCGGTCCCGGCTCGCTCACCGGCGATCACCAGTATGCCCGTTTCAACCCGGTCATCGGAGGAACCTACAAAATCACGCCCGACGTGGTGGGCTATGCCAGCTATTCGGAATCGAACCGTGCCCCGACACCGCTCGAACTCGGTTGTTCGGACCCCAACCTGCCATGCGTCATCGACACTTTTCTGGTGTCGGACCCGAACCTCGACCAGGTCGTTTCCCGCACGGTCGAGCTCGGGCTGCGCGGCAAGACCAATCTCTCCGGCAACCAGACGCTCGGCTGGAAGCTCGGGCTCTACAGAACCGACAATTCGAACGACATCCTCAATGTGGTGGCCCCGATCGGCATGACCTTCGGCTATTTCGCCAATGTCGGGAAGACGCGCCGCGAGGGCATCGAGGCAGCTGTCAACTACACCAAGGGCGACTGGTCGGCCTTTGCCAGCTACGCCTATGTCGACGCAACCTACCAATCCTACATCACGCTCAATCCGCCTTCCGGTGACCCCGCCGGCGACGAACCGATACAAGTGGTGCCGGGCGACCACATCTCCCGCATCCCTGCGCACCACTTCAAGCTTGGCGTCGACTACAAGGTCAACGACAAATGGACGGTCGGCGGCAACGTGCTCGCCGTCGGCAGCCAGAATTTCGGTGGGGACGAGTCAAACGAGAACCCGAAACTGCCCGGCTACGCGACGGTCGACCTGCACACCACCTATCAGATCACCAAGAACATGCAGTTCCATGCGGAGATCGAGAACCTCTTCAACACAAAGTATTATCTGAACGGCACCTACTTCGATAACACGAGCTCCGTGGGAAGCCTGGTGGGAGGCCACAACACGGACACGGTGACGCCGGGCAAACCCTTTGCCGTTTATGCTGGATTGAAGGTCACCTTCTGACCCTTGCCGAAACGGGTTTCCTGAACAGATTACCTCGAGCGCGATTAGTGCGCCTTTTTGAGAGGCCTGTTTTCTTGAGGTCATTTCAGGCAAGGGGAACGTAATGGTTGGAAGTCATTGCCTGTTCGGTGTCTTTGCAGGGGCACTCCTGGCTGTGCTCGGACCCATAGAGGCCAAGGCTGCCGTCCCTCCCGCGCCGAAAAAGATTTCAGTCGAGTTGAACAAACTCGAACCCGTCGGCAGGGGTTGCCGAGCCTATGTCGTGGTCGATAATGCCACCGAATCCGCCTACTCGGTGCTGAAGCTCGACCTCGTCCTGTTTCGTCCGGATGGCGTGATCGACCGGCGCATTGCCATCGACATTGGGCCGCTTCCAGCGAGCAAGAAGGACGTCAAGACCTTCGATCTGGAGGCTACGCCGTGCAGCCAGATCGGAAGCATATTCGTCAATGACGTGCTGGAGTGCAGATCCGGCGAACAGGATGTGTCTGACTGTCTGGACAAGATCGCGGTGTCGTCCCGCGGGCCTGCCGCGCTTTCCAAATAGGGACGGCAAGCGGCCCCAGAGGGCGGAAACTTTCCCGAGATTGCGGAGTTGATTGGCATGGAATCCAGCCTTTCCGTCATCGATCTCGTCCGACACGCAGACCCGGTGGTTCAAGCCATCGTCCTCGGTCTGGCGCTCTGTTCCGTCGCTTGCTGGGCGATTATCATCGAAAAGCTCATCAGGCTCACCAGCCTCCGGCGCCAGATCAACGCCTTGGAACAGCTTGCCGTGCATGGTGGGCGTGGCGCCGGGCAACTCTCCGGTGTCGCGGGGGCCGTCATGTCCGCCGCCCGGAGCGAACAGGCGGATCTCGCCTCGGGCCTGGCATCGCCCTACGAGGCGCGTTCGCGGATCGAGGAAACCATGCGCGCGGCGATGCTCATCGAACTGCGACGCCTCGAAGGGGGGCTGCCCTTTCTCGCGACGATCAGCTCCGCAGCGCCATTCATCGGCCTTTTCGGCACGGTCTGGGGCATCATGACGAGCTTTGCCTCGATCGCGCAATCGCAGGACACCAGCCTTGAGGTCGTTGCGCCGGGTATAGCCGAAGCTCTGTTTGCCACCGCGGCCGGGCTTGCCGTCGCGATACCCGCCGTCATCGCGTATAATCAGATCTCGGCGGTTCTGGGTCGCGCGGCGCAGAGCGGCGGAGCGGCAATACCGCCCATCGCAAGGGCTCTTGCTTACGAACGCGCAAGGACCCCTCAGGAGGTCGACTGATGGCCATGTCGCCTCGGCAAGCGCTCGGTGGCCGGGACGGTCTCGTCTATCGCCCCTCGGCCGAGATCAACGTCACGCCGCTTGTCGACGTCACGCTCGTCCTGCTCATCATCTTCATGGTTGCCGCGCCGCTGATGATGACCGGCGTACGCGTCGACCTTCCGCGCACAAGCGCCGAGAAGATCGGGCAAGTGAAGAAGCCTGTCATCGTGACGGTGGCGCCGGACGGCAGCGTCTATATTCGCGACGAGCGCGTCGCACTGGCCGACTTAGCGGCCCGTCTCGACGCCCTGCGCGCGGCAGAGGGCGACGCCATCGTCTACATCCGCGCCGACAAGGGCACGGACTATGGCGTGGTGATGGACATGCTGGGCCGCGTGAACGCTGCCGGGTACAAGCGGTTCTCCTTGCTCGCCCAGGCTCCGGCGAAAGATGTGGCCTCCCCGTGAACCTCTTCGGCCGGCGTCCGCGCTACGGGCCCTGGCAGGCGGCGCGCTGGACTGCCATAACATTGTCCTTGCTGGTCCATGGCGCCGTTGCGGCATGGATTTTCAGTGCCTCGAGTCAATCGAACGAGCGTCAGCTCGAAATCCCTATCGAAGTCACCGCCGCTCCGCTGATCGACGAACCGCTGGTTGCTCCCTTGCCCGTGCCGCCCGAAGCTCCCTCGGTCCAGCAGGAGGCCGAGGTTCCGGCTTCCGAAGCCCAGCAGCAGGTTGAAGCGGGGCCCAGGTCTCCCACCGCAGCAGAAGCGACCCCTCCGTCCGAGGCAACGGCCGACAGCGGCCCGACCGAAACGGTGCCGGCGACACCGCCCTCCGAGGAATTGCCGGCAAGTCAGCCGCCGCTTACCACAGTCTCCCCAGAGACGCCCCCGACCGTGGCGACAAAACCATCGAAGGTCAAACCCGCGGCGTCTCAGGCCCGGACCAAAACCCGGGAGAAGCTGGCCGCCCGCGAGGGCTCGACGGCGCAGCAATCCGCGTCCCAGCACGCCGCTACAACTCCGAATGACCCCCGCGCGCAGGCCAGCTACATGGCCAGGGTCGCATCGCGCCTCCTGTCGCGAAAGTATTATCCCGGCGGGGCGCCGTCCGGATCGGTGGTTGTCAATTTCAGCGTATCTTCGTCGGGCAAGGTGATGAGCCGTAGGGTCGTCCGAAGCTCCGGTTCCTCGGTCCTCGATCGGGCGGCCTTGAACATAGTGGACAAGGCCGCGCCATTCCCTCCCTTTCCCAAGGGCGTGACCGCTCCGCAGTTGAATTTCAACGTGCCGATGAACTTCAGCAGGTGATAAGCGTCCGCTTCGGGGCAGACGCCACCATGACGCCTTATGATCCGAACGTCTGCTTTTGCTCTTCTGCGCCAAAAGCTGCCAGTCAGCATGCGGCCCCGAGCGGCAGTCGCGGGCCGGGCGAGCCCTGTCAATGAGATATGGCGGAAGAGAATGGGAGTCGAACCCACCAAAGACCGTCTGACGGCCTCTCCCGGATTTGAAGTCCGGACGCCCCACCAGGGACGATTCTCTTCCTTATCCACACGCCAGCGGCTCAACGATGTGCCAGGTCGCCGAACAAGTCCAGCTTGCGGCGGTTCAGCCGGCGCCGGTCGCCTCGCCTGATCGTCACGCTGTTGCGGTCGAAAAACTCGAGGATCTGGATCGCAACTTTGCGGCCGCTGTCCACATGGTCGCGAAAGCAGCCGGCGATGAACCAGCCGTCTTCTCGGCTGGCGTCCAGATCGGTGAGTATCGTGACCATCTCGGCAATTGTGGTGCGCAGGAAGAATCGGTCCTGCGCCACCTCGTGCACGCGGCCCATGCGGCCTGCCAGCTTCAGGAGGTGGCGGATGTCGTCCTCCCTTTCGCCGAGCAATTCGGCTATGTCGCGCACGCGCGGGGGACGGAAGCGTGCGCCGTCGCCCAGCAGGGGCTCGACCTGCCGCCAGAGCCGTTCCTCCCGCGGCCCCATCGTCGCCTCGTGGCCGGCGAGCCGCAGCCAGGCTCCGTCGAGCACGACCAGCCCCTCTTCCCTGAGCACGGTAAGCGCGGTGCGGAAAGCGGGCGCGGGCAAGCGCGGCCGCAGGGACTGCCGCAGCCGCTCGAGGCCGATGCCGGTGAGGTCCGGGTTGTCGGCATGGAACTGCGCCAGCCGCTCCAGGAGGCCGGTGCGGAACATCCGCCAATATTCGGGAAGCAGCAGGAGCGCGGAGGTCCCGTCAGCCAGCAGCACGGCGTCGAGGGCTTGGGCGAACGTGGCGGGGTCTTCCAACAGGGCGCGGTCGCGCAGGAAGGCGGAAGCGTCAAGATGATAGGGCTCGATTGCGAGCAATGCCCTTGCCGCCGCGACTGGGTCTTCCAGCGCATGTGCCTCCAACTGCGCCCGGCGCTGCGGACTGCGCCTGCCGCGCTGCGGGCCGCGAAGGTCCAGGAATCGACCGCCGCCGATCGTACGCTGGGCCGAGACGTCGCGAATGACGAAGCGATCGCCTGCCGCGGCGGCGATGGGGCGCTCCAGAACAAGTTGGACGCGGCTTTCGCTGCCGGGCTGCAGCTCCTCGTCGCTCAGGAGCACGATGCGCGCGCCGACTTCGGCCGAGGCGTGATGCAGCCGTGCCGGAAACCATTGGCCGAGCGGTTTTCGTTCCGAGGGAAGCACGCGTAGCGTTGCGTCGATACGGCCGGTCGGAGCATGCAAAGTGGGATCCACGACCATGTCGCCGCGCCCGATCGCATCCTTGGAAATGCCTTCGCCCGCCAGGTTGAGCGCACAGCGGTCTCCCGCCTTGCCGCTCTCTCTTTCCCGGTTCTGCGCGTGCAGCGAGCGCACCCGAACAGTTTTGCCCGAGGGGCTGACGATGAGATGGTCCCCGACGCGCACGCGCCCTGACAAGACCGTGCCGGTCACCACCGTACCGACCCCTTGGATGGTGAAGGAGCGGTCCACGGCCAGGCGGAAGCGGCCGCCGCTGTGGCGATGGCCGAATGTCCGCGCCGTCTCCATGAGCAGATCGCGCAGGGCATCGAGGCCCGCACCGGTAACCGTGGAGACGCACAGTATCGGCATGTCCCTGAGGCCGGTTGCGGCAAGTTCGTTGCGGGCCTGCGTTTCCACCTCGCTCAGCCGCTCCGGCGCGACGAGGTCGCTCTTTGTGATGACGGCGACGCCCCGCTCGATGCCGAGCAGGTCCACTATGGCCAGGTGCTCGCGGGTCTGCGGCATCACGCCATCGTCTGCCGCCACCACCAGCATCACGAAATCGATGCTGGCGGCACCGGCAAGCATGGTGTGGATGAACTTTTCGTGCCCCGGCACGTCGACGAAGCCCAGTACCTCGTCTTCCGTCTCAGGCAGCGGCACATAGGCAAAGCCGAGATCGATGGAAATGCCGCGTGCCTTTTCTTCCTTCAGCCGGTCGGTGTCGACCTCGGTCAGCGCCTTTACCAGCGCGGTCTTGCCATGATCGATGTGACCCGCCGTGCCAATGATCATGGGGCAGGGGCCTTTCCGGCTTCCGCTTCGGCCGCCCGAATCTGCTCCGGGTTCAGCGCGGTGCGCGCGGCCTTGATGAAGGGGGCGGCAAGCGCGCTGCCGTTCTTCTGCGCGCGCAGCAGCCAGGCAAGTGCTGCGACCGGGTCGCGCTCGACGCCTATTCCCAGATGCAGGGCGGCCCCCAGCATGGCCTGCGCGTCGGCATCACCGGCCTCGGCGCCTTTGCGCCACCAGTAGGCGGCCTGCGCGGCGTCGCGCGGAACGCCAAGCGCGTTGTGATGGATCATGCCGAGCCGCGTCATCGAGGAGGCGATGCCGTTCTCCGCTGCCTTCCTGGCCCATAGCCGCGCTTCCAGGGGATCGAAAGCGACAGCATCGCCCTCCAGCAGCATCCAGCTCAGCATGTCCTGCGCCTGCGCATCGCCCTGTTCCGCCGCCAGCCGGTAGAGGCGGGCCGCCTCCGCATGGTCCGGATCGATGCCTTCGCCCTTGAACAGCAGCGAGGCGAGATTGCGCTGTCCCGAGGCGTCGCCGGCCTCTGCCGAAAGCGCCAGCCAGCGGCGGGCGAGATCCGCGTCCTTTTCGACGCCGAGCCCGCCGGCGAAACAGGCGCCGATATTGTTCTGCGCCCGCGCATTGCCGCCGCGCGCCAGAGGCTCCCAGATGGAGAGGGCGGTCGCATAATCGCCGGATCTCGCGGCGACAAGCGCCGTCTCCATCGCTCGTGCGGTCTCGTCTTGCGGCGTTTTTCGCGTGAAGAACTCGGCAAGGCGCATCACGGCACCCCGCTATGCGTCCGGCCCGGAGAGATTGGCCGAAAACCGCTCCTCGTCTTCCAGGCAGCGCAGGTCCAGGATCAGCGCGCCGTGCTCGATGCGGCCTATCACCGGCATTGGCAGCGCGCGGAGCCGCGCCGAAAGATCGGCGAGCGCCGAGCCGCTGCCGTCCTTCGGCAACACGGCCAGGCCGGCGCTGGCGATGGTGGCAAGCGGCAGCGCGCCCGAGCCGATCTGGCTGAGGCAGTCGCCCACCGCAACATCGAAGGCAGGGCCGGCGAAAGCCGCCAGCTTCGGCGCCAGCCTTGCGGCCAGTGCGGCGATGTCGTCCAGTGAACGAGAGAGCAGGCGCAGCGTCGGCAGCCTTGCGGCCAGCCGCTGCGGGTCTCGATAGAGTTTGAGCGTCGCTTCGAGTGCCGCGAGCCTGATCTTGTCTACCCGCAGTGCCCGTTTCATCGGGTTGCGGTTGATCCTGGCGATCAGCTCCTTGCGTCCGACGATGAAGCCGGCCTGCGGCCCGCCAAGCAGCTTGTCGCCGGAAAAGGTGACGATGTCAGCGCCGTCTTTGACGGCTTCGCGCACCGTCGGCTCGTGCGCAAGCCCGAAGGCGGCAAGGTCGGCCAGCGTGCCGGAGCCCAGATCGTTGACGAGCGGCACGCCCTTCTGCCGGGCGATGCCCGCCAGTTCGGCGGCGGTCACCTCCCGGGTGAAGCCCTCGATCCGGTAGTTGGACGTATGCACCTTCAGCAGCAGGCCGGTATGCTCGCCGATCGCATCGGTATAGTCGCGCGGATGCGTGCGGTTGGTGGTGCCTACTTCCACCAGCTTCGTGCCGGCGCGCGCCATGATGTCGGGCATGCGGAAAGCGCCGCCGATTTCGATGAGTTCGCCGCGCGAGACGATGGCTTCCTTGCCGGAGGCCAGGCTGTTCAGCACCAGCAGCACGGCGGCGGCGTTGTTGTTGACCAGGGTGGCGTCCTCCGCCCCGGTCAGCTCGCAGACCAGTGTGCGCAGATGGTCGTCGCGTTCGCCGCGTTTGCCGGAGGAAAGGTCGAATTCCAGCGCCACCGCCTCGCGCATGGCATACGTCGCGGCCTCTATTGCGGCTTCCGCAAGCACCGCGCGGCCAAGATTGGTGTGAAGCACCGTGCCGGTGAGGTTGAAAAGCGGGCGAAGGCTCGAGCGCTCGGCCGCTTCTAGTGTGAGCGCCGCACGCTCGGCCAGCGCCTGTGCGGATAGAGCCGCCGCGCCGGCTTTCATGTCCTCGCGCGCGGCCGCAAGTGTGTCGCGCACCGCTTCCGTCACGGCCGCGCGGCCGAAACGTTCGGCGGCCTTGCGGGCGGCCTCGCTTTGCAACACCTGGTCTACGGAGGGCAGACGCCGAAGGCTTGCCTGAAGGTCGTGGCCCGGCTGTTCCTTGTTGCTCTGCTCCATGGCGACCTCAAAAGCCGGCAAGCAGTGGTGCGAAACCGCCGCGGCGATAGGGTTCGGCGCGCATCAGCATGTCCATGCCGAGGCTTGCGACATCGTCGGCCACGGGATCGGCGTTGGGTGAGTTCTTCTGGTAGATGATCTTCAGCCAGCTCTGGCACTTGTCGCAGGTCTCGGCCTTGACCGCGCCGCCGCCGTCCTCGACCTCCTTGTAGCCGACGCCCTCAGTGGAACCGCAGCAGACACATTTGATGCGCACATAATGCCACATGGTGCTGCAAAGCGAGCAGACGCAGAAGCGCGCGCCATGCGCACCCGTCCAGTCGACCACCATGGAGATGGAAGGGAGGCTGCCGCAGGCCGGGCAGATGCCGTCGGCCACCGGCTTGATGGTCTTGGGATCAAGCGAGGATGCCAGCCGGGAAAAATGTACCTGAAGCGCTGCCCAGATGTAGATGTGCTCCGCAATCGCGTCGGGAGGCAGCAGGCCGGAAAATATCGCACTCACCATGTCGCGGCGATTTAGAGCGCTCGCATGGGCTACGGCTGAAAGTGCGGCAGCAGCGTTTGGCGGCTTGTCGATCATTTCCGCTTCCGCGAAAAGCCGGTCGAATATGATGGCGAGGCCTTCGTCGGAGGTGGATTTTTCACGGTCGATCAGCGGCATGCCGAATTCTCGGGCGCGCGCTATCTCCTGCCCGTCGGCTGTTGGGGCCGAGCCGAGTTGCGTGGCGACCTGCTGCTGGGCCTCGGAGAGGTCGGCGACAAAGCTGAGATAGGGTTCTAGCGGAGAAACCGAAGCAAGTGTGCGCAGGCGCGCCGCGCGTCTTGCGAAAAGCGAGCCCGGATCGGGCAATCTGACGAAGGGAGGCGAGGAGACTTCACCAATTGCGGTGGGGTCCGGCGTCAGCTCTGGCTTGCCTGCCATATCGATACCTCACGAACCCTACGGGCCACGTGGACCTGAAAATGTATTTTGCGCACCATGTGCTGGTGCTGTCCATCCAAAAGGGATTGCTTGAATTTCAGGTACTATGCGTCGTGTGTGTCGTGGTCCCCGTTGGCTTGCCTTTCCGCATGGAAACCAGCTCGCGCAGCCATTTCCTGTGGTGCCGCCAGGCCCAGCCGCCGGTAACGGTTCCGCGCGTCATGGCATTGATCGTGCCCTTGACCCAGATTGCCGCATAGACGTGGACGATCCAGACGCAGATCGCCACGACGGCGGCGATCGAGTGGATGAGCAGCGCCCAGCGTTGCTGCTGGATGGTGGTGTAGGAGCCGAAATACTGGCTCCAGATCACGATGCCCGAAGCGATCAGGATGATGATCAGGGTCGACATGGACCAGAAGACGATCTTCTGCCCGGCGTTGTACTTGCCGACTTCCGGCAGCTTTTCCTCATGCCCCGAAACCACGTCGTTGGCTTGTGCGATCCACTGGCTGTCCTCGCGCTTCCAGAGGTTGGCGCTCCAGAAGCGAAGGAAGAGGCCGAAGAAGCTGAAGAACAGCACCACGCCGATCCAGGGATGGATCGTGCGTGTCCACTGGCCGCCGCCAAAGAGCGCGGAAAGGAAGAACAGGGAAGGGTGAAACATGGACAGTCCGGACAGCGCCAGGAGCACGAGGCAGATAGCGGTGATCCAATGGTTGACGCGCGCGCCGCCAGAGTAGCGGTGCACCTTCACCGGCCGGCCGGGCACGACGGCGTCGCCTCGCTCCACATCCTCATAGTCGGTCTTGCTCATGAGCGTTTCTCTCCCGTGAGCTTCTCGGCCTGTTCCTCGTCCTGCTCGGTCACGACATTGGGGCCACGCATCATGTAGTGCAGCGCGCCGGCGGCGACGGTAAGCCCCATCACCGCCATGCCGGCATATTTGGTCATGCCCTTCCACACTTCCACGATCGGGCTGATGCGTGGATTGGCGGGAAGGCCCGCATAGATTTCCGGCTTGTCGGCGTGGTGCAGCACATACATGACATGGGTGCCGCCGACGCCGGGCGGATCGTAGAGCCCGGCATTCTCGAAGCCGCGCGATTTCAGATCCTTGATGCGCCCCTGCGCCCACTCCTTCATCTCGTCCTTGGTGCCGTAGACGATCGCCTGGGTGGGGCAGGCCTTGGCGCAGGCCGGGCCTTGTCCGACCGCGATACGGTCGGAGCAGAGCGTGCACTTGTAGGCGGTGTGGTTGACTTCGGAGATGCGCGGGATGTTGAACGGGCAGCCCTTTATGCAATAGCCGCAGCCGATGCAGTTTTCATGGACGAAATCGACGATGCCGTTGGAATACTGCACGATGGCGCCGGGGGCGGGGCAGGCCTTGAGGCAGCCGGGGTCCTCGCAATGCATGCAGCCGTCCTTGCGGATCAGCCATTCGAGGTTGCCCGTGTCAGGATTGTCCCATTCGGTGAAGCGCATCAGGGTGAAGGTGTCGGGCGTCAGGTCGGGCGGATTGGTGTAGGAGCCCGTGTTGAAGCCGATCTCCTGGTGGGTGTCGTTCCATTCGGCACACGCCACCTGGCACGCCTTGCAGCCGATGCACTTGGTCACATCGATCAGCTTGGCCACTTCCGTCTGGCGCTGGGCAGGCGGCGTCACGGATGACGCCGAACGCCTTATCAGGTCTTTCTCACCGAACCGCGGCTGCTGCGGAGTGGTTTCGGGATTTGGAACGGGTGGAAACATGGCGTCGTTTCCTCCTTACGCCACCGCAGGTGCGGTGGTGCGCTCGATGTTGACCAGAAACGCCTTGTATTCCGGTGTTTCGATGTTGGCGTCGCCGACCACCGGCGTGAGCGAGTTCGGTCCCCACCCCTTGCGCGCCGCGCCCGTGAAGCCCCAGTGAAGCGGTATGCCCACCACATGCACGGTCTTGCCATCACAGATGAGCGGCTTGATGCGCTTGGTGACTACAGCCTTTGCCTTCACCGAGCCGCGCTTCGACCAGACGCGCACCCAGTCGCCCTTGCTGATGCCTTTCTCCTTCGCCAGTTCCTCCGAAATCTCCACGAAGAACTCCGGCTGCAGCACCGCGTTCGCGGTGACGTGCTTGGTCCAGTAGTGGAAATGCTCGGTCAGGCGATAGGAGGTGGCCGCATAGGGGAATTCCGGCGAAGCCGTATCGGCGAACTGCTTGAAGTCGTCGTCGAAGACGCGCGCCACCGGATTGCCCCGTACCTTGGGTGCGATCACGTTCTCGATCGGCGACTCGAACGGCTCGTAATGTGCCGGGAAGGGGCCGTCGCGCATCATGGCCCGGCTGAACAGGCGTGATGAGCCCTCCGCGTTCATGATGAACGGACCCACCTCCCGCGGATTGGCGGTCGGGGCGATGTCAGGCACATCATAGCCGGTCCATTTGTGGCCGTCCCACTCGATCAGCTTGCGGCTCGGATCCCACGGCTTGCCGTCGAGGTCGCAGGAGGCGCGGTTGTAGAGGATGCGCCGGTTGGCTGGCCACGACCACGCCCAGTTCAGATAGGCCCCGGTCTCGTCCGGATCGTGGTTGTCGCGGCGGGCCATGTTGTTGCCCGCCTCGGTGAAGCAACCGGAATAGATCCAGCAGCCGCAGGCGGTTGAGCCGTCGTCGCGCAGCACAGAAAAGCCCGGCAGGAGCTTGCCCTGTTCGACCACCACTTTGGCCGGGTCGGTGGGGTCTGTCAGCGCCGCCAGCGCGCGGCCGTTTATCTCCTGCGCAAGCTCGGCGGCCGCCGGCTCGTTCGGGTCCTTGTACGGCCACTGGAGGTTGAGGATCGGGTCGGGGAAGGCCCCGCCTTCCTTTGTGTAGAGCGCCTTCAGCCGCAGGAAGATCTGCGCCATGATCCAATTGTCGGACTTGGCGTCTCCGGGAGGCGTCACGCCCGGCCAGTGCCATTGCAACCAGCGGCCGGAATTGCTGAGGGATCCTTCGTCCTCCGCAAAGCAGGTGCAGGGAAGCTGGATCACTTCCGTTTTTATCGACGCCGTGTCGACGTCGTTGTACTCGCCGTGGTTCTCCCAGAAGCGCGACGTTTCGGTGTCGAGCGGGTCCATGATGACGAGGAACTTCAGCTTCGACAGTGCATCCGTCATCTTCTTGCGGTTTGGCGCGGCCATCAGCGGGTTGAAGCCCTGGCAGACATAGCCGTTAACCTTGCCGGCATTCATCATGTCGAAAATGCGCAACATATCGTAGCCGGGCACGTCCAGCTTGGGCAGCCAGTCATAGGCGAAGTCATTCTGCGCCGTCGCCGCCGGCCCCCACATGGATTTCTGGAAGCTGACGAAGAACTTGCGGTAGTTCTGCCAATAGCTCGTCTGGTTGGGCCGAAGCGGCTTGTAGCCGCGGGTCGACATGTAGGTGTTGAGATCGACCTCCTTCTCCAGCGGAATGTTTAGGTAGCCCGGCAGGAGGTTGGACATCAGGCCGAGGTCGGTCAGACCCTGGATGTTGGAGTGCCCGCGCAGCGCGTTCATGCCGCCACCACGCACGCCAATATTGCCGAGGATGAGCTGCAGCATCGCCATGCAGCGTATGTTCTGCGACCCCTTGGAATGCTGGGTCCAGCCGAGCGCATACATGGAGGTCATCGTCTTGGTGGGTGTCGAGCATTCCGAGATCATCTCGGCGACCTTGAGGAATTTCTCCTTCGGCGTGCCGCAGATGCGCTCCACCATTTCGGGCGTATAGACCGAAACGTGCTGCTTCAGCAGGTTCCAGACGCAGCGGGGATGCTGCAACGTCTCATCGATCGTCGCATAGCCGTCCTCGCCTATGACATAGTCCCAGCTCGATCGGTCGTAGTCGCGCTTGGCCTCGTCATAGCCGGTGAAAAGCCCGTCCTTGTACTCGAACCCGTCCTTGATGATGTAGGACGCGTTGGTGAAGTTCTTCACGTAATCCCACTGCACCTTGTTGTTCTGCATGCAGTAGTTGATCACGCCGAGCAGGAACGCGATGTCCGTGCCCTGACGGATGGGGGCGTAATAGTCGGCCACGGATGCCGAGCGATTGAAGCGCGGGTCCACCACGATCAGCCGCGCGCCGCGATTGGCCTTGGCCTCGGTGACCCATTTGAAGCCGCACGGATGCGCTTCCGCCGCATTGCCGCCCATGATGACGACGAGGTCGGTGTTCTTGATGTCGGTCCAGGAGTTGGTCATTGCTCCACGGCCAAAAGTTGGGGCGAGACTCGCCACCGTCGGGCCGTGTCAGACGCGTGCCTGGTTGTCGAATGCCACTATGCCTGTGCTGCGCACCACCTTGTAGGTGAGGAACGCCGTTTCGTTCGTGGTCGCGGATGCGGCCAGGAAACCGGTGGAGGTCCAGCGGTTCACCGTGACGCCGGCCGCGTTCTTGGCGATGAAATTCGCGTCGCGGTCCTCCTTCAGGTGCCGGGCGACCCGGTCGAGCGCTTCATCCCACGAAATCTGCTTGAACTTGTCCGAGCCGGGCTCGCGCAGCATGGGATACTGCAGCCGGGTCTCCGACTTCACGAAGCCCATCAGCGCAGCGCCCTTCGGGCAGAGCGTGCCGCGATTGGTCGGATGGTCCGTATCGCCTTCGATATGGATGAGCTCGGCCTTCTCGCCTTTCTTCAGATCACCCTTGGAATAAAGGATGATGCCGCAGGCAACCGAACAGTAGGGGCACGTATTGCGGGTTTCGATGGTGTTGACGAGCTTGAAGGGACGTATCGCCTCGGCATAAGCGCTTTCAACCGCGCCGAAACCGAACGACCCCAACGCCGTCGCTGCAACCGCCGCTCCCGCTCCGCCGAGAAACTGGCGGCGTGAGAGTTCAATATTCATTGCGCGTCACCTCCTCTGGCAGCATGCAAGCCCCGCGCACACAGGGTCAGGCAATCCATTGGATTTGTAACCGCAGCAGTTCACCGCAATAATCATATGTTGTCAACAAATTAACCATTTGACCTTGGTCGTATTAGTCATGCCTTCCTAAATGCATGACTAAGTAACTCATGTTTTTCGCCGGCCGCCGGAGGGCGCGAGCCGGCATCGTTGACGCCATGGGCCAAACGCGCGAGACTTGGCTGTGGCTCATTTCATTGCTCCCGCGTGCCGGGGCCATGGACGGCGATTACCCTTCGCATCTTTCTCGCGGCGCAGGTTTGCGCCGTTTCCACTGTGTGCCCTCGATCAGCCGGCTGATGTCTCACTGACACTGGTGATGACGCCAAAGCCCGCGCGCCGCTTGGACCCATTCCGACCTGCCTTCAGACAACACACCCATGTGCCGACTACCCATGGGCTCACAACCTGAGGAGACAGACATGGATATTTCATCACCAATTCGCCTCAGCACGCTCGCCCATGGTGGCGGCTGCGGCTGCAAGCTCGCTCCCTCGGTCCTGCAGTCCCTGCTGGCCGACCAGCCGGCGGCGCAACCATTCAAGCAGTTGCTCGTCGGCACCGAAACCGGAGACGACGCGGCCGTGTGGCAGCTCGACGACGAAAACTGCGTGATCGCCACGACCGACTTCTTCATGCCGATGGTGGATGATCCTGTCGATTTCGGCCGCATCGCCGCCGCCAACGCGATTTCCGACGTCTATGCCATGGGGGGAACGCCGATCATGGCGCTGGCGATACTCGGCATGCCGGTGGACAAGATGCCGGTCGAGATGATCCGCGACATCCTCAAGGGCGGCGCTCGCGTCTGCGCCGAGGCCGGCATTCCGGTTGCCGGCGGCCACTCCATCGATGCGCCGGAGCCGATCTACGGCCTGGCGGTTATCGGGACCGGCAAGATTGCCAACCTGCGCAAGAACAGCGGCGCCCGGCCGGGCGATGCGCTCATCCTCACCAAGGCCGTCGGTGTCGGTGTCTATTCGGCCGCCTTCAAGAAGCAGAAGCTCGACGCCGCCGGCTATGCCGAGATGATGGCCTCGGTCGCGCTGCTCAACCGAGTCGGGACCGAGCTCGGCAAGGATGACGACGTTCACGCGGTCACCGACGTCACCGGCTTCGGCATACTCGGCCATGCGCTGGAAATGGCGCGCGGCTCGAATGTCGGCATTACCCTGCGCTACGGCGACCTGCCGCTTTTCAAGGAGGCGGAAGCGTTGGCGAAGCAGGACTTCGTCACCGGCGCGTCGAAACGCAACTGGACCAGCTATGGCGAAAGCATCCGCCTGCCGCAGGACCTGCCGCTGTGGAAGCGTCATCTGCTGACCGACCCGCAGACTTCGGGCGGTCTTCTTGTTTCTTGCAACCCGCACCGGGCAGCGGACATCCTGCGCATGATCCGGGATAGCGGCTATCCAGGAGCGGCCATAATCGGCAGCGTGGACTCATTAGGGGAGGGCATCACCGTTACGGCCTAGCGAAACCCCTTGATCTGCGCCGTGGGACCCAGTGGTCAAAGAATGCAGGCTTGCGCGTCGGACGGCCTCTATTTCGAGGTGAGCCCCACGGAAGGTATTGCGGACGCGATGAGCAAGCTGTTCCGCAAGATTCTCCTCAATCCCGTCTAACGGGCTGAGGTTTCCTGCGGCGTTGCCCGGCTTGCATAAGCCAAGAAGCTCGGCGCTCGGCTGCCCATGTCGAAAATCGAATGGCGTGCGCGCATCGGTTAGTCTGCATTCGAGGGGACACGCCCGCTGGGAACCTCCGCATCGATGAATTGCGTGTGATGAACACGGCAATGTCAAAATAACAACTTTTCCGCCGTCTATCGTCAATGTAGAGGATCGGGGCCGGCCGCTTTGGCGAGCCCTGAAAACCCCGAGATGACATGGACTGGTTCTTCATAGCCGCACTGGCCTTTGCCTCCAGCATCGATAACCTCGCCGCGGGCCTGTCCTATGGCGTGCGGGGCATTCGCATCGGGCTCGGCGCCAACCTCATTATCGCGGCGATTTGTTTCGCGTTCAGCGAGGTGGGGATATTGTTCGGCCAATGGATCGGCGAAGTCCTGCCCGGCAACCTGCCCGACATCGTTGGCGCGGTGCTGCTGTTTCTGATCGGAATTCGGATCCTGCTGCTGGTGCTCCCCAGGGCGAAGGAAGAAGAACCGGCGGCGCCCACAAGCAGCCGCGGCACTCTCGCGGGTTGGTTTGCCCGCGTACTCGCGGTTGAAAGCGGCAGGATCGGCCTGGTCGAAGCGCTGCTGCTAGGGGTGGCGCTCTCTGCCAATGCTCTGGCCAATGCCGTCGGCGCCGGGCTTCTCCACATGCCTTCGCTTGCCATCGCTCTGTCGGCTTCGATCGGCAGCCTGGTCACGATCTCCCTTGGCGTAGCGCTAGGCCTAAGAGCGACGCAGATCAGCATCGGTCGGTTCGATCTCGGTCGCTTCGGTACCCTGGTGAGCGGCGTTATTCTGGTCTGTCTCGCCATCGGCCAGATTTGGTAGGCGGGTCGGTGGCGGTCGCCGCGCGGCCCTCATGGGTCTGGCGCAGCGCCGGTTCCTCGCAAAGAAGGGAACGGTGTCGCGTCAAGTTGGAGCCGACTATTGCTAGGCCGACCGAGGCAGCAGGCGGCGCGCCTAGTTTAGAATTTATCTAAACTACTGTTTTTACTTGACTCATCGCCGATAACGGATGAAAAGCAATCTTCAAACATGACTGCATTAGGAAGGTATTGAGGCGCCTCGGAGCAGCGAGGCTCGGCCTCATGCATGAGAAGCCAACCCACGCAAAGCGAGCATGCCAATGAGAATCTCCATCAACAGGGGCGCACTCGTTCTCCCCCTCCTCGTGCTTGGTTCCGGTACGGCTCTGGCGAAGGAAATTCCGGTGGGAACGCCGCAAACCGTTTCCGGCATGGAAATCGGCGCGGTCTATCTGCAGCCGATCGAGATGGAACCGGAAGGCATGATGCGGGATGCCAAGGACTCGGATGTCCATCTGGAAGCGGATATCAAGGCGGCCAAGGACAACACGAACGGCTTCGCCGAAGGCGACTGGATACCCTACCTGGTCGTTTCCTACGAACTGACCCATCTCGACAACGGCCAGACCCAGAAGCGCGACTTCATGCCCATGGTCGCTAACGACGGTCCCCACTATGGCGACAACGTCAAGCTCGACGGCCCCGGCAAGTACAAGCTCAAGCTGACGATTTCGCCGCCTTCAGCCAATGCGCACGCGCATTTCGGTCGCCATGTCGACAAGGAGACGGGCGTTGGCGAATGGTTCCAGCCGTTCAGCGTCGACTATGACTTCGTCTATGCCGGGACTGGCAAGAAGGGTGCATATTGATCCGATGGCCTTGCGTGGACAGTTAACTGCGGTCTTGGCGGGATTTCTCCTGTCATCCGTATCGTCTTCTGTCGCCTTGGCTGACGATCCGACTTTTCGTATCGAATTCAAGGACGGCACGATCAACCCGCAGCGCCTTGAGGTGCCGGCCAAGACGCGCTTTCGGCTCGAATTGGTGAATCTTGGCGACACCCCGGCCGAATTCGAGAGCCTCGAGCTCCGGAAGGAAAAAGTCCTCGCACCACAGTCCGACAGCGTGATGGTCATCCGCACGCTGGATCCGGGTGAGTACGCGTTTTTTGATGATTTCCATCCGGGCGCTGCGCCCGCGGTTCTCGTCGCGAGATAAATGCGATGACCACGCAAGACTTCAACATCCTCTTCGTGATCTGGCGGGAGTGCATTGAAGCGCTACTCGTCATCGGCATTTTGAATGCCTGGCTGGCGCATCGTCCTCCTGCCGAGCGCCGGGTCGGGCGCATGTGGCTTTGGTCGGGTGTTGGTGTTGGCATCATCGGGGCTGTCGCGCTCGCTACACTGCTTCTGACGATCGGTGATGCGCTCAGCGACGAGGCGCAGGAATACTTCCAGACGGCGATCGTGCTTATCGCCGCCGGCCTGATCGTCCAGATGGTGTTCTGGATGCGCCGGCATGGCCGCACCCTGAAATCCGAACTGCAGGCCTCGCTCGATCAGGTCGCCGACCGGTCGAACTGGTTCGGCGTGTTCGTGCTCGCGGCGATCGCCGTCCTGCGCGAAGGTAGCGAGGCGGCCGTTTTTCTCTATGGAACCATGGCCAGTGCCGCTGGCTCCAATCTTGCTGCTGCAATAGCTGCCGGCCTGGGCCTTGTCGCGGCATTCGCCACCTATTGGCTGCTTCAGGTAGGCAGCCGGGTTCTGTCGTGGCGGACATTCTTCCGCGTCACCGAGGTGATGCTGCTGTTCCTGGCCGCTTCGCTGCTGATGTCCGGGGTTGGTCACCTCATCTCTCTTGATGTCCTGCCCACGCTGTCGCCGCGCCTGTGGGATACGTCGTGGCTTCTGCCCGACAGTGGCATGCTTGGCGGCCTCGTCTCGGGACTGACCGGCTATCGTGCCCAGCCGGTTTTGATGGAACTGCTTGTTTACGCTGCGTACTGGACTTTCGTGCTATGGATTCTGTATCGGCCCCGGGCGCTTCGACCGGCATGAACGCCCGTCAGGGCGCCGGCAGAGCGCGGGTAGTCACGATGCGCGCGGGCGAATGGCTCCGCGATCATCAGCGTGTCATCCGCCGGCTTCAGTGGGGCATCATCGGGGCCTATGTGGCCTTGCTCCTAATTCCAGCGCTGGCGCCGCTGCCTACCCGGCTGTCGCATATTTGGTCCGACGTTGTCCTGTTCGCCCAGTTCGTGTTCTGGGGGATATGGTGGCCCTTCGTGCTGGTCAGCATGGTGCTGGTCGGCCGCTCCTGGTGCGGCCTGTTCTGTCCGGAAGGGGCGCTCGCCGAAGCGGCCAGCCGCCACGGGCTGGGGCGCGCGATACCCCATTGGATCAAGTGGAAGGGCTGGCCTTTCGTCGCCTTCGCCTGCACCACGATCTACGGCCAGATGGTCAGCGTCTATCAGTATCCCAAGCCGGTGATCATCGTTCTCGGCGGCTCCACGCTCGCCGCCATCGTCGTCGGGTTCCTGTATGGACGCGACAAGCGCGTCTGGTGCCGTTATCTCTGCCCGGTCAATGGCGTCTTCGGCCTGCTTTCGAAGCTTGCGCCACTGCACTACCGCGTCGACAAGGAAGCTTGGCACGACTGGCGCCGCGAGCCAGGCACGCCGGCTCCCTACGTCAATTGCACGCCGCTCGTGCCCATCCGCACGATGCGCGGCGGCTCGGCCTGCCACATGTGCGGACGCTGCGCGGGTTTCAAGCAGGCGGTCGTGCTTGAACCCAGATCGCCGTCCCATGAAATCGTGAATGTCGCGGGTGACGAGCCGAAACCGTGGGAAACCGTTCTCATCATCTT
Source organism: Mesorhizobium sp. KR1-2 (assembly GCF_040045035.1). Classification (NCBI taxonomy): domain Bacteria; kingdom Pseudomonadati; phylum Pseudomonadota; class Alphaproteobacteria; order Hyphomicrobiales; family Phyllobacteriaceae; genus Mesorhizobium; species Mesorhizobium sp. KR1-2. Next base: position 399,240 of record NZ_JBDZDS010000002.1, on the reverse strand, counting down.
CGGCCTGATGGGGATTGCGGCAGGCGCCTTCCAGTGGGCGTCCAGCCCGTTTTACGTGACGGCCAAGCAGATGATCGCCGGATGGCTGGTCGAGCATGCCGGCACTACGCTGCTCGAGCCCCGGCTTCCCTGGTGGATCCTGACGAATTATCCCGACCAGAACGACATGATGACGCCGCTGGATGGCGGCCTCATGATCGCCTATGTGCTCGCTACCGCTTGCGTGGCGACGATTGCTGTGGTGGGCGCACTTGCGTTGGCGGTACGCGCCCTTGGCCGGTTTGAGGCGCGGCGCCTCCACCATCTCGCACAGTGCCTGATACCGATGGCCGGTTGCGGCGTTTTCCTGGGCTTGTCCATGACGACTGTAACGCTGCTGCGCTCCGAAGGCCTGTTGCTCAACTTCGTCGACCTGCTGCGCATGGGTCTGCTGGCCGGTGCCGCCTTGTGGTGCGTCTGGCTGATGTGGTCCGTGATCAGCCGCTATTCGACCTCGCCATGGCGCAGGGTTGCGGCAACCGTTGCCGGGACCGCGGCCGTCTTGTTCGGCACCCTCAATTGGATCGTGCTGTTCTGGGTTTGGTGATCCGCTCGCCTCAGGTCCCATTGCCGCTCGCGCTACCAGGGCGTGGCGGCCAACCTGATAGGTGCGATGCAGCAGCATAGCGACGCCTCAGCATGATCCCTGGCGCCCCCAATCGCAGAGGCAAATTTTGCCTCTGCGTGGAAGCAGACATCGCGGGTGACCATGCTGGAGGTCGTGGTCGGGCCGGAACCCGACTTTCGCGCCGCGTCCCCGAAGCGGACGTTCCTCGCAGTGAGCCATGCACACGGTATGGTCGGGGCCGGCCAGTGCCTTTGTGATCAGGCCTGCAGCGCTCGGGATTGCGCTCGCTGGCCTTTGGCTGAGAGTTTCTCGGCATCGACCCTATTGCAGGCTTGCGGCATCCCGGTTTGGATCAACTATCGGCTAGCCATCGCGCACAACGAACGTCACCGTCACCGAGACCCCGGAAGTGCCTGGATAACTGAAACAGTCGCTTGGAAGCGGCACGGCCCTTCGATAAGTCGGCACCTAGGCAGTGAGGGAAAACCATCCCGCGTACCGCTGAATCTTCCACAGTCGCACAGCGCGGACGCCGCGCCTTCCTCAAGGCTGGTGCCGCGCCCAGCCGCCCGGGGGAAGGGCAATAAGAACCGCCGCGGCATATCGCTTGATGCTGAGCCGAAGCGACCGACTGGCTGACCAACTAGGAATTGGCCAAAATATTCCCGAGGATCGGGGCTGACGAAGACCGGTATGCAGTCGGCCCAAGGGGCGTCGAGTAGGGCAGCAATACCGGCGGATAGAATGCTATCGCAGTCTACTTCACCAACGCGCAGTAGTCGTCGGTGATCACATTGCCGAAGTCATACCGAATGATGATTACCGAGTTTCCGTCCGAAACTCGCGTTGTGTTGCGAGCAGCGGTCTTGACGGTATCGTCAGAGGCGAATGGGCCGCTTTTGAATTCCATCGTGCCATTTTCTGGCAGAATGGTCACGACTCCCCCGCCTTGGTCACCGCGCAGTTGGTAGCTGCCATCTGACGCGACGTCGAAGGAGAAGGTAAACGTGCTGAAGTCCAGTCCGGAACGGCAGGCGTAGTATCCTGGATGCAATTTGGAAAGAGGAACATATGAGCTCGACAGCTCAAACGATGAAGCGGTCAGAAAAATCGACGCGACAAGCGCTTCGGTGGTTGGAATAGACAAGTACAATTGAGGATCCAATTACTACCAGGGCTCGGTTGAGTGGATGATAACCGAACGCATCAGAGGTTAGAGTTTCCAGAAACGATCGGCGACGCGTCAGGATGTCTGACAACAGCGCAAATGCATCAGCGATGATGAGTTCCATGCCGCCCTTCCTGATTGCAAAAGGTCGTTATAGCAGATTGCAGCAGAATATCAGGAGGGCGAAACCTTGCACTCCAGCACAAGTTCTCCGTTCTCGTCCCCGGTCAGGTCCCGGAGAAATGCCTCATCGCCTTTCGTCCACCATTCATACTTGCCAGATGTATATCGCGCCCCTGAGCCAGAGATGGCAGAGGCGAATACGATCGACTTGCCATCGATGGGAACAATGGCGAGGAAATTCGGGTCGGCATTGACGTAACTGACAGACAGCGGCGCGTCCTTGCCGCACTTGTACGTCAACGATCTGATCTGCGCTTCCGCTGACGCCTCGATCGAAAGGGTGATGCGAGGCTGTACCTCCTGGGCATAGCCGGCGCTCGAGACAATACAAGAAGCTAGCAGGATGGTGAAAACGCGAAATCTTTGCATCGGCGGGTCCTTCAGTTGGCCAACTTTGCCGCCCTATTAACCACCGCTTGCCCGAAACGGAAAGGTGGGGACCCCAAGACAGGTCACCGTTGACTTGGCCACAGGGTATGGCCGCTTGAGGAACGGGGCTGAAGACCCAGTTTGGAGGGGTGGTTGTCGAGTAGGGCAAATTACTGCGGCAAAGGCATCGCTGCTGAACAAACGAGCAAAGCGACAAGCCAAGAAATGACCAGCGCCACCGGGACCGGAGCCCGGGACATCTGTGTGACATACATCGACAGTCTGTTATGAAATGGCGCGGGTATCGGCAGTAATTTTCCGAGCGGAACACAATGCCAGATCAATGCCCTGGAGGCCATACTCGGTGAGGGCGAGCGGCGCGGGCTGATTTTGATCCCACCTGGCTTACGTGTTGGCGACACCATATCACGAGGTCGGCTCGGCGCTTTGTTCGATCTCGGAAAACCTGAACTACGCAGATCATCCTCAAGTTCGCCCGCGGCTGAAGAAAGCAGCGATCATGATCTATCGTTGCCACCCGCCGAACGAGATCAACGCGCACCTATATAGTGGCGACGGTGCGTGCATGACACATGTACCCTGAAGACATCATATGCGCCGGTCTCAGCCGTCTCGAGGGTTCGCGTTTCCTCTCGAAACTGAATGCGGGAGTAGCCATCTCCACGGCGTCAGTTGAAGAAAATGGCGGAAAATTTCAAGGTGTGGCAGTCCGTCGTGTGAGTCATTGATTGACCGTGAGCGAAAATTTTGCCACACCGCCGCGCAAGAGGTTGAACATATTGGCAAGGCGAGGTCCGGCCTCCATCCTGCCGCAGCGACCCAATGCAGGTCGAATGTTCTACCCGGATTGAAATGCGCATAGCTGGCGCCGAGACGGGTTGTTTTGGGTATGTACACTGATTTTTCCGAACAGCGCGTGAAGATGGTCGACGGCCAGGTCCGCACGACCGACGTGACCGATGCCGGTATACTGGAAGCGATGCTGACGGTGCCGCGCGAGGAGTTTGTGGGCGCCAAGCGTCGCGAGCTTGCCTATATCGACGACCATATCGAGCTCGCGCCCGCCCAGGCCGGAAAGCCCGCGCGCTATCTGATGCAGCCGTCGCCCTTCGCCAAGATGGCGCAGCTTGCCGACATAAGGCGGACGGATTTCGTCCTCGATGTCGGCTGCGGCACCGGCTATTCCTCGGCGGTTCTGTCGCGCCTGGCCAGTTCGGTCGTCGCGCTCGAGAGCGACCAGGCGCTTGCCGAGACGGCAGCCGCGACGCTTTCGAAGCTTGGCTACGACAATGTCGCCGTGGTCCAGGGCGCGCTGGCAGAGGGTTACAAGGCCGAAGCGCCCTACGACGTGATTTTCCTTGAAGGGTCTGTGGACAAACTGCCTCAGGCGTTGTTCGATCAGCTCAAGGAGGGCGGCCGACTCATCGCCGTCCAGGGGCAGGGAAATGCGGGCGTTGCCCGTCTGTTTTTAAAGGCTACTGGTATTGTCACCGGCCGCGGGGCATTTAATGCGGCAATTCGGCCACTGCCGGGATTCGAACACGTGAATGAGTTCGAATTCTGAGCGGTAACGTCTTGCGACCGTCGCCTCATCGTGGTGGCTTAGAATTGTACCATCGTTGCTGAGTCCTTGTGCCGACCGGTGCAAGGGCGGCAGGGGGGCATCCAGGCGAATCGTTTTTAGGGCAAAGTTTCCCGACGGCTCGACGCGGCTCCCGCTGAAACGAATGAGGGAATAGTCGTGTCGTTTGTACGTAAAGGCATTTTCGCCGCCGTCCTTTTGTCAGCCAGTGCACTCACCGCGGTGCCCAGCTCCGCCGAGACCATCCTCGGCGCGATGGCGAAAGCCTATCAAAACAATGCCACCCTGAACTCGAGCCGCGCCGGCGTGCGCGTGACCGACGAAACCGTGGCCATCGCCAAGTCCGGCTATCGTCCCACCATCAACGGCATCGGCAACATCACCTACACGTCACAGTTCGGAACGCGGCTGACGACCGGTAACTGGGGCGTCCAGATCAATCAGACCCTGTTCGACGGCTTCCAGACCAAGAACAACGTTGCCGGGGCCGAATCACAGGTGTTCGCTGCGGGCGAGAGTCTGCGCAACACCGAGATGAACATCCTGTTCAATGCGGTCAGCGCCTATGCGGACGTGATTCAGAACCGCAAGATCGCCGTGCTGCGCAAACAGAACCTCGAATTCCTCGACGAGCAGGTGCGGTCGACGAAGTCGCGCCTGGAAGTCGGTGAGGGCACCCGCACCGACGTCGCGCAAGCGGAGGCCGCCCAGCAGCAGGCGATCGCGACGCTGGCCGCCGCGAAGGCCGCGGTCGAAACCAGCGAGGCCCTCTACGAGCAGGTCATCGGAGAGAAGCCCGGCAAGCTCACGCCGGCCAATCCGGTCTCGAACATGCTCCCGCGGAGCCTTAACGACGCCTTGGCGCTGGCTGCCAGCCAGCATCCGGCCATTCTGGCGACGCAATATCTGGTCGATGCGGCCGGCTTTGCCGTGAAGTCGACGGAAGGGCAGTTGCTGCCACAGCTCAGCGGCTCGGCCAGCGCGACGCGCAGTTTCCAGATCAGCCGCGGCATCAACGAAATTACTGGTGTGTCGCCGGGCAACAGCAAGGAATACTTCAACCAGGCCAGCATCGGGGCCACGCTTACCGTGCCGATCTACGAGGCCGGCCGCACCTCCGCACAGGTGCGTCAGTCGAAGGAATCGCTTAGCCAGGCGCGTATCCAGGTCGACGTCATGGGCGATCAGGTCCGTTCGGCCGTGCAGGCCGCCTGGGCGGCCTACATCTCGGCCAAGCAGGGGGTCGAGGCCAATCGCTCGGCCGTTTCGGCCGCAAAGCTTGCTCTCGAAGGCATCGTCGAGGAGCGCAATGTCGGCCAGCGCACCACGCTCGACGTGCTCATCACGCAGAGCGACCTCATCACCGCGGAGGTGAGCCTGGTGCAGTCCGAGGACCAGCTGCTCACGGCAAGCTACGGCATCCTGCAGGCCACGGGTCAGCTTTATGCGCGCCGGCTCGGCCTTCAGGTGACCGAATACAGGCCCGAGGAGCACTATGATGCCGTCAAGGACAAGTGGTACGGCCTGAGGACGCCTGACGGTCGCTGATATCGCGCACCCTTCATCTGTCGAGCAAAAGGGGAGATACCAGTCGGTGTCTCCCCTTTTGCTTTGGGACGGTCTTTAGGCGACTTGTGAATCTGTTGAAATCGCAAGCGCTCCTACTTTGGGGATTCTCGCGAACCCGTGCGTCCGCTACGCTAACCGTTGATTCGAAACCGCCTGGGCAAGGCGGCCGATTCGTCAATTCTGGTCACAGGGGCGGCAAACGTGACGATGGCACAGACGAGCAACGCGCAGCGCGAACCTTCGATGGAAGAGATACTGGCTTCCATCCGCAGGATCATCGAAGACAGCGACACCACCCGCAAGGGCTCCGACGGCGCCATTGCGCGCGACGAGGCGGATAATGGACGTCTCGATAGCGCGGTGATCGAAGTGGACGCCTTCCGCGCCGAGTTGCGGGCTGCCCGGGCCGCGCCGGAACCTGACCAGACGCCGTCGCTCGCCGATGTGCAGGCGCAGATCGCAGCGGAATCGGAATTTGTGCCGGAGGAACACCCGGCCCCGTATTTCGAGGTCGAGCCGCAGCCGGTCGACGCGGAAACGCCTGCCGAGACACCTGTTCTGGCCATGCCCGAGTGGAGCATGGTGCCCCATGTCGAGCCGGAGCCGGCAGCCGCGCCGACGGTGGACCTCGTGGAAGAGCGGCCGGCGGCCCTGCGCCACGAGCCGCTGATGGATTTTTCGGAAGAACTCACAGCCGCGCTCGAAGTGCCAGCGCTCGAACTCCCGGTGGATCCGGAGCCCGCCAGGGTCGAGGCCGTGGCGGCGCCGAAGGCGGCCGAAGTTGCCAGGCCAGCCATCATTTCGGAACATGCGGGCCGTCAGGTTGCGGCCGCCTTCGGCGAATTGTCCGAGGCCTTTGCCGCGCGCAGCCGCAAGACCTTCGACGAGATGGCCGAGCAGATGCTGCGACCCATGCTCCAGGACTGGCTGGACAATAACTTGCCCACGCTGGTCGAGCGGTTGGTGCGCGAGGAAATCGAGCGGGTCGCCCGCGGCGGCTAAATTTCTGGTTTCCTGGGCGAGCGTTCGCCGCGCCAGCCCAGGGTGCCTCGAGGTATCACTCCAGAGTGGATAAGGCGCGCTCGTGATTGGCTTACGGAGCGGCCGCCTTCTCCTACCTCCGTCATCCTCGGCCGGAGCACGAGCGTAGCGAGTGCGGAAGTTCCGGGGATCCATGCCGCTCCGCCAAAGCTGCCGCAGCGGGGCAGAAAGAGCGCGCCGCACCCTGCTGCGTGGATGAATTCATCGATCGACCAGTGCGAACGCGTGGAAGTCACCTGCTTCGAGGTTGGTTCATCACGCGCGCGGCCGTAACGGCCCTAGATCTCGAGCGAAGTCTGGAAGGGTAGGTCGCGCGCTGCCGCAATGACCCCTCCCGCATCCTCAAGGGGGGAGGGAAAGCCCACCGCACGCAACCAAGACGCTCCGCTGCTGTTGACTCGCTCATGCCCTTCCGATTTACACCGGAATCGACAAATTCCGGACAATACGGATCGATTTCCCATGCTTGAGAAGACCTACGACGCCAAGTCCGTCGAACCCAAGATCGCCAGACGCTGGGAGGAGGAGGATGCCTTCCGGGCCGGCGCCGGCTCGAAGCCGGGCGCCGAGGCCTTCGCGATCGTGATTCCGCCGCCCAACGTCACCGGCTCGCTGCATATGGGCCACGCGCTCAACAATACGCTGCAGGACATTCTGGTGCGCTTCGAGCGCATGCGCGGCAAGAACGTGCTGTGGCAGCCAGGCATGGATCATGCCGGCATCGCCACCCAGATGGTGGTCGAGCGCAGGCTCATGGAAAAGCAGATCCATCGCCGCGACCTGACCCGTGAGGAGTTCGTCGACAAGATCTGGGAGTGGAAGGCCGAGTCCGGCGGCGCGATCTTCAATCAGCTGAAGCGCCTGGGGGCCTCCTGTGACTGGTCGCGCGAACGCTTCACCATGGATGAGGGCCTGTCCAAAGCCGTGCTCGAGGTCTTCGTCACGCTCTACAAGGAAGGACTGATCTACAAGGACAAGCGCCTTGTGAACTGGGACCCGAAGCTGCTCACTGCCATCTCCGACCTCGAGGTCGAGCAGCTGGAGGTCAACGGCAATCTCTGGCACTTCCGCTATCCGATCGAGGGCGAGACCTTCGACCCGGAGAACCCGAAGACCTACATCACCGTCGCCACCACGCGGCCGGAGACGATGCTGGGCGACACCGGCGTCGCCGTGCACCCCGAAGACGAGCGCTATAAGCACCTCATTGGCAAGAACGTCATCCTGCCGCTGGTCGGCCGTAGGGTCCCGGTCGTTGCCGACGAATATTCCGATCCCGAGAAGGGCACCGGCGCGGTCAAGATCACGCCCGCGCACGACTTCAACGACTTTGAGGTCGGCAAGCGCCATGGCCTGCGCGCTATCAGCATCCTGACCACCGAGGCGACGGTAAACATCAAGGATAACGAGGACTTCCTCGAAGGCCTTGAATCTACCGCTGAACTGCAGGCGACGCTTGACGCCCTGCATGGCAAGGACCGCTTCATCGCGCGCAAGATGGTCGTGGACATGATGGAGGCCGGCGGCTTCCTCGAAAAGATCGAGCCGCACCGCCACACCGTGCCGCATGGCGACCGCGGCGGCGTGCCGATCGAGCCGTTCCTGACCGACCAGTGGTATGTGAACGCCGCCGAGCTGGCCAAGCCGGCCATCGCCTCAGTGCGCGAGGGCCGCACCAACTTCGTGCCCAAGAACTGGGAAAAGACCTATTTCGACTGGATGGAGAACATCCAGCCCTGGTGCATCTCGCGCCAGCTCTGGTGGGGCCACCAGATCCCGGCCTGGTATGGGCCGGACGGCCACGTCTTCGTCGAGAAAAGCGAGGAAGAGGCGCTCGACGCCGCCGTCGAATATTACCTGGCGCTGGAAGGTCCCTGGAAGGCCTGGGTCCAGGAAAGGCTCGAAAACTTCAAGCCGGGCGAAATCCTCACCCGTGACGAGGACGTGCTCGACACCTGGTTCTCCTCGGCGCTGTGGCCGTTCTCCACGCTCGGCTGGCCGGATCAGACCCCGGAACTGAAGACCTATTACCAGACCGACGTGCTGGTGACGGGCTTCGACATCATCTTCTTCTGGGTCGCCCGGATGATGATGATGGGCCTGCATTTCATGCATGAGGAGCCGTTCCACACGGTCTACGTGCATGCGCTGGTCCGCGACAAGAACGGCGCCAAGATGTCGAAGTCGAAGGGCAACGTCATCGATCCGCTGGAGCTCATCGACGAATACGGCGCGGATGCGCTTCGCTTCACGCTCTCGATCATGGCTGCCCAGGGCCGCGACGTGAAACTCGATCCCGCCCGCATCGCCGGCTATCGCAACTTCGGCACCAAGCTGTGGAACGCGACGCGCTTCGCCGAGATGAACGGCGTGGCCCGCAACGACGAGTTCTGGCTGCAGGACGCCAAGCTCACGGTCAACCGCTGGATCCTCACCGAGCTGTCGCGCGCCACGCGCGAGGTGACCGACGGCATCACCTCGTACCGCTTCAACGAGGCTGCAGGTGCTGCCTATCGCTTCGTCTGGAACCTGTTCTGCGACTGGTACCTGGAGCTTCTGAAGCCGGTCTTCATGGGCGAGGACGAGGACGCCAAGGTCGAGAGCCGCGCGGTGGCCGCCTTCGTGCTCGACGAGATCTACAAGCTGCTGCACCCCTTCATGCCGTTCATGACGGAGGAGTTGTGGGCACACACGGCCGGCGAGGGGCAGGAGCGCACGACGCTGCTGTGCCATGCCGAATGGCCGGCGCCGTCGTTCGAAGACGCGGAAGCCGCAGCCGAGATCAACTGGCTGGTCGACCTCGTCTCGGGCATTCGTTCGGTGCGCTCGGAGATGAACGTGCCGCCGGCGGCCATGGCGCCGCTGGTGATGGTCGGCGCCAACGAGACGACGAAGGCGAGGCTCGATCGCCATGACTCCGCCATCAAGCGGCTGGCGCGCGTCGACGCCGTGACTTTCGCGGAAGCCGCGCCCAAGGGCTCGGCCCAGATCGTCATCGGCGAGGCCACGGCATGCCTGCCGCTCGGCAGCCTGATCAATCTGGAGGCCGAGGCCGCGCGTCTGCAGAAGGAGCTGGGCAAGGTGACCGAAGAGGTCGCCCGCATCCACAAAAAGCTGTCGAACGAGAAGTTCGTGGCCAATGCGGCCCCCGAGGTGGTTGCCGGCGAGCGTGAAAAGCTGGTCGAATTCCAGGAGGCGCAGGAGAAGCTGAACCACGCATTGGCGCGGGTTCGCGACGCCGGCTGAGGGGGCCGTCAGACCTGATTCCGGGTGCCGCCAAAGGCGGCATCCGCTCCCGAAAGCGGGTATGACGCGGCGTCAACTTTGTGGCCGCGGACATTTTTTTGACCCAATGTTGCCATAATGTAACAAGGGGTTGCCGGGCTGCGAAAAAGCCGGATTTTCAGTCTTTTTTCACTTCCGGTCGCGAAAAATACCGCCCATTCCGTTCAAATTTGATCATTTTTGAAGGCTTTTCCGGGTGCCCGGAACGGAGCAGTCCGGACCGCGCATATGGCGCTACGCCTTTGGTTGTAAAAACAAGGGTTGCCACCACCATTCGAATTAGCTCAACCTCTCCGAAAGTATCTTTCGGGGGGAGGGAACCTTCATGAATACAGCGCTTTTGAAATCGGTCTTCGGTGCCGGCTGTGTTTCGCTTGCTATCGTGGGATCGGCGAGCGCTGGCGGCTTCTCGCGCGGCACGGCAGACACTGACATTCTGTACGAAGACGGCAACTTTGCCATGCGCACCGGCGTCACCTATGTGAGCCCGACGCGCAAATTCAGCGAATTCGACGCGGCCAAGGGGCTCGTGGGGACGAGCTATACCGACGACTACGTCATTCCGTCGGCGGCGGTCAAAATCAACCTCAACGACGATTTCCGCTGCGCCGGCACGCTGGTGGACAACAATGGTGGTGCGGCGTCTTTTGCCGTGCCGAAGCCGAGCGGCAAGCTTTCGGAAGAATTCACCACCAATGAAAAGGCGGTGACCTGCGGTGTGAGGTTCCAGGCCGGCCCGGGCTATATGTGGGTGCTCGGCGGCGGGTTCATGGAGAACTTCGACTACAACCGCGTGAACGAGTATGCCCTGGCAGGACCAGGGCTGCCTACTGTCGTTCTTCCGCATGCGACCCTTAATCTGCATGGCCAGAAATATGGCTATCGGTTGGGGTTGGCCTACGAGATTCCGGAAATAGCTCTGCGAGGGCAGGTTCTGTATCGGTCAGGCACGAGCTACGGCGCCGACGGCAACCTGAATGTCCCGACGGCGGCGCTGCTCGGCGCCAAGGCCAAAGAACTGTTCACGGACGCGGCAATAGCGAGGGCAAAGGGAGACAAAGATCTCGCCGACACGCTGGAGGGTACGGCGGCAGTCGTGTTGGGGAAAGCATACGCAGCCGCTGACGCCGGGCTAAGCCAGGACTTTTTAGCCACCGGCACGGGCAATCTTCCGCAGAGTGTCGAGGTCAAGCTGCAGAGCGGCATTGCACCCGGCTGGCTGGCATTCGGTTCGGTCAAATGGACCGATTGGAGCGTCCAGAAGGAACTCCTCGTCACGACGGAGAATCCTGAGGTCGGCAGCGCCGACATCTACAATTGGCGGGATGGCTGGACCCTCACCGGCGGTATCGGTCACGTCTTCACCGACAATATTTCGGGCGCGCTCAGCCTGACCTGGGATCGGGGCGTCGCCACCGGCTGGGATCTTACCAGCGATACCTACACGCTGGCCGCCGGCGGTGTGCTCAAGGACAAGTGGGGCGGCGAGCTTCGCGGCGGCCTCGGCGCCACCTATCTGGCCTCTGCCCGCGAAACCGAGTACGGCCCGCTCAACAGCGCCGTCGACTCCGGCTGGGCGTTTGCCGTCAATCTTGGCTACAAGGTCGCCTGGTAAGCAATTTGAAATGCTGATCGTAGAAAGCCGGGCGTTGCCCGGCTTTTTTCTTGGCCGACGGGCCGGTTTGTTAAGGCACCCGGGCGCAGGCTGAGGCTCGCATTGCTTGCGTCGGCGAGGCAGCCATTTGGCGCCTGTTCGAGCTGGGGTTTGTGCTGATTCGGCAACACTCTTTGCGGAAGCAATGCGCTACAAGGAACAAGGTTAGAACTGCCGCGTTCCCGCCATAAACCCGGAGCACCTCGGCAGGGTCTTTGGCCAAACGCAGGACCAAGACGAAAGTAACCGCGCTTCGGCAACACGAAAATAAGATGGACGCCAAGGTAATCTCGAAAGCTAAGCTGCCAAGCCGCCATGTGACCGTAGGTCCGGCGCGCGCTCCGCATCGCTCCTATCTCTACGCGATGGGGCTGTCGGCGGCCGAGATTGCACAGCCGCTGGTCGGTGTAGCGAGCTGCTGGAACGAGGCGGCGCCCTGCAACATTTCGCTGATGCGCCAGGCCCAGGCGGTAAAGCAGGGCGTGGCGGCTGCCAAGGGCACGCCGAGGGAATTCTGCACCATCACTGTCACCGATGGCATCGCCATGGGGCACCAGGGCATGAAGGCCTCGCTGGTGTCGCGCGAGGTTATCGCCGACAGCGTCGAGCTGACCATGCGCGGCCACTGCTACGACGGCCTGGTCGGTCTCGCGGGCTGCGACAAGTCGCTGCCCGGCATGATGATGGCCATGTTGCGGCTCAACGTGCCCTCGGTTTTCATCTATGGCGGCTCCATCCTTCCCGGCACCTATCGCGGCCGTCAGATCACCGTTCAGGACGTGTTCGAGGCGGTTGGCCAGCATTCGGTTGGCGCGATGTCGGATGCCGAACTGCTCGAGGTGGAGCAGGCTGCGTGCCCGTCTGCGGGCTCCTGCGGCGCCCAGTTCACCGCCAACACGATGGCAACCGTTGCCGAAGCGATCGGCCTTGCGCTGCCCTATTCCTGCGGTGCGCCGGCGCCCTACGAAATGCGCGACCGCTTCAACTTCGCTGCTGGCGAGAAGGTGATGGAACTCATCGCCAAAAATATCCGTCCGCGCGACATCGTCACCCGCAAGGCGCTGGAGAATGCGGCAGCCGTGGTTTCGGCCACCGGCGGCTCCACCAATGCGGCACTGCACCTGCCGGCGATCGCGCATGAATGCGGCATCGAGTTCGACCTGTTCGACGTCGCCAAGATTTTCGCCCGTACGCCCTACATTGCCGATCTCAAGCCCGGTGGGAAATACGTCGCCAAGGACATGTTCGAGGCGGGCGGCATACCGCTTTTGATGAAGACTATGCTCGACCATGGCTATCTGCACGGCGACTGTCTGACGGTCACCGGCCGCACTTTGGCCGAAAATCTGGAGCACGTTGACTGGAACGACGAACAGGATGTGGTTCGCCCGGCCGATAGGCCGATTACAACCACTGGCGGTGTCGTCGGGCTCAAGGGCAATTTGGCCCCTGAGGGTGCGATTGTGAAGGTGGCGGGCATGGCCGAGCTGCAATTCTCGGGGCCCGCGCGGTGTTTTGATTCGGAAGAAGATTGTTTTGAAGCTGTGAGCAATCGCAGCTACCGGGAAGGCGAGGTTCTCGTCATCCGTTATGAAGGCCCCAAGGGTGGGCCGGGCATGCGAGAGATGTTGGCGACAACGGCGGCGCTTTACGGCCAGGGTATGGGCGGCAAGGTGGCTTTGATCACGGACGGGCGTTTTTCCGGCGCCACGCGTGGCTTCTGCATTGGCCATGTCGGCCCGGAGGCTGCGGTCGGAGGCCCGATCGGCCTGATCGAGGACGGCGACATCATCACCATCGATGCCGTGAACGGCACGCTCGACGTGGCGCTTTCCGACGAGGAACTGGCGACCCGGGCGAAGAATTGGAAGCCGCGCCAGACGGACTATCAGTCCGGCGCGATCTGGAAATATGCCCAGACGGTCGGTTCCGCCCGTCATGGAGCCGTCACCCATCCCGGCGGCGCGAAAGAAACACACTGCTATGCGGATATCTGACGTCGTGAGAAAGACCGTTCTGGCGACCTTCTTTGCCACCGCGACCCTCGGCTTGACCGGGGGAGCGATGGCGTTCGACGACAAGGTTTTCGACGACAACGGCGCCGTCAAGCCCAAGTCCAGCCCATGGGCCGTGTTCCAGTTCGGCTTTTCCGCCTACAAGAGCGGCCACAAGGACCAGGCGGTGGAGGCCTATCGCTATGCGGCCGAGAACGGCCAGATCGGCGCCACCTGGAAGCTCGCCCGCATGTATGCCGAGGGCGACGGCGTCGATCGCAACGACTTCGAGGCCTTCAAGTTCTTCAGCGAGATCGTCGATCAGGACGTCGAGCCGGGCAGCCCGGAGGAAAGCTACGTGTCCGACGCGCTGGTGGCGCTCGGCAGCTATCTGAAGAAGGGCATCCCCGACAGCCCGATCAGGCCCAACAAGGTCGCCGCGCAGGAATATTTCATGCGCGCCGCCGCCAATTACCGCAATCCCGATGCCCAGTTCGAAATGGGGAAAATGTTCCTCAAGGGCGAGGGGGGCGTGAAGGCCAGCATGCGCCAGGCCGGTCGCTGGTTCCAGCTCGCAGCCGAGAAGGGGCATGCCGGCGCGCAGGCGACCCTCGGCAATCTCCTGTTCCAGTCGGGCAAGGTCGTGCGCGGGCTTGCCATGATGACGGCGGCGCTCGATCGGGCCGCCCCGGTCGACCAGCCCTGGATCCGCGGCATGCAGGAAGAGGCTTTCGCGCTTGCCGGGGAAGCGGACCGTCGCACGGCCATCGCGCTCGCGGAAGACATCCTCACCAAGGGCGCGTCGCAGTAGGCAGCACTGCGCGGCGACGCCGACGCGTCATGCCCGGTCACGAAAGGAGCGGTCTCCTTTCGAAATTGTTCTCTAAAACTGAAGCTTGCGCGGCGATCCGGACTCTATCCATGAAGATCGGCCTGCGCCCTCACGCCGGCCGGAGCGCCAGTTCTGCCACCACGGGGACGTGGTCGGAGGGCTTTTCCCAGGCGCGCACATGCTTTTCGATCGAGGCAGCGGAAAAGCGGTTGGCCGCTTCCGGCGACATCAGCAGGAAATCGATGCGGATGCCGTTGTTCTTTTGCCAGGCGCCGGCCTGGTAGTCCCAGAACGTGTAGGTGTCCGGCGCGTCGGTGACGGCGCGGGTCGCCTCGGTGAAGCCGAGGTTCAGCAGGCGGCGGAAACCCTGTCTGCTTTCGGGCTGGAACAGGGCATCACTTAGCCAGGCGTCCGGGTTGCGGGCGTCGATCGGCTCCGGGATGACGTTGTAGTCGCCGCCAAGGATGAGCGGCTCCTCGAGCAGCAGGCGCTCCTGGGCCCAGTTTTCCAGGCGCGCCATCCACGACAGCTTGTAGGAGAATTTTTCGGTGCCGATCGGGTTGCCGTTGGGCAGATAGAGCGAGACGACGCGCAGCACACCCTTGTCGGTGGAGAACACGCCTTCGATGAAGCGCGCCTGCTCGTCGGCGTCGTCGCCCGGCAGGCCGCGGTTGACCTCGTCGAAGCGGAGCTTGGACAGGATTGCGACGCCGTTAAAGCCCTTCTGGCCGTGCGTCTCGACGTGGTAGCCAAGCGCCTCGATCTCCGCACGGGGGAACTGGTCGTCGACCGACTTGATCTCCTGCAGGCAGACGATGTCAGGGTTGCTGTCCTTCAGCCAGACCAGCAGGTTGCCGAGGCGCGCCTTGACGCCATTGATGTTCCACGTAACGATCTTCATGAAAACCAGACGACTATTTCATCAAATTCCTTGGTAATGGAATCCGATGAGCGAGTCGATCCTGCATTGCCCTTGGAGGCAAGGAAAACCTGCCAGGGGGAACGGCCGGCAGAAATACTGGGTGCTTGCCATGCCACGCAACCGGTGGACGAGCGCGGAGGCTTGAAAAGCGCGAAACAACGAAAAAGGCCGCGGTACCGCGGCCATTTTTGGATCAGGCCGATAGCGGAAGCCTAGATCGAGAAGCTGGTGCCGCAGCCGCAGGATGCCACGGCGTTCGGATTGCGGATCTGGAACGACTGGCCCATCAGATCGTCCACGAAATCGATCACCGAGCCGCCCATATAGACCAGCGAGAGGTCATCGATCAGCACCGTGGCGCCGTCCTTCTCGATGGCGACGTCGTCGTCGTTGCGGGCTGAAACCAGGTCAAATTTGTAGGAGAAGCCGGAGCAGCCACCGCCCTCCACCGAAACACGCAGCGCGATCTTGCCGGGCTCGTTGGCAATGATTTTGAGGATCCGCCTTGCGGCGGATTCGGAAAGTTCTACAGTCTTCATCGTGGTCTTGGCGTCAGCGCCCATTGGCGTCACCTTGCTTTCGCGTCGTTACCATAGGTATGAAGCGCTACACGGCAAGTCAACCAGCGGCGGCAACGGACAATGGCGAACGAGCTTGGCGATATCGGTTTCGGCTACCGGCCGCGCGCCTCCTATGCCTGCGACCCTGCGCGCTCGCGCGGGCGGCTGTTCGAGGAAGTCGAAAGCCCGACCCGCACGCCTTTCCAGCGCGACCGTGACCGCATCATCCATTCGACCGCGTTCCGCCGCCTGAAGCACAAGACCCAGGTCTTCATCGCGCATGAAGGCGACCACTACCGCACGCGGCTCACGCATACGATCGAAGTCGCCCAGATCGCGCGGGCCCTGGCGCGGGCGCTGCGTTGCGATGAAGACCTCGCCGAGGCCGTGGCGCTCGTCCACGATTTCGGCCACACGCCTTTTGGCCATACCGGCGAGGACGCGCTGAACGAGAAGATGGCCGAATGGGGCGGCTTCGACCACAACGCGCAGTCGCTGCGGGTGGTGACCCGTCTGGAGCGCCGCTATGCCGAGTTCGACGGGCTCAACCTGAGCTGGGAAACCCTGGAAGGCCTGGTCAAGCACAACGGGCCGTTGACGGATGCCGCCGGCAAAGGGCTCAAGGGCAGGGTGCCGCAGGCTATCCAGGACTATTCGCAGCTCCACGACCTTGAGCTCGACAAGTTCGCCAGCCTCGAGGCGCAGTGTGCGGCGATCGCCGACGACATTGCCTACAACACCCATGACATAGACGATGGCCTGCGGGCCGGGCTGCTGACCTTCGACATGCTGGAGGAGGTGGCGCTGCCCGCCTCCATCCTGAAAGCGGTGCGAGACTGCTATCCCGCGCTCGACAGCGCACGGACCGGGCACGAACTGATGCGCCGGCAGATCACCATCCTGGTCGAGGATGTCATCCGGACGGCAACCAGCCGGTTGGCGGCGCTGAAGCCGGGCAGCGTCGAGGATATCCATGGCGCCGGCATGACGATCGCGACCTTTTCGGACGAGATGATCCCGGCGGAAAAGCAACTCAAGGCGTTTCTCTACAAGAACATCTACCGGCATAAGGATGTGATGAGGGTGCGCGCCGGTGCCGATCAGATCGTGCGCGACCTGTTCGACCTCTACTTCGACGACCCGCGGGAGATGCCGGAGGGCTGGCGCGAAGGGCTCGACCGCGCCGAGAATCGTATCAAGGCGCGCCATGTCTCCGATTTCCTCGCCGGCATGACCGACACCTATGCGATCAAGGAACACCGACGGCTGTTTGACCGAACGCCCGATTTGGGATAGGCGAACACCGTTTTCCCGGCTTCAGGCCGGCTCGCATTGTCGATTTTTTCCAGAGTAAGCCTCATGAACATCTTCGCCGATTTCAACGAGCGGGTCATCAAGGTCGTTGAAGCGCTCGACTTGAAGGACAAGGACGGCGGTGTCGTCGACGCCTCGCGCATTGCCGTCGAGCCGCCGCGAGATGCCTCCCATGGCGACCTGGCGACCAATGCCGCGATGGTGCTGGCCAAGCCCACGGGGCAGAATCCGCGCGCGCTGGCCGAAAGGCTTGCCGAGGAACTGCGCAAGGACAAGGACGTCGCTGCCGTCGATGTGGCCGGCCCCGGCTTCGTCAACCTCCGGCTGACGGACGGCTTCTGGCAGTCGCATCTGCAGTCGCTACTGAAGCTCGGCACGGATTTTGGCCGCTCCACCATCGGCAAGGGCACCAAAGTCAACGTCGAGTACGTCTCGGCGAATCCGACCGGCCCGATGCATGTCGGCCATTGCCGCGGCGCGGTGGTTGGCGATGCGCTTGCCAATCTGCTTGCCTTCGCCGGCTATGATGTGACCAAGGAATACTACATCAACGACGCTGGCGCGCAGATCGACGTTCTGGCGCGCTCTGTCATGCTGCGCTACCGCGAGGCCCTGGGCGAGGACATCGGCGAGATCCCGGCCGGCCTCTATCCGGGCGACTATCTGGTGCCGGTCGGCCAGGCGCTGGCCAAGGAGTTCGGCGACGGCCTGCTGCGCAAGCCTGAAGCCGAGGCTGTCGCCATTGTCAAGGATCGCACCATCGATGCCATGATGGAGATGATCCGCGAGGATCTGGCGCTCCTCAACGTGCACCACGAGGTGTTCTTCTCCGAGCGAACGCTGCACGCCAACGATGCCGCGGCCATTCGCTCGGCAATCACCGACCTGACGCTGAAGGGCCACGTCTACAAGGGCAAGCTGCCGCCGCCCAAGGGCCAGAAGCCCGAGGACTGGGAGGATCGCGAGCAGACCCTGTTCCGCTCCACCGATGTGGGTGACGACATCGACCGGCCGCTGGTCAAGTCGGACGGCAGCTTCACCTATTTCGCCGCCGATGTTGCCTATCTGAAGGACAAGCTGCAGCGCGGCTTCAACGAGACCATCTTCATCCTTGGCGCCGACCATGGCGGCTACGTCAAGCGCATGGAGGCGCTTGCCAAGGCGGTCTCCGGCGGCACGATGAAGTTGACGGTGCTGCTCTGCCAACTGGTCAAGCTCTACCGCAACGGCGAGCCGGTGCGCATGTCGAAGCGCTCTGGCGACTTCATCACCTTGCGCGACGTGGTTGAGGAGGTCGGCCGCGATCCGATCCGCTTCATGATGCTCTACCGCAAGAATGACGCGCCGCTGGACTTCGACTTCGCCAAGGTCACGGAGCAGTCCAAGGACAATCCGGTCTTCTACGTGCAGTATGCCTCGGCGCGCTGCCACTCGGTGTTCCGGCAGGCGAGGGAGCAACTGGGCAACGATACCAGCTTCGCGCCGCCGACGCTGGCCGAAGCCGCCGAGCGGCTCACCGACGAAAGCGAGATAGGGCTGATCCGCAAGCTTGCAGAATATCCGCGTCTGGTGGAATCCGCAGCCCTCGCGCAGGAGCCGCATAGACTGGCATTTTACCTGTATGACCTGGCTTCGACTTTCCATGGACACTGGAATCGGGGCACAGACAACCAGGACTTACGTTTTGTTAAGGTTAACGACCGAGAATTGACGCATGCCAGACTTGGGCTGGTGCAGGCTGTATCCGACGTTTTGACGTCTGGCCTGGCGATGATCGGGGCCGAGGCGCCCACGGAAATGCGCTAGGCCGTAGGGGAAAACCTGTCACCTTTTGCCCACATTACGCTGGTAAGGCCCAACCTTCCGCAACGTCCGGTACGTGCGGAAAGTGCGAGTTTCGGGAAAGAGTATGGCAGACAGAACCCAACTGAGAGTCGCCGAGCAGGATCAGCTTTCGAGCGAGGATCCGTTCGCCGAACTGACCCGGATCATGGGGTTTGACCCTCGTGGGACGGCTCGGCAGCAGTCTGAAGCCGTTTCCGCGCCCGAGAGCGCACACGAATCGTTCGATGCCATCGGTGGCGACGACTTCGGCATCGATCTCGAAAGAGAACTGATGGGCGAGTTCGGCCTGGCGGATGACGGGCAGGGCAGTGGTCACGCGTTTCAGCCGGCTGAGCCGCAGTACTCCCATTCGCACCCCGTTGCCGACGAGCAGGGCGATGCGTTCGCGCATGAGGCCGGGACCTATGAGGCGGAGGCCGTCTACGCGGCTCAGGAGCCTTATGCCGAGCCGACCATGACTTACGATGAGCCGGAAGTGGTGGCGCAGTATGATGCCGCGCCGGCCTACCAAGAATTTGAGGCTGCTCCCGCATACGACTACGCGCCCGAAGCGCCGGTCGATCAGGCCGCGGACGCCTTCGATGAAGCGTTCGCCGCTTCGGTGGAGCAGGAACTGTCGCTGGACGGCGACTGGCAGGCTGAGGCCGTGCATGACCGCGACGAAGTGTCGACGCACGATGTTGCAGCCTCGTCCTACTACGAGCCTTCGCTGGAGCCTGCATACCAGCAGCCTGTCGCCTATGATCATGTCGAGGTCGTCGCCGAGGCGTCCTACGCTGAAGAGGCCGTCGCCGCTTCGTTTGAAGACGAATTCGCGCTCGATGCGGATTGGCAGCAGGCCGAAGAGCAGCCCTTTTCGATCGAGGAGCCCGAGGTCGCTCCGACCTACGAGCCCGTTGCTTATCAGCAGGGACTGAGTGAGCAGGGGTCGGAATTCGCGTCCTCTCCGGTCGGAGAGGTGGACTTCTCTGACGAATTCGATACCGCTCTGGCCGAAGTCGATATGGACTTCACGGCCGTTCCGCTGGCATCCGCCGGTGGAGCCGCGTTCGAGCCGCAAGTCGATTTCGATGCGCAGGAAACGTCGTATTTCCATGCGGAAGAGCCGCACCACATCGATGCGCCCGCCGCCCCGGAAGTGACCGGCCCTAGCCTAGAAGACGAGTTGAATGCGCTTCTCGGCAATATGAGCGAGCCGCAGCAGGCATTCGCCAGTGCGCCTGCTGCCCACGTTGAGTATGTCCCGGAGATCGAGACGCTCGCAGCGTTCGACGAACCGGAATTCGCCGCTGCCGAAGAGTTCGAACTTGGGCTGGATGACGAAGACTTCCACGTAGAGACGCCCGCCGCGCCCGTCTCCGAGCCGGTCTTCACGCAGGCCCGCAGCGAGCATAGCTATTCGCGCGGCAACTATCGTATCGGACAGCCGGCCTATGTGCAGCCGGTTGCAGAGTCCTATTCGCCCGCCCCGGTGGCTTATGTCGAGGCACCGGTCGAGCCCATCGCCTACATGCCTGAAAACGCGCACGAACCGGAATTCGAGCTCGAGCCGGAACTCGAACTTGATTTCGACGACGACGCATTCGAGGCGGCCTTCGCCGGATCGATCGAAGATGTGCAGCCAGCAGCCCATGCGGCCGAGCCCGCAACGTTGCAGCCCGAGGTGGCCCAGGAATCCGATCCTTATGCGGAACTCGCGGCCCTGACGGCCTCGTTCAAGCCGACCGTCTCGACCGCAACTGCCTGGAACCAGTACGCGCCTTCGGCCGCCGAGCCGCAGCAAGCGGATATGCAGGGTTTCCAGGAGCAGGACGACCAGGACGATTATGCGGCGTCGGCCTATGAAGATTTTCCCGACATCGACACGGTCGATGTGCCCGAGCAGGCCGTGGCTCTGGCGGACGACCTGGAACTCCCCGAGCTTTCTTTCGAGGAAGACGTCCCTGTCGTGCCTGCCTACGATGATCTCGATGCCGAGTTCGCAAATCTTCTCAACGAGATGAACTCTCCTGAGCCGGCGACGCCCGAGCCTGCTACGCCGACCGCCAGCGAGGCGGATGATTTCGCCGCCGAGTTCGAACGCGAATTCCAGTTCGAGAACCAGGCCTACCAGGCGAGCGACTATGCTGCCGCAGCCGGCATTGCTGCCGCTGGCGCCCTGGGCGCGGCGGCCCTGGCATCCGCCAAGGGCGGTTACGGGAGTGACGACTTCGCGGACTCCCAGACGTCTGGCCGGGGGCAGTTCGCCACCGACGCGTTCGACTACGACCCCGATCTCGAAGACGACATGGCCGCGTCGGCCTACGCCGCAAAGGAGCGCCAGGCGCCGCAGCGCCGCGGCGCGATAATCGCGGCCGTCATCGGTGGCGTCGTGGTCCTGGGTGGCATTGGCGCCTATGCCCTGTCGGGTGGAGGTGGCTCGAGCACGCCGGCCGTCATCAAGGCCGACGAAGGTCCGATCAAGATGCGTCCTGAAAACCCCGGTGGCTCCACCGTGCCCAATCAGGACAGCAAAGTTTACGAGACTGTGGCGCGCACGCCCTCGAACGAGCCGACGCAGAAGCAACTGGTGACGACGGCCGAGACGCCGATCGACATGACCGCGCAGGATGAGGCCCCGCTGGACGAAGAAGAAGTCATTGTCGGGGATGAAGAGAACGCGGCCCCCGCCGGCAAGTCCGAGGACCGGATTATGCAGGCGATCCAGGAAGACAGTGGCGCGGCCCAGAACGCCGAAGTTGCGGCCGTGGCGCCGCGCAAGGTGCGCACGATGATCGTGAAGGCCGACGGCACGCTGGTGCCGCGTGAAGACCCGGCTCCCGAACCTGCGGCTGCACCGGAAGAAGCCGCCGCTCCGGCAGCTTCCGCCCCCGCGGCTTCCGCTCCGGCACAGCAGGCTCCTGCAGAGGCGGCAGCGCCCGCGTCCAAGCCACAGTCCTCCAACACGCCGGCCACGGTCGCGGTTGCGCCGAGCCGCCCGTCCGACCAGCCGGTCAATGTCGTTGGCGAGGTCAAGCCTGATCAGGTCGCGCTCAACGCTGCCAGCGCCGGCGAGTGGGCGATGCAGATTGCTTCCCAGCCGACCGAGGCGGCGGCCCAGGCTTCCTATCAGGACCTGCTGCGCAAGTACGGCGGCGTGCTGAACGGTCACCCGGCCAACGTGGTCAAGGCCGAGATCGCCGGCAAGGGGACGTTCTACCGCGTCCGCGTGCCTGCCGCGACCCGCAACGATGCGATCGCGCTCTGCGAAAGCTACAAGGCGGCCGGCGGGAACTGCTTCGTCTCGAAGTAGTCGACCCGCGTGACAAACAGGCCCAGTAGAATCCAAGACCGGCGCGAGGTCCTCGCGCCGGTCTTGCTCGTATATGGGAGGCGGAAAACGTCGATCTCGCATAGTCTGCGGGGCTGATTTCCACCGCGCCCGCGTTGTTCTATTTTAAGGGCCATGACCGAATCAAAATCGATGATCCTCGGCTGCGCCGGGAAAACGCTCACCCCGGACGAAATCCGCTTCTATGGCGACGAGCGTCCGTGGGGCTTCATTCTGTTCGCCCGCAACGTCGGCGAGCCTGAGGAGATCCGCGATCTCGTGGCCTCCATGCGCGACAGCGTCGGACAGCCCAATGCTCCGGTTTTCATCGATCAGGAAGGCGGGCGCGTGCAGCGGTTGCGTCCGCCCATCGCGCCGAACTATCCGGCCGGCGGCGCAATCGGGGAACTCTACAAGAAGGACCGCGAGGCGGGCCTGCGGGCGGCGTGGCTGTTGTCGCGATTGCATGCCTTCGATCTTCGGCGCTTCGGCATCACCGCCGACTGCCTGCCTGTGCTCGATGTGCCCATCGAAGGGGCGAGCGACGTCATCGGCAACCGCGCCTATGGCAAGGACCCGCAGACCGTGGCGACGCTCGGCAAGGCTGCCGCCGACGGCCTGCTGGCGGGCGGCGTGCTGCCCGTGATGAAGCACATTCCCGGTCACGGGCGCGCGTTCTCCGACACGCATTTCGAGTTGCCGACCGTGGACGCGACGCTGGAGCAACTGCGTGCGCATGACTTCGCGCCGTTCAAGGCGCTCAACGATCTGCCCGCGGCCATGACGGCGCATGTGGTCTACGCCGCCGTCGATCCCAATCATCCGGCTACGACTTCGGAGAAGGTCGTGCGCGAGATCGTGCGCGGCGAGATCGGTTTCGACGGTCTCCTGATCAGCGATGATACCTCGATGAAGGCGCTTTCTGGGGATTTCCCCTCGAAAGCGGCTTCGATCCTTGCGGCGGGGTGTGATCTCGTCCTTCACTGCAATGGCGTGATGGAGGAAATGGCGGGCATCGCATCGCGCACGACCCCGCTTCAGGGCAAATCGCTTGAACGGGCCGAGCATGCCCTTACATGCATCGAACAGTGCGACGCCGCCGACGAGGCGGCTGTGCGCGCCGAGTTTGCAACCTATTTCGAGGCCGCCGTCTAGGATCGCGGCCCGGCAGCGAAGGAACCGGATTGGCGGAGACACAGGACAGCCGGAGCCCGAAGGCCACGCCGATGGACCGTCTTTGGACGGACGGCGAGGAGACGCGCGGCGTCAGCGAGCCGGCGCTGCAGATTGATATTGCCGGTTTCGAAGGCCCGCTCGACCTACTCCTGCATCTCGCGCGCAACCAGAAGGTCGACCTCTCGCGCATTTCCATCCTGGCGCTGGCCGAACAATATCTCACCTTCGTCGACAGTGCGCGCGCCGTACGGCTGGAACTGGCCGCCGACTATCTGGTGATGGCCGCGTGGCTGGCCTTCCTGAAATCCAAGCTGCTCATTCCCAAGCAGGCTGACGAGGAGGGGCAGAGCGGCGAGGAACTGGCCGCCGTGCTGCAATTCCGGCTCAAGCGGCTTGAGGCCATGCGCGATGCCGCGGCCAGGTTGGTCAACCGCAACAGGCTCGGACGCGATGTCTTTGCCCGCGGTAGCCCGGAACTCGTCATCGTGGAGAAGCGCAACGAGTATTCAGCCTCGCTCTACGATCTGCTGACGGCCTATGCCATCCAGCGCCAGCGGCAGGCGATCACCAATGTGCGCATCGCCAAGCGTGGCGTCTGGTCACTGAAACAAGCTCGCGACATTCTCACCCGCTTGGTGGGCGGATTCAAGGACTGGACCGCGCTCGACCAGTTCCTGATCTCTTATATGACCACGCCGGAAGAGCGGGCGACGGCAATTGCCAGCTCCTTTGCTGCCACGCTTGAACTGGTCCGCGAGGGGCATGTGGAGGTCCGCCAGCAGGATGCTTTCTCGCCGCTCTATCTGCGCAGCCGCACAGCTGCCGCAAATCCGGCCAAAGGTGCGTCATGAGCGAAAGCAGCGCCAACGCCACCGTGATCCCGTTCGTGACCGAGGAGGCTGCCGGCGAGCATAGGGCTGCCGAGCGCCGGGACTTCGCGGAGGCCGTGCGCATGGCCGAAGCCATCGTCTTCGCCAGCGCCGAGCCTGTCAGCCAAAAGGCGCTGGCTGCGCGCCTGCCCGAAGGGGTCGACGTCCCCGCCACCATGGCCGAGTTGCAGCGGATCTATTCGCAGCGGGGCGTCAATCTGGTGCGGGTTGCTGACGCCTGGGCTTTCCGGACGGCCGGCGATCTTGCCTTCCTGATGAGCCGGGACGCCGTGCAGCAGAAGAAGCTGTCGCGCGCCGCGCTCGAGGTTCTGGCCATCATTGCCTACCACCAGCCTGTCACGCGGGCCGAGATCGAGGAAATCCGCGGAGTGGAAACCTCCAAGGGCACGCTTGATACGCTGTTGGAAACCGAATGGGTGCGCATGCGTGGCAGGCGGCGCACGCCCGGCCGGCCGGTGACCTACGGCACGACGGACAAGTTCCTCGACCATTTCGCCCTCGAGGAGATCCGCGACCTGCCCGGCATGGAGGAACTGAAGGGGGCAGGGCTGCTGTCGGCCCGCATGCCTTCGAACTTCTCCATACCGCTCCCGCCGTCGGATCTGGACCTGCTCACCGAGGACGAGGAGCCGCTGACCGACATCGACCTCGAGGAGCTTGGGCTGTTGACACCCCGGGCGCTAGATGATTGACGAAGGGTCAAAGAGCCAGGGGCTGTGGTTAAGTGAAGTATGAGAGTACGCAGACGGCAAGCCGGGTGACCGCAGGTGTCACTTTTGCCGCGCGACTGGCCTTCGAGAATATCTGCCATTCCTTCAGTCCCGGGACTGAGACGCTGCGGGACGTTTCGCTGGCGGCGGAGCCGGGCGAAGTGCTGTGCCTGCTTGGGCCTTCGGGTTCCGGCAAAACGACGTTGCTGCGCATCGCCGCCGGCATTGAGGCGCAGACGAGCGGGCGCGTGCTGCTCAACGAGCGCGAGATTGCCGGACCCAGCGTGTTCCTGCCCCCGGAAAAGCGTTCGATCGGCCTGGTTTTCCAGGATTTCGCGCTCTTTCCGCACCTCACCATCCTGGACAACGTCCGCTTCGGCCTGACCGCCCTGTCGGCCGAGGAAGGGCGGCGCGAGGCCATGATCGCGCTGTCGCGGGTGGGTTTGAGCCATCATGCCGATTCCTATCCGCACATCCTTTCGGGTGGCCAGCAGCAGCGCGTGGCGCTGGCGCGCGCGCTCGCTCCACGCCCGGCGGTGCTGCTGATGGACGAGCCATTCTCGGGGCTGGATTCCCGGCTGAAGGACAGTGTGCGCGCCGAGACCCTGGCGATCCTGCGCGAGAGCCGTGCCACCGCAATCGTCGTGACCCATGACGCTGAGGAGGCCATGCGAATGGCCGACCGCATCGCGCTCCTGAAGGACGGCAGGCTGGTGCAATCGGGCCGCGCCGAGGAGCTTTATCTCAAGCCCGCAAATCTCTTCGTGGCCGGTTTCTTCTCCGAGCTCAACGTCTTCAACGGCCGCGCGCAGGGGGAAACGGTCGATACGCCGGTGGGCCGCGTGCCTGCGCCGGGCCTTCAGGACGGCGCGGCGGCCACTGTGGCCGTGCGGCTGACCGGGATCGACGTCAGCGAGACAGCAGGGGAAGTCGAGGCCAGAATTCTGTCGCGCCGCTTCCTCGGCGTCGTGGAATTGCTCGAACTTGCCGTTTCGGGCGCCGAAGCGCCGGTGCGCGCTCGTATACGTTGTGGGGCACTGTCTGCAAAAGCGCGTGACATCTGGCTTTCCTTGCGCAAGTCTGACGTACTTCTGTTTGAAACACAGCGTGAAAGCGCATAGATCAATCTTCAGGAAATCGTTCGAGAGAGAGTTACCATGGGTTCCTTTTCGATTTGGCACTGGCTCATCGTGCTGGTAGTCGTGCTGCTGCTGTTCGGCCGCGGCAAGATACCTGAGCTGATGGGCGACATGGCCAAGGGCATCAAGAGCTTCAAGAAGGGCATGTCCGACGAGGATGACGACGAGAACGTCAAGCCCGTCGATGCCCGCACCGTGGAGCATCGTGCCGACGAAGCCATCCAGACGAAGGAAAAAACCAGCAAAAGCTGAAGTGCTTTCCGCTAGTCGGGTTGGGTAAACATGTTTGATATCGGCTGGAGCGAATTGCTCGTGATCGCGATCGTGATGATCGTGGTCGTCGGGCCCAAGGACTTGCCGCGCATGCTGCGCACGTTCGGCAAGACGACGGCGAAACTGCGGGCCATGGCCGGCGATTTCCAGAGACAGTTCAACGAGGCGCTCAAGGAGGCGGAGCTTGACGATGTCAAGCGGTCCATCGACGATTTGCGCAGCCTGAACCCGACTGAGCAGATCAAGAAGCAGCTCAATCCCTTCGAGCAGGCGGCTGCCGACGTTCGCGCCGGGATCGACGCGATCAAGCCGGCGCCTTCTCCGGCTCCGGCACCCGCTAGCGATGCGGCCCAGCCGGCGGAGCCTCTGAAAGGGGGTGCCACGGCCATGCCCGGTGCTTCAGGAGGCGAGGCGGTAGCAGCGTCCCCGGCAAATCCGGAACCTGTCCAGGTCGCAGCAGCTACGGCGCAGCCGGAGCCTGCGCCTGCAAAGCCGGCCAAGTCTAAGGCCGCGGCTGCCAAGGCCTCGGCGAGCAAGGCAGCTCCCAAGGTTGCCGCAGCCAAGAGCGGTGCCAAGGTCCCAGCCGCGAAGCCCGCGGCCAAGGCTGCAGCAAAGCCGGCAGCGAAAGCGGCCGCGCCGAAATCCACGAAGACTGCGGCAGCCGCTGAAAAAGCCAAGCCCGCCGCCAAGAAGACATCAGCTGGAAGCGCCAAGTGAGCGAACAGGACGACGAAATCGAAAAATCATCGGCGCCGCTGATCGAGCATCTGATCGAACTGCGCAGGCGACTCATCTGGTGCCTTGGAGGGTTCTTCGTGGCCTTCCTCGGCTGCTTCTTCGTTGCCAAGCACCTGTTCAACCTGCTGGTCATCCCCTTCAAGTGGGCGACGGCCTGGGCCGGCCTCGACCCGCATAAGGTCGAGCTGATCTACACCGCGCCGCAGGAATTCTTCTTCACGCAGATCAAGCTTGCCATGTTCGGCGGCATCGTCATCGCCTTCCCGCTGATTGCCGCGCAGATCTACAAGTTTGTCGCGCCGGGCCTCTATCGCAACGAGCGTCGTGCGTTCCTGCCGTTCCTGATCGCATCGCCCATCCTGTTCCTGATGGGCGCGTCGCTGGTCTACTTCTTCTTCACCCCGATGGTGATGTGGTTCTTCCTGGCCATGCAGCAGGCGGGAACCGACAATCAGGTCCAGATCTCGCTGCTGCCGAAGGTTTCGGAATATCTCAGCCTGATCATGACGCTGATCATCTCCTTCGGCCTGGTGTTCCAGCTTCCGGTCATCACGACGCTGATGGCGCGTGTGGGGCTTCTTTCGGCCGATGCGCTTGCCAGCAAGCGCAAATGGGCGATCGTTCTCGCTTTCGTCGTCGCCGCGGTGCTGACGCCGCCGGACCCGGTCAGCCAGATCGGTCTTGCCCTTCCAACCATCCTTCTTTACGAGGTCTCCATCTGGACCGCCCGGATGATCGAACGGAATCGCGAACAGGAACGCGTGGCGCGTGAGAAGAAGGAAGCCTCCGAAGCAGTGGCCGAAAAGGCTTCGCTGCAAGGTTCAGGCGACGGTAACGCCGCGAGCTGATCGCCTTTCGATCCGCCGTCGCGGTTGTGATTTAACTCATACTGCGACGGACTCCTACCATGCTTGATATCAAATGGATTCGCGAGAACCCCAAGAACCTCGTTAATGCGTTGGTGAAGCGCGGCCAGTCGTCCGTGGCCGCCCAGGCGACCGTGGACGACCTGCTGCTCAAGGACGAGATGCGCCGCGCGCATCTCGGCGAGCTTCAAGTCAAGCAGGAGCGCCGCAACGCGGCCTCCCGCGAGATCGGCAACGCCATGCGCAATGGCGATTCCACGCTAGCCGACCAACTCAAGGGCGAAGTGGCCGACATCAAGACCTTCATCCAGAACGGCGAGGCGCGCGAGCGTGAACTCGACAAGGCGCTGGACGACGCGCTGGCGGTGCTGCCAAACGTGCCCCTGGACGACGTGCCGGTGGGCGGCGACGAGAACGACAATGTCGAGATCCGCAAGGTCGGGCAGGTGGGACCGCGCCCGAATTGGGTGAAGGAGCACTTCGAGATCGGCGAGGCGCTCGGCCTCATGGATTTCGAACGCGCCGCAAAGCTCTCCGGCAGCCGGTTCACGGTCCTCAAGGGCCAGCTTGCCCGGCTTGAGCGCGCGCTCGGCCAGTTCATGATCAATATGCACACCACCGAGCACGGCTACACCGAGGTGCAGCCGCCGCTTCTGGTGCGCGACGAGGTGCTGTTCGGCACCAACCAGCTGCCCAAGTTCGAGGAAGACCTGTTCTTCACGCCGCACGGGGAAAGCCGCCTCGGTCTCATCCCGACCGCCGAAGTGCCGCTGACCAACATGGTGCGTGAGGAAATCCTCAACCAGGAGCAACTGCCGCTGCGCATGACGGCGCTCACGCCGTGCTTCCGCTCCGAGGCAGGTTCGGCTGGCCGCGATACGCGCGGCATGCTGCGCCAGCACCAGTTCTACAAGGTCGAACTGGTCTCCATCACCGACGCCGACAGCTCGATTGCCGAGCATGAGCGCATGACGCAGTGCGCGGAAGAAGTGCTGAAGCGCCTTGAACTGCCGTTCCGCACTATTGTTCTGTGCACCGGCGATATGGGTTTCGGCGCCCGCAAGACCTATGACATCGAGGTCTGGTTGCCCGGCCAGAACACCTATCGAGAAATCTCGTCCTGCTCGGTTTGCGGCGACTTCCAGGCCCGCCGCATGGATGCGCGCTATCGCGTCAAGGACGAGAAGGCCACCCGCTTCGTGCATACGCTGAACGGTTCGGGTACGGCCGTCGGCCGTGCGCTGATCGCGGTGCTCGAGAACTACCAGAACGAGGATGGCAGCGTAACCATTCCTGAAGTTCTTCGTCCTTACATGGGCGGCGCGACGAAGATCGAGGCGAACCGGTCCTAATGCGTATTCTCCTGACCAACGACGACGGCATCCACGCCGAGGGCTTGGCGTGTCTCGAGCGCATCGCCCGCACGATCTCGGACGACGTGTGGGTTGTCGCGCCCGAGACTGACCAGTCGGGCTTCGCGCACTCCCTGTCGATTTCGGAACCGCTGCGGCTGCGCAAGATCGACGACCGGCATTACGCGGTTCGCGGCACGCCCACCGATTGCGTCATCATGGGTGTGCGCAAGGTCATGCCCGAGCCGCCGGATCTCATCCTGTCAGGCGTGAATTCCGGTGCCAATCTTGCCGACGACGTGACCTATTCGGGCACGGTGGCCGGTGCGATGGAGGGTACGCTCCTCGGCATTCGTTCGATTGCGCTCAGCCAAGCCTACAACGTGGTGGACCAGGCGCGGATTGTGCCCTGGGACACGGTGGAGACGCTTGCGCCCGCGCTGCTGGAAAAGCTGCTCCAGATCGATCTTCCAAGCGGCGTCTTCCTGAACGTGAATTTCCCGAACTGTCCGCCCGAGGAGGTGCAGGCGCCGGTCGTCACCAGCCAGGGAAAGCTTGTGCACAGCCTCTGGATCGACGAGCGCGCTGACGGCCGCGGCTTCCCCTACTACTGGCTGCGCTTCGGGCGCGAGGCGCCAGAGCTGCGGGAAGGATCGGACATCCATGCGGTTCGCAGCAAGCACGTTTCGGTTACGCCACTGAAGCTAGACCTCACCGCACATGAGATCCGCCACCAGTTGACCAAGGCGCTGGCATGAACAACATCGTCGATGACCGCGAAGGTTTCGCTGCCTTTCTCCTACGCCTGCGCGGTCGCGGCATCGTTGCGAAGGACATGATCACCGCGTTCGAAGCGACACCGCGGCGCGCCTTCATTCCTGCCCAATCGCAGAACATCGCCTGGTCGGAGCGGACGCTTCCGATCGAGTGCGGCGAGACGATGGAGGGCGCCGACCTCCAGGCGGCGGTGATCGCGGCCCTTGCCATCGAACCCGGCTGCCGGGTGATGGAGATCGGCACCGGTTCGGGCTACACGGCTGCCGTCATGTCGCGGCTTGCCGCGCGGGTGGTCACTGTCGACCGCTACAAAACCCTCATCGAACAGGCGCGCCAGCGCTTCGAGGCTCTTGGCATCAACAATGTCTTCGTGCGCCAGGCGGACGGGTCCAATGGCCTGCCGGGCGAAGGACCCTTCGACCGGATCGTGGTCTGGTCGGCCTTCGAGAGCCTGCCCCGGTCCTTTGCAGATCAGCTTTCCAGCGGCGGCATCATGGTCGCGCCCATTGGCCCTGGCGAGGGCGAGCAGGTCATGGCCAAGCTGGGCAAGCTGGGCAGCCGCTTCGAACGCGAGGATATCGCCGTGGTCCGCTTCCAGCCGATGGCCCGCGGCGTCGCGGCCGCAATCTGACCGCATCCGCAGGCACGATCTCCAGCCGCATGCACGGCCGACGCGACGCGAGGCATTTGCCTATCCCTAACGCCTCTTAACCGACCGGTAACATTAACGCGCTTTAATCATGCCAGATTTCAGTGTCGGGTACGCGGGTTGTTGCAATGCGGTTCAGTATTTTAGCCAAGAACGAACGCATTTTGGTGCGCGGTGCGGCAGTTTTCCTCCTGGCAGGGATGGCGGCGGGCTGCAGCTCGCAGGTGTCCCGATTCGGCGGCGTCGATGACATCTTCACCGCCTCGACGCCCAATCAGCGGCAGATCATCCGGCCGAGCCAGCCCTTTCCGGGCGACACGGAAGTTGCGCCGCTGGCGAGCGCCGAGACCGCACCAGTAAGCCGCACCGCCCTGACTCCTGTTTCCTCCCAGCCGCTGCCTCCGCCCGTTCAGTCAGCGCCAGCAGTCGCACAGGCGCCCATCGCATCTCATGCCACGTCAACGACGTTGGCCTCCGCCGCACCCGTCGAGCGGACTTCCACCGGTACGCTGAAGGCGCCGGCTTCCACGTCCGACGGTCACCTGCAGGTCGCGGACGCAAGGCCGTCGGCCGGTTCGAAGCCCGAAATGCCAGGCAAGGCGCCGCTGCCGTCGGCCCCAAGCGGTCAGCTCGCGGTGCTGCCGCAGGCGCCCAAGCTGAAGGAAGGCGAAGGCACGTCTTCTGCCGCCGCCCCGGCAAGCCGCGATCCCAAGGCGTCTGGCGCAGGCACTTACACGGTGCAGGAAGGCGACACGCTTTCCAAGATCGCGAAGAAGACCGGAGTCAGCGCCGTTGCGCTGAAGTCGGCCAACGGCCTGAACGACGGCATCGTCCGTGTCGGGCAGACACTGCAGATTCCGGC
The DNA here is from genome assembly GCF_040045035.1 of Mesorhizobium sp. KR1-2. Classification (NCBI taxonomy): domain Bacteria; kingdom Pseudomonadati; phylum Pseudomonadota; class Alphaproteobacteria; order Hyphomicrobiales; family Phyllobacteriaceae; genus Mesorhizobium; species Mesorhizobium sp. KR1-2. The sequence continues at coordinate 367,552 of NZ_JBDZDS010000002.1, read as the reverse complement.
CGGCGGTACGACTGCCGTGGCCGCAGCTAAGCCCGATCCGGTCGTCACGGCCTCGGCAGGGCCGACCAAGACGGCTGGCGAGACCTCGACGGTGGCCGCCTATACGCCGCCCAGGAAGTCCGAGAAGCTGATCGACCAGGTCGAGCAGGACGCCGCCGTGGCTCCCGATTCGACCGGAATCGGAAAGATGCGCTGGCCCGTGCGTGGCCGCGTCGTCTCCGGCTATGGCAAGGGCGGTGGCAAGGCCAACGACGGCATCGACATTCAGGTGCCGGAGGGCACGCCCGTCAAGGCCGCCGAAAACGGCGTGGTCATCTATGCGGGCGACGGCCTCAAGGAGTTTGGCAACACCGTTCTGGTGCGCCACGAGGACGGGCTGGTCACGGTCTATGGCCACGCCAGCGAGTTGAAGGTGGCGCGCGGCGAGAAGGTGAAGCGCGGCCAGGAAATCGCGCTCTCCGGCATGAGCGGAAACACCGATTCGCCGAAGCTGCATTTCGAGGTCCGCAAGAACTCGACGCCGGTCAATCCGTCGGGCTACCTCGAATAGAGGGTCCGGCTCTTCGGAACGACGATGCAAAAAACCCGCCTCAAAAGGGCGGGTTTTTCTTTGGCGTCCTGAAGATGTCAGTCCTTAAGGGGTTGACCCAGCCTTCCGGCCAGGTCCTGGATGAATTGCCAGGCAACGCGGCCAGAGCGGCTGCCGCGCGTCGTTGACCATTCCAGCGCCTCCGCACGCAGCGCATCCGGCTCGATGTTCAGCCCGTGATAGCGCACATAGCCGTCGATCATCTCCAGATATTCGTCCTGAGAGCATTTGTGGAAGCCGAGCCACAGGCCGAAACGGTCGGACAGCGACACCTTCTCCTCCACCGCCTCGGACGGATTGATGGCGGTCGAGCGCTCGTTCTCGATCATGTCGCGCGGCAGGAGATGCCGGCGGTTCGAGGTCGCGTAGAAGATCACATTGGCGGGGCGGCCTTCCACGCCGCCTTCCAGTGCAGCCTTCAGCGACTTGTAGGACGTGTCGTCGTGGTCAAACGAGAGATCGTCGCAGAAGAGGATGAAGCGGAAAGGCGCGGCCTTGATCAGTCCCATCAGCTTGGGCAGGGTGTCGATGTCCTCACGATGGATCTCGACCAGCTTCAGCGGCGCCTTGTTTTTGCCGGACGCGTTGATCGCGGCATGCACCGACTTGACCAGCGAGGACTTGCCCATGCCGCGGGCACCCCACAGCAGCACGTTGTTGGCCGGCAGGCCGGATGCGAAGCGTTCGGTGTTGTCCACCAGGATGTCGCGTACGCGGTCGACGCCGCGGATGAGGCCGATGTCTACGCGGTTGACGCGCTGGACGGGCTCCAGGAAGCTACGGTCGGCGTCCCATACGAAGCAGTCCGCTGCCTCGAGGTCGCTTCGCGGGGCTGCTGGCGGTGCGAGGCGCCCCACCGCCTCGATCAGCAGATCGAGCTTCTGGGTGAGCGCTTCCAAGGTGTTGTCGGTCATTTTCCAGGTCCATTCACATGAAGACATATTTGGAGCGACATGTGGTTAGATTGGGTCGCATCCGCAGTTGCGGAGCAGATGGGCCCCGACTGAGGTTGCCTCTCCAGGTGCACGAACTGTTGCGAAATCCGCGGCTGCCAGCGACCCAACCTAACCACATGGCTCTCGATGGCTGTAGCATGAGCATTGGACACGGGGAAAGCAGGCCTCCAATGTGCCAACGCGGTTGCAAAGGTCGCTCCAGCCACTATATTCCGCGCAGCTTTCACTAGGGGGCTCGTTGCGAGCTATCCGTCTATTTTCAGGAGTTTTTTGATGTTCGTGACACCGGCATACGCCCAAGGCACCACTGCCGCCGCTCCCGATATGCTTATCAGCGTCCTGCCGTTCGTCCTGATTTTCGTGATCATGTACTTCCTGATCATCCGGCCGCAGCGCCAGCAGCTCAAGAAGCGCGGCGAGATGCTGGCTGCAGTGCGCCGCGGCGACACGGTCGTTACCGGCGGCGGTCTCGTCGGCAAGGTCACCAAGGTGATCGATGACAACGAGCTGGAAGTCGATCTCGGCAACGGCCTCAAGGTCACGGCGCTGCGCTCGACCATCGCCGACGTGCGGGTGAAGGGCGAGCCCGTCGCCAACCAGAACGCGAAGAAGTAACCGCCTTCGGGCGCGCTCTTTCAGGAGCCGTTGAAAGACAGCCATGGCAGGGATCGTCATCCGAGAGGCGCATTTTCCCGGTCGCGCCCCGATCGAGGCCTATGGCAATGGCGGCTTCCGCTTCGCCGACATGTCGCATCGCGGCTCCCTTCTGTGCCTGCCCTCAGGCATCTATGGATGGGAGCCGGCCGACCCGCTGGCGCTCGTGGCTGAAGATTTCGCACGGGTGCTGGCGGAAGCGCAGGAGATCCAGATCCTGCTCCTCGGGACCGGCAGCGAGTTGCGCCCGCTGCCGCCGGCCCTGCGGGGGGCTTTTCGGGAACAGAAGATTTCGGCCGACCCGATGTCGACGGGGGCTGCCGTGCGCACTTACAACGTGCTTCTGGCCGAAGACCGCGCCGTCGCTGCCGCGCTGATTGCCGTCGACTGACATGGATGATCACTCCAAGATCGTGATGGAGGCGGCTCGGGCCGCCGACCGCGACCGCTATCTCAGCGCGCTCTATGCGCCGGAGGACAGGCGGCCGGCACTGTTGGCACTCTATGCATTCAATGCCGAGATTGCGGCCGTGCGCGACCGCATCCGCGAGCCGCTGCCCGGCGAGGTGCGGCTGCAATGGTGGCGCGATGTGATTGCCGCCGGAACCGCGCAGGCCGCCTCCGGCCACCCGGTGGCGGAAGCGTTGGTCGAAGCGATCAGCGCAAACAATCTGCCGCAGGCCGCCTTCCAGAACTATCTCGATGCGCGGATTTTCGATCTCTACGATGACCCGATGCCGTCGCGAAACGACCTCGAGGGCTATTGCGGCGAAACTGCGGGGGCGATCATCCAGCTGGCCTCGCTGGCGCTCGACCCATCGACCGCCCCGGCCTTCGCAAATCTTGCCGGGCATGCCGGCTGCGCCCAGGCGATTACCGGTCTGCTCCGCCTGCTGCCGCTCCACCGCGCGCGCGGCCAATGCTTCGTCCCGCGCGACATCCTCTCTGCTGTCGGCTCCTCGCCGGAAGAGTTCATCACGGGCGATGGCGGGGCAGGGGTGGCTGGCGCCCTGGCGGCCATGATCGCCTTGGCTGACGAACACCTCTCGGCCTTCGAACGCGGCGCACCGGGTCTGCCCGTCTCACTGCGTCCGGCCTACCTGCCCGTGGCCCTGACCCGCGCCTATCTCAACCGCTTGCGCAGGATAGGCACGAAGGCGTTGACGGACCACGCCGACGTGGCGGCCTGGTACCGGCACGCGATCCTGTTCCGCCGCGCCGCCCGCGGCTGGAAGCCGAATCATTTGACGTAAACGTCAGTCGTGTTACTTCTTGACCGTTGCCGCCCGCCTGGAGCCGGCGGCAGTGGGGGAGAAAATCGGCTGATGAGCCTGCCTGTCCTCGTAGCCATCGTGGTTGTCGGGATAAGCCTTTGCGTCGTTGCGGTGCATTTCACTGGCGGCAGCAAGTGGGCGACGCTCGATGGCGCCGACGACGCGCTCCGCCACTTCCAACAGGATTTCCCCGACGAAGCCGTCCGCAAGGTGCGTCTCACCGCCGACCGGCGCACTGCCTTCATGGAACTCGACGGCGGCCGCAGCGGTATCGTCCAGACCTTCGGCGACCGCTTCCTCACACGCATCGTCACGCCGCCGGACGTCGTCTCCGCCTCACTCGCCGAGCCGAGTGTGGTGTCGATACGTTTCAGGGATTTCACCTGGGCCGGAGGGAGGTTTGCATTCGCCGACGCCCGTGACGCAAGCGCCGTGCTGAAGGCGATTGAGCTTGCCGAGCCGGCGCGCGCTTTGGAGGCATGACGATGGAAAGCTACGATTTCCCGCAGGTCACGCAACTCGCCATTCCCTTCTTCGTCGCGGCGATCCTGATCGAACTCTGGCTGGTGCGCACGGGCAGGGCAAAAGGCGCGTTCGAAACGCGCGACACCCTGACCAGCCTGATGATGGGGACCGGAAACGTCGTCGCCGGGCTGCTTCTCGGCGTAGTTTCCTACACGGCGCTGATGTGGGTTTGGCAGTTCCGCTTCTTCAATCTCGGGCTGTCGGTCTGGGTGTTCGTTGCCGCCTTCCTGCTTGATGACCTGCGCTACTACTGGTACCACCGCATCGCTCACCGCGTCCGCTGGGTCTGGGCCGAGCACGTAAACCACCACTCCAGCCAGCACTACAATCTCTCGACAGCCTTGCGGCAGAGCTGGACCGGCCTGTTCACCGGCATGTTCGTGCTGCAAGTGCCGCTGGTGTTGCTGGGCTTCCACCCGGCGGTCATCGCCTTCGTCTTCGGCTTCAATCTTGTCTGGCAGTTCTGGATCCATACCGAGACCATCGGCCGGATGTGGAACTGGTTCGAATTCATCTTCAACACGCCCTCGCACCACCGCGTTCACCACGCCACCAATCCGCGCTATCTCGATGCGAACTACGCCGGCACGCTGATCGTCTGGGACCGCATGTTCGGCACCTTCGTGCAGGAACTGCCCGAGGATCAGCCGCGCTATGGCATCGTCAAGAACATCGGCACGTTCAACCCGGTGAAGGTCGCCTTCCACGAATGGATCGGCATGTTCCGCGATGCAGTCGCGCCGGGGCTGGCGATTGGGCAGCGCCTCGGCTACCTGTTCCGGCCGCCCGGCTGGAGCCACGACGGATCGCGCAAGACTTCGGAACACCTGAAGGCAGACTATGTCCGCCGGCATCCGGATGAAGCGGGCAAGCCGGGCCTGCCGGGTGGGATCGCTCCGGCCGAATGAAAACGCCCGCCAGAGGCGGGCGCGTTCTGCTGTCTTTCTGAAATGCCGGCTATTCCGCGGCCTGCGCCTCAGCGGGGATGCCGAGCCATGCACGGCAATCGGCCAGCGCACGTGCGGTGATTGCATGGCGCTTGGCGACAATCTTGTCCTTGCCGCGCAGCCGCTTGCCTTCCGGCTTTGGCGCCTCGACTGGCGGGAACAGGCCGAAATTCACGTTCATCGGCTGGAAAGAGCGTTTGCCCGGCTCGTCGTCGGAAACGATGTGGCCGCCGGTGATGTGGTTGAGCAGGGCGCCGAACGCCGTGGTGGCCGGCGGTGTCGAAACCTCGCGGCCGAGAATCTCGGCGGCTGCGAAGCGTCCGGCCAGCAGGCCGACGGCAGACGACTCGACATAGCCCTCGCAGCCGGTGATCTGGCCGGCGAAGCGCAGGCCGGGGCGGCCCTTCAGTTGTAGCGTGGGGTCGAGCAGCGTCGGCGAATTGATGTAGGTGTTGCGATGCAGCCCGCCGAGACGCGCGAAGTCTGCATTCTCCAGGCCAGGAATCATGCGGAAGATGCGCACCTGCTCGGCGTACTTCAGCTTGGTCTGGAAGCCGACCATGTTGTAGAGCGTGCCGAGCGCGTTGTCCTGCCGAAGCTGGACGACCGCATAGGCCTTCACCGTCGGATTGTGCGGGTTGGTCAGGCCCATCGGCTTCATCGGGCCGTGGCGAAGTGTCTCCACGCCGCGTTCGGCCATGATCTCGATGGGCAGGCAGCCGTCGAAATAGGGCGTGCCTTCCCACTGCTTGAACTCGGTCTTGTCGCCGTCGATCAGCGCCTGCACGAAGGCCTCGTACTGGGCCTTGTCCATGGGGCAGTTGATGTAATCCTTGCCGGTGCCGCCGGGGCCGACCTTGTCGTAGCGCGACTGGAACCAGCAGGTGTTCATGTCGATCGACTCGAAATAGACGATCGGGGCGATGGCGTCGAAGAAGGCCAGTGCGTCGGCGCCGGTGCGCTGCGCGATTGCCTCCGCCAGCGACGGTGCGGTGAGCGGTCCGGTGGAGATGATTGCCTGGTCCCACTCCTCAGGCGGCAGTCCGGTGACTTCCTCGCGCTGGATGGTGATCAGCGGATGGGCCTCGAGCGTTGCGGTGACCGCCGCGGAAAATCCGTCGCGATCGACCGCCAGCGCGCCGCCGGCCGGCACCTGATGGGCATCGGCCGATCTCATGATCAGAGAATCGGCCAGGCGCATCTCGGCATGCAGCAGGCCCACCGCATTGGCCTGCGCATCGTCGGAACGGAAGGAGTTCGAGCAGACCAGCTCGGCCAGCGACTCGGTCTTGTGCGCGTCGGTGCCGCGCACCGGGCGCATCTCGTGAAGGATGACGGGAACGCCGGCCTGCGCAGCCTGCCAGGCCGCTTCGGAGCCGGCCAGACCACCGCCGATGATATGCAAGGGTTTTGTTGTCATGCGTTGGAAATAGGCTGCTCAGCCAAGGAAATCAATCGACGGCAACGCCTTGTCCGAAAACGACAACACCCGCCGGGGGAGGAGGTCCGGCGGGTGTCGGTAGAGTGGTCAGCGATCGGGAGGAGGTGAACGCTGACCTTATTCATCGGAACCCGGGAGGAGGTAGGCGCCGACGAAATTCCTTTCGCCATTTGAGGGTGCGAAGGCCCTTGGAGAACAGCACCCGCCGAGGGAGGAGGTTCGGCGGGTGCCGTTAAAGGCGGCCAGCGATCGGGAGGAGGTGAACGCTGACCTTATTCATCGGAGCCTGGGAGGAGGTAGGCGCCGACGAAATTCCTTTCGCCATTTGAGGGTGCGAAGGCCCTTGGAGAACAGCACCCGCCGAGGGAGGAGGTTCGGCGGGTGCCGTTAAAGGCGGCCAGCGATCGGGAG